>JAFQHL010000013.1 GCA_017397955.1 Clostridia bacterium
GGTTGCCGAGTTCCGGCACCGCGCCCCTGTTCTTTTTTGTTCCTTGCGTGGACAATTAGAAAGCCGTTTTTGCGGGTTTGAATATACTTTATCGTCTATGTCGTTTTCATGCGCTGGAAGCCGCAGAAACACAGGCGTTTTCAGCCCTTAACATTCCACTTGCCACCCCATGTTTTGCGCCTTATCGCTCCTGCTCCCGCGCCCTGCTTTGGGACGGGTAAAGAATACTATCGACGTTCTTTTTGACAACGCCGTATTCCTGCATTTGCTTCTTGGCTTGCCGATAATCTTCATACAATTTGGTTTTCCTGTCGTTTAAGCTTCTATACTCCTTGCGCAGCGCGGCGAGATCGGGCAGCTTCTTTATCTGCATTTCCTTTAATGCCCTTGCCGCAGCTTCAAACAGGATAATTTCGCTTTCATGTCCCCGCAGATACTTTTCCTTGTCCGGCGATTTTCGGTATTCATCGTAAATCGGTTTTAACTGTCGGTATGTGGTGGTGTGCTTGATAAGCAGCGACAAATCAGACATACGCTGTCCCACTTCCTTAACCGCCTTTGCCGCCGCGTCATGGGCGGTCATAATATCCGCGATTTTGCTTTCAAGTTCGCTGTAATACTCAATCTTATTTTCGGTTAGGAAGTTCATGCTTTTAGCAGCCTGTTTCAGATTATGGATTTTCGCCCACCGTTCATAGCCCGCCGACTGTTGGGCTTTGATACTGTTTTCAAGATCAACGACAAGCCGGATTTTTTTATCTTCCCGCAGCGTTTTTGTTTTGGCAACATACACGCCCTTGATACGCTCCTTTATCGCTTCTTCCGTATAGGCCGCGCCGAGCGTCTTTGTGCGGGTAAACCGTTCCTGTCCGGCGGCGCGGAAAGAAATGTATTTGCCCTGTTTGATTTCATATCCCATTTCCTGCAAGCGGCGCAGCAGTTCGTCAAAATCTTTCACTCGGGGAATGAGGTTATCTATCGCCGTTTTCAGCTTGGCTTTATAGCTTGTACCTTGCTTTTCGGCGGTATATTCCGCATAGCTTTTCCCTCTGTCCTGTCCCGGCACGACGACGGATAGCCCATGCTCTTTACATATCCTGTCGCTGGTGCGCCGGATATGGTAATAGCTTTGTTTGTTGGAATGGTACTTTTTGTAGTCAACGAAGCTGACCGAGTTAAAAATCAAGTGATTATGCAGATGGTCTTTATCGACGTGAGTTGTCAAAACAAACTCATACTTGCCGCCTAATACCGCCCCGGCAAGTTCCATGCCGATTTTGTGCGCTTCTTCCGGTGTGGTTTCTCCCACCGCAAAGGATTGTATCAAGTGCCGCCCTAAATGTGTGCCGCGATCTCCGGCAGCTTCCCGCGTCCATGCAAACTCAATATCGGCGGTTTCCAGCCCGCAGCCGAAAGAGGACGCAAGCAGCTTCCCGTCTGTCTTTTCGGGATTTAAGATATAGTCTATCGCAGCCTTTAAGGTTGATTTAATAGGGTGCGTCTTTGTAACCGCCATATCTCGTCCACCGCCTTTTTAATGTCCTCTATATCCTGCCTGTAAACCGTCCCCGTCGCATTGGCGCGTTTTGCAATTTGGTTGATGTTCCGGCTCACCGCTTGCAGTTCCCGGATATATGCTTTTGTGTCGCTTCGGTCAACGACAAGAATATACCCGTCTATCGCCATTTTACGGAAGTATGCCCCATACTGCTTTATGGGAAGCTGCTTCATCTTCTCGTCGATCAGCCGCTTTTCTTCTTCCGTAACGTAAAACTTCATCTGTATATTTCTCTTTCGGTTTTCCATTTCCGCACCGCCTTTCGGTATAA
>JAFQHL010000050.1 GCA_017397955.1 Clostridia bacterium
ACTCTTATCTAAGGGGGGGGCCGAAGGCCATCATTTTGGCTTTTTAAGCCACTTTTTGATTGACAAATGTTGCCCGTAGCGTCAACAATGTTGCCCGTAGAGGCAACATTGTACACCGCTACGGAGGATTGTCGATGGACAAAGGCCTGACTTACCCCCATGGCTTGGCAACGATTGTGCCGGAGTCTGAGACTCAAGCACCAATGCAAGCCTATTTTACTCCACCAAAAGCAAAAAATTATCCTACAAGATGGTTATTATTATGGCAAGATGAATCAGAGGTTGGATTGAGTATGACAGAACAAGCGAAGATGGAAAAACCATTGACTCAAACAGAATATAGAGTTCGTGATTATATAATGGGTACAATCGGAATAGGAAATTTTGTTTATGTAAATCAAGCCGAAGTAGCTAGAGAACTAAGACTTGACCGTGCAAAAGTCTGCCATGCTATAAAAAGACTTATCTCATTAGGAATATTAATTTGTGGACCAAAATCTGGCCGCAGTAATACCTATATGGTAAGTCCAGCATTTTGTTTTTCTGGTGGGCTTGGTCATGGTATTAAAGAACGCAAGTCAGCCATTGGTCGGGCAAAGGTGACATCCTTTCAAGATGCTATTCCGAAAGATTTAAAGTCTTAAAAGGAAATAGTATGACTACAATTACATTTGATAGTCTTAATTATGCAAAAAAGTTAGAGGCAGCTGGATTTACTCGTGAACAAGCAGAAGTTCAAACACAAGCCATACGAGAAGTTATTGAAGAACAACTAGCTACAAAACGTGACCTAAAAGATTTAGAGACTTCTTTAGAGGGAAAACTTCGTGATCTTGAATATCGTCTAACTATTCGATTAGGGGCAATGATAGCGGCGGCCGTTGCTACAGTGGCTACTTTGGTAAAATTGTTATAAACGTTTTTTCATTTTCTCGCTTCCTTCCATTCGGCAAAAAGGCGCGCCAAAGGCTCCGCCTTTTTCACGCTTTTTGCCTCATTTCACTCGCTCAAAAATCAAAAAAACAGGCTCTCCCCCTCCGCCCCCGCTGGGGGCACGAGGGGAGCGGACGGGGAGAGCCAAAAGGCAAAAAGACAGAAAGACAAAAAATACCTAATAGCGCACTTATACATTGCAAGCAATGTCGTGCGCCCCTGCGGGAAGCGAAAAGGCAGGAAAGGCAGAAGGATTCCCCCCGCGCTCGCGATGCTCGCGCTGCCCCCGCTGGGGGCAAAGGCAGGGGCTGAAATTTCCCCCGGAGCCGCCGTCACTGATGCAGTGGCGGCGACGCGGGGAAATTTCCCTTGGTGAGCCAGAATTGTTTTTTGTCTTTGCTCCGATTGAGGGGAAAAATCATGACAGCGCAACCGCCAACAGGCGGTAAGCTGGCAGGATTTTTGCGCCGGAGGCGCACCGAAAGAGGAGTCAGATCCCGCAAGAAGTGAAACGCCGAGCGGGCAAGTTCGTAGCTGGTGGCAGCCAGCTACCAACTTGTAGGTTGGAACTAGCCACAGAACATGGTCAAAAAACGCTCTAAAAGGCCCGTAGAGGCTCAAAAAAGGAAAAGATAACCCAAAAGACAGAGGGCAAAAAAAAAGAGCGGAAAAGGATGGTTGGGATAGGATAGGTAGTACCTTGAACTCAGGTAAAGGGAAAAAATATAAAACACTCTTATCTAAGGGGGGGGCCGAAGGCCATCATTTTGGCTTTTTAAGCCACTTTTTGATTGACAAATGTTGCCCGTAGCGTCAACAATGTTGCCCGTAGAGGCAACATTGTACACCGCTACGGAGGATTGTCGATGGACA
>JAFQHL010000051.1 GCA_017397955.1 Clostridia bacterium
AGCTTCATAGACATACGAGCCCCTGTCTTCTTCTTTTATTTTAAGCACCATATGCATATTATAGTGCGCAATTGTGTCCAAGCGAGACTTTTCCTTTGCTCTAGGGGCAATTTCGGTGCGCATATTTTTGTCCTAATGCGAATTTTCGACATGGCGGATTATAGGCTTGAGTGGCATCTGAAATTGCTGTATAATTTCGCCACGCGTATGATAGGTGACACGCTACAGTTAGGTTTGGCCGGGCTTGGTACCGTGGGTTCAGGGGTATATGAAACTCTGTGCCGTAATTATGAGCTGCTTGAGGCTCGTGCGCAGATTCCCTTTGCTGTTAAGAAGATAGCTGTAGGTAACCTGAATCGTCATCGGGAAATTGAGGTAGACCCCGCTTTGTTGACGGATGATTGGCGTGAGCTGGTTAATGACCCGGATATTGATATCATTATTGAGCTTATCGGTGGTACGGATGAAGCCTACAAGCTTGTAAAAGCCGCGCTGCAAGCCGGTAAACCCGTGGTGACAGGTAACAAGGCCGTGTTGGCTCAATATGGCAGCGAGCTTTTTACCCTTTCCGCTGAAAAAGGAACCCCGCTTTACTTCGAAGCCTCTTGCGGTGGCGGTATACCGATTGTGCAAAGTTTGCAAAACTCCCTTATCTGCAACAAGGTTGAATATATTGCCGGTATTATTAACGGTACCAGTAATTATATTTTAACCAGCATGAAGGAGCAGGGTATGCCCTTTCATGAGGCGTTGGAACAAGCTCAAAAGCTCGGCTTTGCAGAGGCTGACCCCACTTTTGATATCAATGGGTGGGATGCCGCGCATAAAGCCCTCATACTGGCCATGTTGGCCTACGGTACACCGCTTAATCCCGACAAAATTGCCGTTTACGGCATAGAGCGCGTGGAGAGTGTAGACTTTAAGTTGGCAGACCAACTGGGGTACACCATCAAGCTGTTGGTGGTTATTAAACACCATGCCGAAACAGATACTCTGGAGCTGCGTGTTCAACCCAGCTTTGTACCCAAAGAATACCTGCTTGCCAAGGTGGATGGCGTATTCAATGCCATTGCCGTGAAGGGTGATATTGTGGGTGAGTCCATTTTCTATGGCCGAGGTGCCGGTAAGAACCCCACGGCAAGTGCCGTTATCGGCGATATTGTGCTGGCTATGCGTGAGTGCAGGTTGGCAGATTACCACACCGGGTTCCAGCCCTACACCAAGGAGATGAGTATTTTGCCCATGGGCGAAACCGTAACGCCGTACTATGTGCGTTTTCGCGTGCAAGACCGCCCCGGTGTGATTGCCGCCATTGCCTCCAAGTTTGCTAAGTATGATGTGGATATCTCCGCCACTACATCCACCAATGAGTCTGTGGATGAAAATGGGGTGCGCCGCAATCACTTGGTATTCATGGTGCATGCGTGCAAGTGGGTGCGCCTTAAGTATGTGCTGAGAGAATTGGCAGATAACGAGTATATAGACCGTCACCCGGCGGTATTCCGTATAGAAACTTTTAACGACTGATTATTATGGCCCTGATAGTACAGAAATATGGTGGCTCCTCCGTGGGGACGATTGACCGCATCCGCAATGTGGCTCGCAGGTTAATTGAAACCAAGAATGCCGGCAACAAGGTTGTGGCCGTTATCTCTGCCATGAGCGGTGTGACGGATAAGCTGATTGCCTTGGCTCATGAGGTGATGGATAACCCGCCTGAGCGCGAGCTTGATATGCTGATGGCTACGGGCGAGCAGCAGTCCATTGCTTTGCTTTGCATGGCCATTACAGATATGGGGTATAAAGCCCGCAGCTTTACGGGGGCTCAGGCCGGTGTTTGCACCTATGGCTCCCATACGCGTGGCCGTATAGACAATATTCAGCCGGAAAAAGTATTGCAGGCGCTGGATGAAGATTGCATTGTGGTGTGCGCCGGTTTTCAAGGCGTTACCAAGGATGGCACCATCCATACCCTCGGCCGTGGCGGCTCAGATTTGTCTGCCATAGCCATGGCCGCTGCCGTCAAGGCTGACCTCTGTCAAATTTACACAGATGTGGACGGCGTTTACACCTGTGACCCCCGCGTGGTGAAAGATGCCCGCAAGATTCCTGTTCTTTCTTACGAGGAGATGCTGGAGATGGCCTCCAGTGGCTCCAAAGTGATGCAGGCCCGCTCCGTCGAGTTCGCTAAGAAGTTCGGCGTGGTGTTTGAAGTCCGCAATTCCATGAACTCTAACCCCGGTACCATTGTGCAAGAAGAAAACTCAGCTATGGAGTCGCTCGTTGTTCGCGGCGTCTCAATCGAACGTAATCAGGCCCGCGTGACTGTCTCCGGCATCACGGCTCCCGTGGCCTACACCGCCCTTATCCTCTCTGCCCTTGCCAAGGCAGAAATCAACGTGGATATGATTGTGGCTAACACGGCTCATGACGGCCAGGCCCGCCAGTCTTTCACCATGAACATGAATGACCTGGGTGCTGCTCAGGCTGCCCTTAAGACGGTGCTGCCCAAGCTGGGGCCCACCGCCAAGCTTGAGACCGAGGCCGGCCTTGCCAAGCTCTCCGTAGTGGGTGTGGGCATGCGCTCCAACCCCGGTGTGGCTGCCACGGTGTTCCAAACACTGGCAGATGCCGGTATCCAAACCGGCATGATTGCCACCTCAGAGATTCGCATTACCACCACCGTAGATGCTGCCGATATCGAGATGGCGGCCCGCGTGGTGCATGCCGCTTTCAATCTGGATCAGGTGTCTGCCTGATACTCAATGACTCAAGCCGTAACTGTTCGGATGCATTCTCAGCCGGATCATCATCAGCCTGAGCCTCAGGAAAGCGACCTTGAGCTCCGACCGATAGTGAAGTACATCGCTATCGGTCTCGGTGTTGCTACCTTGCTGGGGGTGGAGTACGCTACGTATCACTTTGGTGTAGAACGTGGCTATGCGGAGGGTGTGGCCTCCGGCGAGGTAATGAAATCCGTTAATGACCGAGCGGTAGAAAACCTGCGCCATTTCATGCAAACGGGCTCGGCAGATGATGCCGTGCTGGTGCAAACGGCCCAAAACTACAAGCAGGCCTTAGCATGGATTAAGGACGATATTGTGCGCCAAGAGGCCACGTGGACCTTGGCGCAGGCACTTATTACCAGAGGCTTGCCGCAGGAGGCAGATACTATGCTGCGCGAGCTTTTAGCTCAGCAAAAGAGCGCTTCCTCCCTATGGGTACGCCGTGCGTTGGTGGCAGCGCGCGCTTTTGCTGCGGATAAGCACTATGCGGAATCTGCTTACTACTATGATTACGCAGATGCTTACCACAAGAGCACAGGCGATACGGCACAACGTTTGAACCTGCTCAATGAGCGTTTGTCCTTATTGCAGGTAGCTGTTACAGACTCAGATTTACTGCAGAAGGAGCTCTCTCGTTACGCCAAACTGGCGTCGGAGCTCGGCGAAAAAGGCCATGAGCTTGTGGCCGGTATTTTGGTAACGAAAGGTCGCTTGTACAGAGAGCAGGGCACTGCCGTTGCTATGGAAAAAGCCAACCGTTGCTTTGAAAAAGCACTGGAGCAGGTGAACCTGGAGCAACAGCCCGAGCTGGCTAGTGCCGCCGTTTGCGTGGGCTCTCTGTTGTTGGAAAAAGGGGATAAAGAGCGTGCCACCGCCATGTTGAGAGACGGCTTGCGCCGCTTGGGCGACTCCCCCTCCGGGGCTCCCTACATGTTGCTCGCGTTAAGAGATTTAGCCCGCATCGAGCAAGAGAACGGCAATACGGATATTGCCTTGGCTTTGTTATACCGTGCAGAGGGGGTAGCCATGACCCATGAGCCGGAGGCCTCCCCGTTTTGGAATTGCTTGTACGACCAGCGCGGGTGGCTGAATCTGCAAAAGGAAAACTTTGGCTCCGCTCAGCAGGATTTTGAAAATGCCCTTGCCCGCACCGGTGAGAATGTAGCCCTGCGGGCCCAACCGTTGGAGGGTGTGGCTCAATGCTGTTTGGCTCAGGGCCTCAATGAAAAAGCCGCCCAATATCTGACGGAGTGCCTGCAAATACGCCAAGCCCATTTCCCGACAGACTTGGCAGGGCAGGCACGTGTGCAGTTGATACTGGCTCGCATTCATGATATGAATGGCAGCGTTCAGGCTGCGGCAGATGCCTACGGCGAAGCCGCCCGCTTATACGAAGAGGCCGGGGATACTCAAAACCCTGCGCTCATTGAGGCTCTGTTTGCACGGGCCTATGCTCTTACCCAGCTCAAGCAGTGGACCGCCGCCGCCATTGTCTGGGATTCCCTCAAAAAACGCTTGCCCGATGACCATGAGCGTGTGGAGGAGATTGATGTTCAACTGCGCTCTTGTACAGCTAAAGGCGCTGTGCTCCCCTCGCAGGTTGAGCATGGCGAAGATGAGAGCGAAGAACCGTAAACCTTTTATTGTTAACAGAAATTTTATACCATGTACCGTCGATACAGACCGAAGCGTAAAAACACCAGCCATGCCTTGCCCATTGCTGCGGTGACTCTTACCCTTATCTCCCTGCTTACTTGGGGCTACTTTGCTGTGGGGGATGATATTGTGAGCCATTTTAAAGGCAAAACCATTGTTGTGGCAGATGACACAGAGGCTAACGCCAATTTGAACCGCCTGCTTGCAGACCTCTCCGGCGACAGACCCGCCCTGCTGCGCATGGCCGAGGACCGCACCCTGCGCATGGGGTGGATTAAGAGCGAGGAGACCCGCCGCCGTTTCCTTTGGGTGCTTGCCAACCGCTTGGTGGATGAAGGTGAGTGGGCTACCGTTAAACCCATTGTGCCTGAGATTGAGTCCATTGCCCCCATTGAAGGGTTAGACCGCATTGCCGCCCTCGCTAAGGAGAAAAATGATTTCGATTTTCAGCTCAAGCTTGAAAAGCAACTGCAAAATCGTTTGGTAAATGAGCCGGCAGAAACCACATCCCTCCTGCTTAACTCCATTCGCCGCTATGTGGAAACTTGCGAGCAAATGGACAAGAAAAATGAGGCCTACCAAGCCATGGATATTTTGCGCCGTGAGCAGGTAAATGCCCGCCTTAAAGGTAAGCCCGAGCTCGCTGTGGAGGCCGCTGCCCTCAAACTGCGCTGTGCAGAGGTCTCCGGCGCCTTGCAGGCAGAGTGGGATGAAGTGCGCAACCTGTTGGAGGGGGCCGGCTGGCCGGACTGCCCTGCCACGGGCAAGCTCTTGCTCAATGAGGCATCCCGCAGTCTGGAGAACCCCGCCCGCCGTAAGGAAGAGCTGCAAGCCATTCAGGCTAACCTGCTCAAAGCCTTGGACTCCATGCTCAAGTTCCCGGATACCGACCGCCGACTCCCGGAGTGCTACACCATGCTGGGCGATGTGTGTTTCCGCCTGGCTCAGTATGACCAATGCGTGCAATACCTCACTTTGTCGGATGCCTTTGCCCGTGGCTATGGTATTAAAGACCAAGCCTTGCGAGACATGGAGATGAAGCACACCCGCATGCGTGCCCGTGCTAACGAGGCTCGCGGTGCCATTGCTGAGGCTGTGGTGGACTACCGCTACCTGTTGGAGCATGAAACGGAGCAACCCGCTATCTTTAAGAGCCTTTCCTTTTTGGCAGAGCATGCCCAGGGAGAGGAGCGTATTACGCTGATTAAACGTTGCCGCGATATGATGAAGGAGAACGAGGCACTCATTAAGGACAGCAAGTGGTCCTTTGCCGATATCGCTAAAGAAATTGCAGATTATTACGTTGCTGCGGAAAACTACAGCGAGGCCATTACCTGGGTTAAGGAGTCTGTTGCCATTGTGGAGGAGTCTCACCCCGATTTGACGGATGGCAAAACCCTGCGTGCCCGCATGAATCTTGCCCTTGTTGAACGTAAGACGGAGAAAGACGACGAACGCGCGCTGGAGCGCCTTAAGCTTGTGGTACGTGCCATTGAGCAAATGGATGAAGAAAGCCGCGCTAAGTTGAACGAGGCGGATCCCAAGCTCTACGAGGATGCCGTGCGTGAGTTTGCCCGTACCTATGTGGTGATGGGCGGCAAATACAATGAAAAAGTAGCCCGCCAGGTTATCAGAAAGATCAAAGAACCGCTCCCCACCAAGATCCGTTAATACTTCTTACTTACGAATTCGTACTTCGTATTTCGTATTTCGTACTTCCCCATGTCTTCTCTCCATAAAAAAAGCATGATAGC
Organism: Clostridia bacterium; assembly: GCA_017397955.1. Taxonomy (GTDB): domain Bacteria; phylum Bacillota; class Clostridia; order Oscillospirales; family CAG-382; genus SIG636. The sequence continues at coordinate 6,197 of JAFQHL010000051.1, forward strand.
AACGGCTGCCATTTTTTGCTGCCGTTTCACGGGCTTGTTGAGAGAGATTGTGTACACCGCGCTTTTTGGTGCTACCGCCGCGTTGGATGCCTTCCTCACCGCATTCCGCGTGCCCAACATGCTGCGAGATATGTTTGCAGAGGGGGCGCTCTCTCAAAGTTTCACCAGTGTGATGAGCAAGGTGGAGAAACAGGACGGCCCCGATGCCGCCTGGAACATTGCGCATCAAGTGGTCTCTCAGCTTATCTCCCTCATGCTCATTATTGTGGGGGCCGGTGTGCTGCTTTCGGGGCTTTTTATTAAATCTTTATATCCCGAGCGCGCTGTGGTGAATTTTGAAATGCCGGCAGCTGTAACAGCCCCTGCCGCCATGACAGTGCCTGCCGTTTACCAAGGTGTTACGGAGGATGCGGATGGCCGCTGCCAAGCCGCCTTTGCCTTGCAGGCTCCCCTTGCCGTAGAGCCTGCGGAGCAATGCCTCATCCGCGTGTCTGCGGTGGAGAAACTGACACCCGGGCAAGCGGTTAAGCTCTCTGCAGAGCGCCGTGCCCCTGCCGGTGCCTTGCGTGTAGAAACGCAAAACTTTATCGGCCTTGCTGCAGATTTATGCCGCATCATGTGGCCGTTTATCCTTATGGCCTCCTTGTCCGCACTTTGCATGGGGGCTCTCAATGTGTTCGGTATCTTCGGCTTACCCAATTTAGCCAGTGCTGCATTTAATCTTACCACAGTGGCGGTGGGCTGCTTGTTGGGCTGGGTGATAGACCCTGCATTCGGCCCGACAGCCTTGTATGGTTTTGCCATTGCCGTGGTGTTGGGTGGTGCCGCGCAAATACTGGTGCAGTTGCCCGCCTTGCGCCGCAAAGGCTACCGCCCGCAATGGAAGCTTGGCCTTGCCTTTGCTGCCGGTAAACTTGCGTTTACGGACCCCGCCGTTCGCCGTATTTGGATGCTGATGATTCCCGGTGTTATTGCTGCCGGTATCACACAAACCCAAGTGTTTATCAACACCTCTTTTGCCTTGTATTTGCCCGGTGGGGCAGTGACGGCACTCTCCGGTGCGTTCCACCTCTGGCAGCTCCCCGTAGCACTTTTCGGCGTGGCCGTCGGTATGGTGGTGTTGCCCTCCGTCTCTCGCATGAGCCTTACACGCGGCAATAATGAGATACCCGAGCATTTGGCAGCTGCCATGCGCTTTGTTGCCTTTTTTGCCGTTCCCTCTGCCGTAATCCTCGGTCTTTGGGGGCAAGAGATTGTGAGCATTTTCTTCCAGCGCGGGCGTTTCGATGCCACGGCCTCGCAGCTGATGGGGCAGGTGTTGGGCGCTTATTGCTTTGGTCTGTTGGGCTATGCCGGCATGAAGGTGCTGCAGCCTGTGTTCCTGGCCTTGGAGAAACCCTGGGCCCCTGCCGGTTTGGCACTGTTGGCCTGTGCCATCTCCATTACTCTCAACTACTATTTTGTGCATGTGCTCGGGCTGGGGGTTATGTGGTTGGCTGTCACCACGGCTATCATTACCACCCTTAACTTCTTCTTCTATTTCTTCTACCTGCGTCACTTGTTGGGCAGCATGGCATGCTCCGTACTGGTGCCCGGGTTGCTCCGTATTTTGGGTGCCGGTGCTGTGTTAGGTATTATTTGTTGGCAAACCCGTGAGCTCTTCTTTACCGGCTTCTTGGAGTGGGGCTTCTTTGCGCGTTTCTCCGCCTTGGCTATCGGCGGTATTGTGGTGGGTGGTATCTATCTTGCCGCCTGTTTCCTCTTCCGTGTGCCCGAGCTCGATGCCTTTGCCCGCCGTTTCCTTACGCGTAAAAAATAACTTTGCCCCCGCGGCTCGTAGTCGTATAAAAGGTGGTCTATGTCGCTCCTGTTGTTGAGATGCTAACATAATTATACCGTTCAAATAGGCGCTTTTAGCATGAATCCCCTCAAAAATGCGCCGCAGTTATTTTATCAGCGAATTAGTTTGACTTAATGTTCAGAATATTTTATAGTTAGAGAGCTATGATACATCAACCGTTTTTTTGTTTCTTTATGGCTATTTTTTTAACATGCCCCCTACAGTTAAAAGCCAACGATGCTCTTAACGATGTTAAAATAGTCACATCAGAAATGTCGAAAGAAATTGCGATTCTCCAAGAAAAAGCAATAGAGCAAATCAAAACGGATCTGCAAGTTATTAATTTGACACATCATTTGCCCTTTCTTAATAATATAGGTTATATAAAAGAAATGTACACTCGGGCTCCGAAAAATAAACAAGAAAAAGCCCTTTGGGATTTAAAGGTTATCGGAGATGTTTATTATGATGCAATCCACAATGTTGTGATGGTGAGGCCTTTCGGCAACGGAGAAGTAGTTGTTTTATATGTAGAGTTAAACAATAATATTTACGAAGTGACAATAATAGAGTAAGAACAATCGTTGAATTGAGCTCAAAATAATGTTACTCTACCCTCAGATAAACAAAATCATCCCCTAATGAGAAGGATTCAAAAAAACTTACATTGTAAGGGATTTAGGAAGAGTTTATTATAAAAATAAAGTTGCAAATGAAAGACGCAATTCATTCTTTTGTATTGGCGATAAAAGTTGGTTTAACTCAACAGGCTCAAACTTTGCGACTGTTCAAAACGCTGTGTTAGAAATAAGTCTTCACGGCAAACTCGAATTGTTCCATAAAGATTTTCTTGAATGCCGAGATATTATTTTGCTCATAGAAAATCAACATGGCTTTCTTGTAATCGATGGATTCTACACTACGGAACGAAAGCGGACAATATCCGTGCGCTATCAACACCGCATTGGAGGTTAGTCTCGCCACACGTTTATTACCATCCATAAATGCTTGAATATAGGAAAGCAGGACGAGCACCAGCAACGCTTTTGAAAAAATACAAGGAGTCGCATTCACAAGGTTGCAGGTTGACTCCAATGCTTCACGGATTTGATATTCATTATCAAGCGGCCGATAATTCGTACCTGTGATACCCACACGGCGGTGACGTATGTTTCTATCAACCTGTAAATCGCGTACGAGTATACTGTGAATGTCCTCGATGAGAGCTACACTCAGATGTTGCAAATAATCCGGCTCTGATACAATGTAATCCAATGCAGCTTTGTGATTCAGAAGCATGGTAGCTTCATCACGTGTTTTGCCCTCAGCTGTGCGTTGTTCCAATAATAATCTCTCCGTTTCCAGCAATGTATAGGTGTTGCCCTCAATCTGAGACGATTTCCAGCTTAAATCAATACCGAGACGTGTCATCTCCTTGTGTCTTGCGGCATCTGAAAGCTGGCTGATGTTGAAACGGAACTCCGATTGGAGGGACTGAAGGTGTTTCTCTTCTTCGTCTGTAAACAGAATTGTCCCCGGCAGAACCGAGCTCAGCAACTCAAAATTGAAATTGCTGATAATGCTTCGCTCATCAATGTCGCGGCTGTAATAGGTATCGAGATTGATTGTAGAAAGCAAGCGTCCATGCGGAGATATGTGGTAACGAGTAGAGCGACCCGCTCCGCTAATAAGTAGTTTTCCGTCTTTTACCAATTGTTGCAAAGCTCGCTTAACTGAAGCATCGCTCACTTCTTGAGACAGGGCTGCCATAACCTCGGCTTTGCTGAGGCTGGCATGGCTCCAGAATAATTCAAAAATCTGTTCTTTTAGCATGGAGTTCTCCCTTTCGGCTCAATTTCTTCTTATTTACGGCTCATTTTATCAAATTTTGAGCCGATTACAAGCCAATATTGAGCCGATTTATTCTGAACCAAGCATTAAAGTACAATTTGGGGACCTCGAAAAACTCGCCAAATGGTAATTTGTAGGGGATACCCTGCGGGCGAATGCCCGCCGAAATCAGAGCCCCGGTGAGGGGCGATATATGGTAGCCCGGAGGTGTAGCCGCGTCAGCGGCGGCTTGTCACGGCGTAGGCTTGCCGAAGCCGGAAACCCCGGGGAAACGTACAAACAAATAGGAACCCCGGTTGAGGGGTGACATAATGCGTGGCTTAAATATGGGGGTAAATACATATAATGCCTTAATTCAAAGCGCAACATTATGCCACCCCTTGCGGGGTTCGCATCTATTTTTTTGCATATTTCCCGGGGTTCCGCCGCTTACGCGGCTCCACGCCCGGGCTATTCTATGACGCCCCTCGGGGCTCAAAAATTCGGCTCGCTACCGCTCGCGGGTTCTCCCCCACAACTACCAATTTGTGAGGGTACCAGAGTTTTTAGAGATTCCCGATGTATGTAAATCAAAGTTGACTTTTAGCTCTATACGGTTACTACACCGATGTTATCGACAAAGCCTGCTATACAATATTCATATTCGAAAGGTAAGAGCTCTTCTAAATCGGGAGAGATACATCCATACATAACCTTTCTGGGACCAAGCCACTTCGCCAGACAGATTGTTTTTTGCTGAAAACCATTAAGTAAAAATTCATTTCTATAGACAAAAGAAGATAACACGTTTCCGTCTATATCCGCAATAGCTCCGTGATTTTTTTTGTTTTGGATGTAAATACGATTCTCTCCGAGCAAATAGCAGTCACGATATTTATTAGGCGGAATAATGATGTTCCCGGAGAAGTCCATCACATAGGTGCCTTGATTTTGAGAATGAACAACAATTCTTCCGTTATTGATATTCCTTATAGTCACATACGGAAGAAGGAGATCATAATGCGTATATTTAGGCTTGTATTCTTCTGCTTCAGGTTCCAACCCGGAGGGGAACGCGAGTACTTTCTCCCAGTTTTCGTTTACAAAGTATTGTGCTCCCGATAAATCTTGCATATAACGTAATCCATCCATCAGTGCACCAATACACCGAAAAGCAGGACTGCATTCCTGTCCCGTGTAAAGATCTATGCATATGTAGTGTTTCTCTCCACATTGCATTATGGGTTTTAATAATTTGGGTGAACTTTCTTCTAAATAATAAGAAGGACTTCCTTTAATATCCCCCAAATCTTGCATCAATTCATCCCCGTCACACCTAATTTGTAATCTGTCATCCTTTGACCTGACAATATAATGATTGGGGTAATTAGGCACAGTAGCGTATATTTGGTTATACAGAGCAGCGAGAATTGGGCGGTTTTCTGATAAAGACCAAACACCGAATTGATTGCGTTGGTTCTTATATATCAAGCCCCCCATAGGTAGGATGCCTACGGGATAAAATTCTTTTTTGTCCAAATCAAGAACATCATTTGCTCCTATCTTGATAAAACGGTAAATATCTCCCAAGCTTGTTTTGAGCCACCCGTTGCATGGTAGAGAGCAGACATCAAAACGTCCGTAAGGTAATTCTTCGCCTTTTGGATTTATATAAAAGCTTTGTTGTTTTCTCATAATCCTCTTTATATGACTTTTTGCAATAAAAACAAAAAAATAATTAAATGTCAATAAAAAATAATTTCTACACATACATTTGGATTTAATAGCACAAAATATGTATTTTTATTAAATTTAAATCAAAACACAGGAATTATGAAGATTAGGAACATTGAATGGAATATCGATTATGAAGAATCAGCTATTCCTCTTACCTACAGTGTAGAAAAATGCGATTAAGCATACTAAACAGCCTCATTCAAGAAAGCATTTTTATATTAACTTAACTTGAATGAGGTTATTTTTATACCTGTGAATAGTTTAATAAGTTCAACACAATTTTTGGGCTTGACCCGTGTGTTCGAATCCTGCCACGCTAATAAAGCATAAGCCCCGCACCTTGACAGGCGCGGGGCTTATGCTTTAAGGGTCGTCAATGGGAGTCGAAAGAAAATATAACATTTAAGACACCTATATACAAAGCTTAACAAAAACGCAAAAAGCTTGAAGCCTTTTACGTGATACGGAGAGGGGCTGACTATGAGAGTATCAGTAAGCTGAGAGTATCAGTAAGGACTTTTTGGTGTCGCATTTGATTTTACAACCGCAACGCTCCAAAACCGCTCTAAAACCGCGCAAAAAATGGATTGACAACAGAGGGTATAGTATGATACAACAGGCACATACACAAAAGATAGGAGGTTTTATATGTATTTAGTTAATACCTTGCAACGGTTTGCATTCATGAAAAATAAGACAAGTAGTTGGGGCTATTTTTTATTAATTATGCGGAGTGGATTTTTGTTTATTGTTATATCTTTGTGTTTATCTCAAACAAGCTGCGTATCTAGATTTGGTCAAAATATACGAGAGTTCAGTCATTCTTATGAAGTCGCTTTGATTCCTGAAGATGCTTTTATTTATAGAAAACAAAACGCATGGTATGTAGGCTCATTTACTGGCAGCGCAAAAAAAACATACCCATTACTGGAATTTTATGATATAAATAAGGATGGGTCGTTTTTTGGAGTAAAAGAAACAGGATTTGATGTTGTTTATTATCAAATATCAGAAGAGCTTGCAAAATCGATAATAAATAGAAAAAAATTAGGTTTGGAAGCGTATGGGGAAGAAATATTCGATGATATAAGACGCATAAATAGCAGGGAGGATTGCTTGGAGATTGATGAGGCGTATAAAATAAAAATAGAATTAAGTGAAAATAAATGTAGATATCTGGTATTTCCAATCGAAACAAAATATTCCAATACCGTTTATTTTACATACCCCGTGAGTTATGCTACGTTAGTAGCGTTGGATATACCTATCACTTTGCTGGTCAATGTTCCTTATTTGTTTGTTCGCGGTATTGCGGGTTGTGTGAATGGTTATGAATAAACGTATTGATTTTTTTGCATTATGTGCTGGGCTACAGGGTAAAATAATACCCCGTTGCCCATATTAGGATAGATAAGTGCGCTTATCTTTCTTTATCACTCCATTTTTTATCTATATATATTACTTCACTCGTAAATCCGGCAGCAGCACCTCCAGTCATTAAATACTTTCTATATTCTTCTGGGCGGGGAGCCTTTTTATCTGTCCAAAGAATCGTATCCCAAGTTACTTTACTACCGTCAATAGAACCTGTAAGATATAGCTGCAACACAGATGCTGCAAACTCCGCACAATTTGGACCGTTAATAGCCCAATCGTGTCCATTGTTCTCCTTTTTGTCTTCGATTTCCTTATACCATTTATTTGTGTTTTGCATCTCTTTTAAATACTGTTTAACTTTCGTTATGTAATTCTCTTTTTTGCACGTTTTTATAATCAAAACTATATCTTTTCTGGTTTCTAAATATACCTGATTATTTGCTTGTACACCGGCGGATTTTGCTTCTTCGGTGAGTTCATCATGATCGATGGGCCGGTTAAATCCCAGAGGCATGGACATATCCGTTGTGTACACAGCCACATGACTAATAAAGTTATTATCTATACATCGTGACCATTGCACTCGTCGTCCAAACCAAGTTTTGTGTACAAAATAAAAAACAGAGTACAAACAGCTGTTTATTTGTTGTTTATTAGTGGTGGGACTTTTTATTCTGTCTTTTATAAGATCTTCGAAAGTTTTATATTTGACAGGAAGATATGAATACGAATTATCTCCTTCTAATCCGAGAATATCAATGTAATTTATAGGTCTGTTTGAAGTATATATATAAGAATTTAGAGTATCTTTGATAATATCTTAAGTGGTGAAAATTAAGCAGGTTACAAATAAAAATCGCGGGCGTTATCTCTTATCGAAATAACGCCCGCGAAGGGTGGATGATGGGATTCTACCCGCCCCCTGCGGCCCTTTGGGCTTCCCGGGCAGAGGTGTCTGCCCGGCACAGGGGCTGGTCGCTCGCTTTCTCGCGCCCAGCCCACTCCACCCTCCGGGTGTCGTGTGTTCGAATCCTGCCACGCTAATAAAGCATAAGCCCCGCACCTTGACAGGCGCGGGGCTTATGCTTTAAGGGTGGGCGATGGGAGTCGAAAGTTTTCTTGTGTTATAAATAACTTAGAAAGAACGCATTATAAAAATAAAGTTACAAACGAAAGACAAAATTCAGCTTTTGTTTTGGCGATTTGCATAACCTATTGCGTAATGTCAGTGTGAAGCCTTTTAATTCGTCTCCGATGATTCTTTTGAGTGCCAGTATTTGATAACGATGTTTTTATATTCACTAGCATCTTCAAAATACCATAAGAGAAGAGGAGTATCCCAGCTCATAATGTATTCTTTTTCTTCACTATCTATGAGAACAATATATATATCATCATCGATGCCAAGCGGCCAATCGCTCCTTGTGCGGCGAGGGGTGGCTTTGCTGAGAAAGGCAAGAAGTTGTTGGGCATCGCGAGCCGAAACATGGTGTGTATAATTGTTATTTATTATGCTTCTTATTTCAAGTCTTCTAGTTCGCGCTATAACATCAATAAGAATCTTATGTGTACGTTGGGAGTCATCCGGGAAAACGTACGCGGACTGTATATTAAATTCATTAGAATTATGATATTTATTGCCAAAGTCTAATGAGACTTTTTCATTAGATTCGGGTATTTCAACCCATGATAAATCCACTTCTTCAGAAGCTCTTAACGCTGTATTTGCTATATCAATAATACATATACAAATCAAAAAATTAAACAAAGTGCGCAATCTCATTTCTTATAATTAGAATTATTTATTGTCTTTTGTCAAGCTTGATTCTTGTCATAAAACGCAGAGCGCGTTCGTTCAATACGCAATTGCAACTATTTCAACCTTTCTTTGATAATTATTTTGAGGGGGGGATATATAATACGCCGAAGAAAATGTCATTTAAAAGCCATTTGCCCTATGTGGACAAATGGCTTTTTGTAGTACGACCGACGCGATATGCGTACTGCGGTGAAAGTCCGCGCGGAGCCGCGATGAAAAAGTTTCTCAACAAGCTCAAAAAAAATATTGCTCTGATTTCAAAAAAATGCTATTCTGCCCTCGGGTAAACGAAATCAGCCACTTTATAAAAATTTCCTTATGATTAATTTACTTTCGGGATTCTTAGCTATATGTATCAAAAGAACGTTCTTATA
>JAFQHL010000052.1 GCA_017397955.1 Clostridia bacterium
ATCACCGTTGTTGGTAAGTACGTAGCTTCTACCGTTGGTACTACCACCATCAAGGCATACGACCTCAACGTAAACGAACTTTACTACGCTTGGGAAGGTTACTTTGAACCTGCTACCTTCGATATCGAAATCGAAATCGTAGATCCCAGCGCAACTCCCGAAGATCCCTCTGAAGAACCTCAGCCCGAAGAATACACCGTAACTTGGGTTGTTGACGGCGTTTCTACCGAAGAAACCTACACCGAAGGCGAAGTTCCTTCCTTCAAGGGCACTACCGACAAGGCTGCAGATGCTCAGTACACCTACACCTTCACCGGTTGGGATAAGGAAATCGTTGCTGTTACCGGCGACGTTACCTACACCGCTCAGTACTCCACCACCGTTAACGAATACACCATCACTTGGGTTGTTGACGGCGTTACCACCACCGATTCCGTAGCATACGGCACCGTTCCTTCCTTCTCCGGTTCTACCGATAAGGCTGGCGACGCTCAGTATACCTACACCTTCGACGGTTGGGATAAGGAAATCGTAGCTGTTACCGGCGACGCTACCTACACCGCTAAGTACACCTCCACCGTTAACGAATACACCGTAACTTGGATTGTTGACGGCAACACCACTACCGAAACCTACGCTTACGGCGCAACTCCTTCCTTCAAGGGTTCCACCGACAAGCCTGCTGACGATGAGTACACCTACACCTTCACCGGTTGGTCTCCTGCAATTGCAGTTGTTACCGGCGATGCTACTTACACCGCTCAGTACAGCAACGGCACCAACTCCTACACTGTAACTTGGATTGTTGACGGCGTTTCTACCGAAGAAACCTACAACTACGGCGAAGTTCCTTCCTTCAAGGGCTCTACCGATAAGGCTGCAGACGCTCAGTACACCTACACCTTCGACGGTTGGGATGCTGAAATCGTTGCTGTTACCGGCAATGCAACCTACACCGCTAAGTACACTTCCACTGTTAACGAATACACCATTACTTGGATCGTTGACGGCGTTACCTACACCGATACCGTAGCATACGGTGAAGTTCCTTCCTTCTCCGGTTCTACCGATAAGGCAGCTGACGCTCAGTACACCTACACCTTCGACGGTTGGGATGCTGAAGTTGTTGCTGTTACCGGCGATGCTACTTACACAGCTAAGTACACCTCCACCGTTAACCAGTACACCGTAACCTTCGTTGTTGGCGCTCAGGGCGTTGCAGACGGTCAGCTTGAATGGACTGTTGACTACGGTACCGCTGGTTCCGCTATTACTGCTCCTACAGTAGTTGCTTCCGGTGCTGCTTATGAATTCACCGGCTGGGACAAGGAAGTTCCCGCTACTATCACTGAAGACGTTGTTATCACCGCTAAGTTCGCTACCACCGGTTCTGCTGTTACCATCACCTTCGTTCAGGGTGCTAACGGTACAATCATCGGTAAGGACGACGCAGGCGAAACCGTTGTTGGCGGCTACTCCATCGCAGTTGCTTCCGGTTCTAAGATCTCTGAAGCTCTTGCAGGTCTCGTTCCTTCCACCATCGCTGATGAAAACTACCACTTCGTTGGTTGGTTTGCAGACGGCGTAGAAGTTAACGGCGACGCTCTTCTCGAAGGCGACCTCACTCTCGAAGCTGTATTCGCTATTAACGCTCTCACCGTTACCGACGTAACCGTTGATGCAAGCACAGGTATGTACGCAAGCGGCAAGATTTATGTTGACGTAAACGACGGCTCTACCGTTGCTGATCTCAACGCTTCCGCTTACCGTCTCTACACCTTCATGCACACCGAAGACGGCAAGACCAACATCGCTACTGCTAGACCTGTATTCGGCGAAGACTCCAATGGTGTTTATATGGAACTCGACGTTGCTACAAACAACGGCTACGCTTCCATGGATATCTACCTCTCCGCTAACAGAATCGACTTCTCCGCAGATGACTGGGGCGTAATCGATGTATTTACAGGCTACAACTTCTAATTCCTAAGTTAGCAAAACATTAGAATTAACGGTGCATCTTCCTTAAAAGTATAGCGGGTTGCACCGCCCGCACCACCCGCATAGGGACGGCGCAATATTGCGCCGTCCCTACAGGGGGCTTTTAAGGTTAATGCTTTTTTGCCGTTGTGGTGTTGCCCTAAAAATGCAGACGGCGACTAAAACGTCGTGTAGGCGACAATAACGGTATAAATAAAAGGCATTCAGCGCTTTTCGCGCTGTTGCGCTTCGGAAATAGTTTCCGAAGCGGACCAGTTCGAAAAGAACTATAAAATAAGCTTAGCTTGTTTGGCGCGCTTTCTCAGGGCCACCGCAAGCAGAGGGAGAAAACTATGAAGACAAGGGCCTTGGCACTTCTGTTATCAGTTCTTATGATAACAAGTACCGTGGCAGGTGCTGTAAACACCTCCGCGGCCGCTGCCGATACAGCTTTAGAGCTGTTCAAAATTACCTCCGCCGTTTATGACGACGGTACTCTTACCGTTAGCGGCTCCGCTATCGGCGTTTCCGCTAATATGACTGTCAGCGTAATGCTGTATTCGGGCGTTACCAACGGTGACGATCCTGCAGGCACGGGCACCTTTATGTCGCTGAATACCTATAGTTATAGCGATATTATGACGGGTGATACCAACGCCTCTAACTTTACCTTTACCAAGGAGATCGCGGCTGACACCTTTGAAACCAAGGGCGCAGTATACGTAGGCATAAAGACTACCACCAACGGTGATGCTGTATGCTACGGTGCGGTTTCTTCATACATTCACTACGACCTTAACGCAGAAGGCGCTGAGGCGGGTGAGGTTAAGGATACCCTTGTACCTATCGGCACCGCTTATAAGGCAAGCATGACCGCTAAAGAACCTACCCGTACAGGCTATGACTTCGGTACTTGGTATGTAGATGATGACTGCACTACAGTTGTGTCTTCTACCGCTACAATGCCTGCCGGCGGCGTTACCGTATACGCTAAGTGGTATGCTACCCAGTTCTACAATATTTACTTCAAGTCTTCTCTTAACGGCACCCTTTCCGGTGGCGTTCAAACCCGTGTGCCTTTTGGCACCACTTGGGGCGAAGCTGTGTCCTCCCTCCCCACAGTAAAGCCCAACAACGGTTACACCTTTGCTTACTGGTATCCTGAGATTCCCGATGCTGAAACTGTTATAGATTCCGACCTTACCTTCACAGCTGTATTTGTTCCCGAAAACGAAGACACTTACTCCCTTATAGATATCACCGACGTTGTTTATAAAGACGGCTATGTTACTGTTAACGGCGTAGCTAACTCTATCTCACAGAATCAGTGGGATATAGCATTTACCCTTTACGGCAACGTTACCAATACCACAGATATCGCCGCTGACTACGATGCAACAGCAATTACCCACAAAACCGTTAAGTTTGGCGACATCAGAAAGAACAACACTTCCTATGAGTTCAGCTATTCCTTCAAAGCGCCTTCTGCGGACCTTGTTGGTGCCGTATACCTTGGCGCAAAATTCGTAACAGTAAACTTTGACGAGGCAAGCTTTGCACCTGTTAACGCTACACTCAGCTTTGACGTTAATGCAGAGGATGCAACAGCAGGCACCATCACCTCTATGCAGGTTGGCATAGGCGCGGCTATCGGTGCCATCCCCTCCAAAGCTAACCCCACAAGACCTAACTACACCTTTGCAGGCTGGGCTTATGAAGACGGCACCGCTTTCGATGCCGCTGACCTTATGACCTATGCAGGCGCAACCCTTTACGCACAGTGGGACGCTAAAAACTATCAGGTAATATTCTCCGCAGGCGAAGGCGGCACCCTTCAGGGTACCACTAATGTTGTTGCCGCTTACGGCACTCCTACAGCAAGCATAGCTCCTGTTCCTGTTCCTAACGCAGGCTATGTATTCGCCGGCTGGACCCCCGCACTCAGCGAAATCGTTGAAGGCGGCGCAAGCTATACCGCAACCTTCGTTAAGGACAACTCCCAGTGGCACACAGTAAGCTTCTCCGCTACCATCGGCGGCACTCTTACCGGCACCACCGTTTATAATGACGTGCTTGCAGGCACTTCCTTCAGCACTATCGTTGTTCCCACCCCCGTGGCAAGCAACGGCTATGTGTTCACGGGTTGGACCCCCGCATTCCCCGAAACTGTTGACGGCAACCTCAGCTTTACCGCTAACTTCAGCGCAAGCTATGAGATGCAGTTCGATATAACCGAGGCTGTTTATGATGCGGCTACAGGCAGCATCACCGTTAAAGGCTCTGTTCCTTACGCACAGGACCAGTGGAACATTGCACTTATGGTATATGCCGATGTCAGCAACCTCAATACCCTCACCTCTGCAAGCCTCGTAAGAACCTACAACGCCACCTATGGCGAAATCAAGAGCGGAACCGATACCTTCGAAGCTACCTTCACCGCTGTTGAAGCAGGTCTTACCGGCAACGTATACGTATACGGCAAATATGTAGAAGTAGTTAGCGCGGCAGACTCTGAACGCGTACAGACCTACCTCTACTTCGACAAGAACGCAAACGATGCAGTAGACGGTGCAACAACCGAAACTCTCGTATACATAAACGACGAAATCATCCCCGCACTCACTACAGACGAACCTACAAGAGAAAACTTTGACTTTGCAGGTTGGGCAGCAGATGAAGCAGGTACCGATATCGCCGCAGGTACTCTTATGTCTGCAGGCGGCTACACCGCATACGCTAAGTGGGACGAGCATACAAGATACGCTGTAAGCTTCAGCGCAGGTCTTGGTGGTACCCTCAGCGGCATTACAACTCATTACGTTTATGCGGGCACCGCGTGGACAGATATCGCAGTTCCTACTCCCGTTGCAAGCGAAGGCTACACCTTCACAGGGTGGAATACAACATTCCCCGAAACCGTTAACGGCGACCTCAGCTTTACCGCTAACTTCAGCAAAGGCTACGTAATGCCCTTTGACGTAACTGAAGCAATTTACGATCCCGCTACAGGCAATGTTACCGTTAAGGGTACCGTAGAAAACGCACAGGACCAGTGGCACGTTGCTCTCTTCGTTGTTGCAGATGTGTCTGATGTAGCGACTATCGACACCGCTAAAGTGGTTAAAACCTATGACAGCGCATACGGCGACATAAAGACCGGCTCCAATGGTTTTGAAGCTGTTATACACGTAAACGAAGCAGCACTTACAGGCAATGTATACGTTTACGGCAAATATGTAGAAGTAACAAGCGCACCTGATGCAGAGCGTGTGCAGACCTACCTCTACTTCGACAAAAACGCAGATGATGCAGTAGACGGCGCAACCACCGAAACTACTATATATATAAATGAAGAAATTATCCCCGCACTTACTAGCGATGAGCCTACAAGAAACGGCTATGACTTTATTGGCTGGGCAGCTGATGCAGAAGGCACCGCGATTGCAGAAGGTACAGTTATCTCCGCAGGCGGCTACACCGCTTATGCTAAATGGGAACGTAACGAGTTTACCGTAACCTTCGAAGACTATGACGGCACAGTGCTCAACAGCCAGAGCGTAGCATACGGCAATGCCGCAACAGCACCTGCTAACCCTGTACGTGAAGGCTATACCTTCATCGGCTGGGACAAGAGCTTTGATAACATAGTAGAAGACATCACCGTTACAGCACAGTACGAAATCAATAAGTATACCGTAACCTTCGTTGACCACGACGGCGCAGTGCTTAGCGAACAGACCGTAGAACACGGCACTGATGCAGTAGCTCCCGCAGACCCCGAATGGGAAGGCCACAGCTTCGTAGGTTGGGAAGGCAGCTACGTAAACGTAACAGAAGACAGAACCATAAAGGCACTCTACGATGAAATAGTATTCACCGTAACCTTCGAAGACTATGACGGCACAGTGCTCAACAGCCAGAGCGTGGCATACGGCAATGCCGCAACAGCTCCCGCTAACCCTGTACGTGAAGGCTACACCTTCATCGGTTGGGACGTAGCGTTCGACAGCATTACAACAGATACTACAGTAACTGCTCAGTACGAAATCAATAAGTACACTGTAAGCTTCGTAGATTATGACGGTACAGAACTTAAAGAAGAAACCGTAGAACACGGTTCTGCGGCAACCGCACCTGCTAACCCTGTACGTGAAGGCTATACCTTCATCGGTTGGGACGTAGCGTTCGACAACATTACAGGCGACCTTACCGTTACCGCTCAGTACGAAATCAATAAGTACACCGTAAGCTTCGTAGCAGAAGGCAACGGCAGCCTTAGCGGCACCACCGAGCTGACTGTAGAATACGGCACGGAAATCAGCGGCCTTACATATCCCGAAGCAGTAGCTGAACACGGCTACAAGTTCGTAGGCTGGGATATAGTAGACGGAACAGTAGAAGGCGACACCGTAATAACCGGTACCTTTGAAAAGGACGAAAGCCTGTGGTACACAGTTAAGTTCGAAAGCACGGTAGGCGGCTACCTTAACGGCACCGTATACTATGTAGACGTACTTGACGGCACGGCAATGGCAGAGCTGGTAC
>JAFQHL010000053.1 GCA_017397955.1 Clostridia bacterium
GACAAAGGCACAGAACACGAAAAAAGAAAATATAGTTACTATAAAGTGAAAAATTTCGGGGAAAATTTCCCCGAAATTTTTATATATTTTTATATTTTTTCGCTCAAAACGAACCTCGGCTCACAGTACTCAGTACAGCTCTCGCCTCGGTTCGTCTTGTCTGCACTCTTTCTCAGCAGTCTGCCAAGCTGATGACAAGGTTTGTCATCAGCTTGAAAGGTGGGACAATGTGCCCACCATGTTTTTTGAAAAAATAAAACAAAGGTATTCACAAATACAAAAAATGTGGTATAATTAGCGTAAACTTAGAATACGAAAGGAACAGTTTTTATGAAAAAAGCGGCTACGAGATTTTTAGCAGTGATTTTGGCAGTAATAATGACGGTTGCCTGTGTTCCCTCAGGTGCTGTGTATGAGGCCGGCGATACCGTTGCCACATATACCGTTACTTCTGCCGAGGTGCATAATTTAGGTGACGGGCTTGTGTATAACGAGTACCGCTACAACGACAGCAAGGGGATAGGGCAGGTTTGCTTCACCATGGAGTTCAACCCCTCTTCTTCCGATTTCCGCAGCTATGTGTACCACAGCAAAGCAAGTCACGGCTACACAATAGTTGACGATGTTAAGAACGCTCAGGCAGAAGGTCTTGAGGTTTATGCTGCCATAAACGGCGACTTCTTTTCTATGGATGCCAATAACTACGGTACTCCTATAGGTCATTACGGCTCTGCCGGTAAGGTTACCGTTGGTGATGCAGGTCTTGAATGCTACAACCTTGTTATTGACAAAAACGGTAAGGCAGATGTTGTTTACAGTAAGCTGGTTTACGGGCTCAACATCGGCGGTGCAGACTACAGTAATAAGCTTACTGCAATAAACAAGAGAGCAACAAGCTACAATGCAAACTATATATACTATTTTGACAGCGATATCGGCGCGACTTCTCCTGTTCCCGCTATAGAAAACAGAACAGAGCTTGTGTGCGACATAACAGAAGGCAAGCTTTCTGTAGGCGGCACACTCAAGGGCAACGTTAAGGAAATCAGAACCACCAGCGGCGGCGCAATCGGCGAAAATCAGTTTGTGCTTTCCGCAGGCACAGGTGTTGATGTTTCAAGCGTTAGCGTTGGCACCGAGGTTGTACTTACCGTTGCGGAATCCGTGGAAGCTTCCAAAGAAACAATGGAAAACGCATACCACTTCATTTATGCTCACCAGACAATGAAGGTGGACGGCTATGACCGTTGGGCAAACGGCGACCTTGTAAATCCCGGTCTTTCCGAACAGTATGCACAGCGTTGCGTTGTGGGTATAAAGGAAGACGGCACCATTATCTATTTTGTTTGTGACGGCAGAAAAACAGGCGATGCAGGCACAAACGGCTTCGACTATGATATGATAATGGAAATCATGGCACCCTATAACTGTACTGACATAATCAATTTCGACGGTGGTGGCTCTACCGCAGTTGTTGTAGGCGAAAGCGACGGCAAGTTTAGCTACGAGTTTATCGGCGGCGGCACAGGTACGGGCAGAGCGGTTGCAAACTCCATCCTTATAGTTCGTGACCCTGATGCAGAACCTCTACCCGAAGAAAGCTATGAACCCATAGTTGATGCGGAAGGCACCGAGCTTCGCAATGTGGCTATAAACAAGCCCTATACCTTGGAGCAGTACGGCAGCACCAAGCCTACATATCTCTCCACCCTTCAGGGCGACCCCAATTGCAAAAAGCTTACCAACGGTAAGGTTCGCAATGCTGAAAACGGATCCGAGGCATTGTCTGTGGTTAGTATCGGCGTAGAACACCAGCTCCACATGGTTATGGATTTAGGTCAGATAAGAGGCGATATTCGCAACATTACATGGCGCGGCGTTACCGAAAAGGGCACTCGCAGCTTTAACACCGATAACCTTATAGTTTACGTTTCCGATGACGGTGTTAACTTCAGCAAGTCCATAGCAGGCGAAGTAGCAAAAAAAGACACAGGCATAGCAGATACCACCGATGTTGTCTACAGCTTTAAAGAAGCGCAAAGCGGCCGTTACATAAAGCTGGTATACGGCAATACCACCAACGAAATGCAGGTGGACGAGATAGAGGTTTGGGCTATGGTTGATGAAAACGAGCCTATAGAAGAACCCTTACCTGAAGATATAACCGATCTCCCCGCAGAAGCTCCCTCTGAGGCCTGCACCAATGTTGCGTTGGGCAAGACCTACACAATAACAGTTGACGGCGGCCCTATTTATAGCTTCTACGAAACGTCAAAAGACCCTCGTTATTACAGTGCGCTTACCGCAGACCTTCAGGGCAAAAAGCTCACCGACGGTGAGGTAGGCACCGAGGGTACATTTAACGATAATTACACCGTTGGTCTCCGTACAGGTACCAGCAAGCTGATTGAGATGATTTTTGACCTTGGCGAGGTTAAAGAAAACATAGAATTTGTGCGCCTGCTTCACATCATTGACAACGCAGGCAGTTTCGGCAAGCTCGACGGCGCAGATATAAGCTTCAGCACCGACGGCACAAACTACACTCTTGCAAGCTGCAGAGTAAACTCCGAGGCAGTTACAAACACCCATTATCACAACCTTACACTCCAATGCAACGAGCTTGCTTCTGCAAGATATGTAAAGGTTAGCTTCCTTACCCCCAAGTTCCTCTTCGCTGTGGGTGAGATAGAGATATTTACTTCTCCCGAAGATATAGATGAGTCCTCTGAAGAATCTTCTGTTGAAGAGTCCTCCGAAGCTCCCGTTGAATCCTCTGAAGCTCCTATTGAGTCTTCTGAAGCTGAATCTTCTGAGGACATCGAAGATTCCGAAGTTATCGAATCCTCCGAGTGTATCGAATCTTCCGAAACAGAAACTGAATCTGAATCCTCTGAAGCTTCCGAACCCGAAGAAAGCACCGAAATTGAATCTTCAGACGACATAGCAGATGTGGTTTACGGCGACGTAAACGGTGACGGTAACATCAACAGCCTTGATGCCGCACAGGTACTTAGATATGATGCACAGCTTGCTGAGCTTACCGAAGCTGCGCTTATCGTTGCCGACGTAAACGGTGACGGCGACGTTAACAGCCTTGATGCTGCACAGATTCTTAAGTTCGATGCACAGCTTATCGAAAGCTTTCCCGTTGAAGACAGCGCAGAGGAAGAAAACTCTGAAGTTTCTTCAGTAGAATCCGTTGATGCCATAATCAGCGAAGAAAAGTAATAATAAGTACGGGTTGCCGAAAGGCAACCCTCAGACCGCTGACAAAGGCACAGACCTCGAAAAAGATAAAAAACAATGTTACAAAAGAAGAGAATTCGGTGATAAAACTCACCGAATTCTCTGCATTTATTACATTTTTTCGTTTGGAACGAACCTCAGCTCACAGTACTCACCGGGGTCCCCACAAAAATGTATTTTTGCGGGGTGGGAATACAGTTCTCGGGGTCCACGTTGCGAACGAAGTGAGTAATGGGGTGTTTTATCGCCTCGGTTCGTTCCATCTGTACTCTTTCTCAGCAGTCTGCCAAGCTGATGACAAAGTTTGTCATCAGCTTGCGGGTTGCCGAAAGGCAACCCTGATTTTTTACTAAAAATATAGACTTTTCAATTTTTAATGCTATAATAAGATTGATAACAACAGGGGAGGCGGATTATGATAAACAAAGAGGCGGTTGTGCTTGCCGCAATAGAAGCGCAAATGAAAAACCTTAAAGGCCACTTGGGCTTCTACTATAAAAACCTTGTCACGGGTTATGAATACGGTGTAGGCGGGGACGAGGTGTATCTTGCCGCCAGTGTAATTAAATTCCCGCTGTATATGCACGTGCTTAACAAATGTGCGGCAGGGGAGCTTAGCCTTGACGATTGCATTGTTACCGAAGAATCGGATAAGGTGCCAAGCTGTGGCGCGCTTAATATGTTTACGGGCGCAGTGAAAACGGACATCCGCACCCTGTGCAGGCTTATGATTTGTATAAGCGATAATACCGCCACAAATCGCCTTATACGCCTTTGCGGGTTGGAGGACGTGGAAAAAGGCTTTTTGGCAATGGGAATTAGTAAGACCAAAATCCGCCGTTTTCTGTTCGACAGCGTTTCCTCTGCCAAGGGTATACAAAACACCATCTGCCCCAAAGAGCTTGGTATGCTTTTGGAAAAACTGTACCGCGGCGAGTTTATAAGCGAGGAAACAAGCAAAGAAGTATTAAACACCTTGCTTGAACAGCAAATTAACCACAAGCTTGGCGGCAAAATATGCGATGCCGTTGCCATTGCCCACAAAACAGGGGAAGACGATGATTTGAGCAACGATGTTGGCATAGTCTATGCTAAAACGCCTTTTATCGCTTGCTTTGCAGGTCACGATACGGACGTGTATCTCTGGGAGGACCTTATCCGCAGGGCGGCATACGATTTATATAAGGTAAACAGCTAAGGAGGAAAAAACATGGCATTTATTGATTTAAGGTTTTACAGCGAGGTTTTGGGTATGCAGACCGAAGCGGCGGTTATTATCCCCCAACGCTCCACTGTTGGGCAAATAGGGGTGGAAACCAACGCAAAGCCCGGCGCTTACAAGTGTTTGTATCTGCTTCACGGGTTGGGGGGCGACGGTCTTTCCTGGATGCGCCTTTCCTCCATAGAGCGTTACGCGCTTAAATACGGTATATGCGTGGTAATGCCCCGTGCAGACAAAAGCTATTACTGCAATATGCGCCACGGGCTTAACTATTACGACCATATAGCAAAGGAAGTCCCCGCCACCGTATGCGAGTTGCTTAATATCTCCGATAAGCGTGAGGACAGCTTTATAGCAGGCCTTTCTATGGGCGGTTACGGTGCGCTTAAAATAGCACTTAGAGAACCACAGCGATTCTGTGCAGGTGCAGGACTCTCTCCTTGCGGCGACATAAGAAGTCTTAAAGGCTTTAGAAAAGAGTTTCTCCCTATCTTTGGCGAGGACGAGATAATCCCCGATGAGGATGACGCCCTCTATCTTGCGGAGAAGCAAAAGGATAACCCTCTGCGCCCTCGCCTTTATATGGGCATCGGAACCGAGGATTTCCTGTACGAAAACGCCAATAACCTGCGCCGCAAAATTGAAGAATGCGGCTACGATTTTACCTACCGTGAAGGCCCCGGCGCCCATAATTGGGATTTCTGGGACGAGTATATACGGTACGTCTTTGAATGGCTTGGGAATATGTTGAAATAGTATAAATTTATTAGGGGGGCTTTGTTTGCCCTCCTATTTTTGTGCAAAATTTTGTAAAAATTCCCTTTACAAACTGCAAAAAATGCTGTATAATGGTTAGGTAGTAAACTTTAGTAAACTAAAGTGAGCAAGAAAGGAAACTTATTATGAAAAAGATTTTAACCATCGCACTCACATTTGTACTCCTTCTTTCCTCGGTACTTTGCTTCACCTCTTGCGGTGAAAAGACCGACTGGGAAAAGGTTCAGGACCAAGGCTATTTCACCTGCGGTATTACCGTATACGCACCTATGAACTATTATGAAAACGACGTTCTTGTTGGTTTTGATACCGAGTTTGCAAAGGCTGTTGCTAAAGAGCTTGGCGTAGACGTTAAGTTCCAAGAAATCAACTGGCCCAACAAGTATACCGAACTCAACAGCGGCAACATAGACCTTATTTGGAACGGCTTCACTTATGGTTTGGAAAGCGATGGCGTTTCCCGTACCGAATATGTTGACTTTACTTATTCCTACCTTGAAAACCGTCAGTGCATAGTTACCAAGGCTGACGCGCTTGAATCCCTTAATACTAAGGAATCCTTCGCAGGCAAGAAGGCAGCTGTAGAAGGCGGCTCCTCCGGTGAAGGTGTTGCTATAGAGCTTGCAGGCAGCGAAGACAATATCGTTAAGTTCACCTCTCAGGCAGACGCACTTAAGGAACTCCTTGCAGGTAGCGTTGACTTTGTTGTTATCGACTGGCAGATGGCTAACGCTATGGCAGGTAAGGGCGACTATGCAGCTCTTTCCATCAACAAGGCTTATGAACCCGAAGCAGAAGTTTACGCTATCGGTTGCCGCAAGGGCAGTGACCTTACCGCAAAGGTTAACGAAGCTATTAAGACTCTCTCCGCCAACGGCAAACTTGCAGAAATCGCTGCAAAGTATGACCTTACCAACGACCTTATTGCTGACATCGGTAAATAATGAGCTTTACTGATATAACCTTAAAGCTTCTTGAAGGCTTTAAAGTTTCGTTTTTACTGTTTGCTTTAACTCTTGTTTTCTCGTTGCCTTTGGGGCTTATAATTTCTTTCGGCTCTATGTCAAGGTTTAAGCCTTTGTCATGGTTTTGCCGCTTGGTTGTGTGGGTTATAAGAGGTACACCCCTTATGCTCCAGCTTTTTGCGGTGTTCTATGTACCGGGCTTGCTGTTTGGCGTACAGCTCTTTTCGGGCGAAAACGGTCGTTTTACCGCGGCGCTGGTGGCGTTTGTGTTTAATTACGCCTGCTATTTTTCCGAAATATTCCGCGGCGGTATTCAGGGCGTACCCAAAGGTCAGTACGAGGCGGCGCAGGTACTTGGTATGACCGCAAGGGAAACCTTCTTTACAGTTGTGCTTATGCAGGTTGTAAAGCGTATACTTGCCCCCGTAAGCAATGAGGTTATAACTCTTGTAAAGGATACCTCCCTTGCAAGAACCATTGCCGTTGCAGAGATTTTCTTTGTAAACGAGATGGAATTTCTTTCCAGAGCTTTGATTTGGCCGCTGTTCTACATAGCTGTCTTCTTCCTCATATTTGTAGGCGCACTTACCCTTTTCTTCGGTTGGTGCGAAAAGAAGCTTTCCTATTACAGGGTGTGAGGTGGCGCTATGGCATATTTGAACATTAAAAACCTTAAAAAAAGCTTCGGCAGTACACAGGTATTGCACGGTATAGACTTCTCTATGGAAAAGGGTGAGGTCGTTGCGGTTATCGGCGCATCCGGCGGCGGCAAGACCACCTTCCTGCGTTGCATAAACTTTCTTGAAATGGCAAACGAAGGCACTATAGAGATTGAGGACGGCTTTAAGTTTGACGCTAAGGGCACCTATACCCCCAAGGATATAAGGTCAATGCGCCTTAAGATGGGGCTTGTGTTCCAGTCATTCAATTTGTTCCCTCAGTACACCGCATGGCAGAACGTATATATTCCCTTGCAACTTCGCTCTAAAGAGCGTTTAAAGGCGCAGTATCCGCTTTTTAAGGCGCGCTTGAGTAAAGCTTACAGGGAGGCGGAAAAGAGCGCACTTGCAGAAAACAAAAAACGCGCGGAGGATTTGCTTGCGGATGTGGGGTTGTCCGATAAGATGGGCAACTACCCCTGTCAACTTTCCGGCGGTCAGCAACAGCGTGTTGCTATTGCAAGGGCGCTGGCACAAAATCCCGCCGTGCTTTGCTTTGACGAACCTACCAGTGCACTTGATCCCGAACTTACCGGTGAGGTACTGCGTGTTATCTCAGAGTTGAAGGAGCAGGGCAGAACAATGCTTGTGGTTACCCATGAGATGGAGTTTGCCCGCAAGGTGGCAGACCGTGTGCTGTTTTTTGCAGACGGCGTAATAGAAGAGGAGGGCACGCCCGAAGAAATCTTTTGTCATCCCAAGTCACCAAAAACGGCTGCGTTCTTAAAGCTTGACTAAATAAAAAATACCTTTGGGCCGATAAAACCCAAAGGTGTTTTTTTGTGTCACTCAATAAGTATGTAGACTTCTTGGGGGTTGTATACGAAACCCCTTGCTCTATGAAGATGCGTTGCGCTTTTGCGTAGACGGTCGGTTATTAAAGCACAATGTTTATGCTTTCCAAAACGGCCTTTACATCTGTGTCATCAAAAGCAATTTCGTTGTCCCCGTTTTTTAGCAAAATCATCGCCTGCAGAACCCCTGCCTCGGTTTCTGCTTCCAACATTACATACGGATATCCAAGGCTTGTGCAGGTATATCCGTTCCATTGATATTTGCCCATAACCATGGGGCTTATATCTTCAACATTATCGTAAAAGTGTTTTGGAGATATGTAAAATTTGTTTGCAGGTGTAAGGCATATCGTGATGCCGCACTTTGAAAAAATGTCAAAGGGTGCATTTGCATTCTTGTAAACAAACAGTTTGTACGGCGTTTCTTTGCCCTCGCTGTCCGTGCCTTCAAAGTGTTTCCAACCGTCGGGCACAAATACATCCAAAACTCCGTTGCTTATTACGCCCATTTGTCGTCCGCAGTAGGAACGCGAATATCGGAAAGACACTGGATATCGTTAAGGAACCATTCACCCGTGGAGGGCTTTTTACGAAGCTTTATGCCGTAGGGGTTATCCGCACCTGCGCTTTGTACATAAAGTATTGCCCAGTTTTCGTTATCAAAAGAGTAGGGGTTTTCTATAACGGTAATGGTGTAGGGCGCGGTTGGCTTGTAGCCGTTTTGAGGGGTAGCCCCTGCAAAAAAAGCAAAAGCCTTGTAAGCCTTGCCCGTAAGTCGTTCCTTTATGAACTGCTTTTCAAACGGACTTACATTTTCGGGTCCCTTAAGCCAGTCAAGCATTTCAAACATTTTGTCCGCGTTATTTTCAAAATTACACAAAACGGCAACGGTAAGTGCGGCGGTCTTAAAAGCGCTGTCAAGCTTTGCTTCGGGCAGAGCTTGCAGTTCCTCAACTGTAGTTGGCAAAGCGGAAAAACTAAAGCTTTCCGTATGATTTCTGCCCTTGCCTATGGACTGCGCGGCGTTGTTTACTGCCTTTGTTGCTTCCTTTTTTATAGCGTTTTCCGCAGCCCTTTTTAAAGAATCGAAAAGTCCCATTTTAATATAACCTCCCTAATATTATTTATCTGTTTTCACAAATCTTATATTCATAAAATTGAAATATCCGTTTTCGTCTATAGCTTTAGCCCATGAATCTGTCTTTTCACCAAAGAATTCTCCTTCAATTCCCGTGTCATACCAAAACTCGCCGTCACGGTCTTCCCAAGCGGTCGGCGATTGCGTTGTCATGCCGTCATAAAGCGTGATTTCGCCTGCTTCAACAGCGGCTTTTACTTCTTCGTCGGTTACACCTTCGGGCAGGGGAGAAAGGTAATAAAGTTTGCCGTCGGCGGCAATCTCTATCTGCATACTTATCATCATTTTTCTTTCTTTAAGCTCATCGGCAACCGCTTCTTCGTCATTTTCGTCGATGTAGGGCATGGGCGCCTTCAAATACTCTTCGGCGTTAAGATAGACAAGCCCGCGCTCATCATCGATGGTACCGATAGAGTCAAATTTCCATCTGCCAATATAACTCATAAAAAACCTCCTAAATAAGTTTTTTCCTTGACTGTTTGCGACGTTTGTGCTATAATACACTCACATGTACATACAAACCCACACTTATATTATACATATATTATTTTGTAAATCACCACACTTTTGAAAGAAAAAAGTGTGGGAACGGTAAAAAAACGGCTAAAGTGTGGGTAAAAGTGTAGGCAAAAAAGCTTTTTAAAGGAGGCGTTGCGATGAACAGAATATTTATGTTGCTTGCAGGCTTACCTTTGTGGCTTTTTGCTTTTGTCGGGTGTAATGCCGTTGGGGAAAAAGGCGGTAGTCTTTCCGTTGTTTACGGCGTTGCAATGGCGGCGGCTTTACTTGTACTTTTGGGCTTTTGCCTGTCTTCCCTTAAAAAGGAACGCTGGCTTATGGTGCTGTTTGTCTCGGTTGCCGTAGTTAACACGGGCTATTTTTTGATTTCTGTTTCAAAAACTTTAAATATGGCTCTTGCCGCAAACATGTTGTCGTACCTTGGCTCTGTATTTCTGCCGCTATCAATTTTAATGGTCATATTAAAGGTTACAAAAACCAAGCATCCAAAGTGGCTGGCAAAAGTCTTAACCGTACTTGCCACCCTTGTGTTTGCCGTTGCGGCAAGTCCCGGATATTCCGATATATATTACAAGCAGGTTTCTTTGGAAACAGCAAACGGCGTAAGCTTTCTTGTAAAAGAGTACGGTGCTTTGCACAGCCTGTATCTTGTGTATCTGTTGGGCTATTTTGCCGCAATGCTCGCGATTGTGGTGTATTCTTTACACAAAAAGAAAATAACGGTTGTATCTCATTCCGTTGTTCTTGCCCTTGCCGTGTTTGTAAATCTTGGCGTTTGGCTTATAGAACAGCTTGTACGGTTGGATTTTGAGGTGCTTTCCGTTTCCTATGTTATAAGCGAACTGTTTTTACTTGCTCTTTATGCGGTGATAAGCGAAGCAGAAAAATTGGCACAGCTTGTAAACCAAAAGGAAACAATGGTGCACACCGTTTCCGTCAAAGAGATGAAAACAAAAAAACTTACGGAAGAGCAGCTTGAGATGTTTAAAAACGGAGTGGAAGAGCTTACTCCTACAGAAAAACATATTTATTTGCTTTACACCCAACACAAAACCACCAAGGAGATAATGACAGAGCTTAACATAAAAGAAAACACCTTAAAGTTCCACAACAAAAATATTTACGGCAAGCTTGGCGTATCCTCCCGCAAACAGCTTATGGAGGTATACAGCGCGGTAGAAAAACATAATTGGCTGTAAAATATAAGCGGCTGCCTCAAATGTTTTAATTTTGCATTTTAGACAGCCGCCTGCTTTGTTTTTGGGATGATTTTTTGCCGCCCCCTACTTTTTACCACACTTTTTTTGCAAAAAAACGCGCCCCCCACACTTTTTTATAAAAAAGTGTGTTTTGTTTTTACGCGGCATATATTACAATTAAACTCGGCAGTACTGTATGTGTTGCAAAAAATATTTTTTAAATTCGGAGGTTACAGATTATGACAACAAAATCAGCATATAAGGCTTTATCTTTTTTGCTGTCCTTGCTTTTGCTTGTGGGTGTTTTTCCTGCAGCGGCTTACACGGCTTTTGCGGCGGAAACGGAAATTTCATTGCCGATAGTTATAGACGGCTCTTCTCTTGTAGGCATAACAAGTCCTGTGGGGCTGTCAGACCTACCCGCATCCTCTGAGTATTCCCATTGCGATAACACTTGCGGTGTGGGTGAATGGTATGTTTCCAACAGATGGTACGACATGTATGACCAAGTGGCGGAAAGCTTTGTTGACGGCGAAACCTATTATTTCCAAATTTCTATTCATCCAAAAGAAGGCTATAAACTGCCTGCCGAAATCGAAGCCCCTAATTCAGCTTCGGAAAGAAGAGAGGGGATAGTGATTAACGGCGTAAATTGGGAAAGAGTAGAGGGTGATGTGGATATTATAAGCAATACTTATTATGTTATGTTCTACATTACCTACAATGCTGAAGGAGGTATATCTAACGAACCTCTTGCCTTCCCTATACGAATTGACGGTTCATCTCTTGCAGGTATTACTTCTCCTACGGGGATAGACAGCCTTCCGAGTTCTGACCAATACTGTTACTGTGACAGTTCTTTCGGAGACGGAAGGTATGTTTCCAACCAATGGTATAACGCAGATGATGGCTATCCCGCAACCGATTTTGAGCACGGTAAGGAATACTACTTCCAAATCGCCATTCATCCACAAACAGGTTATGTATTCCCCGATTCTTTTGATGTAGATAATTCATTGCAGGTATACGGTATCGACTGGAGCCATGTTAACGGAGGCTATTTGGCGGATTACGAAATTTATTTTGTAGAATTCTACATTACCTACGACGAAAATGAGGGCGTTCCCTTTGCACCTCCTACCGAAATATCCTTGCCGATAGTTATAGACGGCTCTTCTCTTGTAGGTATAACGAGTCCTGTGGGGCTGTCAGAGCTACCCGAATCCTATGAGTATTCCCATTGCGATAACACTTGCGGTGTGGGTGAATGGTATGTTTCCAACAGATGGTACGACATGTATGACCAAGTTGCGGAAAGCTTTGTTGACGGCGAAACCTATTATTTCCAAATTTCTATTCATCCGGAAGCAGGCTATAAACTGCCTGCCGAAATCGAAGCCCCTAATTCAGCTTCGGAAAGAAGAGAGGGGATAGTGATTAACGGCGTAAATTGGGAAAGAGTAGAGGGTGATGTGGATATTTTAAGCAATACTTATTATGTTATGTTCTACATTACCTACAATGCCGATGGAGGGATGTCAAACGAATCTCTTACCTTCCCTATAGAAATAGACGGCTCTTCTCTTGCTGGTATAACAACTCCTTCAGGAATAAGCAATCTGCCCGTATCTGATGAGTATTATTATTGTGACGGCACTTGCAGTGAGCAACTTTTCTGCTCTAATGTATGGAAAGATGTTATAAGGGATGAAGTGGCAACAAGCTTTGAAAACGGCAGACGTTATTATTTTGAAATTGCAATCCATCCCCGTGCAGGCTATAAACTTCCCGATGATTTTGATGTAAACGACATTTATCAAAATATGACTGTAACAGGTGTAGAGTGGGAAGATGTTATAGGAGGCATAAGCGAAACTTATAACACCTACTGGATGGACTTTTACATTACCTATAACGAAGATGTGGGTATTCCCACCGAACTTAAGGAAATACAGCTTCCGCTTATAATAGACGGTTCCTCTCTTGTTGGGATAAGCGCGCCTACGGGCATAAGCAACCTGCCCGTGTCCGAGGAATTCCATTATTGTGACAACAGCTGTAACGGTTACTTCACATCCAACACTTGGTACGATATGACAGACCAAGAGGTGCAAAGCTTTGTGGATGGCGAGGAGTATTATTATCAAATAGCTATCCATCCCAACGAAGGCTATAAATTGCCCAAAAACTTTGACCAATATAACGGTATAAAGGTGGAAGGCTTTGAGTGGATAGGCCTTAATGCAGGTGTTAATTCCGCGTTTAATGTGTATTGGGTAGAATTCCATTTTGTGTACCGCGAAAGTACGGAAGACAAAGACATTTTACTTGGTGACGTAAATCTTGACGGTGCAGTAAATAGTCTTGATGCCGCACAAGTTTTAAAGCATGATGCACAGATTATCAGCCTTGAGGGTGATTCTCTTACAGCGGCAGATGTAAACGGTGATGGCAGTATAAACAGCCTTGATGCGGCAATGATACTTAGATTCGATGCCGGACTTATTAACGGCTTTTAACAACTGTTGATTTTACAAAATGATTGTGTTATAATTAGCTTAACCGAAACAAAAGCAATTTGATTACCGAAAGGAGCATAAATTATGGGACTTATTAAAGCGGGCATAGGAGCCCTCGGCGGCACATTGGCAGATCAATGGAAGGAGTTTTTCTATTGTGACGCATTAAGCACAGACGTGCTGGTTAAAAAAGGCCAAAAGCGTACAAGCGGTAGGTCTTCTAACACAAAGGGTGAGGATAATATTATATCCAATGGCTCAGGTATTGCCGTTGCCGACGGTCAGTGTATGATAATAGTAGAGCAGGGCAAGATCGTTGAGGTTTGTGCAGAGCCCGGTGAGTTTACATACGATTCTTCTACAGAGCCTTCTATTTTCGCAGGCAGTCTCGGCAGAAGTATACTTGATACCTTCAAGACCATAGGTAAGCGTTTCACATACGGCGGCGACACAGGCAAGGACCAAAGAGTTTATTACTTTAATACCAAGGAAATTCTTGGCAATAAGTTTGGTACAAAGAACCCCATAATGTTTGAGGTTGTAAACAAACGCCTTAATATGAGCAGAACCGTACAGGTAAGATGTAACGGTATCTATTCTTATGTTATAAGCAACCCCTTGCTTTTCTACACCAAGGTTTGCGGTAATGTAGAA
>JAFQHL010000054.1 GCA_017397955.1 Clostridia bacterium
ACCGTATTCCAACATACCGACGGAAACTATAGTGCATACACATATAACGCTGATGGCATACGAACGCAAAAGTCATACATAAACGCTGAGGGAACGGTCGGGGAGGTTACGGCAAAATACACCCTTGACGGAAATAGGATAGTGGCAGAGCAACGTGGAGATACCATGCTGTACTATCTGTATGATGAGAACGGCAGTATAATGGGTATAAGCTACGGCTATGATACCTATACCTTCGCCAAAAATATCCAAGGTGACGTAATAGGCATCTACAGCGGCGGTACACTTGTAGCAAAATACGAGTACAGCGCCTACGGTCAAATTCTGTCTATCACAAATGCCAGCGGCACCGATATTTCAAACAACTCCAGCCATATAGCAAACCTAAACCCCTTCCGCTACCGTGGTTACTATTACGATACCGAAACCGGCTTCTACTACCTGCAATCCCGTTACTATGATCCTGTTGTAGGTAGATTCCTCAATGCGGATGCTCTTGTATCCACCGGACAAGGCATCCTTGGAAACAATATGTTTGCTTATTGTGGTAATAATCCCATAAACAGGTTTGACCCGAGAGGAATGTGTTATATGCCAGACGATATAAAGAAATGTTTAACTGGGGCAAACTGCTGTGAGGACAACCATTCTACCTCAGATTATTTACAAGCAAAACTTTTATTAGTTCTGTTAGGCTCCGATGATAGCAGCAAAGGCTGCATTCGTGATGTCACCATAGAAGTCGGTGTGGCGTTAAACAAAGCAACTGTACTTGCAAATAATTTAAGAACTTTTGTTAATCAAATGGACCCTTATAGGCGTTTAGGCGGAGAACTTGGCATTTATGCAACTTTTTATGCTCTTGTTAATCATAACGCGATGTGGGATATTAAAAGGCCGGGACCTTGGATAAAAACAATAGGCACCCCATTTCCCGGTAAAAATATGCCAATAGTATTTTGTGGTATGATGATGACACCCGAGAGCTTGGGCAACTTTACGTATGGATATTTGGGTTATGCCTATGGCATACCATATAAAATGCTTATAACTGGATCGTATTATGCTGCAGGTTTCCCCAGCGGTGGTTCTGATTTGAATAACGAAATAACCGATGTTAAATATATTCTTTTAGGATATTTATTCGGAATGGGTATGTCTGCCCAATAGGAGAAGATATGAAGAAAAAAACGTTGTTTATTATCCTGTTTGCATTAGCAGTAACAGCCTTTTTTTCGCTTTGGCTCTTTAGCGATGTTTCTCTAACAAAAGAAGAAAAGGTTGCTAAAAGCTTGGAAAAAGATAGAGAGCATTTGGAGCTTGTTGCAGAATATTTGCTCAATGAACCAGGTGAATATCTATCCTTTTTGGATGACAGCGGATGTTTCAATGGTGGATATATAACAAGCATTGAAAATGCTGAAGTTATGGCTTCTGTTAAACAGCTGTTAAATAAACGAAACTACAAAAAAGTAATTAAGGACGGCGATACAGTAAGGTTTATTAGGTGGACAAGATTAAGTGATTACGAAGCGGGTATCTGCTATACGCCTGAAGGGGCACCCAAGATAGAGTTCTTAACCACCGAGAAATCGCTTTCTGTAAAAGGCTGGTATTATTATGAAGCCGATTATAACAAATGGCGTACCGACAACCATTATTGATTATAGCGATTATAGCTTCTCGCTTTTACTCACCTCTTTCGACAATAAGCGCTTTTTCAAGCGATAGAGACGACAACTGCAAAGTGTATCTCCTTGACGGCGGCAACACGGTAACTGAATATCCCTTAGCATCAACCCACCGGTTCATCGTAACCGGTGGGTTGGGGCTCCAATAATACCCGCTATAATGACAAAAACAGCAAGCTTGCTGTAGCGTATACCGTATCGTATAACGGTGACGGCGCCGTGTCAAAGGTGGTTGACGACCGCAGCGGAATAACCACCGAGTACGAGTACGACTCCCTGGGCAGACTTGTCTCTGCAACAGAGCGTGTAACAAGCACTAACACCGCCGTGCTCGGCACTAGCAACTTCTTTGATTCCTACGGCAGACCCCTTTTCTCAACCTATACTCTGCCAAGCCAACATTTGTACTATACGGTTGGTTATTTATCTAACTCAAGCTTAATAAACCGTTATACCGCCTCTGACAGCACCAACGCACTTGCCCGTACCTATACCTATGACGGTCTGCAGCGTGTAACCTCGGTAAGCACTCAGTTTAATGATTTAGGTACCCTGCATGAAAGCTATACCTATGTGTCGGATTCAAACAGCACCTCGGGTCTTGTTGCAAGCTACACCGTGGGCAATACAACCTACACATATACTTACGATAACGTAGGTAACATCACTCAAATACATAAAAACGATGATGTGTATAGGGTATATG
>JAFQHL010000055.1 GCA_017397955.1 Clostridia bacterium
CCCGACATTGCGACCTTTGAGAGCAAGGGTCTGTGCTGTGCTTCTTTCGTGACCTACTTTGTCTGCAACTACCTCCCTCATATCGAGGGCGTTGACACAAGCCTTATCAGTGATGCCGTTGCCGCAACGGGTTGGAACTCCCAAGCTGTTGTTACTTGGCAGAAAGCGTTGAACGGTCTTGTGGACGAGGGCAAAATCGAGAAAATCGGCACAAGCGCCTCCAATGTGGATCATAGCAAGCTGACCCCCGGTGACTTGATTATCTTTGGTACAGCAGAAAACTCCCACACCCATATTGCCGTGTATTCCGGCACCTATAAAGGTGTGGACTATATTATCCACGTGGGCAACGACCGTGGCCCCGAAATATCCCGTGTCGATTGGATGGGGCAAGCCGGTGATAAGTCGAGTTATCCCAATGCCTATTATCACCTTCCCGTAGAATATTGGGAGGATGACGGCAACATCGAGGTTTACAAAAAGGATACCGACGGCAAAGCACTTGCAGGTGCGGTGTTCATTGCCACCGAAACTACAACGGGACAGCAATACCGCATCGGCCCGACAGACAGTACGGGCTATGCGAAGTCTGAAATGCCTATCCCTTACGGCGAATATAAGATTGTCGAGAGTGTATTTCCCACCAATTACCGAGCCTACGGGACTACATCCTGGACTAAAACTCTTAACAAAGACACCCCCAACGCAACCATTACCATCAATGCGGTAAATGAGATTATCCCCGGCAACTGCAAGATTGTAAAAACAAGCGAGGACGGTGTAGTGGACGGTGTTTCCTTTACTCTTTCGGGTAATGGAGTGAATAAGACCGTTACCACCGCAAACGGCGGCGAGGTAACGATTAAGGACTTGAAACCCGGCACTTACACCGTGACCGAGGAAAATATCGACTATTACGAGCCGCAGGAGGTTCGCACCGTTACCATTGTCAGCGGACAGACCGCAACCGTCACTTTCAATAACACCTTGAAGCGTGGCGAATTGAAGGTGGTTAAGTCCAGCGAGGACAATATGGTGGAGGGCGTACAGTTTAAGCTCTCCGGCACATCCCTTTCGGGACATACGGTGGAACAGTTTGCCGTGACCGATAAAAACGGTGTTGCCGTTTTTGAAGATGTGCTCATTACAGGTCATACCGCTTACACCTTGGAGGAAGTGAACGTCGAGGAAAAATATATCGTTCCCGACACGCAGACCGCTGTTATCGAATGGCAGAAAGTGACCGAGAAATCCTTTTATAACGAACTTAAAAGAGGTAGTGTTAAGGTCACAAAGTCCTCTGAGGATGGCTTTGTGGAGGGTGTTACTTTCCGTCTGAAAGGCACTTCTCTTTCGGGAGCAACTATCAATCTCACCGCCAAAACCGACCATACAGGCGTTGCAATGTTTAACGATGTGCTGATCGGTACGGGATATGTACTGACCGAGGAAAACGTGGCTATGCGTTACGTGCTCCCCGAAGCACAGAATGTTGACGTTAAGTGGAATGAGGTCACGGGTGCAACGGTTAAAAATATCTTGAAGAAATGGAGAGCCGACGTATTCAAGGTGGATGCCGATATTTACTTTGGTGACGATAATTTTGAAGAAGCTGTTCCTATGACCCTTGCGGTTGACTCCGATATGCTCGTCACCGAATACGGCTGGCCATACGGAGAAACCCAAGGCAACGCAACCCTTGAGGGTGCGGTGTACGGCGTGTTCAAAAATGGCGTGTTGCTTGACACCTATACCACAGATAAAAACGGCTATTTTTTGACCGACTATTATCCGTGCGACGGCAGTTACTATTACTTGCAGGAGATTTCACCGTCCGAGGGTTACTTGCTTGACCCTTATGAGTATTACGTGGACGCATATCCCGGTAACTACACCGTAGAACTCAATACCGAGTATATCGACGTGTATGAGGATATTATCCAAGGCACCATTGCCCTTGTAAAACACACCGATGACGGAAAGACCCAAATTGAAACTCCCGAAGTTGGTGCGGAATTTGAGGTTTATTTGAAAAGCGCAGGCAGCTTTGAAAACGGCAAGGACGAAGAAAAAGCAATCCTTGTAATTGACGAAACGGGCGTTGCCGAGGTGGAATTGCCTTACGGTGTATATGTAGTAAAGCAAATCAAAGGTTGGGAGGGCAAAGAACTGTTACCCGCCTTTGAGGTCAGCATCGACACCGACGAGAAAATCTACCGCTTTATTATCAATAATGCCGTATTTGAGTCCGACATTCAGATCGTGAAAAAGGATGCCGAAACAGGCAAGGTTATCCCTGCGGCGGGCATTGGCTTTAAGGTGCTGAATACCGACACGGGCGAATTTGTGGTACAGCGTATCAATTATCCTACCCCCGTGGATATTGAGGTGTACTTCACCGATGAAACAGGTATGTTGATGCTTCCGCACTCTCTCCCTTACGGCAATTATCAGATTATAGAAGAAACCATTTCCGCTACGGGTGAATACGTCCTTGATACCACTCCCGTAGATTTCAAGGTGGACGGCACAAGTGACCTTGTGATCGTGGAAAAACTGAACTATGCACAGAAAGGCACGATTACCGTTACCAAACAGGGCGAGGTCTTTTTCTCTGTTACCGAGCAGGACGGTGTGTATCAGCCTGTGTATGAAATCAAGGGTCTTGCAGGTGCGGTATATGAAATCACCGCAGCCGAGGACATTGTGACCCTTGACGGCACGACCCGTTATACCAAGGGTGAGGTTGTCGATACAATCACCACGGCGGCAGACGGAACAGCCGTGAGCCGTGAACTCTATCTCGGAAAATACCAAATTTCCGAAATCACAGCGCCATTTGGAATGGTGCTCAACAATGAAAAGGTTGATGTGGAGCTTGTGTATGCCGGACAGGAAATTGCCGTTACAAGCACCTCTGCCTCCTTTGTCAATGAGCGACAGAAGGTGGA
>JAFQHL010000056.1 GCA_017397955.1 Clostridia bacterium
CTCACGTGAGCACATTTGGCTTTTTCCTAAAAAAGCTCTTGACATTGCCCCTCTGTGGGGCTATAATGTATATAGAAAGGGTGCTACCGATAGACGGTTTGCCCCAAAAGAACAGTTAAAGAATAACCGCACTTAGTTTGGAGACTGGGCGGTTATTTCTTTTTGCCTTGAAACTCGTTTAATAAAACTAATATAATTATCAGTGCTATTAAGTAATCCATAAGCAAATCCCCCTTTCGGGGGCAGGATTAAACCGCCTACCGTTTAGGTAACACCCTAACTACCATTATATCTGCTTGACGTTTTTTGTCAAGCTTTTCCGCTTTGTGCTCACGTGAGCACATTTTCTTTTTTAGGGTGTTTTTTGCCATCCGGCGTTCCTGTGCACTACGGGGCTTGCACCCGCCCATCCACGTCGGCGGCAAGGTTGCCGCCTGTATAGCTCGCTCGGCCGCTTAAGGGCTGTCTTGGCAAGCTTTCGCCTTCTGCGCTATTCAATTGTATATAACCTTTTAATTGGGGGAAAGCCTTTATAGCTACCATCAGCAGTCCGCTACCTACTGTTTAACCGTTTGTCTAAGTGGCTTTTTTACATGCGGATAAACCCCCGCATTTCTTTTTATTATTTAAATGGCAGTTCGTCATTGTCTGCAACGGCTTCAAGCACGTTGACGTCAGAGCTGCTTTTGTTGCCGCCGAAGCTTGCTTCGTCACAAACTATGTCGTTGCGATATACGGTTTTGCCGTCCTTTTTGAAGTTTGCGTTTTCCAAGTGGCATTCCAGCTCTATCCACTTGCCCTTGGTGAAGTATTTGCATATAAACTCGGCGGTGCTTCTCCACGCCACCACGTCAAAGAAATCACATTGCCCCGATATGTGGGGACTGCTTACGGCAATGCCGATTTTTGTTATCGCTATGCCGCCTGCGGTTACTTTAAGTTCGGGTGCGTGGGTTAATCTTCCTGTAAGTATGACTTTGTTCATTATGCCTCTCCTTTTTCGCTTAATATTTTTGCCAAGCTTTTGTAGCTTGTCCTTATTTGTTGTATCTTCTTCATAACCTTTTCGTAGGTCTCGGCATTAAGTTCATATTTCTCCTCTTTGAAATCGCTGTACGGTAGCACGAACAAGGCTTCCTTACGAAGAATACACGGGGTGTTTTCGGTTGTGCTCACGTGAGCACAATTTTTATTTTTTGTTTCCGCAAGGGTTTCTCTCAGTCCTGTTTTCCCTTCCTGTAGGTGTGCCTTAGCGTTTTCATCAGCGTTTTTCTCTATGTATTCATAGCGCCCTACGGTGGCAGGTGACATACCAAGCTCTTTTGCAATAAATTCTCTGCGCCTGCCTTTGGGTTTACTGCCGTTTGCCGCAAGCTCGTCGTACACGCTGTTCAATTGCCGTATCATTTCTGCCGTGTCGGCCGCCGTAGGTTTGCGCTGTTCAAGGTTGGTCGTTACGATAGCGTATCTGCGCTTTCCTTCGTCGCTTAAGGGAAGGTCTATATCCGAAAGCTTTTTTATTTTGCAGGGGACTTTGCTGTATCTATCGTTCCCGTTTTTCAAAAGCAGACCTATGGCGTAATAGCGGCGGCGACCTGTAAGGATGCTGTATGTACCGTCGCCTGCATCTTCAACTACCAAGGATTGCTCCAAGCCCACATCCGCTATGCTTTCTGCCAATTCTTCTATACCGTTAAGTGAATAGCCGTGCTGTTCATCAATGGGGTTAAGCTGTTCGTAGGGAATATAGCGGATATTATAATCGCCTACGGCGGCGGCAAGACTTGAGCTGTTCAAAAGCCCGTTGCCAAGATTAAGTTTCATAAGCTACCTCCTTTATCCGACTATCTTTACGATGCGTTCTGTTAAGGCTTCATAATCCTTGGCACAAGTGCTCCAAGCCGCAAAACAGGAAAGCGGTTTGCCGCTGTGGGATGAAAGCGGTACTTGAGCGCATTTGCGGATATGCTCTGATAACAGTTTGTTGCCAAGCTGTGTTTTAAGCTCTTCGGCAACTGCACGGTCGATATTGCGCTTTTCGTATTGAGAGAAAAAAGCACCGCCGAAAAACAGATTGTCGTTATATGTTCGCACAGCCTCCGTTACCTCAAGGGTGTTAACAAGCCCTGCTACTGCCCATTTATCGCAACGCAAGGGCACAAACACCGCATCTGCCGCCGCAAGTCCGTTTATGTTTACTATTGCTTCTGCGGCAGGGGAGCAATCCAATACGCAGTAATCATAATAGGGTGCTATGTTTTTAAGGTGGTGCCTTAACCTTAACTGCTGAGGGGTGGTGGTATCGGATATCAAAAACTTTTCAGCTCTGCCAAGGCTTAAATATGCCGGGATAATATCAAGCCCATCGAAATCCGTGTTTTGAACAACGGTTTCTGTATCATAGCTTGGGTTGCACAGTAGCTCTGCCACCGTCGGCTTATCTTCGTTGCAACGCTCGAAGAAATCACTTGTGTTGCTTTGGGGGTCAAGGTCAACAACCAAGGTTTTATATCCGAGCTTCGCCAAGTCATACGCCACATTTATGGTGGATGTGGTTTTTGCCACACCGCCCTTTACGTTGTAGAAAGCTATTGTTTTCATTGTTTTTCTCCTTCTTCTAAGCTTTTATCTGTTTATCCAATACGGGATTTAAAATACCGTTGCTTTTACAATAAATAAGGGTGTCGTTCCAATCCTTTCCGACCGATGGGACAAGCCGTTTTGATTCGGGGAACTGTTCGGCAAAACTGTTACCGGCTTTATCGTTATCGGTACATATAACAGCCTTGCCACCGAAAGCGTTAAGCATCCCTTCGTAAATACATAGTTTTAATCCTGACAGAGATACGTATAATCCTTCTGCGGCGGTCAGCTGTAACAGACTTAAGGCATCAATTGCACTTTCACAGAAATAAACCGATGTGTCCTCGTTAACCTTGTCTATGCCGTAAAACAGATGCCACCCATAGTTCATATCGCTACCGCTTACGGAATGTTTGAATTTAAAGTCACCAACAGTCAAGGTACAACAGCTCTCGGCACCAATGGCTTTGCCGTTTTCGTTGTATATGGGAAACACAGCCATTCTTAAAGGCTTGTTCTCCGGTTTAGGTTTGTACCACCATTCGTACAGCAAACTCTCTTTTACCAAAGTGTTTAAAAGCCCTCTGTCCATTCCTCGCTTTTGCAGATATGCAAAGGTTGCGGAATAGCTTCCCGTATACTTAGGCGGCAAAGCAAAGCTTTCGGCTTCCGGATACGGCTCTTTTGTAAATGTGCTCATGTGAGCACGTTTTTCTATATCGCCGCTTGAAAGTAAGGACACCGCCTCAGCAAAATCGCAGTTAAAAAATGCTCTGAGTGCTCCTATTGCATCATAAGCAAGCTTGCCGTGGCGTTGGACGTTGTCTATTACCACCCATGTGCCATCGGGCTTTGCACAAAACACAAGTGCGCTGTAATCTCCCGATACTCCGCGTGGAGCTTTGATACGATAATCTACGCTGCCGTATTTAATGCTTCTGCCATCCCGTCTGAGCGTATATCCCAAAGCGTTAAGCGCGGCTTCCATATTGGGGTGTAGCCTTGCGGTTTCTTTTGCTTCTTCCCATTGTTTTTTACTTCCCCTGTTCATAATTACGCTCCTTTGTATAACCACAAAACTACTATTTCTACCGCTAACAGAACATAGCCGGCTATTAGCTGCCTCCTTAGTTTTTTGCTAACGTTTATATTGCTCTCGGTTGTCTTGCTTATTCTGTCTGCTATCGCCGTTATGTTCTGCGCCATAGCTTCCATTTTGCGGTTGCTTTCCAACAGCGCCTTGTAATGCTCTGCCGTCGCTAAGCTTATGCCGTCTGTTACCTTTTCCGTCAGCTCGGTCAATGCGGCTTGCATCTTGTTGTCGTGGCTTTTCTGTATTTCCGTCAGAAGGTTTAAGTTCTCCAAAAACTGACCTATCAGCGCTTTCATTTCCGTTGCTCTCTGTGTTAACTGCCTGTTTAAAGCTTGCAAGCTTTTCTCGTCCTCGGATTGCTTCATCTGTTCTAATTCCTCTGCGGCTGTTCTGCCTGTTGTTCTGTTTACCAAACTCATTGGTTAATACCTCCATACACCTGTACTGTTCACCAAGGTCTTCGCCCCTTATTTCGTGACCGTTAAATATGTATACCGTTTCGTCTTGATTGCCTTGCTGTATGCTCACATCCGCATCAGAAAGTACACGCTCTAAAGGCTCTCCTAATACGGATGCAGTCCAAGCGGCATTTCGCAAGGTAAGCTTTAATTCTTCCTTTACAGTTAGGTAGTTCTCCGCATACACACGGTCAATACCTTCAAATTCGCTTAAGTATTCCAAAAGCGACTCCAAGAATTTATATTCAACAAGCTCTGAATAATCGGGAGTATGAATTTCGGGCTTATACTCTGCCGTCAATTCAAGGGCTTGCATTATATCGGCTTTGGTATAACCCTCGCCAAGGCTGCTTCCTCGTACCGCACGCTGTTTCTGCGGATGAATAAAGCTGACCGTTTTGTTGGTATCTCTGCTGAAGGTAACACCGTACTCGTTAAGTATTTCTTCAAAAGAGGTCCAGTCAAAGGCAGTAGCTTTCGCATAATCTATAACCTCTCGCAGCTCTTCCTTCCAGGAAGTGCCGCCACGTAACACAATCCGCTTTTCCGCTTCTGCGTACTCAACTGCCATATCGTTTTCAAGCTCCCATTTCTTAACGGCTTTTGCGGCTCGCCAATCAAGAGGAGTCATACCGTATTCAATGCCTACATCGTTGGCAAGGTCTTTCATGGCACGGTATTCTCTGTTTTCGCAATGAAGCTTTCTGCCGTCCGCAAAGCTTACGGAGTTTACTATTATGTGACTATGTACAGTTTCCGTATCTGTATGCGTTGCTATAACGCATTCGTAATCCGAAAACAACCTACGTGCAAGCTCCATTGCCGCCGCTTGGTGTTTTTCGGGTGATATACCGTCGCTTCGTGCGGCTGAAAATTTAAAGTGATAATATTTTCTTTCGCCGAGGCTACCGTTCTTTCCGTAATATGCGGCAGTAGCTTCAAACGCTCTTGCGTAGTCTTCTCCTTCGTCAAGGTTAAGAACATCTACAAACGCCGCCTTTTCCGGACGGGTGATGTATTCTATTGCTTTTTGCGGTCTCGCTTTACTGCTCGTTCCTTTGAAAAGCGGCATTGCCTTACCTCCTCCGCAAGCTCCATCAGCTTGATTTTGGTTTCCGTGTTAACCCTTATTGCCGCTGTAAGCTCCTCTCCCGTGTATCCGTAAGTGTTAGCTATCCTCGCCAACTGATTAAGGTTCGTTCCTTGTCGCCGCAGTTCTGTCAGAATATCGGTCATATCCGTAACAACCACTATGGGCTTGTCGGCTAACAGCCTTAGCACAAAATCCGCACGGCTCTTGCAACCGCTTTTTATGTATTCATCATCAAACAGCTTTTGTTCCGCTTCGGTCATGCCTAGCCAAAGCTGTTTGTTCCTTTTTCGTCCCATACATACCTACCTACATACCTTTATTTGTGGGGGATTGGGGGAGGCTTGCCTCCCTCAACAAGGTGCAAGTGCATAGGCACTTGCGTTCCTTGCCATCGTAACTAAGGCGTATCTCAACGCCTAAAAGCTGTTCCGCAATCAGCGAGGCAAAGAGGAGAAAAAACCTGCCTTTGCTTTTGCTCTTACAAAAAATTGCATCGTGCTTTTTAACCGTTCGTATTTACCGTCCTCAAGCGTTTGTGCTATAATCTGCACAAAAATCCACAGGAGGTCGTAATATGACACTTTTTGCAGAATACTCTAAGTATTGGCTTGAGCATTACAAGCTTGGCACAGTTAAGCCTAACACCTACAGGCAGACCTATAAGGATACCTTTCGGCTATATCTCATACCCACCTTTGGTATGTTGCCATTGGATGCACTTACCAAGCACGAGCTGCAAGCCTACCTAAACGAATTGGGCAAATGTTACAGCAAATCAACCT
The DNA here is from genome assembly GCA_017397955.1 of Clostridia bacterium. GTDB lineage: Bacteria > Bacillota > Clostridia > Oscillospirales > CAG-382 > SIG636. The sequence goes on from JAFQHL010000056.1 coordinate 6,010, forward strand.
TATGCAAGGTGCGGCTTTGCGTGTTGGGGATGTATGCCGCCGCCATGGATGAAGGGCTATGCACCGCCAATCCGGCACAAGGGGTCAAAATTAAATCTCTTGTAGAAAAACAAAACAAACGTACTTATACCGCCGCCGAAGCCGATAAGCTTTTTGAATATGCCGCTACCCACCGTTACGGGTTGGGGATTTGCATTATGCTCGATACAGGCTGTCGTTGCTCCGAAATGTTGGGGCTTAAATGGGAGGACGTTGATTTTCACGGACGATGCATTCACATCAAACGTGCATCTGTTACGGTGGATTACAAAGCTTACGTTTCCACCCCTAAATCCGCATCCAGTATTCGTACATTGCCAATTACAGATAAATTGTTGGCTGTGCTCTCTGCTGCATTCGTCACCGAAAAGGAATCTTACATAGTTTCTCGTCCCTCCGGTGGTCCATATCATACGGTAGACTATCTAAGATACCGATACAATCCGTTTATGGAAGAGGCTGTTGCTACCTTAAATCTGCCGCGCTTGACTTCACACGAATTAAGACATACGAGGGGAACTAATCTGTATACAAAAACAGGTGATTTGTATGCAGTGTCTCAATACTTAGGGCACTCAAGCGTAGACACTACAGCACGTTTTTATATACACAATTCTGTTGAGCTGTTGCGCCGCAGACTTGGAATATAAACAAAGAGGTAACAGCCATAACTTAACGTGTTATAACTGTTACCTCTAATCTCTCTGACTCTGTTTGTGAGGGTTCGAATCCTTCACCCGCTGCCAACAAAAAAGCCTAATTTGTCTACCAGACAAATTAGGCTTTTTTGAATGATGTTTGCCTTCGGCAAATGATGTTGGCTTCGCCAATGATGATGGCTACGCCTAATGATGCGTGGCTTCGCCACATTTGGGGGCAAACATCGCATCATTGCGGAACGAAGTGGAGCAACATCATTTTGAGCGAAGCGAAAAACATCATATCGCCGCAGGCGATACATCGTTTGACAAACATATGAATTTATGATATAATAACGAAAGAGGAGGTGTGATTATGAAAGAAAATAAGCTCGTCGA
>JAFQHL010000057.1 GCA_017397955.1 Clostridia bacterium
GATATAAAGATAATGCCAATAATCCCGACTGGACGGAGAATGTATATCAAACAGAATATGCAGACGTATACGAGCTTTTTGCTGTTAACGTGCTGCAAAGCCTTAGCGGTACAACCATCAGCAGTATGGTTGAGGATTGCAAGGACGTGTCTTCTTCGGGCACCGAAACGATTGCCGGTAAAGACTGTGTTGTAAAAGAATATGACGATCTTTTCGGAACGAAATACAAGGTGTGGTTTTGGAACAATATGCCCTTGAAAAAAATGTATAAGGACCAGGGTATGGACGAATATGAAGTTTTGTTTGAAATTCACGAATGGGACGACACGCTAACGGCATTTTCGACAAATGTTCCGGAATAAAAGGAGGAATACACAATGAAAAAAATATTGGCGATTTTGCTCGCGGCAATGATGGTATTCGCCCTTGCCGCTTGCGGCGGAGATGCAGATAAGCCGTCCGACAGCAAAAACGACGACACTGCCGCTTCTCAGGCCGAGAGCAAGGGCAACGGTAATTTGAGTGATCTTGATTCTGCGCTCAGTCAGATTGAACAGCTTATTCCCGAGGGATGGGATGAAAACAACTACGGCGCATATATCTACAACGTATGGGATTCCGACTTCCTGCCGGATTGTTTCCCGGAAGCGCCTGATGGTATAAAAGTTGACCAGACCACCTTCAAGGATTATAAGCACGATACCATGAGCGGCGGTTATGCGGTAGGCCCTTTGAATTACGAGAAGAAAGAAGACTACCGTGAATATGGTGTTTTCTTTTATGCTACCAAGGCACAGCTTGACGCCTTTACCGCCGCAGTAGAAGCCAAAGGGATGAATGGCGGCATCACCGAAGAGGGCGAGTGGACCCATTACAACTATTTTGGCAACGGCTGGTTTATGGAGATATTCGTTCGCGATTCTATCAGCGAGGAGAACTACGAATACTCCGTTAGCGTAAGCGCAACGGATTCTTTGTTTGCTCTTCCCAAGTCTATCGATGGCATCCCCTTGCCTCAGTGTGGTATGACAGAAAGCGACTACAATAAAAACTACACCATTCAGGACTTTACCAACGGCTATGAAGATGTTGATTTTAACCTTAGCAGTGACAAGCTCCCTGCTGAACACTATGCTGCATGGTTTAATTACCACTGCGCTACCAATCAGGACGCTATAGACTATGCAATCCAGCTTAAAGACCTTGGTTGGGAGGTGGAATGGGAAAGCGACGGCGAGGACGGCTATCGTTGTTGCCTTAAAAAGGACGGTGTCTATGCTATCTCCAACTATTATGACTATGATTGCATTTTAGAAGTAGCCTTTTCCGATATGGTTGAGAACCTATCGTATTAAAAAAGCAGGGCCTTAAAACCCGACCGACAAAAAATTAGCAGAAACGGAGGAAAACAAAGCAAAAATTGATATTCCGTTATGGTGACATACAATACAATTTATGCAATTATTTAAATTTGCGTATAACTTACAATGATTTACTATGGAGGATGTTCTTATGAAAAAATTAGTGGCAATTCTTTTATCAGCTTTTATGCTTGTAAGCCTTTGTGCAGTCAACACATCCGCCCTTGAGGATGCGGACAACGGCAACATTAAGCTGTTGGCAAAGGCAGACAAATCCGATGCTTTTTATGAAAGCGCCGGGCCCCAGGATATGTACGGCTTTGATGTAAAGGGCTATGTAGACTTAGGCTACGGCGAACAGCTTATAGGCAGCACCTTTTCTAACTACGGCTACCACACCTTTATGAATGTGGACGGTGCTAACGGCAAAATGGACGGTATGCTGTACTACGGTGCTGTTTATGCAGGTGATTATGCCGAAGAAGCAACTGCCGACCTGTATGCGCAGTACCAAAACGGAGAAATAGAGTATTCTGTGTACATAGAAGCATACGATGCTGCCCGTAACGAATATCAGGCACTTATAGACGCAGAAGGTGATTATGACCTTGAAGCGGCACTGCGCGCAATGTCCTACGACACCGCAGGTGCGCCGGAGCAGACCATAGGTGGGCTTAAGCTTAAGCTGGAAAACAGTTATGCGGGCGGCGGTAACTATGTAAAGATCAGCTATACCGTAACGAACCCCACCTCTTCTGCAAAGACTTTTTCGCTTTCGACCACCTCTGATGTACAGGTTAACGGTGACGATAGCGCAACTCTTAAGGTTTTGCCCGGCGGTCTTGGCGCAAAGCTTGTTTCCGATGACGGTTGTATGTTTGTTGTGGACGGGGCCGGCGGCGATGTTGACAGCCTTTGGATAGGCCATTGGGGCGGTTCTTACTTTACAAATATGTTCAATGACAGCCCCGATGATGCGATTTATGACCAAGGTGACAGCGCAATATGCTGGAGCTGGACCAACCGCACCATTGCCGCAGGTGAGAGCGTAAGCCTTTACGTACTTATGGAAGTTGGTATTAACCAAGGTCCTTCCATTGTTATAGAAGACGACCTTGACGATGTTGGTGCCACCCTTGACGGTTACATTTTGGATCCCAACCTTGGTACGGTTAACCTTTATTACACAATTGATAACGGCGAAGAACAGGTAATTGAAAATATAGGTATCTCCGAAGAACGCACACCTTTTGCAATTCCCCTCTCTGCCTTTGAATGCGGCTCTTCTCACACGGTAAAGGTTTGGGCGGTGGACGATGCGGGCGAAAGCAGCGCGGTTGAAACCGTAAATATTAACCTTGCCCACGTTTGGGGTATGCCCGAAGTTACCGCCGCACCCACACCCGCACAGCCCGGTACAGTTTTGTTCACCTGCACTCAATGCGGCGCCACCAAAACCGAATACATTTACATTGGTGACGGCAACGGTGACGGCACCCTCAACAGTCTTGATGCGGCGCTTATCCTTAAATACGATGCAGAGCTTATCACAGATCTTACTCCTCTTCAGCTTATGCTTTGTGACGCCAGCGGTGACGGAATAGTTAACAGCCTTGATGCGGCGGCCATACTCAGATACGATGCAGGTCTTATTACCGAATTTGCTAACGCAAATTTCTCTCTTGAAGCGTATATCCAGCTTTGTTTAGAATACTACGGATACTACGGAACACCTGATATTGACCCCGAAGGCCCCTCTGAAGATGATACCACCGAATCTACCCCCGTGGAAGATGATACCACCGAATCTACTCCCGTGGAAGATGATACCACCGAATCTACTCCCGTAGAAGATGATACCACCGAATCTACCCCCGTGGAAGACGATACCACCGAATCTACTCCCGTAGAAGACGATACCACCGAATCTACTCCCGTAGAAGACGATACCACCGAATCTACCCCCGCAGAAGACGATACCACCGAATCTACTCCCGTAGAAGATGATACCACCGAATCTACCCCCGTGGAAGACGATACCACCGAATCTACCCCCGTAGAAGATGACTCCTCTGAAGGCTCTTCCGAGGAAGAGATCGTAAGTTATGACCCTCGCATTCTTTCCTCGTGGTACAAAACCATATACAATGGCGAAGAATTATTTTGGGTAACTCAATACATCTTCTATGAAAACGGTCTGTTTTCGCTCATTAACAATAATGTGGAGACGGGAAGAGATGTTTGGACAGCGGACGAAACTACCATTACATTGGGGTCAACGGTCATGACCTATGAGTTTATCAGCGATGAAGAATTATGCCTGTACTACCCAGACGGTACACCCGAACATCTCAAGAAAGGCACGCCCCCAACTGCTTAACAACAGCGATTATAACAAACCGGAAAGGCGCGGAAACTCCGCGCTTCATCATGTAGAAAAAAGGCGACGGGCTTTCCTTGACAAAAAGGCGGCAGGATTCCTCCCGCCACCACTAACTATTTGAGCAACCGATCATACAAAAATCAAGCATTATCATTTATCAAAGAATAACTAAAAATCCGAACCCTTCTCCTACAGGATAAAGGTTCGGATTTTTACTGTTTGGCGGAGCACCCGTGTTTAAATCTGAACCTATAGGAGAAGCGTATACGTCTTCAAGGGACGTTGTTTTTGCGCTGTCTTTAATGAGCAAGGTGCAAAGATTCCTTAAGAGTAAGACGGTAGAGATGTCTGAGAAAGTATATGAGAAATGCCTCGGCGCCTACAGTGTAATACAGCTTGCTATAGCTATCTTAGGCTGTGTATTTGTCTTGGCGGTTATGACCTTGCCAAGGTCCTTAGACAGCTGAGCGATATCTCAGATAGCCAAAAGGCTCTGCGACAGACTAAGAAACTACCTAAAAAGCAACGTTGCGGAAGAAAAAATCCCCGACCACGTTATCAAATCCCTCGCCCGTTAATTATAAAATAGTGAAAAACGCTTTAAACTGTTATTATTTACCTAAAAAAGGTTGCACAACAAAACGGTTCGTGATATAATGCTTTTGCTACACAATTATCAATCTTGAACGGCTATACGTTTGGTAAAAACGTAGGCTTTGCTTGTCGTGTCCGTTTAGGTATGAAATAGTGTAGCAACAATGAGCGAAATTGTGTTTTTCGGTGCATGGTTTCCACTACGCACTTTTTATTTTTATCAAAATTTCAGGAGGAGAATTATGAAAAGAACGCTTAGTTTGTTGTTGTCTCTTGTATTACTTTTTACAGCAATACCAAATTTCGATTTAATTGTTGATGCAGTTAACGTTGATTTTGAAATCAAACCAAGTGTAGAAAATTCTATACTAACGCCTGCACCCAAAGCTACATACAGCGGTAGTTGCGGCGTTAATCTTAGTTGGAGCCTTAACACCTCAACGGGTGTTTTAAGCATTACAGGTACGGGCGATATGTATGATTTTGAATCTTATCTTGGTACTCCTTGGTATAGTTATTATAGAAACATTACCAAAGTAATAATATCAAGTGGCGTTACTTCTATTGGGGACTACGCGTTTAACTACTGCTCTTCCCTTACAAGCATAACCATACCCGACAGCGTTACTTCTATTGGGAAATATGCGTTTGCCGACTGTGATTCTATTACAAGCCTAAGTATACCAAACAGCGTTACTTGTATAGCTCCTGGTGCTTTTAGTTGCCGCTCTCTTACAAGCATAACCATACCCGACAGCGTTACTTCTATTGGGGAATATGCGTTCTCCTGCTGCTATTCCCTTACAAGCATAACCATACCCGACAGCGTTACTTCTATTGGGGGCCACGCGTTTCGCTACTGTACTTCCCTTACAAGCATAACCATACCCGACAGCGTTGCTTCTATTGGGGACAATCCGTTTGACAGTTGTTCTTCACTTACAAGCATAAATGTTTCCGTAAACAATAAGTATTATTCTTCCGAAGGCGGCGTTTTGTTTAACAAAAACAAAACGGAGCTTATACAATACCCTGCAGGGAAAACAAAAACATATTATTGGACAATGCCCTTTACGGTTAAAAAAATATGCAATTACGCTTTTTCGGATAACAAGTATTTAAAAACAATAACAATACGCGACAGCGTTACTTCCATTGGGGAATTTGCGTTTGCCGACTGTGATTCTCTTACAAGCCTAAGTATACCAAACAGCGTTACTTCTATTGGGGAGGCTGCGTTTATCTACTGTGATTCTCTTACAAGCATTAGCATCCCTAACAGCGTTACTTCCATTGGGGACTTTTCGTTTTACTGCTGTTCTTCGCTTGAAAGCGTTAGTCTTCCCAACAGCGTTACTTCTATTGGGGAATATGCGTTTGCCTCCTGTGATTCTCTTACAAGCCTAAGTATACCAAACAGCGTTACTTCTATTGGGGAATATGCGTTCTACTGGTGTTCTTCCCTTACAAGCATAACCATAGGCAACAGCGTTACTTCTATTGGGGAATGTGCGTTTCACTCCTGTACTTCCCTTAAAAGCATAACCATCCCTGACAGCGTTACTTCTATTGGAAGATTTGCGTTTGGTGGCTGTACTTCGCTTACAAGCGTTAGTCTTCCCAACAGCGTTACTTCTATTGGGAGCGGTGCGTTTGACGGCTGTTCTTCTTTGCAGATGGCAGTATTAGGTAACGGGGTGGAAACCGTTGATGACGACGCATTCAAAAATTGCAGTTCTTTAAAAAGCATAATTATACCTAAAAGCCTTAAGAGTATAGGAAATGGCGCTTTTTACGGATGTGACAAGCTAAGCCTTGTTTCCTACGTTGGTTCCAAAACGGCGTGGGGAAGGGTAAGCATTGGCACGAATAACGAGCCGCTTATAAACGCCGAAAAGTTTTTTGGCGAGGCGGACCCTTGCGGAGAAAACCTTGAATGGAGCTTTAACGAAGCCACGGGAGATCTGGAGATTTTTGGCACGGGGGCTATGGTTAATTACGATTCCGCCCTTGAGGTTCCGTGGTACGAGCATCGCAAAAGCATTACTAAACTTATAATTCAAAACGGAGTTACCTCAGTTGGCAGCTACGCTTTTGCAGACCTGCCTGCGCTGAAGCACGTTATTGTTTTTAAAACCGTTACAAGTATAGGTGACTACGCTTTCAACGGATGTGATGCCTTTAAATACGCATATTATTCCGGCTCTAAGGAAGATTGGGAACTGATTACTGTGGGCAAGAACAACGCACCGCTTACAAATGCGGAGATGTACTACGCAGTAGAATCCGTTACTATGTCCCACGAAGATGTTTTGCCCAGGTACCCTAAGTTCAGCGAAGAGGCTTATATTGTCGCGCTTGAAGAATGGGTAAACGACAGCGAGTACAGAGATGCCTTTAAAGCGTACCTTGAATTGGGATATACGTACAAGGACCTGCTTTACTTTACGGTGGATATGCCCGTTATGGGTAGCGATGGAGAAGCGTATTCCATTGAAAGCAATATTCAGGTAAAGGACCTTATGTCCTATATAATGTTTGCCAAGGAAGCGCAGAAGTTCTTTGACGACACCATAGAGAAGGTAGAAGATTTAATAAAAGAAAACAAATCATCCCAAGCGTACAAGGAGTTTTTTAAGGCTATATCGTCCTTTAATCAGCAGTATATAAACTTCCAAAACGAGCTTAACGGCGTTGACTCCTTTAACAAAACCTTATCCTCATTACTGATGGCAAAGACTTTATTGGATACAACTAAGAACGTATTTGTGGTAACCAAAGATGGAACTAACGGTATTTACGCTGAAGATTCGTATGAATATCAAGAATTGCTCGAAAAACAACAGGTTGTTTCATCAAATCTGTTTTCTTCCGTTTCTTATTTGCAAAAGATAAATAAGGCTACAATGGTTGACTCTCCTACGGATTATGACAGCCTTGAATACTATATCAAAACAGGGGGAGATACCAGCAAGCTTAACCCGCTTTACAAGGACGCCGTAGACGGTATGGGGGTTCTTATAAAGGACGCCGAAAGCCTTTTTAACATTGTAAAAAAAGGCGAGCTTGATAACCCAAGCAAATACGTTTCCCTTGCCTTTGATAACCTTAAGTATTTTGCAGACGTATACAATATGGAATGTGCGGACGATATAAAGATGGCAAGCGAGGCTTGGAAAAACGCAAAGACGGCTGCAGACCTTGTTAAAGCTATGTCCGGCTATAGCTTGCTGGGGGTTGCAAGCGCGGCTTATTCCTTGGCAGATACTTACATCGAAAAGGTTAAGGCTGTATATGAAAGCGCGGAAGACGAAGCGGCTGGCTGGTATGCCCTTATGTTCTACTACTTGACCAAAGAAAACCCCAAATTACTGAAGGATATTGTTAACCCCAGCACGGGGTCTGTGGTTTTTGACGGTGGCACCGGTCTGGCTACGTACGGGCTATCCTATGACCAAAACGACGTTATAGAAAGACAAATTATGCTTACGTGGCAGAAATACTGGAAGTCCGACTACACCTACACCCCTTCCACCGAATACAAATTGCATTTATGGGACACGGGCAACACGGCTGTAAGTATTATGAATATGGACTGCAAAGAATACAGCAGGTTTACCCTTGAATACCTGCTTGCGGAGCTTGGTTACGAAACCAACAATATGGGCGTTGGTTTTGACGTTTCCGTAAGCACCAACAACAGCAGCTACGGTACGGTAAGCGGCGGCGGCAATTACACCGCAGGCGATGAGGTTACGGTAAAGGCTGTTTCTCTGAACAACGCGCCTTTTTTGGGGTGGAAAAACACAGCAACAGAAGAAATTGTAAGCACAGACAAAAGCTATACTTTTAAGGTAACCGGCAACGTCGATTTGCAGGCGATGTTTGAAGCGCCTGAGATTGTTCCTGCCGTTGTTCCCACTATAAACCTTCAGCCCTTAAGCGCGTCTTACGCAAAAGGGCAAAGCGCAAGTGCGCTGACCGTTTCGGCAACATCTTCGGACGGCGGTACTATCAGCATCGACTGGTATCAGGCAACGTCTGCAACGGCTGTTGGAACCAAAGTTGGCAGCGGTGCAAGCTATACCCCTGCCGTTTCAAGTGAAGGGACCTTATATTACTACGCAAAGGTTACAAACACTAAAAACGGCACAAGCGCCGCAAAAAACAGCAGCAGAGCAAAAATTGAAGTTACCGCTGCCGTAATGACGGATTTTGTTGTGGTAACGCCTCCCACCAAAACCTCGTATCTGGTTTACGAAGAGTTTTTGGCAGAAGGCTTGACGGTAGCGCTTGTATATTCAGACGGCACTCAAACCACCGTTTCCGATTACGTTTTGGACTACGATTTTTCAAAAGCAGGCTCGACACAGGTGAATATCAGCTGTTGCGGATTTACCGTTACAATAGACGTTACTGTTTCGGAAACCGTTGGCGGAAGCTTTGAAAACGGTGTTAACTGGGAAGTTAACTGCGCTGAAAACACCTTAACGATAAGCGGAAACGGAAATATACCTTCCAACGCAAGCGAAAGCTTTTACGATTACACTCACTACGTACACAGTATTGTAATAAGCGAAGGTGTAACCGCAATAGAAAGCTTTGGGTTGACCGATTTAGTGTATGCAAGGTCTTTGTACTTGCCCGACACACTAAACTACGTAGGAGATTGTGCCTTTAATAATTGCATATCCCTTAGCGATTTGTATATTAACGATATTGCAAAGTGGTGTCAAATTGAGTTCTACGATGACTACGCAAACCCCATCAGCCACATTAAAAATTTGCATATCAACGGTGAGGCTGTTACGGAAATAGTGATTCCTAATAGCGTTTCAAGCATTTCAAACTATGCGTTTGCTTACTGCCCGGTTATTACGTCCGTAACTGTTGAATGTGCAAATATTGGAGATTACGCCTTTTCGGGATGTGTGGCACTCTCAACGCTGACTTTGTCAAGAGGCGTAGTAAGCATTGGAAATTTTGCTTTTGAAGGATGCGTTGCGTTAGAAAACTTGTCAATACCAAGTAGCGTTACAACCGTTGGCGTTTACGCTTTTTCCGAGTGTATAGGGATTAAGAACACCTACGTAAGCGATAACGTTTCCGCCATTGGAGAGTATGCGTTTGCCGGTTGTTGCTCCCTTGAAAGTTTTGATATTCCGGATAGTATCGTTTCCCTTGCCACCGGCGTATTATACAACTGTACGTCTCTTGCAAGCATTTGCGTTCCGCAAAGCGTTACCGATTTTGGCGAGCACGCCTTTGAAGGATGCAACAATCTTACTACGATTTACTACGATGGCTACAAGTCTATGTGGTATGATATTTCAATTGGTAATTTTAATGACGTTTTGAGCTTATGCACCATCTTTTTCGCAAAAACAGAGGATTACTTTGAATTTGCGGAAGGCGTTGAAACCGATAACATAGAGGTGAACACTGAAACTGGGAAGATAATTTTTAAGTTAGATGGTATAACTGTAGCAGATGCACTTTCAATGTTTGAGAACAACGGGATTAGCATCACAAACGCCAACGGCGTGGCTGTTACAAACGACGGTCTTGTAGGAACGGGCTGTGTTGTTACGTCTACCATCGGTAAGGTTGCAGAAAGCCGCACGGTAATAGTTATGGGCGATATCGACGGCGATGGATTGATTTCCGCGACTGACTACGCCATTATAAAGAAGGTCATTATGGGCTATGCTGTGCCTGACAATTGCTACGGTGAGGCCTGTGATTACTCCATGGACGGCTTTGTTTCCACGGTCGATTTGTTGGCAATTAAGTTAAAAATAGGAGGGCTATAAAGTTTTACTGCCCAACTTTTTAAAGCATAACTAAAAATCCGAACCCTTCTCCTACAGGATAAAGGTTCGGATTTTTACTATTTGGTGGAGTCGACGATGTTAAAGACGAACTATTAATTTCTTTGAGAGAAACCTTCTTTGAGGTGTTTTTGTAGTTGAATGTGATGATGAAGTGGTCATCATACAGATATATGGAGTTTACAAAGCTATCAATCAGCTTCTGCCTGTCAGACTGTACCGACATATCAAGCTTGCGGTAGTTGTACAGCGCAAATAACAGTTGTTCTTTCGGTACGATTGGATTGTGTATTTGATATTGAATAATATCCGTTTCGATGGCCTTTTTTTGTGCCTCCAAATCGTCAAGAAGTCTTTTCGTTGTGGCAGAGAAGATGCCCTGCGCCATTGCTTCTGCAAGATTATTGAGTTTCTTCTCGACTTCCTCAAGCTGCGCTTTCAGCAGTATGGACTCAGCGCTTTCAAGATCTTGAAAACGATAGACACGTTCTGCAAGTTCTTCAATGACAGAATCATCAGTGATCAATTCAAGGATGGTGTCAATGACAAGATTTTCGAGCCATTCCTTACGGACGGTTTTCTTGTCACACCTCTTTTTCTTTGCCTGATTGCACTTGTAATAGCGGTACTTGGTTTCGGTATGGCTTGTACCGATCTCACCGGTCATCATAGCGCCGCATTTGCCGCAGAAAAGGTGAGTGGTCAATAGGTAATCATCTTCGCTCCTGTGCATTGCAGGAGCCTTCTTGTTGCGTTTCATACGGCTCTGCACAGCGTTGAATAGTCCTTCGTCAATGATTGCAGGAAAAGCATTCGGAACAACAACATCACCGAATTTGTATTCGCCGATGTATTTGCGGTTAGTCAGAATACGGAAGATGGCGTTATAGTTCATAAAGTTGCCTTGATTCTTAACACCACGGCTTTTCATCAGTTCAACGATCTCACTGACCTTCTTGCCATCGTTATAGAGCGTGAAAATGTCTTTGACAATCGGAGCATTGTTCTCATCAATCTGAAAATGTTTCTCGTCGTCGATATAGTAGCCGATGGGAGCGCGGACACCGTTGCTTCGGAGCTTCAAAGCATTCTCGGTCATACCGCGTTTGATCTTTTCAGCAAGCTCTACGGAATAGTATTCTGCAAAGCCTTCCAATATTGCTTCAAGCAGAATACCATCTGCGCCCTCGGAAATGTTTTCGGTGGCGGACATGACTTTGACATTGTTTTTCTTCAGCGTGGCTTTGTAAAAAGCGGAGTCGTAACGGTTGCGGGCAAAGCGGTCAAGTTTCCATACAAGAACGATATCAAATAAACCCTTGCTGCTGTCTTTTATCATCTTCTGAAACTCGGGTCTATTATCTGTCTTAGCTGATAATGCGCGGTCAATATATGTACCGATGATCTCAATGCCGTTCTTTTCCGCAAAGGCCTTATTCTCACGAAGCTGACCTTCGATAGATTCTTCACGCTGATTGTCCGATGAATATCGAGCGTAAATTACGGCTTTCATTTTTTCGTCTCCTTTGTGTTAATAATAGTCGTCCTCTAAATTGTGTTCTCTTACAAATCTGTCGAATTGCCATTCACTTCCGTCAAAAAGAAGTTCAAGCAGAGCTTGTTGAGCTTCACTTTTCTTCATTTTATAAACGTATTGGCGAACTTTTTCGTAAAGTTCTTCTTCGCGTTTTTCTTCCTCTTCCTGATAGGCGATTGCTTCGTTATAGATTCGCTGAGCTTCTTCCGGAAAGGC
>JAFQHL010000004.1 GCA_017397955.1 Clostridia bacterium
ACAGAACACGAAAAAAGAAAATACGGTTACTATAAAGTAAAAATTTCGGAGAAAAGTTCTCCGAAATTTTTGTATATTTTTATATTTTTTCGTTTGGAACGAACCTCAGCTCACAGTACCCAGTACAGTTCTCGCCTCGGTTCGTTCCATCTGTACTCTTTCTCAGCAGTCTGCCAATCTGATGACAAGGTTTGTCATCAGATTGACCGCCCGCTATGCGGGCGGTTTGTTATTTTTTGCTTATTCTTCTATTGTGACGGTACCGAAAGATTGGGTAATCAAGCCGGCATCATATCTCAATATGGATGCTGCATCAAGGCTGTCGGTTGTACCGTCTTTGTTAACGTCGCCTATAACTGCGGTGGCTTCGTCAAAGCTGATAAGCTCAGCATCATAGCGGAGAACATAGGCGGCATCCAAATTGTCAACCTTGTCGTCACGGGTTACGTCACCAAGCAAAACTTCAACGCCGTCACTTGTTCCTTCGGACCAAACCGCATAAAGGGCAAGGTCAGCATCGGTGCTGTAGCTTGCGCCTGCCGCATATTCCGCTTCCGTAGCATCTGCACTTGTCGCCCAACCTAAAAATTCAAAGCCGTCTCTGGTGGGTACGGTGGTACTAAGATTTACGGTTTCGCCTGCGTTTTTGGTATGTGCCGTAGGTGCGCCGCTACCACCGTTAGCGTTGTAGTCTATAACATAGGTCAGTGCACCCTCACCGCTTATTGTAATGGTGTGAGCCATGCCGTTAACACCGTAGTTAACAAAACCAACGGCATCTACAGCAAGAATGAAGTTTTCGGTTTCAATATTGTTGTCTATGGATACAACCGCATCACCGTTTGCAATTGCCTTAAAGGTAATTGCAAAGCCCAGCTTATTGTCTGCCGTAACGTAATAATCATCATTTGTTAAAAGGTCGTCGGCATCACAGGCAACACTAAGCCAATAGGGGCTGGTGTTCTTGTCTTCGGCACTTAAGTTGATATACTTGCCTTCCCAATTATCAGGAACAATGGGGGTGGCGGAAACAAGCTGAAGCTTTGTTTTGTCATAAACCAAGGGAAGGTCGCAAGCAACAAGACCGTTGGGGGTGGTTATTGCGTTAACGTATGCGTTAACGGTAATAACGCTGCCCTTGGCTGCGGTGGCAGGACCGCTTATTGCCATGGTAGCCGCAGGCGTATAAGAGCCTGTCGCAAAACCGTATGCTTCCAACTCGTCAAAGCTTACAACGTACTTATAACCGGAAGAAGCCTGTGTATTAAGATCCACTCTAATCTTTTTAACATCCATCTGGGTTTGGTCAAAGGTTGCAGTAATATCAAAGTACTGATCTTCATTGGCGTCTTGAGATTTAGGTGCACCTTCAATTGCCACAGAGCTTTCTTCAAAGCTTACTTCGCTGTAAACACCGTTTTCACCGGCAACATGTATGGATACAATATTAAGGTATCTGTTGCCGTTTCTGCGTACGCCGCGGAAAACAAGGCAGTTTACATAGGAAAGTTCTTTAAGGGTGAACTCAATAACGGTGGCATCGTAAGTGCCCGCAATTTCTACCGTTGTACCGGGAACGCCGTAAAAGTCATTGAACTCAACATCTTCGCCGCGCACCTTGCCGTCATTAAGGAGCTTGTTGGAATTGTCGCTGCAGTCACCGGAATTGCCGCTTAAGAAGCTGTTATACTCCAAGTATTCGTAGGTAGCATCCAAAAGCAAATTTTTGCCTAAAGCATCTGCGCTTGCAGGCAGGGCAAAAACTACCGCGCTAAGGCACATAAGCAAACTTAGTAATAAAGCAATCGTTCTTTTCATCGGTTTTTGTTCCTCTCAAAAAATTTGTATACAATAATTTTGCAACCTTAATTTTAAAGCATAATAAGCTGTCGTCCCATACGCTTTGCGTAGCCTACGGTATATGCGGTGCCGCCACCGTGTTTACGCAAATAGCAAATACAGTATGCCGCATACTCAACCATATAATCGTTGCGGTCAAACATGCAGTCCTGTTTATAATTGCGGTTAACATAATGTACAAGGTCTCCTTGCCGCAAAATATCGTCGTAGACCTTTTTGTTTTGCGCTGACCATCTTTCTGCCTGATTCTCGCAGGGTAGGGCAAGCACTAATTTTATAAAGGGGTATTTCCCCTTAAGCGCTAATACGCTTTGCGCGGCAATTGTGTCAAACCCCAGCGCGCCGCCGGCTATAAACACAAGAACTCCGCGGTTTATAAGGTTTTCAAGCTCTGCCGTTAGCCTAAGCTTTAAATCCTCCACTGCGTCTTCCGCAATAGCGCGATGCCCCGTAAAACAGCAGCATTCCCGTGGTTTGTAGCGTGTTTCAAACTGATTAAACGTCATAACTGCCCTCAAGCACGCGCTTGCCGTCCTTGTCCGTAACCCACTTTTCATAGCTTACGGCAACACCGTCCTTATATTTATAAACAAGCTCTGCCGTTTGTTTGTTGTTTTCGTCGTATTCGTATTTAGAGAGTGATATTATAACTCCATCACCGTTTTTTGTGGTAACGGATGCATAGTATCCCTCTTTGGTATACTCATAAACTACGCTGTATTTTAAAATATCTTTACCGTCGTACACATCCACCTGTGTATTTTTGCCCAAATCGTTGTAGCTATACACTCTGTAGTCCAAAACCTCACCCGCGGGTGTATAGCTTACGCTTTTCGTCTGCCGACCGTTGCTGTCATACACAGTACTCAATATGGGCTTTTCGTCTTTGTATTCGGTCTTTTCACAAATCACACCGTTTTCATAGCTGTACCTAAACTCGCCGTCCTTGCCGTAGATGTGAGTGTAAACGGTGCCCTTTTCGGGGGTGCAAAAGCTTTCGGAAATAACCTTATATTCATTATCGCATTCTTTTATGTAAGTGCCGTCTTTTCCGTAGGTAAACAGAACCCGTTGCACGGTATTACCGGCTTCGTCCGTACATATACGCTCTGTAACTCTGCCCTGGGCATCATACAGATTTTCATACACCAAACCGTTGGTATAAAACAACGTAGCTTTTTCTGCTACATCGGCGGTACTGCTTTCATCGGTCTGCTTTTCTGCACTGTCACATCCGCAAAGCAACAGCCCGGCGCATAAAACGGCAAGTGTTAAAATCTTGTATCTTTTCATAAGCCACCTACTGTTCTATTGGCAACGGATTGCCGCTTGCATCATATTTTTCTACAATTTTTATATCATCACCGTCGTACTCATAAATCTCGTGCAGTATAAAATCACCCCAGGGGGTATATTGAACAGCCTCTTCCGTCAAAACAGCGCCGCTTTCGGGGTCAAAGTTTTGTATAATGGTTAGGCAGGCAATGTTGTTGTCATAGCTTATGCTTTCGTTTTGTATAAGCCTGTTGTTTGCATCATACCTGTAATAATCCTCGGAGTTCAACACATCGGAATCATTATAAGCCGCTTTTCTTTCAATTTTTTTGGCTGCGTTTACACTGCTTACCGTTTTGCCCGTGTATTTGCCGTCCTTATCATAGCTTTTTGCGGTAATTACTCCACCCTTTACGGCGTACTCAGTTTCGCTTATAACGTCACCGTTTTGCTTGTAATCTACCTGACGTACTATTTGCCCCGTGATATCATAAAAGCTTTCGGCCTTTAAAAAATTACCGTTGTAAAGCTTTTCTGCAGCAATGGTGCCGTCCTCTCTGTAATCACGCAGTGCGTAAGTGCCGTCTTCATATTCAGTCCTAGCCGTGTAAATGGCACCGGTGTAAGACTGTACAACGCTTTCTTCTTCAGATGCGGGGTTGTCTTCTGCTTGTTTGTTGCAGGCAGAAAAGGAGGCAACAAGCATTACAAGTGACAATACAGCAACCACTCTTTTCATAATACCCCCACACCCCCCTATTATCACAGTTTTCTCCATTATAATACATACAAACTGCGTTTGTCAAGAAAAACAAAAAAACTATTGCATAAATTCATATAAAAAGCTACAATAGTTATAAAGCATTAGAATGGGAGGTATGTTATGACAAAACGAATACTTTGTTTTATATTGCTTTTGACCTTTCTTCCGGGTTTTATATCCTGCGAAACGGAAAAACCGTCGGTGGTTGACCGTTCACCCCTCAATTCGGAAGTAAGTGTACTCGAAAGCTCGATAACAGAAGAAAGCGCCGCAGAAGAATCCTCGTTGGATGATATACCTCAATCCCGTGGCTTTTATATAATGTTTATAGACGTAGGGCAGGCGGATGCAAGCCTTATTATGTGCGACGGACACTATATGCTTATCGACGGCGGCAATGTGGATGACAGTAACCGTATATACAGTGTGCTTAAATCCCGCGGGGTAGAGCATTTGGATTACGTAATAGGCACCCACGCTCATGAGGATCACGTAGGCGGCATCACCGCCGCATTCAGCGCGTGTACGGTGGGGCAGGCGTTTTCGCCCGTTACCGTGGCAGATAATGTGCCTTTTAATAACTTTAAAAGAATAGCGCAAAACCAAGGAGTAGAACTACAAAAGCCGGTCCTTGATAAAGTGTATATGCTGGGTAGCAGCCGCTTTACCGTTTTCGCACCAAGAGAAAACTATGAGGATGCCAACAACAGCTCCATAGTGATACGTTTAGAGTACGGTGATAACGTATTTTTGTTTACCGGCGATGCGGAAAGAGCCAGCGAGGAGGCTATGATCAACGCAGGCTGTTCTCTTTCTGCCGACCTGCTTAAGGTAGGTCACCACGGCAGCAACTCTTCCACCTCCTATCTGTTTTTGCGTGCGGTAATGCCCACCTACGCTATAATCTCCTGTGGCGCAGGTAACGACTACGGACATCCCCACAAAGAAGTGTTAAGTCGGCTGGAAAACGCCGATGTTAAGACCTTGCGTACAGATAAGCTTGGGGACATAATCTGTTACAGCGACGGTCAGAATCTGCGTTTTGAGTGCGGCACCGCCGATGATAACGTAAGCTATGCCTACATAGGCAATAAAAACAATATGCTGTTGCACACGGTTATGTGCGGTGGCTTGCCCAATCCGAATAACAGGGCGTATTTTGTAAGCCTTGAGGATGCGGAACGGGCAGGTTATACAAGGCATTGCAGTAACTGTATGCCTTAGTGGCACAGTAAGTAATACGGTTTTTTAAAAGCACAGCTAACGGCAAATAATATATAATTTAGAAAAATGGGTGAGAGTTTTTGTGTCCTTCGCTCGTCTTATATAACGGAAGGGCAAAAAAGCCTCGTTCAATGTTTTAAACAAAACTATCTGCAGTATTTACCCAAAAAGGAGGAATTATTGTGAAAAAGATTTTAGCTTTGTTTTTGATTGTTGTAAGTATCTTTACAAGCCTTTTGCAGGCTTCCGCCCACGTGCCGCAAATGGGCGATATTAACGATGACGGCGAAACCGATAATCTTGATGCGGCAAAAGTCTTGAAGTATGATGCACATCTTACTTATCTGGATGAGAATGAAAGATACCGCGCCGATGTTAACGGCGATGGGGAGGTTGACAGCCTTGATGCGGCGGCTATTTTGAAATATGATGTGGGGCTGATAAGCTTTGAAGAAATGTCACCCCCGCGTGAAGATAGTCCTGTAGTACCTGAGGAGGAAGGAACTGCCATCAGCATAGAGGGGAAAGCCTTCTCCTATGCCGACTGGTTTGACGATGACGACATATATTCTCAGTCAGTTAACGGCGCCGGTCTTTATTGCTTTGACAGCGCGGAAGAACTGCAAGGCTTTAAGGCAGAATTCGGCAATGACGGCAGGTTTGACCGTGACTATGACGAGGTGCCCTCTTTTAATTCCGTAACCGAAAGCTATAACGCGGCATTTTTTGCGGAGTACAGCTTGCTCCTTAAGTATATATCCTCTGCAGGCAGCAGAAGATACACGGTGTACGACCTGCGCTTGGAGGAAAGCCAAAATAAGCTGGTGCTTTATTACGGGGACGTTAATTATACCCTAATGGAAACTGATGATCTGAACGGCTTTTTTGTTACGGTACCCGTGCCTAAAACAACGGTACAGACCTGCACCGCTTTCGAAAGCAAGTACGCAAGGCCTGTTTCCGTTTATACTCCCGACGAAACGTGGAACTATTTCATTGCCAAGGAAAGCCTTTTTGACGGCACGGAGAAAGGGCTTGTGGCGGCACTTGAAAGAGAGGGCGGCATTCCCGAAGGTTCTGTGCTTAAGTATTTTGATATCCACGACGGCGTTGCCTATGCGGATATGAATCAGGCGTTTGCAACAGGCGTATCCGCAGGCACTTTTACTGAGTATTTTTATGTGGGTTGTTTGGTAAACACCCTGCTTGACAATGACCTTTACCATTCTTATACCGCAGTAAAGATAACCGTTAACGGTCAGCCCATGGTTACAGACCATGTGGGAGTATGGGATGAGCCTTTGGGCTATTATTCCGGTATGGGTGAGCAGGAGGGCACAGCATTTGTTTATAAAAAGAACGAGCAAGCCCTTGCTACGGAAGAAGAACTAAAGCAAGCACTTATCGTGATGGGCGATTTTGTGGATGCTCTTAAAGCCAACGATGCTGATGCCGCAAATGCCATGGCAACGGAGAATTATCTGGCGATGACGGAAGCATACGGTACGGATTCTGCTTATCCTGCCAACCACCCGGTGTATTTTAGGCCCGCCGCAGAATATGCACAGCTTTTTGCGGAATACACGGTGCCCGCAATGCTTAAGTTTAGCTATTTTGAAAAGCAGGATGCGGCAATCACTATAGGTAACGAAAAGCACGTTTTGTTTGTCTTTGCATTTTATCACAGTGACGAGGCTGTTGATTTTTCATACTATGTGTTTGACATGGTTTTTGAAGGCGATACTTGCAAGGTGAATAATTTTGGCAAGTATTATTGATTATAAAACGCAAATCATTCCATAAAGCCTGCAGGCTTTATAGGACTCCGATAATAAACGGGCGGTGTCAAAACTTATTTGACACCGCCCGTTGTGGTGGTACTTAACAAATATTAACTTGATATTTGCTTACGCATACACAGGATATCTGCAGTGCTTATATAGCCGTCATCCGTAATATCACAGGCAAGCTGTACTATGCCTGTAACATTACCGTTGCCGGAGACGTGCTTTAATCCAACGGAATAGTCCGTGGCAGAAACAACGCTGTCCCCGTCAAGGTCGCCTTTTACAACAACCGTAACGCGGTCTATAAGTGTGCCGTTAAGCTCTATGGAAACACTGTAGCCCGTGCCTGCGGTTGCAGTTGCGGGCACAACCGTACCCATTTGGTCTTTTACTATGATTCCTACATTTTCAAAGTTGGAGGTCAAGGTGCCCACATCGGTGCTTTCACTTACAGAGAACAAATAGTCTTTGTCACTTCTGCGGTAAACCGAGCTTGTCTTTAATATCAGCCTCTTGTTCATAAACAGGGGGGCAGGGAAGGGATACCCACCGTTAAGACTGCTTGACTGATACCAATTGGTTTGGCCTGCCCCAAGCGTCTGTGCAAACTCAGCAGTCTTGACCGTAGCGGCGGTAACAGTGCCTGCCGTGTTCGTATTGTTGGTAAACGCGGTGTATGAACTGCTTTCAAGATAATGGCAGTTGGTGCAAGTACCCTTGTTAACACCTATAAGCCCACCCATGAAGTCTGTGGAATCAACAATATTTCCGTTATAGCTGTTTGCCACTACGCCCGTGTTATAGCCTATAAGCCCGCCCGTATTCATACCGCCTGCCACGGTACCTGTGGTAAAGCAATCGGTCACATAGCCGCTGTTGTAGCCCACAAGCCCGCCTAAATGCATGTAGTTAAGGGCAAAAGTGCCGTAAACCGCGTAGTGGTCGGAGATATAGTAGCCGTTTATCTGCTCGTTGTTAACCTTGTAGGTAAGGCTTTCACTGCCGTGGTTGTTGGTGAATATAAAGTCGATAAGAGAGTCGGAAGCACCCCAACCGTTGTATGTGCCAAGGCTTGTGGAGGAAAGTTTGGTGTTGGCGTCGGTTCTCAGGTCTGCAAGATTCGCCGTCATATTTGCGTATGCAGTAGAGTTCTTTTTGCTGTTGTAGTCGCCCGTGCAGTACATGGCTATATTGTCACCGTAGCCTTGACCCTTGTATTTTTCCTCCAACGCCTGCATACGGCTTGCAATAAGCGCCGCGCCGTTGGGTCTCGCCTCCGTGCCGCCGTTATCAAGGTGGGTGTTGAAGGCAAGTACAAGTATCCCCGATGCCTTGTGAACCAGCGCCGCATAACTGCAGGTGCGGTTATAGTTGGCATCCCACCCCTTGGACATAACATCGGGCGTTTCGCTTAGGAAGAATGAGCCCTGCTCCAACACGGTAAACTTGTCGGTCTTCCAATAAAGAGGTGCCGCCTCCGTGCCTGCGGAGTCTCTCCATATAAACTCCTTGCTGTAACCCGTAAGCCAGGAGTCAAAGTTGCTCTTCCAAAGGGGAACAACCTCCTGAAAGCCTATAATATCGGGGTTGTAAGCCGCAATATGCTGTTTAACTCTGGGTGCGCGGTCGTTAACGGAGTTGGGGGACGCATCGCTGTTTACACGGACATTAAAACTCATTACGGAAATCTCGTGCTCTGCGGTGGTATAGTGGTTTTCAACCGTGGCGTTGGTGCCGCAGTTTATAACACTGCCGCCCAAATTGTTGCCTACAACAGCACCGGAGAAATACCCGCCTATAATCCTGGAATCCGCCAGATACAAGTTCTTTACCGTGCCGCCTTTAAGGGTACCGAACATGGCGCTGTATTTTGTATTAGATGCGGCGGTGTTGAAGTTCTTTACCGTAAACCCGCAACCGTCAAATATACCGCAAAAAGGCTTGGAGCTTGTACCGATAGGCTTGCAGGTGTAAGCGCTCATATCAATATCGGCAGTGAGCTTAACCGTGTATCCGTCATAGCTGTTGCCGCCGTTAACTGCGGAAATAAAGCTGTTCAGCTCTGCGGCTGTACCTATGTTCAGCGTGCCTTTTTCCAATCTCTTCATGGTTATAGCCTTCGTCCCGTCTTTTGCAGGTGCTGCAACACCTGCGTTGGCAATATAGTTTGTACTGTTAAGCGGCGGAACCAGCATTTCGCCGCCGTTTTTATACATTGTTGCGGAATTAACGGTGTTACCCTCTGAATCCTTGCTGTTTACCGTAACCTTAACGGTGGGATTTGCCCCTGTGGATGCGGTGTAGCATATAGCGGGACACAGCGGAGTGGTGGTAAATACCAGGCTGTTTGTTGCCGTGCCGCCCTTGGTGTTCAGCAACCACGCCAGCTCTTCCGACGCAAACTGAGTGCGGCTCTTGCTTACACCGTAGTCGGAAGCACAGCTCGCTTTAAGAAAATAAGACGCAACAGGGATAGTTGTAAGCCCTGCCGCTGCATAGCGTGTAAGCCCCTGCTTGTCGCCGTCGCCCGCGGTAACCACGCCCATATTAAAGCAATTGGTAAGCACAACATTGGTCTGACCCCAGCCTGTAATACCGCCCGCACAGCCGGCGGTAGCGGTTACGGTACCCAAATTAAAGCAGTTGGTGTACTTGGTGGTGGAGCGCGAAACGCCTGCTAAGCCGCCTGCACCGTCAATGCCTGTGGTTGTGGTTATATCCGCAAGATTGTAGCAGTTTTTAATCTGGCTCGCATCCGCATAGCCTGCCAATCCACCCGCCCTGTTAGCGGTTTTTACCGTGCCGTAGGATATGCCCAAATCGTATATCTTTGCCTTGTACAGAGTACCGAAAAGCCCGCCGCCGTTAAGGTTTGTGTTGTTGACCTTCAGCCCGCAAACCTTGTAGCCGTTGCCGTAAAAAGTGCCCTGGAAGCTTTTGCTGCGGTCGCTGTCGGAAATATATACGCCCACAGGGGTATGGGTAAGCGAGCTCATATCCACATTGTTAAGCATATATATCTTATCACCGGAGAAGGTGTCCGTGCCTGCATTTACAGTATTAGCAAGCGCGGTAAAGCCTGCGGCGTTAACTACAATAAACTCGGTAGCTGTTTTGTGGTTGCCGTAATCGTTTATTAAGGGGACATCCGTGCTTATGTTAAGGGTGCATGCTTTTGCGGGCATTGTAAATACATTGTCGGTTACATTTCCCGAGGAAGTAAGGGTAGCCGTGATATTGCTGAAAGAAATTGCAGAACCCGCGTTTCTGTATACGGTTGCGCTTGCAGCAACACCTGCCGCAGTGTACTTGAGTGTGAGTTTGTAGGAGCCTATTTGCTTGTCCCCGCTGAGCTCAGGGAACAGCTCGCCCTGATGCCATACTCTTGTTCTCGTTTCAGCTGTATCGCCGCCGTCAAGCAGGTAAGCCATCCTGCCGGAGCCCAAGTTGGTATTGTTTATGGAAACATCGGCATCCGTAAAGCTGACATCTTTGTATTTACTGAGGTAATAGCAATTATTAATAGCGTTGGCATAATTTTCTGCCAAGGTGGAGGCGCTGTATCTTACAAGCCCAAAGCATTCGGTTGCAACCAGCTCGCCTATACTGTAGCAGTTGGTAAGGGATGCGATATAGCCTGTGTTTTGCCCCTGCCCCCAGTCGCAAATACCGGAGGCGTGGTCAACCCCCTTGGCATAGCCTGCAAAGTAGCAATCTTTAATAACGCCGCTGGTAATGCAAGCACCTGCAATACCGCCGACGGAAAGGTCGGTAACGGTGCCACCCTTCTTTATTGTAAGCGAAGCAGTGCTGTAGCAACGCTCAATAGTGCCCTTGTTAACGCCCGCAATACTGCCGAGACGGTAACTGTCAGTAGATGAGGTAAGCGTCATGGTGCCGCCCTCAACGCCTAAGTTCTTTACAACACCTGAGGCGTTGACAGTGCCGAACACCCCCGCCTGGACATCGGTTTTGCTAATCTTAATGGATTTAAGCGCATAACCCTGTCCGTCAAAAGTGCCCGAAAAAGAGGTGAACGGGGTGTAACTGCCAAGGGACATGTCTACATCACTACCCAAACGGATAGTCTTCCCCTTAAAATTGGTTGTACCTGCCAAGGCGGAAAAAGCTACCATCCCTTGGTAAGAGGTAATAATAAACTCTTCAGAGGAGCTGTAGCTGTCATATTCCAAAATATTAGGCACATAATCCGCCGCACTTGCCGGAACCTGAAAGCACAGCGCGGAAACAAGCATTACAAAAACAAGTATTAAAGCCACCAAACGCTTTTTCATTATACATACCTCCAAAAACAGTTTATAGTAATTTTTAACATATAAAGCTCATCTTGTCAATGGCTTTTGGACGAAATATATAATTTTGTTAATATCCTATAAACAAACAACGGGCTGCCTCTAATGCTCAATTCTTGCATTTGAGACAGCCTCTTGTTTACGGTGTTGCTTAAACAGCAGCGGGCGTTTTTTCTTCCTCTGCCGCGTTGGCAAGCATAAGCTTTATGCGGTTTTCCTGGTTAACCTTGGAAGCGCTTGCATCGTAATCTATAGCCACGATATTAACATCGGGGTTGCGGTCCTTGATGGGCTTCATCATCCCCTTGCCGCAAATATGGTTGGGCAAACAGCCAAAGGGCTGGGTGCAAACGATGTTCTTAACACCGCTGTCCGCCAACTCCAGCATTTCCGCAGGCAAAAGCCAACCCTCGCCCATCTTACAGCCGTGGTTCATATAGCTTTTAATAAGCTCTGCCGTCCGCGCAAAAGCACCGGGCGCGCGGAAAACACCGTGCTCTTTTATAAGGTCTATAATCTCCTGCTGCTTTTTTATAAGGTACTTGTATACGAATTTAAGCACGGGATATCTAAACCTGCCTTTGCGGTAAAGCTTGTAGTCCGTAATGTTGTTATAAACGCAGTACAGGAAGAAATCCAGCAAGCCGGGGATAGTTACCTCTGCGCCGTTATCCACAAGCAACTGTTCAAGGTTGTTGTTCCCGAGCGGTGAAAACTTAACATAAATCTCGCCTACTATGCCAACCTGCACCTTTTTTTCATTACTGCGGGGGATAGCTGCAAATGCATCCAGCAGTATGCGGCAGTTAGCCTTGAATTTTTTAAAGGAAACACCGTCGGTACGCATCTTTTCTTCAAGCAATGTGCAGTATTTGTCCGCCATTGCCTGCGCGGCACCTTTTTCCAGCTCATAGGGCTTGCATTGGTTCCTCAGCAAAAACAGTATATCGCCGTAAATAACTGCGTAGATTATCCTGTGCAGTGCGGAAAGAGAAAGCTTAAACCCGCTGTGCTTTTCAAGCCCCGCAAAGCTGAAGGAGATAACGGGGATATGCCCAAGCCCTGCGTTCTTCAGCGCTTTTCGTATAAGCGATATGTAGTTGGAGGCACGGCAACCGCCGCCGGTCTGAAAATATATAAGCGCTACCTTGTTAAGGTCGTACTTGCCGGAAAGCAAGGCATCCATAAACTGACCGATAACCAGGATAGCGGGGTAACAGGTGTCGTTATGGGTATATTTAAGCCCTGTTTCCGGTATCTGCGGCCCGCTGTTTTCCAAAAGCTCTATATTGTAGCCTTCGCTCCTCAGAACATTCGCCACCAAGGAAAGCTGAAGCGGCAACATATTGGGCGCAAGTATTGTGTAGTCCTTCTTCATTTCTTCCGTGAACTCAACATAACTGCTCATCATTGTTCGCCCTTCGCCTCCTTTTCCTCCAAGGCGCCTATAAGGCTCCTAAGCCTTATTTTAACGGCACCAAGGTTGGTTATTTCGTCTATTTTAAGCTGTGTATAATACTTGCCGCCGTCCTCAAGTATGCTCCGCACCTCATCGGTAGTTATGGCATCAACACCGCAACCAAAGGAAACAAGCTGTACAAGCTCTGTATCCTTGTTCTCCGTGGCGTATTTTGCGGCTCGGTAAAGCCTTGCGTGGTAGGTCCATTGGTTAAGCACGCCCACGCTTTTTGGCGGGGTGGTCAAGTGACACACGCTGTCCTCGCTGACAACCGCAAAGCCCAAGGTGTTGGCAAGCTGGTCTATACCGTGGCTTATCTCCGGGTCAATGTGGTAGGGCCTGCCGCTTAGTATCATAATGCGCTTGCCCTCTGACCTTGCCCTTGCAACCGCCGCCTCACCTTCTTTTTTTACCGCCGCCATATAGTCGTTGTACGCTTTAAAGCCCTTGTTGACCGCACTGCGTAGCTTTGCACCGCTGAATTTACCAAAAGGTGCAAGGCACTCTCCAAGTTCGCGGGCAAGCTCACGCTTGTTATTCACGGTAAGGTATGGGTACAAAAAGCGTGTGCGCTCACTCAAATCCATGTTGCCGTTGATAAGCTCGGAGTAATACGCAACAACGGGGCAATTGTAGTGGTTATCCGAAACCTTTTCATTGATGTTATAGCTAAGACAGGGATAAAATACGCCGTCAACCCCCGCTTCAATAAGTTCTTCTATGTGACCGTGCATTATCTTTGCAGGATAGCAGGCAGTATCGGAGGGGATTGAAAACTGTCCCTTTTCGTAGGTGGCTCTTGTTGATAGTGAAGACACTACGGTTTTAAATCCAAGGCTTGTAAAAATGCCGTTCCACAGAGGTAAAAGCTCAAACATTCCCAACGACAATGGCAACCCTATAACGCCCTTGTCACCGTCACCGTGAGGCAGTGAGGAAAGATAATTGCGCTTGAATTCATAAAGGTTAGGCAGAGGCTTAAAGTTTTCACCGCCGCCCGCGCCTTTTTCACAACGGTTGCCGGAAATAAAACGTTTCCCACCGCCAAAGCTGTTGACGGTAAGGTGACAACGGTTGGTACAACCGCCGCAAACCGCGCTCTTTGCTTCGTGTACAAAGGACTTCAGTCCTGCCTCATCAATCAGCCCGCTCTTTTCAAAGCGTTCGGCATATATCGCCGCGCCGAAGGCGCCCATAAGCCCCGCAATATCGGGGCGAATAACCTCTTTGCCCAGTTCTTTCTCAAAGGAACGGAGTACGGCATCGTTCAGGAAAGTACCGCCCTGAACAACCACTTTGTCGCCCAACTCGTCAGGGGAGGTGGCGCGGATAACCTTGTAAAGCGCGTTCTTAACAACGCTCACGGAAAGCCCTGCGGATATATCCTCCGTTGCCGCTCCCTCTTTTTGGGACTGCTTTACGGAGCTGTTCATAAATACGGTGCAACGGCTGCCCAGATTAACGGGATTGTTGCCGAATATACCCTTCTCCGCAAACTCAGCAATACTGCAGCCCATGGATTTAGCAAAGGTTTCCAAAAACGAGCCGCAACCGGAGGAGCAAGCCTCGTTAAGCATAATGCTGTCAATAGCGCCGTTTCTTATCCTGAAACACTTTATGTCCTGCCCGCCTATATCAAGTATAAAATCCACATCGGGCTGGAAATGCTTTGCCGCTGTGTAGTGGGCAATGGTCTCAACCACGCCCGCATCTGCACCAAAGGCGTGCTTTATCAGCTCTTCGCCGTAGCCTGTAACGGCACAGCCGCATATCTCTATACGGTCTTTTATAAGGTCATATATTTTTATAAGCTCTTCCTTTACCACCTCAACGGGGTTACCTTTGTTAGAGGCGTAGTAGCTGTATAAAATCTCACGCTTTTCGGAAATCAGCACAAGCTTTGTTGTGGTACTTCCGCAGTCTATACCAAGGTATGCCTTGCCGCTGTATTTTTCTATATCCGCCTTGGGCACGGTAGAAAGCGCGTGTCTTGTCTTAAAGGCTCTGTATTCCTCTTGTGATGCGAAAAGCGGGGGCAATCTGTTAGCGGAAACCGCATTTTCTCTGGTGCGCTTTATCTTGCTTAAAAGCTCTGCGGCGGTAACCGTACTGCCGCTTTTTTCTGCGTAAAGTGCTGTACCCATAGCTACCGCAAAACGGGCATATTCGGGGAATACAGCGTTTTCCGCGCTAAGCCCCAAAGTTTCGGTAAACCGCTGCCTTAGCCCTTTGCAATAGTACAAAGGACCACCCAAAAACAGCACCTTGCCCTTTATGCGCCTGCCCTGTGCAAGCCCCGCAATGGTCTGGTTAACCACTGCCTGATATATGCTTGCCGCCACATCCGCCTTGTTTGCACCCTGATTAAGCAAGGGCTGTATGTCTGTTTTGGCAAATACGCCGCAACGGGAGGCAATAGGGTAGATGCGCTTATGTTCAAGGCTTGCCTCGTCCATCTCATCGGGGCTAAGGTTAAGGAGTGTTGCCATTTGGTCAATAAAAGCCCCCGTGCCGCCTGCACAGCTGCCGTTCATACGCTCGTCAACGCCGCCGTCAAAGAATATTATCTTGGCATCCTCACCGCCCAGCTCTATAACGCAGCTAGCATCAGGCACCAGCTTTTTAACCACCTCTCCCGTAGCGAAAACCTCCTGCGTAAAGGCAATGTCTATCCCTTCCGCAAGTCCCAACCCTGCCGAGCCGGATATAGCTACCCTAAGCGTATCGCTGCCGGTAAGCTTTTCTATTTCCGCAACAAGCTCTGCCGTCTTTTCTCTAACTTTAGAAAAATGGCGTGCGTATTTTTCATATACGGTAACGCCGTCCTTTAAAAGTACGGCTTTTGCGGTTGTAGAGCCTATGTCGATACCAAGAAGATAAGTCATATCATAATCGCCGTTTTGCAAAAACGGCAAATTCCTCCGCTTAATAATCAAGTCATTATAGCATATTTTGTCCTGTTTTGTCAATCAAGGCAGACTTGTAATAATTTACATAAATTAGGACTAAGCGTTAAGTGTTTTTTAATAAACCGCTGTTATTCTTTAAGCAATTAAATCTATGGTTAAGGAACGGTAAAGAAGTCGAATGAAAAGACATTTGTTCTCTGCTGTATACGGCGTGTTGCTTTTAGCTTTTACGGCTTATGTACTGCTTTATATCTATGTATTACCCCAAGACGGCGTTGAGGTTGTAATTCCGACCGATGAGGAGTCGGAAAGCGTTTCAATCGACGGTAAGGAAGATATAATCGTTACTGAAGATACTTATGCAGATGGTAATATTAAAATCACTTTAAGCACTCATCGCATTAGCGATACTACGGTTTATGTGGCGGATGTGGTGTTAAATCATCCGTCTTTGCTTAAAACTGCATTCGCAAGGGACAGATACGGCAGAAACATTAAAGAGAAAACATCTGTAATCGCAAAATCTAAGTCGGCTATCCTTGCCGTAAACGGCGATTATTACAGCGCGCGTGAGGGATGTGTGCTTCGCAATGGCACCATTTACAGGGGCTTTGAGGGGTATAGCGATAACGAGGCCCTTGTTATATACGATAACGGCGCAGTGGACATAGTAAGTGAAGCAGCAGGTGACGCCGAGGCTTTAAAGGCTGCGGGCGCGGTACAGATTCTGTCCTTTGGCCCTGCTCTTGTAAAGAACGGGGAAGTAAGCGTCACCACCGGTGATGAGGTGGACAAAGCTATGGCAAACAACCCCCGAACCGCTTTTGTATATTACGGCAAAAACCATTACGCTTTTGTGGTGGGCGACGGTAGAACAAGCGAGAGCAAAGGGCTCAGCCTTTACGATTTGGCGGTGTTTTTAAAAGGCTTGGGCGGTGTGCACGCCTATAATCTGGACGGTGGCGGCTCCTCTACTATGTATTTTAACGGCGAGGTGGTAAACAACCCCACCACCAACGGCAAAAAAATTTCGGAGAGGGAGGTCAGCGATATTGTATACATCGGATACAATTATTAACAACAAAAAATTCAATGCCCGCAACGCGGTAACATTCCTTGCCGTAACGGCATTCTGCGGCTTTTTCAGCTCGGTATACCTGAGCTTCAGCCACGGCGTTTCTTCCCCTTTTATGGTGTACCTTGCTATCGTTCCCTTTTCACTTGGTGTGTTACCCTATAGTCTGCTGTACCTTTTGGGCGCCCAATCCCCAACCTCAACCGCCAAACAGCTTTACAATGGGGGTGCGATAACCGTTTTGATTGGCTCTCTTGTCAAAGGAATAGTGGAGATATCGGGCTATGAGGCAACAAATATTGCTGTTTTTGGTATAGAGCTGAACTACAGCCTGCTGTATTTTTCGGCGGGGATTATACTCATGTTTATCGGTGTTAGCGTTTATTTTAAACAAAGGCTTAAATAGTGTTGCTTTTTCGGCTGTAAAGGAGTATAATGTATAGAAGATACTATCAGCTAAGGGGTTTTGTAATTTGAATAAAAAGACTGTAGCCGTCCTTTTCGGCGGATGCTCTTCGGAATATTCCGTTTCCTTGCTTTCTTCTTATGCGGTGCTAAAGAATATGGACCGTGCAAAGTATAATATTGTTCCCATCGGTATAACCAAGGAGGGCGATTGGTTCCTTTACAGCGGCGATATTGAAAATATCCCCAACGACCGCTGGATTTCCGATACTCAGTTCCTGTGCCCCGTTGCGGTTTCTCCCAACCGCAGTGTCCACGGCATAATGGAATACGGCACAGCGGGTGTAAAAACTACCTACATAGACTGTGCGCTTCCGATTCTCCACGGCAAAAACGGAGAAGACGGCACGGTACAGGGCGTCTTTGAGCTGGCGGGCATCCCCATTGCGGGTTGCGGCTCTTTAAGCTCTTCCCTGTGTATGAACAAGCATGTGGCGCAACGCCTTGCGGAGGCGGTAGGCGCAAGAGTGCCGAAGGCAATCCTGCTTACCGAAGGGGACAGTACGGATACAGCCTTTACCTTTGCGGAAGAAATAGGCTACCCCGTTTTTGTAAAGCCTGTCAAGGCGGGCTCTTCCTACGGCGTAACCAAGGTGGACGCAGAGGATGCGCTTGCCGCCGCAATAGATACTGCCTTTAAGTACGACGACGCCGTGCTGGTGGAAGAAGCCATTGTAGGCAGAGAAATTTCCTGTGCCGTTATGGGCAAGAAAGAGCTTGTGGTAGGTGAGGTTGACGAAACAGAGGTAAAGTGCGGTTTTTACGACTTTAACGCCAAATATTTTCCCACTTCAACCGTTATCCATATCCCTGCAAGGCTTTCCGCAGAGGAGCGTGACAGGGTGAAG
Organism: Clostridia bacterium; assembly: GCA_017397955.1. Taxonomy (GTDB): domain Bacteria; phylum Bacillota; class Clostridia; order Oscillospirales; family CAG-382; genus SIG636. Next base: position 17,979 of record JAFQHL010000004.1, read on the forward strand.
GAGCAGGCAAAGAAACTTTATAAGGCACTTAGCTGTGACGGATTTGCCAGGGTGGACTTCTTTTATACGGAAAAAGGCGAGCTTATCTTCGGTGAGATAAATACCATCCCCGGTTTTACCGAGCATAGTCATTTCCCCTCTATGATGAAGGCGGCAGGCCACAGCTTTTCCGAAATAATAGACTTTTTTATACAAAATGCATAAAAACAGGCGCAAAATCTTGTGAAAAAGGTTTTGCGTCTTTTTGTTTTTGCCTATTGACAAAGCTTGTCTAATGTGTTAGACTACAGTTGTCTAATAGATTAGACAAAAGGAGGCCGGTATATATGAGCACTACACCTAAGATATTTGAGAGCGAATACAGATTTTGTCTTATACTTTGGGCAAACCAGCCCATACAAAGCGCGGCACTTGCGGCACTTTGCAAGGAAAGTCTGGGTTGGTCGCGCACAACCACATACACGGTAATAAAAAGGCTGTCCGAGCGGGGCGTGCTTAAAAATGAAAACTCCGTTGTAAGCGCTCTTGTCACTAAAGACGAGGTGCAAAGGGCAGATGTGGATGAGCTTATTGAAAAGCGCTTTGAGGGCTCTCTGCCTGCGTTTATTGCGGCTTTTGCCAAAAAACAAAAGCTAAACGATGCGGCAGTAGAGGAAATCAAGCGCATCATTGAAAAAGGCGGTGAATAATGTGAGAGCATTGTTTATTGATATTCTTAACCTCAGCATAGTATCAAGTTGGCTGATACTTGCAGTGCTGGCGTTGCGGCTTGTGCTTAAGCGCGTTGCACCCCGTTGGACGGTGTGTTTGCTTTGGGGCTTAGTGGCAATCAGTCTTATAGTTCCTTTTAGCTTTGAAAGCCCCGTTAGTCTTGTACCTAACAGAGAAGCGGTGGTGTATACGGGAGCCGAAGAAGCACCGAAGGCTGAAGAACCCAAAGAAGAAGCACCTACCGTTACCGTACCGCAGAGCCCTGTTGTGTCTGCACCCGCAATACCTGTTATACGCCCTAACAAGCTACAGGTACAAAGCGGCATAACATCCTTGGATGACTCCATAAATAAGGTAGTAAGCCCCAAGCCGGAGGAAGCGGCAAATTCCGTTGACCGCGGCACCCTTGCGGTAGAGCTGGGCGGCTATATCTGGGTTGCGGGCACGGTTTTCCTGCTTGCCTATTTTGTAATAAGTCTTGCTCTGCTCAAACGCTCCCTTTCCACCGCTGTTTCCGAAAGCAAAGGTGTTTACAGGGGCGATAGGGTAGGCTCCCCTTTTGTGCTGGGCTTTATAAGCCCCAAGGTGTACCTCCCCTTCGGCTTAAGCGAGGAGAACCAAAGCTATGTATTGCGTCACGAGCACGCCCACATAAAGCGTCTTGACCATTTGGTAAAACCTCTTGCGTTCTTTATCCTTGCCCTTCATTGGTTTAATCCCTTGGTATGGGTATCCTATATTTTGCTGTGCAGGGATATTGAATACGCCTGCGACGAAAAGGTTATAAAAGAGCTAAACACCGAGGAGCGCAAGGCCTACGCCACCGCACTGCTTGCCTGCGGCGTAAAGGGGCGCAGTGCAATGTCCTGCCCCGTAGCTTTCGGCGAGATAAGCGTAAAGCAACGAATAAAAAAGGCGCTAAGCTATAAAAAGCCCGCCCTTTGGATAATTATTGCCGTTATAGTAACAGCGGCAGTGCTTGCCCTTTGTTTCCTGTCTACCCCCGAAAAGAAAACGGAAGGCGGTATTGAAAAAAGCTCTGAAGAAAGCACCGAGGAAGAAAGTACCGGGGTAAGTAGCGGAGAAGAAAGCGCCGAGGAAGAAAGCTCTGAAGTGAGTACCGAGGAAGAGCAAAAGGACATTTTCCCTGTCCCTACAGGCGGTAAATATCTTATCGGTTTGTGGGCGACATATGAGAACGGCGCCGCTCAAAACATAGGTTATATGTTTAAAGAGGACGGCACAGGCTATGTTATAAACATATATACAGAACAAGTTGTAGAGCAGTTCGAGTGGTTTGTGGACAAGACCAGTCCAAATAAGCTCAACTTTGCTGTCGAGCTTGAAGAAGGTGATGGCGCAGAGCCCTTTGCTACAACCCAATGCGATTACAACATAAATGACGGCATACTCAGCATGCGGTTTTTATGGGATAACGATTATAAAAGCCATGTAAAATTAATGTCTGTAGACGAGCCTCTTCTCGGTACTTGGCGCTTGGAAGATGATACCGAAGGGTTTAAAAGTATCAGATTCAGGCTTAACGGCACAGGAACCATCACCACCAATGATGCGGAGTATGCATTTGGTTGGCACCGTTATGACGAAACCAATGAGAAAAAACTGTTAATAGATATCGTGGAGCCTGTAGAAATTTCATCAGACTGGGCGTTTGCCGTAGAATGCACGGTAGAGGGCGACAGCTTAACATTGCGCTTCAATAAAGGCGGGGAATACATCTGCACAAAAGAAACAGAAAATCTGACAAGCCTTATTGGCTCTTGGATTTATGATGACGGCAGTGGTGACCTGCAAGAACTGTTGCTTAATGAAGACGGTACAGGCAAGGTGATCAGAGACGCCAAAGAACAGGCTGTTACCTGGTTGGCGAAAGAAGGCTATTTCACCCTTTACATTGCTGAAAGCGGGAAGCTTTCTTTCCACGGGGAATATTACATTGACGGTGACTGTCTCTACCTTGAGTATGCTTATGCCTTAGCTTGTTACGTCCGAAAGGACAGCGCTCTAAGCTCTTATGTTGTAGACATAAGCTCTTTTGATCATGCGGTACAAGCTGATAATGCGGACATTAACTGCGACTGGGGCGGTACGGAATATATTATTATCAGGTCAAGCGCAGACCTTGCGAATTTCCGCTTTGCCAAGACCTATGGAAGCTTCAGGGGCGACCCTTGCGAGATTAACGGTGCTCCCTACGAGTACGGCACGCTTCCCGCAAGGAAGACGTTTATTGCAAAAACCGTAACGGGCGAGCTTGTAAGCGATCATTGCATATTATTTACAGACCCCAACGGAAAAGAACAATGCTTTAAGATTTGGTATAATTTTGACCCCACAGGCACTATAACATCAATGCCAAGCACAAGCTACAGCTTTGAATACGCATCGCTTGTAAAGTGACAAAGAAAGCCGCACGGAAAACCGTGCGGCTTTTTTATATCCTTAATTATTCGGGTATTTTGCCGTTAAGGGCGATTTCGCCCTTAAGCTGTTTTACTATGGATCTAATGCTGTTGGGCGTGTATTCGTACAGGCAGGCGTAATTTGCAAGCCCTTGGAAATACTGACGGTCGATGGGTCCCTTGATGGAAACAACGTAAACTTCCTTGCCCGATTTAAGCAGAGCGTTAATTGTGCCTTTTTGCACATCGTCGTTATAAGCGTCATAGGAGTATACCAAAACCTTTCCGTATCTCTGCGCTTTTTCCAAAACCTCTTCGGTGAATGACAAGTCCTTGGTAAACTGAATCACTTCGTTTTCGGGGAAGCTTGCTTTTAACGCTTTTGTCAGATTGCGCTCGTCAAATTCATCCTCCGCAATGCTTGCAACTCTTACATTGCTGGATATTACCAATGTGTCGGCATCAATCTTAGGGTCGTTGCCCTTGATAAGGGTGTAGCTGTTATCAACTATGCTTTGCATAAGGGCGTGCTCTTCGTCAACAACCACATAGTCTCCGTCTGTAAAATTAGCCTTCATTTTGTCCGCTATCTTAGCCTTAGCCTTGTTTATGCGCTCTGCCTTTTCACGAAGCAGCTCAACGGATATTTCTCCGTCTTCAACCGCCTTCTTAACGGTGTCAAAGGCTTCCTTCTGCTCGTTGTAATCGTGGCAGAGAAGCAGTATATCACAACCGGCGTTAAGCGCCATAACACTGCCCTTACCTATGCCGTAATGGACGGTAATAGCCTTCATCTCCATACCGTCGGAGATTATAAGCCCCTCGTAGCCTATCTGCCCGCGCAGTACATCCGTCAGCAAAACCTTGGACAGGGTAGAGGGTACTTCATCAAAGGCTTTGAAAAGGCAATGACTGCTCATAAGCCCGTCACTTTCCAAAATATGGGTAAATGGATACATATTGTAGTCCAGCATTTCTTCTTTGCTTTCCTCTATTATGGGAAGCTCAAGGTGGGAGTCCTTAGTGCTGGAGCCTGCACCGGGGAAGTGCTTGATACAGCTGAGCGCGCCGCTATCCTGCACGCCGTGCACAAAAGCAGATGCGTGCTTCAGTACCGCCTCCTTGGTTGCACCGTAGCCTCTTATGTTTACCAAAGGGTTAAGCAGGTCCTTGTTTATCTCAAGGCAGGGGGCAAGGTTAAGGTTTATGCCCATCTTAAGCATATCGCTGCCTATTATCTTGCCTGTCCTGTAAGGTGCGTCGCTTACTGCCGTTGCGGCAGTGGTAAGGGGGCTGGCAGGGAAGGTAACATCCTTAAACAGTCTTACAACCATACCGCCCTCCTGGTCGATTGAAACCAAGGGGAAAGAGTCGGTTATCTCTTCGGTGTACTCATAAAGCTCCTTCATAAAGGACTTCATCTGCTTGGTGTCCTTATAGTTTCTGGAAAACAGTATGTAATTGCCTATCTTATAGTCCTTTATAAACTTTGCGGAGTCAGCGTCCAGTTCCAATCCGGGCAGACCAATCATTAAAACCTGACCGATAAGCTCGTCGACCGTCATATCCTTTGCGCTCTTAATGTTGTACTTCATGTTTTTCTCCTTTTTAGTTATTTACTGCGGTAAACGCTTATACCGCCGCGTATAGTTTCGTAAACATTTATGTGTTTGTCAACAATAACAAGGTTTGCCAGCTTGCCTTCCGCAATACTTCCCAGCCTGTCAAATACACCAAGGCATTTTGCGGGGTTTTCGGTGGCGTATTTAACCGCCGTTTCAAGGGGAAGTTTCAACTGCTGCATAATATTTTTAACTGCTATGTTCATCTTCAGGGTACTGCCTGCAAGTGTGCCGTCGGGAAGCCGCGCCTCGCCGTCTTTGACATTTATTACCTGTCCGCCCGGTTCAGCATACACTCCATCGGGCAAATATTTGGCACGCAAAGAATCGGTAATCAAAACAAGCTTGTCTTCAGGCTTGTTCTTTTGCAGTAGCTTCACGGCAGGGAAGGACAGATGTATTCCGTCGCATATCACCTCGCAGTACAGTTCGTCAAACAGCATGGCACTGCCGACCACGCCTACCTCGCGGTGGTGCAAGGGGCGCTGGGCGTTGTATGTGTGGGTAACACAGCTTACGCCTGCTGCAACTGCTTTTTTTATGTCCTCATATCCTGCGGCGGAATGTCCTATGGAGGCAACTATCCCGCGGGGAATAAGGTAGCGATAAAGTTCCTCGCCGCCTTCTGCCTCAACAGCCATGGAAACGAGGCGGATGTTGTTGCCGCTTACATCTTCATAATGCTTAAAGCAGTTGATGTTGGGGAAAACAGCATACTCAGGCAACTGTGCACCCAGATACTCCTCAGATATAAATGGACCTTCCAGATGTACGCCCAATATTTCGGCGCCCTCTGCAGGCGACTCCTTTATGTATTCTTTAACTGTTATCAATGCTCTTTCAAGACAATCTCGGCTTTCGGTGGTGGTGGTCGCCAAAAATGCTGCTGTGCCTTCTCTCGCAAGAGCGTTTGCCACCTTGCTCAGCGCTTCTTTTGTGCCGTCAATGGCATCGGCACCGTCAGCACCGTGTATGTGCTGGTCTATAAAAGCGGGGATAATAATTTTGTCTGCATCAAGCTCGGTCAAGCCCCGGCATTCAAAATCGCCAAGCTTTGCTATTATTCCGTTTTCTATAATCAGGTTTGTTTTTACAATTCCGTTTTCGGTAAGTATAAGGGCGTTTTTAAAGCCTTTAATCTGTTCCATGGTTGCAACACTTCCTTTAAATCGATTATAACACATCGGATGCAAAAAGCAAGGAAAAAGCTAAAAAACAGTGCAACACTAATCTTTAAGAACTGATTCCCCTTTTGTTCCGTCGGGATTGATATAATATCCGTCAACAATCTGGAGAAATCCACCTCCGAAATACCATCCTTTTGATTCAATCAACTCCAAAAATGCATCTGTAAACTCGTCCATTGTCATGTCGGATGGTACCTCAATACATCCGTTTATTTTCATCTCTTTACGCACAATCATACCCTCTAAAATAATCATATCATAAATCTCACGCAGTTTCGATGAAATCCAAGTGTTACTCGGATAAAATCTGCTTCGCAGATGAAATTAAATCCGTCCTTTCTCCCCACAAAGTGAGATTTCATCCACGCAGGCAGATTTATTTCGTCTGCAAGGACAGATTTAGCCTAAAAAAACAGCCTTTGTCCAATAGATAAAGGTTGTTTTTTGCGAAAGAACGACAAAAAGTAGCATAAGCAGGGGTAGAAACGACCAAAAGTAATGTTATCTTGTTTTGCTTTGTATGACGATAGTCAACACTATTGATATAACAAAAGAGAAACCCAGATACAATAAGAATGGCAAATCCAAAATTCTTTCTCCCAAAGAAGCAAATCCTTCAAATATACTACAATCAATAGCAACAGCTATTACACTGCAGAGACAAAATCCGGCGAATAGTATTCCAAAAAATTCAAGGAACAACACGAATGGCGCTAATCTCTTTTTATGTTTCTTGGTTTTCATTTGTTCTCCTTTGTGGTTTTACAAGAAGCGTTCAAAAGTCTGCAGATATTTTTGCAAAGTTTCTCTTTTTCGCTGAAATTATATCATAAAAGATGGCACTTTTCAATAAGAAACCTCTTTTGCCTTAGTAGACAAAAGAGGTTTCTTCTCTGGTGCCGGTGGCGGGGGTCGAACCCGCACGGTATCGCTACCACTGGATTTTGAGTCCAGCACGTCTGCCAATTCCATCACACCGGCTTATGACTGCCCCCGTTATCGGGGGCAATATTTGTTTTTTTGTTTTGAGCCTACCCAAAAATCCAACACTGACCGCCTCTTACTTGGTTTATAATCCTGTTATAATCCCAAGGACGCTGGGCAAATTCGTATTTGCCGCTGTCACCAAGCAATAACTGTCCGTCATTGGTAATGCCCCTTATCAGCAAAAAGTGACTGCCGATAGTAAAATCGCCGGGGCCAACTATTGTAAGTACAAGCTTTCCTGCCTTAAGTGCTGCCACAACGGTTTCTTTATCGTAAATGGAAGCGGTGGTACAGCTGATGCCGTACATTGCGCTTGCCGCAGGGAAAAGACCGTAGGCTGTGCCTCTGTAATTTATGAAATAACCGTTGCTGTGCGCCCAGTCACCCATCTTGTCAGGGGTAATAACCGTGTTTGTAAGGTTGGAAATTACCATCGCCATAGATGTAGGACCGCAACCGTAGCCGCCGATGGTGTTTGCACCGTAGGGGTGGTTTGCGTATGCATCCCAAGTCTGGTCGTAGTATATAAATGAAGACCCATCGGGCTGAGTGAGCAAAGCGTAAGTGCCGTAAAAGCCTTCACTTCCGTTACCGTTAATACTACTATTCCCCGCATCGGGCATAGAAGAAACGTCTTCTTCAGGAGCTTCCTCAACCACGCTGCTGTCAAGCTCCGGCACTGTGGGTTCTTCCGGCTCGGGCAGAACCACGGGGGGCTTAAACAAGTCAGGTGCCTGGCCTGCCGCCGCATTGATATCAACACGATCGGTAGACATTATGTGTTTATCAGCGGGAACGCTTACAACAAGGTCGGCATTTTCATACAAATCCTGCTTGGGCAGGTCATCGCTGTTTTCTATAACATCAATCGACACAGACCCATACAAAGGTGCGTGAGGACTGAGAATAGGCGCGTTGCCTACTAAGTTGGGCTGTGCTGCGGTGTCATTATACTCCGCATAAACAATGTAAGCACAAGGAGCTAAAAGCAAAGCCCAGCATAAAACTATGCAAAACAGCTTAAGGCTTGCGTTGCGTAACTTTACGCCCATAGGTTGCTACACCTCCTTAAGCAATGTTCCTTATCCTAAGGGATTATAACACATCTTTTTTTCAAAATCAAGTGTTTTTTAAAAAATTATTCCGCAGTGTCTTTTAAGGTGGGTAAAATCTCTTCATCGCTGTCAAAGGCAGTGGTAATTTCCGTTTCTTTCTTTTGCCTTTCAAATTGATGAACCTTTAACGAAAACAGTCTGATATAAATGTATGCGATTATAAAAATATCTGCTATGCAAAATGCAGGGTGCCAGTTTGCACCTGCCTTGCCCGCAAAGAAAAGCACCAGCGCGGGTATACTGAAAATAAACGAAGCCATGCCGGCAAGCAAGCCAAAGAAAATGTAAAGGGCGGGTGCGGCTTTCTTAAAATAAAAGCGGCTTTCGTATACAGAAAACAGTAATGCAAAGCCCATACCTAATAAATGGAAGTTATAAAGCGCACCGTAGCCGTTGCCGCTTTGCAAAAGAAAGTCGTAAATAATCTTTACTACAAGTGCCAAAGAGGGAAGCATAGAAAACATACCGAATTTTTCGTCAGCTTCGCCACTGGGGCATTTTGTTGCAAAAGCGTAAACAAAAAACGCAAAAGCACCTATAAGTGCCGCCAAAAACAGTAAATATAAGTAAGAAACCTTTGTTTCCTCAGGACTGTTGCTTATACTCAAAAGCTGTTCTTTGCTGAATATAACGTACATATTGCCGTGGTCATAGCTTTCACCGGTCAAAAACTCCCTTCCAAGGCAGAACAGCGTAAGCGCCGCGGTGGAAATTGCCATAATGCCGTAAGCAAGCTTAGAGTTTTTTGCAGAAAAATCCACCCGTTTGTCAACACGTTTTCCCAAAGCGGATATAGCTACTATGTAACCCACTGTGCAAATCCCGAAAATCCAAGAAACAAGCTTGTAATACTCCACATTATCAGAACTGTAAATCTTAATCCCTTGAGTATCGGAGCTGTGCAAAAGACTTACGGTCATAAAAATGCCGGCAATAACGGCAGCAACTATAGAAAAAAGCAAGATTGCCTTGTATACAGTTTTAAAATTCATCCAAACACTTCCTTAAGAATTTGTAAGCCAATTATACACCAAAAATCTTTTTGTGTAAAGAGCTTTTTTCGTAGTAATTAAAAAAATACGCCGCGCATACAATAAAACAAAAGAAAAGGCGGTGTAAATAATGAAGAATTATATCGTGTTGTTTTTTGTTTTGGCTTTGTGGTGCGCTTTTTTACCGTGTTTGCGGTTTATAGACTTAAGCGGAGACGTAAGCGCAAGCGTGCCTTCCTGCTCTGCGGAGGAAAGCGCGGAAGCGGAAACCGCCACACCCTGCTTTTCCGCCGCCGACACACGGCTTGTGCTTTATGTAAAGGAGACAAACACCGCAAAATCGGTGGAGTTGGAGGAATACGTAGCCTGTGCCCTTGCGGCGGTAATGGCAGAGGACAGCCCTGTGGAGGCGTTAAAGGCGCAGGCGATAGCCATTCGCTCCCTGGCACTAAACCGCAAACACAGTCCGGTGCACCACGGATTTGATATGTGCACCGACCCCTTTTGCTGTTATCCCGTAGCGGAAACTACTTCTGCAACATATATAAATATTGCCACCGAAACCGATGATGTAATTTTGTGTTATAGAGGCGCACCTGTTATGGCGTTAAGCCACCTTTCCTCTTGTATAAGTACCGAGGCATACGGCGAAGAATATCCCTATTTAAGCTGTGTAAGGGTGGAGGATGAAAAGGGATTTGCTTGCTATAAAACTCTTTACAGCTATACAAAGGGGGATTTTAAAAGGCGTTTTGAGAAAAACAATATAGCCTTTACCGAGGACCATAATACGTGGGTGGGGGAATCTCTGTTTACCGACGGCAATCGAGTACGGAAAATCACCCTTTGCGGAACCGAACTTACGGGCGATCGGTTTGCGGCGGCGCTGGGCTTGGATAGCCTTTGCTTTTCCGTTACGCCTACGGAACACGGATTTGACGTGGTTTGCTACGGTAGCGGAAACGGCTACGGTATGTCCCGTTGCAGCGCGCTGATAATGGCGGCACACGGGGCAGATTACGCCAAAATATTGCAACGCTTTTATCCAAATACGGTCATTACAAAGCTAATTAAATAGAGTTACAAAGAATAATTTTCCTCCGAAGGGTGCAAAATAGGGTAAAGCCCTAAAAGCACGGGCAATAAATTTTCCGGAGGATTTTTATTATGGATGACAACAAAAACCTTTTGCCAATCGACCCCAAGGACGGAGACAAAAAGAAGAAACTACGCAAAAAGAAAGGACTTTCAAAAAACACGGTGTCTGCCATCTATATGGGAGTTGCGCTGTGTATGGTTCTTATGCTTACCCTAAGTATGGCAATATCCACAGGTAGGGTGCAGGATTCGGTAGATAACTTACAGCTTTCCGACATAAGCTTGCCCGACGTATCACTTTCCGTGCCCGACACTGATATTTCCATAGGCGGGAATGTGGCGTTAGGTGACGACAGTAATACGGATAAACCTGATGACAAGCCTGTAGGCGGCGATGTTTCGGGTGTTACCGATGAGGTTATCCCTCCTGAAGAAAGCTCTTCTGTCGATAACAACACGGAAACAGCCGCGGTTTACGTGCGACCGCTGCGCGGTGAGCTTTTAAAAGGCTACAGTATTGACAGCCTTGTGTTTTCCGAAACAATGCAGGATTTCCGTGTGCATGGCGGTGTTGATATAGCTGCAGAGCTTGGTGCGGAAGTTGTGGCATACACCGACGGCACTGTATGCAAGGTGGAAAATGACCCCTTTATGGGCACTACCGTAGAGATCGTTCACGAGGCGGGCGTGACCTCTGTGTACAAAAACCTTTCCTCTGTCTTACCCAAGGGCATAGAAGCAGGTGTCAAGGTAAGCGCGGGTCAGGTTATAGGCACTGTGGGCGATACTGCCATATTGGAGATAGCCGATGCGCCTCACCTTCATTTTGAGTTGTGGATGAACGGCGATTCCATTAACGCAGAGCGTGAAATAGCGCTTCTCAAATAATATGAAAGCGGAGGGTAACACCTCCGCTCAGACTGTCGAAAAAGTCCAGTTTATACTGGGCTTTTTTGCGTAAATGTGGTATAATGGATGCGGGTGATGAAAATGTTAGAAGAAAAGAGAAATAACAACCATAGAAACGATGGTGAAATAGTAAGCCTTGATATGT
>JAFQHL010000058.1 GCA_017397955.1 Clostridia bacterium
AATCCGAAAAATTATTTTGAGGGATTTTCCAGCGGCGTAAGCCGCATAAGCAGGGTTTGGGGAAGGCACTCCCCAACAAGATTCCCGCAGGGGCAAAATGAGCGATAAGCGAATTTTGGTACTGCGGTAGAATCTTGCTCTGAAAAACTCCGGCGTTCCCCGGCTTCCGTACTTTCCGCTAACAAGACGTTTCAAAAGGGCTTTGCTACCCGCTATTCCGGCATATCTTGAAAATTTTCCTTTCACTACCTACAACACCACGCAAAGCAAAATGGACGGAGATTTTTAGAATTTCCCCTTATTCCCTACAACACCACGCAAGCCGAAAAAGGCGGACAATGGCAGTATTTTTTTCTTTGATACCCTCCACGGATAAGTAAGGGATTTTGCCAACTGCGGCGGCAATTTTCCCTTTTGTTTTTTCATACTGGGGATTTTCAAAAATGCCAAACAGGAACGAAAAAAAGCAGCAAATCTGTTGAATAGATTTACTGCTTTCTGGTTGCCGGCGAAGCGGCGGTTATTCAGTTGTAGGCGGTAGGGCTATCTCCCAAAGCGGAACTTGAAAATAGCTGTGAGAAGCGTCTGGGTGATGTAGTCCTCTGTATCTTGGTCTACCCGTCCATTCACACGGGCGGCACATTGTATGCGGCGGCGGTAATACTGCAATACAGTTCCCACCGCTTCCGGCTCCCCGCTGGCGGCTTGGACGATTGTTTCATAGGGGAGAAGCCTATTATTTCTCATATGCCATTCCCTCCATTTCCGCTTGGAGCTGCCGTAGGGCTTTTCGGATATGGTAGCCCGCTGTGCTGCGGCTGCGCCCGTACTGTCTGCCAATTTCGTGCTGTGGAATACGCTTGAAAAAGGACAGGTAAATCATTTCCCGCTCCCGTTCGTCCAGCCGTGACAGGGCTTCCGCAAGTAAGCCGCTGCTGAAAATGACCGTATCGCCGCAAAGGGTAAGTATGTATTCCTCGTCCGGCTCCGGGGCTTGGAAATATTCATCTGTCGTGCCTAAAGGGTAGTGCTTTTCGTCTGTGAGGTATTCAAGGGATATTTCTCTTTTGTGCTTCCTGCTCCGTGTCCTCGCTGCGTTGATCGTTGCATTTCGGATAACGACTTTGCAAAAGGCATGGAAAGTGTACTCGATATGTTCCCGATATTCTTCTGTACAGGTCATGGAAAATCCCCCTTTCCTCCCAAAAGGGCTGTGGCTGGTTAGTAGTTGCTTTTTATGATAGTAAGGGGCGGCAGCACTTTAGGCTGTCGCTCCTTGACTGCCTAACTGCAAAACCGGGCGGGGCTGTCAACGGCGGGCGAAGCCCGTTCATCTTGACCGTTGACTGGCTCGGCCAGGTTTGCTATTTATCCGGCAAACTTGAATTTATTTTAAGCTATCACGTTTTACCTTTTTAAGCCTTACTATCATTACCATAGGAATTTCTTTATTGTTTTTGAAACATTCTTCATAAAATCCATCAATGACAAATCCAGCTCTGAAACAAAGGTTAAAAATATCTTGTATGGAACGATGATAATAAATCTGCTCCTCCGGCTGCCCTTCGATCGCTATATCATAGTAACTGTGCGGTGTCATATATTTTTCAGTCAATGTGATAAAACAAGGGTGCTGCGTTGCAAAGACAAAAATCCCG
>JAFQHL010000059.1 GCA_017397955.1 Clostridia bacterium
ACGGTTACTATAAAGTGAAAATTTCGGGGAAAATTTCCCCGAAATTTTTGTATATTTTTATATTTTTTCGTTTGGAACGAACCTCAGCTCACAGTACCCAGTACAGTTCTCGCCTCGGTTCGTTCCATCTGTACTCTTTCTCAGCAGTCTGCCAAGCTGATGACAAGGTTTGTCATCAGCTTGACGGATGCTTTTAATTAGCATCCGTATTTTTTATTGACAAAGATAAAAAAATGCAATATAATTAAGTAGTTAACAAAGCTTTTTAAGGAGAACGGCTTATGAAAAGATTTTTGGCATTTTTTCTTGCAATAACACTTTGTGCCGGACTTTGCGCTTTTGACCTTGGTCTTAGTGTAGGCGCGGCGGCAACAAACATCGCCCCCAACGCTCTTTACAGAGGCGAGGGTGAGGATAACGGCACCAGCGGCAACTATTGCGACAACGGTGACTGGGAAGTTTACCACGCAGGTAAGCTTAACGACGGCGTTATACCCACGGCGGATTCCGAAACCACCAAGGGGCAAAACGTAGAATTTTACAACACTAACTACGCCGCAGGCGAGGTTTGCGTATTCTTTAAATTTGACAATAGCGTATCCGTAGAGTCCGTAAACATCTATATGAACGACAGAGATAACAACGAAAACTGCGGCTACCCCACAAAAGTGGAAGTTTATGTGGGCAACAGCGAAAGCTACAGCTCTGCCACTTATCTTGGCGAAGCTACTACAAGCGACACGGGCTATGTAAAAAAATACGCCGTAAGCGGCACTGCTTCCGGTAGCTATGTTATAATAAGATTTACCGCAGGTACTCAGTGGAGAATAACCGCATCCGAGGTTGAGATTATGGGTTACGGCGCAAGCTCCTCCGCGGTACAGCTTTCTGCGCCCACAGGTATAAAGAGCAACCAGCCTAAAATGGAAACCTATGAAGCACCCACCATCTCCTGGAACGCTGTTTCCGGTGCAACCTCTTACGATGTATATGTGGACGGCGTACGTGTTGGCTCCAACATCAAGGGTACATCATACACCATCGAAATGGACCCCATCGTAGATTATGAGGGCAGCTCTTCCTACTCTACCGCAACCGTTGTTGCCAAGGGTGACGGCGTTAATTACAAGGATTCCGCAAAGTCCTCCGGCTACAATTTCTTCTATGTTGAAAAGCCTCTTGACTTAAGAGGCAACCGCGTAACTTCCGCGGATATCATTATCGACCCCGGTCACGGCGGTTCCCAACCCGGTGCCTGCTATGGCAGCAGACAGGAAAAGGACGATACCCTTAATATGTCCTTGCGCCTTGGTGAAATACTTGAGAGTATCGGCTACACCGTTGCTTATACAAGAATCGAGGATGTAGATGACGGTCTTATGAGCAGAGCCGCCAAGGTTAATGCAGGCGACTTTGATATGTTTATTTGTATCCACCGTAACTCCTATAACTCCTCCGCTAACGGTATAGAAGTGCTTTATGAAACAGACGACACCTTGGACAAAGGCTATGCACAGGCAATTCTTGACGAGTTTGTTGCCCTTAACCTTTTCACCAACAGAGGGCTTAAACCCAGAGACAACCTTGTCGTAACCAACAATGCCAGCGATTCCGTACCTACCATACTTGTAGAGCTTGGCTTTATAGACACCGAGAAGGACAATACTCTTTTCGATACATATTTTGACGATATAGCTCTTGCTATGGCAAAAGGCTCTCTTAAGTATCAGAATAAAAAGACAAGTTACCGAGGCAGTCTTACAATAAACGGCTCTTCCTATGATATTGACGGCAGCAGCCTTAACCTTAACATAACTGTTCCCGGCGATTCCGAGGAGCAGGCAGGCGGCGTGTTTGACTACAGCCTTAGTCTTACCCACGGTCTTGGTATCGACAAGCTCTATGTGGATACCGACGGCAGCGGTTGGAAAGAGGTTACAAACCTGCAAAGCTATATAAGCGATGTGGAATACAGTGACTTTGTTTGGGATAAACAGCTTAACTACAGCGCAAGTTTTGATGTTACCAACACTCAGGACAAGACCTTTAAGCTTAAGATAAGCCCCGCAGTGGACGGCAAGACCGTACTTACAGGTGAAGAAACAATCGTTACCGTTAACTATAAGCTTGGTGCGACACAGGTTAACGAAAACGGTATGATTAACTATGCCCCCAACGCTCAGTACAAGGGCGAAGGTACTGACAACGGCACTTCCGGCAACTACTGCGAAGCGCCCGGCACAGAATGGGAGATTTACCATAGCGGCAAGCTTAACGACGGTCATATTCCCACAGAAAACGCGTCTCTTACTTTAGGTCAGAACGTAGAGTTTTATCTTGACGGCTTTGCTTCCGGTGAGATTTGTTTGTACTTTAAGCTGAACGGACAAACCGAAGTCAACCTTATTGACATCTATATGAACGATAGAGATGACAACGAAAATGTAGGTCATCCCGCAAAGGTACAGGTTTATGTTGGCAGCAGTGAGACTCTTTCCTCTGCCACCTATCTTGGCGAAGCTACCACAAGCGACACAGGCTTTATAAGAAAATACAGCGTAAGCGGCAGTGCTACGGGCAACTACGTTATAATTAAGTTTACCACAGGCACACAGACACGTCTTACCGCATCCGAAATAGAAATTTACGGCTACGCAAAGTATACCGTAAGCTTTAAGGGTATGGACGGTGGCGTTATTGACAGCCAAAGCATTAAATACGGCGGCACAGCTACCGCACCCTCCGCACCCGTGGTTGAAGGCTTTGAATTTGAAGGCTGGAAGGACAAAAACGGCAATATAGTAAGCACCTTTGCAAACGTAAAGGCTAATGCCGTTTACACAGCAAGCTACAAGGCTGTGGAAGCAACCAAAGCCCCCTTTACCTTTACCGAAGAAGCTGACACCACCTACATAAGCATCGACAATGAAACGACATATCTTACCTTTAAAGCCGGCGCATTGTTCTCTGCCGATATAAAAGCGTTGTTTGAAGACGAAGATATGAGCATAAGCGATGCTAACGGCAACGCTGTTTCCGACACGGCAAGAGCATCTACGGGCTGTGTTATAAC
>JAFQHL010000060.1 GCA_017397955.1 Clostridia bacterium
CGCCAAGCGGTAAGGCCAAGGTCTGCAAAACCTTTATTCCCCGGTTCGATTCCGGGTGGCGCCTCCAAATTTCTGTAAGGCGCATAGTCAAGTTGCCTCAGTAGCTCAGTTGGTCGAGCAGAGGACTGACAATCCTCGTGTCGTTGGTTCGATTCCGACCGGAGGCACCACAAAATGCTGATGTGGCACAGGCGGTAGCGCGCATCCTTGGTAAGGATGAGGTCATGGGTTCAATTCCCATCATCAGCTCCATACGGTCCGGTAGTTCAGTTGGTTAGAACGCTAGCCTGTCACGCTAGAGGTCGTGGGTTCGAGTCCCATCCGGATCGCCACCTTTGCGGATTTAGCTCATTTGGTAGAGCGCGACCTTGCCAAGGTCGAGGTGGCGGGTTCGAGCCCCGTAATCCGCTCCAGCAAAGCCCGCATAACTGCGGGCTTTTTTCATTCTATTATTTGGAGGCTTGTATATGAAAAAGGCTTTAGTTTTATTTTTAACTGCCGCCTTGCTTTTAACCTTTGCGGCTTGTAAAAAGAACAAAAAAGTAAATACCAACGTGGACAACGCAGGCGATGATAATACCGAAGCGCAAAGCACCCAAGACACGATAAGCGAAGCAGACAGCTCTGCTGTGGCGTACATCCCGGAAGATATTACAAACGGTAAGGCAATAATATGCCGCCCCGACAGCGAGTATATGTATTTTGAAACCGTAGAGGTGGATTTTGAAGGCAACGCCATAGCCTTGGTACAGCTTATGATAGAAAACGGTGCACTTAAGGAAGGTATTGCCGCAAATGAGTACTTTGTGTATGGCGATGAGCTGCATATAAATATGAACAAGGCTTTTCACGACTATGTAAATGCCGGTAGTGCCGCGGAATATTTCGGCGTGGGCTGTCTGGTAAACACTATGATAAAAACCTATTCTCACGAGGGCATTAAGAAGGTTTTAATAACCGTTGACGGTGACCCTCTTATAGGTCACGGCGGCACTTTTGACGAGGCATTAGGGCTGTTTGAATAAAAAATAAAAAGGGAAGTAAAACCTGTTTGGTTTTACTTCCCTTTTTCAGCGGTAGCGTAAAGGAAAACCGCACCGTTATTGCTTTGTGTTGTTTTAATTTATGCCGTACATTCTAAGCACTTGCTTTTTTGTTTCTTTGTCCAAGCCTTGGGTGTTAACGTGTGCTTTCACTTCTTCCTCTGCCAGCTCGGTCGCTTTTACAAAAGCTTCGTCCTCGGGTGTGCCGTCAGAGCAAAAGCCTTCGTAATACGCATCAAATGCCTGGTTGTATATTTCGTATCCGTCTTTTACGTAGTCCTGCAATGCCAGCTCAATGGAAAAATCTTTCTTAAAGCCTTTGCTTCTTAGTGTTGCAAGTACCTGCTCCGCGTATTTACTGTCCAGCCCCGACACAGCTATAAGACGGGCAAAATCTACATATACCTGCTCTTGTGCGTATTCGCTAAGCCTTTTTGTTTTATCGCTGAAGCGACCGATGATGTTGTTCGCCATTGTCTGTATTGTTACGTCGGGAGCAAGCCCGTCGGTCAGCTCCTCCTCGCCGCCCGCTTGCTGTTCTTCGTTTTTGCTTTTGCCAAACAATTTGGATATGACGTTGGAAACCCAATCTCTGTTTTGGGCTGAAAACTCTGCCTCCCATTTGCTTTGGTCGGCGGCCAAGGTCTTGTCAAACTCATAGCGGTCGTTCTCCAGTTTCGCCTGCCATTCTTCTCTGTCGGCGTTTATGGCAAGCTGTTGCATATATTGCTCTGCTGCCAATTGATTACGCCACTTTTCTTCCGCCGCCGCACGCTCTTCCGCGTCGTTCGCCGCCTCTGCCTCCAACTGCGTTTTCCATTTTGCATTGTCTGCATCAAGCTGTGCCTGCCATTTTTCCTTTTCTGCATCAAGCTGGTTATGTTGCTTTTTTTGTTCTGCATCCAGTTGCGCTTGCCACTTTTCTTTGTCGGCAACAAGCTGCTTTTCAAGGGTGTCGCGGTCAAAATCAAGCTTTTGCTTATCGAAATATAGCCCCTCAAGATGTTCAAGTCTGTCGTGAAGCAGTCCTTTTTCCGCTTTTATCGCCTCACTCATTTGCTGCGCCAAGCTTTTATCCAGCTCTGTGCGCTGCTTGCCGTAATCCCTCATAAGCTCTGCCCTTGCTGCCGTGTTGCTTTGTGCTAAATCGGAAAGTCGGTTGCTTAAAGCCATATTTTGACCTATAATCATATCCGCGCTTTCGCCTGAGTGCGCCAGTCCCCTTGCCGCCAATTGTTCAGCGGCGTTTTTTGTGTTTAAGGCGCTTTCTCCCGCAGCTTTTCGCTTTTCGTTGTAATAGCTTTGGTTTAAGGCATTGCTTTGCGCGTCAAAACTCGTCTCCAGATTTTTGTACGCGCGGTCGTATATTTTTTGGTATTCGCTGTCCTTAAAGCTGTAATTGTCAATTTCATCTTTAAGCTCGGATATAAGCTTTTGATAATCCATTTACTCATCCTTTCTCAGTTGTTTCTGGTAAAGCCCGTAAGCTGTTTCCCAAACATACTAAGCTCGGTAATACAAAGCTTGGGTGAATAAGTGCAAAAAACAAGCTTGCAGCTGTAAAACCGTTTAAGATGCAATCTGCATCGGGTAAGCCTGTATGCGGGCTTGTTTACGGGCGGCAAGACCAATCGCCTGTGTAAGTTTTGCTCTTCCGTAATATTCCCGCGGGATAGGGTAAGGTCGCCCAAAAGTGCGCCCTCGTTTTTAACCGTCAGCCCCGCACCGTTAAGGTTCTTTAAAGTGTAGGGCGCGCCGAAGGTACAATAGGGCGTGGCGAACTCTGCCTTGAAGTCCGCGCCATCGTCCTGTGTGTATTCCTCGCTGTACAGATATATGTTTCCGTTTCGCCCAAACAAAACTCCTTTGCCGTATTCGCAAAGGGCTGATATGTCGGGAATGTCGTAATAATAAAAGCAATCGCCGGCGTAGTTGTAAATAAGCACACCTGTGGGTATTACAAACCACAGCTCCGAAAAAGCTTTGCGGTTAAGTATTTTAAGAGCAGATTTTTGCTCTTTTATATCCAAAGCGTGTTTGTAAACCCTTTCGGAAAACAGCTTTGCCGTCCTTTCATCGGCGATAGCGGTGGAAACCCAGCGGTTTATGCCGTCGTCACATAGGGTTACGGGCATATTGTTGAATATTGGCATATTGCCCTCTGCAATACTGCCCTTGTCGGCGTTAAGCTCAAACAGAGGAAATGACGTATAGAGCCTGCCAATGCTGTCGGTCTTAAGCTCTCCGTGGGTGTAGTAGGCGCAATCCTCGCAGAAAATGATTAACCTGTTGTAGCAGGCACACAGAGATCTTACAGGCTTATCAAAAATATGGCAGTTCGTTTCGGTAAAATACTCTGCGCTGGGCATACCGTTTGCGTTTTCGGAGTAAAAGACGTAGTTTGGATAATCAGGATTCCCGTACAGAAAAACCCTGTTTTCAAAAACAACCGCAAAACGGCATTTGTTAATCATTTGTGCTTTTCCGTCTGTAGGATCAACGTAATAGCTTACGCTTACATTGTTTATTCCCTCAGGAGGTGCTTTTTCCAGCTCAAAAACATTGCTGTTGGAAGGAAAAAAGAAGCCGTTGTTAAGCTTTTCGCCGTTTATAGTTAAATCAAATATGGAGGAAATGTTTTTTTCGGGCAAAGTGAAAAATTTACTTACCCCGTCACCGTTAAACTGTACCCGCCTGTTTGGGTTAATCAAATTCACCTTTTCATACGGTGTTCCCGCTCCGTCGGGCGCACAAGCTGTGGCAACCAAGGGGACGTATCCTTTAATCTCCGGCAACCCCGTTATGTCCGCATGGTATATTTTTCCGCCAAGGGCGTAGCTACGGTCACAAAACCTAAAAAAGCCGCTTACATCGCGGGCGGCCTTTCCAAGGAAGTTAAAACTTTCGTTTTCCAAACGCAAAACGTCTTTTCCCTTCGCCGCAAGCACCGTGCCGCTTTTACTCCACATCCGCGTTATTTCGCTACCGTCACCGCTATCGAATAAAGCAAAGCCCTCCCTCTTTTCCAAGTGCCCGCTTTGGTTTATCTTAAAATTAACCAGCTTTGGAAACGCCTCCACACCAGAGGCGCAGCCCGCCCTTTGGTCTATTCCCCCAAAGTTGCTTTTTGTAACAACAAAATTTTTAGCCATGGTAAGCGTAACAGTCGCAGATGTCGTGGCGTACTGCTGCAACCTCCTCCTTTATACCGTTTATTTCCTCAAGATAACGCTTGTAAAGGCGGTCGTAAAGCTGTATATCCTCCTCCATTGCAAGCAGTGCCGCCAATCCAAAGGGCAAAACGCCCCTTGCAAGCCTGCCGTTACAGCGTACCGCATCCTCTACCGAGTGTATATACACGGGTGCTGCGGTTTTGTCCTGCCTAAGCAGTCTGTCCAGCCACAAGGTTTCGGCAATCAGAATATTTATAAGCCCTACAGCGCGGTTGAGGTAATCTGTACAGTCCTCGTTGTCGCTTCCGTCGGCGTTTTTATAACCCAATATCTCAAGGGCAAGGTCGTAAATATCCTTTCCTGTCATAAATACCTCCTTTGTTTTATTAAATAAAGTGTCGCTGCCCCCGGTTTTTAAAGCAAAAACAAGGGGCAGCGTAAATTTAATCAGCCGGTGTCTTTAGTTGTTGCTTGCGGGTAAAAATTCCACAGCGCAAAGTTTTGTACCCACACCGGCAGGGGCAATGCTAATGCTTACGCCCTCTGCAGTCTTACTGAATGCGCTGTCCACGTAAAGCAGTGCGGTTTTGCCCTTGGCTACGGAACCAAGCTCCTTTGTGTCACCTGCGGAAAAAGCACCGGGGACAAGACTTATATTAACAGCGGCACTGCCTTGGCTGTTGTCAACTATAAAATAGCTTCTGTCGTCTGCACCCTTAATCTCGGCGGCGTAGTCGGTATCTTCGGTTGCGGTCAACGCCAAAAGCTCTGTAAGCTTGTAAAGTCCTTCAACTGTTGTAACGGGAATCTTTGTCATAATTGTAAAACCTCCTTGTGTAAACCGTTATATTTCGTTGGCACCGTCCGTAACGGGGCAAGCAACCAATTCGTCGGGGCGGATAACCTTTGCGCCAAATACAATTCTGCCTCTAACAGCGGTATCAAAGCTGTCCTCCAGCCTGTCTATAACCTGCGTTTCCAAAACCTGCTCTGCGTAGGCAATGGAACTGTAAGAACCTGCCAGCATTACGGTGTTACCCTCGTCATCGGTGGCAAGCTGGTTGGAAACGTAAATGTCACAACCAAGCTCATCGGTAAAGCCGGTACTGCCCGTACCGTTAACACCCTGATTAACGGAAAACTTAATGCCTGCCAAAAGAAGCTTTGTCTTTATAAAGGGGGGAACCACTATCCATATCCTGCCATCGGGTACGTTCTTTTCTTCAAGCACCTGCTTCATCTCCGCAATAGCCTGCAAAACGTTGGCAGGAGTGGCTTCTACCTTTTCCATAGCTGTGCCCGCATGGGGGTACAAGCCGAACACATAGGAGTCCACCTGATTTTTAAGGTTATAGGAGGCGCGTTTGGTTTGGGAATCCTTAAGCCCCACACTGCTTCTAAGCGCTTCTATGTCCTTAACCTTAAAAGAAAAAGCCTTGTCTTGGTCAATGTAAAGGGTAGTTGCCGCATCATCTATGTCCTCATAGGTAACCTCGCCTGTGTAATCGTACACGGAAGGCTCGTTAAGACCTATGAAGGTAACGCTGTCGCCTGCGTTTTTGATATCACCGCTAAAATCGGTGTAGCAAATAGTGTTTGCAAGGAGATTATCCTCGTTGGTGCGGAGTATCTCCGCCGCTATGATTTTTTCAATGCTGTTGTAGTTAGCCATAAATACATCCTTTCTTCAACTGTTTTTTATATTTTCCATTTGCGTAAAGAGCGTAAAATTTCGGGAAAACTCTTTTTTATCGCTTCCGGAGACATTGCCTCCACTTGCTCCATGGTAAGCTCCCCTTCCTCCTCGCGGGGGATAACAGGCGGGGGCGCGGCGCCGCTGTTCTTGGCATTTACTCTGTCGGCATAGCTTTTGTTGCCTTGGCTTGTCGCCAAATACAGGGCATAGGCATAGGGCAGGGGAATACCGTTGGTCATATCATTCCATACCTCCTCGGGTATGCCGTCGGATTTAACGTCGGGAAAAAGCTCCTTAAAACGCTTTATATCCTCGGCAAGTCTAGCCTTCTTTGCCTCCTTGCGCTTTGCTGCACGCCCTTCCAGTGCTTCCTTACGTGCGGCGGCAAGGAATTCTGCCGTTTCCTTGGGCATAGCGGCGGATTTCTTTGCAAAAAATGCGTCTTTTTCATTCATCAAAGTTTTTATAAAACCTTCTACGCTTGTGTTTGCATCCGCCGCCATATCCTCAATAATTTCGTAAATCTGCTCTTTTGTCATACTGTTCCTTTCTGCAACGGGGGTTGCGTGTTCTTAAGCTCTTCCAAAAGCTCTGTTTTCTTGGGAATAAGCTTGTCGGGTATACGCTCCAGATATTGCTGCATGGATATTTTGCCTGCTTGTAAGAGGGCGTCAAGTGTGTTAAGCGTGGCAATCTCCGACCAATAGCTGGCAGTACCCGCCTCTACCCTGCAGTCAAAAATGCAATGCTTATAGCGGCTAAGGGGTAGTTTTTCAAAGCCGCCGCCTGTTTCCACCAAACGCAAATCGTCATAGTAGGAAAAAATAAAATCCAACCATACAAGCCCTATTGCCTCGGCAAAGGCAAAAAGGTTACGTTTAATGTTTTCAAGGGGCATTGCGGATGCCTTTTGCAAGGCAAGAATGGCAGAGGTGTTTCTGGGGTCAACGTCACCAAGTGCCGTATCCGTTGCCCCTAAAAACTCCTTGGTATGGGTTATGGCAAGCGATAAAAGCTCCAACATGCCCGACTGCATCTGACCTGCCGGCAGTACCTTTGCAACGCTGTCCACGCTACCGTTAACCGCAATGGCCTCGCCCACCTTGTTGGTCCAGTTGTCTATGATGGTAGAGTCATAAACGACCTTGGAAAACGCGGTGTCCATCATGTGCTTCATCGCCATGGCAAAGCCTTTGTTGATGAAGATTTGGTTTTCGATAAGTCCCGTGGCAACGGCTTGTCCGTGCCAGGAGTTTTTAACGCCCGTCCAGTTCATAAAGCAAAGGGGATAAAGGGAGAGGGGAGTGGTAGTGTCGGGACATATCACGGCGTTTTTAACTGACTTGCGGTAGCAGACCTTCCCGTTTTCGTCCTTCCACAGCTTGATAAGCGCGGTGCACTTGGTGCCCTCCAGCTCCTTTTTCGCCATATCTCCGCTTTCGCAGGCGGTATCATCGTCTGCCCTTATCTTATCAATTTCACTTTTGGGTATACCGTTTTCTTTTGCCGCCTTTATAAGGGAGGCAACGGTTTCTCTTGACGAGATAAGAATGTAAGGCTGCGTCTGCACGTTTTTGCTGTTGGGGTTTCCGAAAAACACGTTGGTGTTATCCACCAGTACGGTTTTAAAATCCCCCGTAAAGGGCTGTCCTGTCTTTACCGACCTATCCCAGTATGTATAAGCAACAGCATCGCCGCTAAGGGCGGCATCCGTCAGGGCATCGGAAAGCAGGTCGTTAAGCTTGTGCTTGTCAGCCTTTGCTTCGATGATTTTATTTAAAACCTCGGTAATACTTTCCGCTTCCTTTTGAGAAACGCCGCCGCTATTACCGAAGGGCGAGGCATAAATGAAGCGTATTGCGGTTTTACTTTGCATAATGGATGAAATGTAATAGCCGATAATACGCTTGAATATATTAAAAACGGGCTTAGGTAATCCGTTTGCATCAACGCCCGTCCATTGGTCTCCCCTGTAAAACCTTTCGTTTCGGTTTACTGTGGAGTACAGGTCTATGGAATTGTTGTATTCCTTGCCTTCTTCAAACAATGCCCAGTCTTCTGTGCATTGATTTTTTCTTTTGTTAAACATACATCCTCCTTAATAATCAATAATGCTTCTATAGGATTCCTTTTGGGGGCGTGCACCCTCAAAGCTGTAGGCGTAGGAAGGCTTTTTCTTCTCGGGCAAAACGCTTTTAGGCGCCCTCGACATTAAGGCGTAGCGCAAGGCTTCGGGTGCGTGGGTTATCTCGTGGGGCGTACCTGCCGCATCCTCTTTTACGTTTTCGTCAAATCGCAGCAGCGGCAAACAACGGATAAGGTTTTCACAGCAATCAAAGATGCATATTCCGCTTTTTCCATCCTCACCGTCTTTTAAATATTCCCTTACTACTCGCCAACCGTTAACGCGCTCGTTAACTGCCTTTTTTAGTCCTGTAAGTCCCGCGGCATTCATTATCTCCGCCCCGCTTTTGCCGCTTTCTTGTCTGCGGTTCCATAAATCCGGGGAAGCCACCGTATAACGTATGTTTTCGCCCGACGGTGTGACTTCCCGTATCTTTTTTGCCGCTTCGGAAAGCAACAGCCCGGACTTGTACAGCTCACGGTATACGTAAAGCCTTCCTTCCGGTGACACTGCTATCCACAGGCAGGCTGTCATATCCAAACCATAATCCAAGCCGCAAAATTTTTGCCAATGGGGCGGAATCTTAAAGGGGCGGCACACGTGTACCTCCCTGCAAAATTCGGGAAAAAACGCTCCTTCAAAGGAGTCCCAGTCACCGTAAAGCATAGCGGCACGCCTTTTTTCGGGCAACGCCATAAGCGCTTCCACGTATTCGGGGTTGTTTTCCATAATATAGCCGTTGTCAAAGACCAAGGAGCGTATAAAGGCGTAGTTTTCCGCTTTTTCATTGCCGCGGTACTGCCTGTCCACAAACAACCGCTTAAACCAGTCGTGTCCCACTCCGCCGGGGTTGGCGGTCAAAAACATTCGCGGCGCAAAGGGCTTTTTCATACTGCCCGATACGCGGTTGCATTCCGTAAGACATTGAAATTGAAAATAGGTAAAGTGGGTTGCTTCCTCCAGCCCTATGACCTCGTATGACTGACCCTGATATTGCAACACATCGCTTTCCGCATCGCAGTAGCCCAGCTTAATGCGGCTACCGTTTTTAAATCGGAACTCCTTTTGACTTTCCCTGTATTCAGCGATATCGCAAAGAATTTTTTGCAGGGGTAAAATATGGTTTTCTCTCAGTTCACCCAAGGTTCGCCTTAGCAACAAGATGTTAATTGCAGGGTAGTTAAGGGCAAGCAGTATCATCTTAATACGCATTGCCCAGCTTTTGCCGCCGCCCCTTGCGCCGCCGTAGGCGGTGTAGCGAGCTTCGGATTCAAAAAACAGCCTTTGTTTTTCGTTGGGGTTTATAATTATTTCGCCCATTCCTTCGCCACTCCCTTTATAATTACCGTGTCGGCACCTGCGGCGGCGTCTTCGCTTTTGTCGCGATAGCCGTGGTTGTTTTTAAGGTCAAAGGAAAGCACGGCGGGCGGAAGCTTGCCCCTAAAAGCCAACTGCTTTTTTATGGCGGCTATGCGATTGCGCGCCTTTCTAAGCTCAAAACCGTAGATTTTGTCCTGCTCCATGGAAAAAAGCCCTTCTCGGGTAGTGCCTAAAAAGTCTGCAAGACTTTCCACATCGGCAACCAGCTCGCTATTTTCGGCAAGGTGCTTTTCAAAATAGTTTGTAAGCTTTTGTCTGCAGTCGTCCGCATTTAAAAAGACCGCCTCCTCGGGCGGTCTGCGCTTCTTCATTTTTTCCTCCCTTCCGCAAAAATGTGCGTGGTTTTCCCTTACACCCTCAGTATAACATTGACCCTACCGTTATTTCATCCCGTTTTTGTCCCGTTTTTGTC
Source organism: Clostridia bacterium (assembly GCA_017397955.1). Taxonomy (GTDB): domain Bacteria; phylum Bacillota; class Clostridia; order Oscillospirales; family CAG-382; genus SIG636. The sequence continues at coordinate 9,830 of JAFQHL010000060.1, forward strand.
CCACCTCTTGACGGCAGGAAGTTTTTTATGTATAATAGTCCTCGGAGTGTGATTGATTTATGAAGAAGATTATATCAAAGCTTTGGAACTGGGTTTTCCATACGGAAAAAGGGCTGTATTTGTTCTTTGGCGCCCTTACAACCCTCGTATCACTTATTGTTTTTTATCTGTTTAACGGCTTCAGCTTTAATATTTTAGGCAGCGCGCTCAGCTTTGAGGGGCTTTTGCCTAAGGAAGTACCGCTTTTGTTTTCTTTTAGCATTTCCGCTTATATGCTGGCAACGGTGCTCCGTAACGTGGCAGGTATAGTTTTTGCGTATTTTACCAACCGCGGCATGGTTTTCGGCTCTACTGCCAAGGGCAAGGCTCGTTTTGCCGAGTTTTTGAAGTTTGTTTCCTCGCGCCTTATAACTTTTGTTCTGGATTTGCTTATGATGTACGTTATGGTCGACCTTATCCATTGTGGCGAAACAATGTCCGGCCTTTTGTCAATGGTGGTTGTAATAATCCTCAATTACGTGCTCAGCAAGCTTATAGTTTTCAAAAAAACAGAGGACGAATAAGCGTTTTGCACAAAAAAACACCGCTGTTTTTGTGCAAATAACAAAAAGTTAAATTAGGGCTTTACTGTTGGCGTTTTTAGTGCTATAATGATTGTTGATAAATTCTGTGCAATTGTGCTTTTTTCGGGAGGTAGAAATGAGAAAAGTTTTGTGTTTGCTTTTAATATCCTGTATGCTTTTGGCTACCCTTGTTGCCTGCAGCGGCACCACGTTGGAGGGTGATGAGAAGGGCGCCATGATAAAGATGGGTGTTGCTACCCTGCCTGATACCTTTGACCCTTCCGCTTACGCTTTGGATGCGGATACGGCAAAGGTTTTCAGCCTTGTTTATGCTACACTTACCACCCTTAACGAAGAGGGCGAGCTTGAGGCTTCCGTTGCTGAAAAGTGGGGCTATTTCTACGACGATATCTATCTTGAAGATAAGATGTATTTTGATATGGTTGAAACCGGTTGGAGCGATGGCAGGGCGCTTTCTGCAGATGACTTTGTCTATGCGTGGAAGCGTATACTTTCCCCCGCAAGCAAAAGCCCTTATGCACCCCTCCTTTACTGTATAAAGAACGCAAAGGCAGTTAAAGCGGGCGATATGACCAGTGACGACCTTGGTCTTGTTGCCGCTGATGATACAAGAATTGAAATCACCTTTGAAGAAGGTTACGTTAACAAAAACGGTGATGCTGTTGCAGAACAGTTTGCAGAAGTTGTTGCAAGTATCGCTTTCGCGCCCCTTCGTGAAGATAAGGTAGAAAGCAATGCAATATGGGCTACTACCGTTAACGTTTCCGATGTTCTCAGCTGCGGTCCCTTCTTCCTCCGTTCCTATAATGTAGGCGGCAATAATACCGAGCGTTATATGGAGTTTGAAAGAAATAAGCACTATTTCCGTAACGACGAAGAAGACGACATTCTTGATAAGGCAGTTATCCCTCATAAGATAATTTGTGAACTTAACGGCGGTACTAATGCCAACGGTGAAGCAGTTGGTGCTTTGGAACAGCTTGCAGCTGATTACAAGGCAGGCAGCGTATACTACTTGGCAGAATTCAATCCCAACACCTACGGCTCCGCTTCCGTAAGCACTAAGGATGCTCTTGCAGGCTACGTTTATTATTTCAACCTTAACAACAAGCTTTTCGAGAAAAAGGAAGTAAGAGCTGCGCTGAGCATGGCTATTGACAGAAACGAAGTTGCCAAGATAGTTGGTTGCGGCGCAATCGCTGCAACGGGCTTTGTTCCCGCCGGTGTGTTTGATACTACAAGCGGTACTTCTTTCCGTTCTAAGGGCGGTAACCTTTATAAGACTACTGCCGACGTGGAAGGCGCAAAGGCACTTCTTAAGCAGGCAGGTGTTACCTCCGGCTCCTTCTCCATTAGCTATGTTAACGAAAGTGAAAGCGGCGTGAACAAGGCGGTTGCCGAATACGTTGCAAGTGTTTGGGGCGGTCTGGGCTTTGACGTTAAGGTTTCCGCAGTTGATGCAAACAACACATTCTATGTTCAAAACCTTCTTTACGGTATAGATGCAGGCGCAAGAAATCCCTTTGATGTTATGGCAGTTGACCTTTCCATGTCTTCTACCAACGCCCTTGCATATCTGGCACCCTTCGCTTCCGGCTTCTCCGGTAACTATGTTGATATAAGAGGCGAAGAAAAGGTAGATACTCACCTTACCCATTATTTCAGCGAAGAATACAATGCACTTGCAGAGCAGGCTGTTTATTCCTCTGACCGCGCTAAGAGGGCAGAGCTCTTACATCAGATGGAAAGCCTTCTTGTAGCAGACAGTCCCGCTTTTGCGTTGGTTCATTACAAGAACTCCTATGCAATTTCTTCCAAGCTTTCTGAGGTAGAGCATTATTACAACGGCGCCCCCAACTTTAACAGAGCAGAGCTTGAAGGTTGGCGCGACATCAACAAGAAGATAGAAGCTGAAGAAGAGGCTAAGAACGCTGCGGCACAGCAACAGCAAAACTCCACAGAAGCTGAATAAGTAAAGATAGAATCGGGTTGCAGTTTTGCAACCCGATTTTTTCTCGGGGTCCCCGCGAAGTCGTCAGACTTCGTGGGGGTGATTATGGGAAAATTGTCAATCACAGCAGCTTAATATAGGGCGCGTAGGAATAGCCGGTAACACCGCCGCGACTTACGCGGTACCAGTCACCCTCTTTCCCCAAAATATTAAGGGTACTGCCGTTTGGTGCCTGACCTATTACGTTGCCCTGTAAATTGGGCGCATCGCGTATGTTAAGCCTGCCGCCGCCTGTGCTTACCAAGCCTGTTTCGCCGCTTGTGTTGGGGGCGTCAGCAAAGGGTACGTTTAAGAACTCCGCTACCGCCCGCGCGGTCTCTCTTGCAATATTGTCAATGTTGGCTTTTATCCATTCCGCATCCTCTGCGTTGTCGTGGTAACCTATCTCTGCCAGTATTGCAGGTGCCCGTGTAGAGCGTAGCTCCGCAAAGCTGGTGTTAGGCAAGGCGCGCACGGTGCCGGGGTATATACTGCGTAACCTTTCGGCAAGCAGTTCCGCGGCGGCTTTTCCGCGGGGGCTGTCACGGTAGTAGTATATGTCTATTCCTCTAACATTCCCCGCGTTGCCTGCCCCTGCGGCATTGCTATGTAGGGCAAGGTGCAAACCGTAGTTTCCTTGGTTTGATAATGCTATGGAATTGCTAACCCGTCCTGCGGGATCGTTGCGGTCAAAGCTTATTCCTGCCGCGTTAAGATATGGCTCTATCCCGTCCGCCACAAGGTTCATATAATATTCTTCGTTTCCGTTACCGTCATAATAGCTGTTGTATTCTTGAGTAGACGGGCTTAAAAACACAGATGCCATATAAATTACCTCCTTTTGTACCATTGTATGCCTTTTATATTTTGTTGACATAGAATACAGAGTATGTTATAATTATTTTTGTATAAAGCGGTAAATTTTTACCGCGGAAAAGAGGTTGTATTTATGAAAAAGCTTTTGTGTTTGCTTTTGGCATTCTCCCTTCTCGGCGCAGTTTCCTGCGGCGGCAATAACGAGGATAACAACAGCTCCTCCGTGCCCGCAGGTACGGATTCTGTAATTACCGAAACTTCCACACCCACAGGCACTTCCACTGATTCTCAGGGCGGCGACAGCGAGTATATTGTTGTTCCCGATGTTATGGATATGACCCCCGAAGAAGCAGAACAGACACTTAAAGATGCAGGCTTTGAGGTTAAAGTGCGTGAAAAGAACTTTGATGACGTGCCCGAAGGTAAAATAGCGGAAATAGACCTTACCGTAGGCGAAAGCTATGAGCGCGGCACAAAATGCTTTATTATAGTTTCCAGCGGCAAAACCGCGGCTGCAAAGGCTTTGGAATACGACAGAAGCGACTTGGTTGATGCGCGTACAGAGCTTTCTCAAGGCGAAAACAGTAATTATGAGCCTATAAATTACGAATTTGTAAAGGCAGTTTGGCTTTCTCAGTTTGATATGGAAGATGTGTACAGAAGCGGCACCACACAGCGTAGCGAGGCAGAGTTTACCGAAAGAATAAAGACTGTCTTCGGCGGACTTAAGGCGCTTGGCTTTAACACTTTGTTTGTTCAGCTTCGCCCCAACGGTGATAGCTTCTATCCTTCCCAATACTATTGCCCCTCCAAGTATGTTGTAGGTATGTACGGTATGGATTTTGCCTATGACCCGCTTAAAATAATGGTAGAGGAAGCCCACGCGTTGGAGCTTAGCATCCACGGTTGGATAAACCCCCTCCGTTGTATGGAGCCTACGGCTATCGAGCTTGTTAATATCAGTTACGGTCTCCGCAAGTTTGAGCAGGAGCATATGGATGACTATGTGCTTAAGTTTGATGGCAGGCTTTACCTTAACCCCGGCTATGCCGAGGTGCGTCAGCTTATCATTGACGGCGCCGCAGAAATAGTAAGATACTATGATGTGGACGGTGTACATATAGACGACTACTTTTATCCCTCCGGTATGGGCTATGAGTATGACCGCGCAGCCCTCCTTGCTCAGACCGAAATTTCAGATCCCGGTCTTTTCCGTCGCACAAGTGTTAATCTTCTTGTTAGCGGGATTTATTCCGCAGTTAAGGCAGAAAACCCCAAGGTGCTTTTCGGCGTTTCTCCTGCCGGTAGCATTTCCTATACAAGAAGCTTGTATGCAGACGTAGATACATGGCTCGCTAATGACGGGTATTTGGATTATATTATGCCTCAGCTTTACACAGGTCTTGATGCCGGTGACTATTCTTTCGACAAGCGTTACCGTCAATGGAGTGCTCTTATTAAAAACGACAATATCCGCCTTATTCCCGGTATGGATGTAGGCAACGCTGCAGAGGGCGCAACCGAAGAATGGCGCAACAACAAGGACGTGCTTATGAGTTGTATAGATTACGCTAACGGTTACGGCAATTGTGACGGCTTCTCCCTTTTCTCTTCTGCCAGCATACTCAGCCACGCAAACGGCGACCGTGTGCCCAGCACTAAGGAAGAGATAGACAATCTTATGGGTTCCGTGGCGGTATTTGAAGATACAAAGCTCGACTAAGGGATAAAAATATATATGAAAAAACTTTTATTTATCCTGCTTGCGCTGTCATTTGTGCTTTCTTCTGTCGCTTGTAGGGGCAAGGAAGAGACACCTTCCGCAAGCTCCGCCGAGGAAACAAGTGACGAGGTTGCAGCTGTAGCACTGCCCGATGTAGTGGGCTATACTAAGGATGCGGCGCTTGTCGCTGTAAAAGAGGCAGGCTATACCAATGTCAAAACCGTTTATTGCCACAAGGAAGGCAGTACGGCAGACACCGTAGTTGCCCAAAGCAAAACCGCGGGTGCGGTTTACAACGGTGACGATATAATTGTTTTGCAGGTAAGCAACGGCCTTTCCGCGGCAGAAACGGCAGCCACCCAAATAGTCGACCCTCTGCTTGCAGAAAGAGAAGAATTGCCGCAGGGTGCCAACGCCGATTATAAGCCTCTTAATTATGACAATATGAAGGCTGTGTGGCTTTCTCAGCTGGACCTTATCCCCGTATATTACGATTATGAAAAGAGTGTTCAGCGCACCGAGGATGATTTTGCCGCCAAGCTTGACACCATAATGAAAAACATTAAGGACAGCGGTTTTAACACCGTGATTGTGCAGGTGCATCCGGATGGCGACTCTATGTATCTTTCAAGGTACTACCCTTGGAGCGATTATTTAAACGGCAACGGTAACCGTGATGCCAACCAAAACCTAAAGGATGATGACGGCGCAAAGGTTACGGCAACAACCTACGGTAACACCTCGCTTTATGACCTTATGCCCATAATGATAGCTGCGGCGCATAAGTATGAGCTTTCTTTTCAGGCGTGGATTAACCCTATGCGCGCCTGCGCTATTGAGGAGATGGCGTATATCAACGACAGCTATCCCATAAAGCAGTGGTACAACGACTCCGAAAAAGCTTCTACCTATCTGTTCAAGACCACAAGACGTATTTACCTTAACCCCGCTTATGAGGAGGTAAGGGAATATATTACCAATGTGGCAGTGGAAATTTGTCGCTACTACGATGTGGACGGTGTCCACATGGACGACTACTTTTATCCCGCCGCAGATGCAAGCTATGACAAAGCGGCATTTGAAGCGCAGGATGAATACAGCGCACTTATTGACTTCCGAAAAAACAATGTAAATGTCCTTGTTAAGCAGATATATGATGCAGTTAAGGCAGAGAACAAGGATATGCTTTTCGGCATTTCCCCCGCGGGCAATATCAGTAACAATATGAATGCTTTGGGCGCTGATGTTGAAACATGGTGTACTACTCCCGGCTATGTGGATTATATCTGCCCACAGATATACTTTGGCTTTGACCACGCAACCGTACCTTTTGACAAGCTTTCTAAGCAGTGGATTGATATGAACACCGAGGAAAGTGTAGATATGATTCTTGGTATCAGTTTGCATAAGGTGGGAAAGTATGACCAATACGCAGGCGCTTCCGGTGCTAACGAGTGGATAGAGAAAAATGACATTCTAAAGCGTTCTTGCGAATGGATTGCGGAAAACCTTGATGATGTGGACGGATTCTGTCTGTTTTCCTATCAATATGTCTTTGACCCCGTAACGGGCGAAAGGGTGGATTATACCGCCGCGGAGGTGGACGCCTTCCTGCCTGTAATGCAAAATATTTCTTGGTAAAACAAAACATATAAGCACCGAATAGGCTAAACCACCTGTTCGGTGCTTAAGTTGTTAAAAATAAAAGGAGAGGGCTTGTAATGTCAAAATTTATAACCCGCTTAACCTATTGGTTCTTTGCCTTTATATCTGTTTGGATATTTATCGGCAAGGTTTATGTATTAAGCCTTAAGCAGATGATAATTTATATCCCCACACTTGCGGCAGTGCTTTTTGCAGGGCTACTTGCATTAAAAAAGCTAAAGCCCTATCTTAAAAACATAGCAAAAAAGCTTTCTCCGTGGCAAATGGCACTTGCTGTTTTTGTGTTGGCTTTTGCCGCCCGCTTGGTAACCGTATGCACCTTGCAATGCGATTTTTCCGTACATGAGGATTTATCGGCGCCTCACAGATTTTTAACCCAGCTGTTAGAAAAAGGAATGATATATAAAGATACAGATTACGCGTTAATGTACGGAAGATATGTAAGTCTTACACTGTTTTGCTACCCTTGGGCGATACTTTTCGGAAGCAGTTACGTATCACTGGGCTGCTATTACGCGTTGCTGTATTCTCTGAGCTATGTGGCGTGGTTTTATATCATCAAGCGTTACACGGGCAAATCTGCGGCTTTTTACGGTGTGCTGTTTTTCTCGTTGCTCACTCCCGAGGTGTGGCTTTCTAATTTCCAAAATCACGAGGCGGTTTTGTATTTCGGCATAACTGCTTTTACATGGGTTTTGTTTGACGGTTTGCCTCGCTTCAACAATAAAACGGTAAAGCTTACCCTGCTTCTTTTGGGCGGTGTGGCTTTGGGCATCGGAACCTCATGCAATCCAATGGGCTATGTTGCTGTTATAGCCTTCGTCTTGTTTGCTGTTGCAAAACTTTTTAAGAACAAGCTTAACAAAGCATCTGTACTTAAGTGTGCCGTGGTTTTTCTTTTGCTTTTAAGCACCATCTTTTCAACGATGGCGTTGGTGTCTCAATTGGGTAACACTACAATGCTTTGCACATCCTATACTTCAGACAGAAGAGGTGACAAAGTTACTTATGGTTGGTCTTGGTACGTGGGTGCAAGCTATGACAGCTGCGGGGTTTGGAATCTTCTCGATTATGAAAACTATTTCCCAACGGCGGAGAAGGTGCCGGACGATAAGCTTTATGACCATCAGCTTTCGCTTATAAAAGAACGCTTTGCGTGGTATAAAGAAAACCCTTTAAGATATGCAAAGCATTTGTTCAATAAAGTTTCCAACGCTTATGGATTTTATAAGGACGGTATTACAAGAACAAACAATTACGGCGATATAAATGTCAGCCAAAAGTTTATACATTTGGCTTCTATGGCGTTTTATTGCGTTGGTTTCCTTATGCAAATTCTGCTGCTGCTTACTTTCAAACGAGGGGAACAGGACACAGTAAAACCGCAATTGTTTTTAAAGCTGTTTATCAGCGGCGTGTTTTTATTGCTTTTGTTTATAGAGATTACGCCAAAATATGTAAATTATTTGTGGGCGCTGATGTTTTGGATTACCCTTCTCGACTACAAAAGCATTTTCCAAAACTCGCTTCTTAAAAAATTGCACTTAACAAATAACTAAGTCTGTTGTAACACTTACAAAGAGGACTTTTTGGGATAAGCTTATCCCAAAAGGTGCTCTTTTAGTATTGACAGTCGTAAAGAAGTGTGATATCATATTGATATCAACCGACAGGGAGGAACAGCTATGCTTAGAATAGAAAATCTAACAAAAAGCTACGGAGAAAAAAAGGCGGTGGATAATCTCAGCCTGCATATAAAAGCGGGTGAAATCTATGGCTTTATAGGCCATAACGGTGCCGGCAAGACCACCACCATAAAGGCGGCGTGCGGTATTTTGCAATTTGACAGCGGTGATATTTTTATAGACGGCACGTCAATTAAGACAGACCCCTTGCTTTGCAAGTCAAAACTGGCGTATATACCTGATAATCCAGACCTTTACGGGTTTATGACGGGGCTTCAGTTTTTGAATTTTATAGGTGATATATTTAAAATCCCCACCGAAGAACGCAAGGCAAGCATAAAGAAGTATGCGGATATCTTTGGGCTTTACGATAATCTTTCTCAGTCTGTCTCCGCGTATTCCCACGGTATGAAGCAAAAGCTTGCCATAATATCCGCCCTTATCCACAAGCCCAAGCTTATAATAATGGATGAGCCGTTTGTGGGTCTTGACCCCAAGGCAAGCCACGCGCTGAAGCAGATAATGGCTCAGATATGTGCCGAAGGCGGTGCAATCTTTTTCTCCACCCACGTGCTGGAGGTGGCAGAAAAGCTGTGCCACAAGGTGGCAATAATCAAAAACGGCTGTCTTATAAAGCACGGCACTATGGAAGACGTTAAGGGCGACGATTCTCTGGAAGAAGTATTTTTGGATTTGGAGGCAGAAAATGCTTAGGGCTCTTCTTAAAAAACAGTTGCTGGAAATTTTTTGCAGAGAGGCACAGCCCCAAAAAAGCAAAAAAGCCAATAAAGCAAAACCTCTTATTATGTATGGGCTTGTATATCTTTTAGTGTTTGCAAGTGTGGGCTTTGTTGTGTTTCAAATGGCAGATTTGCTTTGTGTACCTTTTACGGCGGCGGGCTTTTCATGGCTGTATTTTGCGGTAATGGGTCTTATGGCGATAGCAGTCGGCGTTATCGGCAGCGTGTTTAGTACCTATTCCTCTCTGTATCTGGCAAAGGATAACGATTTTCTCCTTGCAATGCCCATAAAACCCCGCACAATTTTGGCAAGCCGTATTTTGGGCGTTTTCCTTACGGGTTTTGTCTTTCAGCTTGTGGTAATGGCTCCCGCTCTTGCGGCGTATTATATAAATGTACAAGGGCTTTCCGCAGTTCAAATTATTATGCCCCTTGCGTGTTTGATTGTTATTTCTTTAATAGTTTTGTGCCTTTCCTGCCTGCTGGGTTGGCTTGTTGCGCTTATAGGCGTAAAGCTTAAGGGCAAAAGCTATATTACTGTTATATTCTCTCTGGCATTTATAGTGGCTTATTACGTTTTGTACAGCAAGGCATATACTTTGCTTAACGCTATGGCGGCTAATCCCGCCGCCACGGCAGTAAAGGTAAAACGCTATCTGTATCCCTTGTATAAAATGGGTCTGGGCGCAGCAGGTGATGTGGCGGATATGCTTATCTGCCTGCTTTGCTGTGTGGCTTTCTCTGTCCTTGTGTATGGCGTGTTGGCACGCACTTTCCTAAGGATTGCTACCGCAACAAGCAGTAGTGCGGTAAAGAAGACAAAAATAGAGGACGTTAAGGGGGCAAGTGTTTCCTCCGCCCTTTTCCGTAAGGAGCTTAAACGCTTTACCTCCAGCGCAACCTATATGTTAAACTGCGGGCTGGGCTCTGTAATTATGTCTGTTGTGGCTGTGGTGTTGTTTATAAAAGGACACAAGCTTGCGTTGCTTATAAACACCTTGCCTTTAAGTAGCGGCGTTTTGATGCTTATTGCGGTTGCCTTTATGTATACTTCTTTGTCAATGAGCTATATATCCGCTCCTTCCGTATCGCTGGAGGGAAAAAATCTTTGGCTGATACAATCTCTGCCCGTATCTCCTATGCAAATTCTCAGGGCAAAAATAAAACTGCATCTTGTGCTTACGTCACCGCCCACAGCACTTTTAACTGTGGCACTTCTATATGTGCTTCGTCTCAATTTGGGTTATGCAATACTTGCTCTTGCGTCGGTTGGCGCGTATCTTGTGTTTATGTGTATTTTGGGATTGTGCCTAAACCTTAAAATGCCCAACCTTAACTGGACAAACGAGACTGTCCCCGTAAAACAAAGTGCCCCCGTAACACTGTGTCTTATGGGCGGCTGGGGGCTTACGGCAGCTCTCGGCGGTCTTTATTGGGTATTGCGTAATTCTGTAAGCCCCGCTCTTTATTTGGGTGCCATAACGTTACTTATGGGGGCCGCAACATTTGCAATGTGTATTTGGCTTAAAAAACGCGGAACAGTTATATTTGCAAGTTTGTAAACAAAAAATCCACCCAAAAGGTGGACTTTTTGTTTTAGTAATCCCGTCGCTAATGAAGTTAACTAAGAGGATTATCCTATTGACAGCAAAACTTATTTGCCGTCTGGTCTATCTGTGCCTGAGGAGCGGGCGTGGTGGTGTACCAACCCTTTTCGCTCATTTTGCTGTATATTTGGTTTTGCATTTCCAAAGCTTCGTCCAAGGCGTTGCTGAACGCACCGTGTACGTTGCCTGTGGGGGATTCGATTGCGCCGTGCAGATATAAATCACAGGTGCTTTTAACGGCGTAAAGCATAGTTTCCATCAGCTTCTTGTCATCCATAACATAACCTCCTTAAAGTAGATTGTAAAAACTGCCAAATATCTGTTGGTGCTTGCCGGAAAGCCCCGCTACAAAGCTTCTAAGGTCTTGGTCGCTAAGCTTTTTTGCGGTGTCATCGCATTGGGTCTTTAAAAACTGTGCGTGGGAAAGTGCGTCTTCAACATACATAAGCTCTTTGTCTGTCATGTGCTGTCACCTCTCTTTTTATTTTCGTGGATATTATTTCCAACCGCACTTCAAAATATTCAAAAAAACAAAAAATTACTTTACCGCGGGGCTTTTGTGTGTTATAATTGAAAATAAGAGGTGGTTATAATGCACTATACAGTAAAAAGAATAGTTGTCGGCAGTCTTGGGACCAACTGCTATGTTATCAAGCAGGAGGGCACCCGCGCCGCCGTGGTTATCGACCCGGGTGACGACTCTATCCTTATAAAAAGCGCTCTGCATGATATGGACGCATATCCCGCGCTTATCCTTCTTACCCACGGCCATTTCGACCACATTTTGGCGGTGGACAGGCTGAGGACGGAAAAAACGCAGGTTGCCATTCATAAGGCAGATGCCAATATGCTTTTGGAAAGGGATTTAATATCAGGAATATTAAAGGAAAACCCGTGGCCCTTTAAAAAGGCAGATATAATCTTTGAAGATAACGACAGATATCAAAGCCTTTGCGGCTATGATTTTCAGGTTATCCATACACCGGGGCATACGGAAGGGTCTGTGTGCTATATCTTTGACGATATGATGTTTACGGGGGACACCCTGTTTAGAGGCGGTATGGGTAGGACGGATTTTCAGGGCGGCGACCTTAAAAAAATGATGGCATCACTGCGCTTGCTTCACAATATGCCCGGTGACTACGGCGTGTACCCCGGTCACGAAAGAGAAAGCACGCTGTCTGATGAGAGGAAATATAATCCGTATATGAGAAAGGCGGTAAATAAATGAGCTTGCATATAGAAAAAATAGATAAGAATTTTGCCCCCTCGGAGGCACTTGTTACCCGTTTTCCCACAATTAAAATGTATAACTCTATTGACTGCGCCGCAGAAATAAGCGGTTTGCATCACAAAGGCGAGGACGGCGTTTTCTCCCGTTTACCCTTGGAACTTTCAAAAATTAACCCTTCTATCGAAAACCTGTCCCGTCATTTGGCAGGCGGCAGAATCCGTTTCCGCACAAACTCTCCCTTTGTGGCAATAAAGGCAAAAAAGCTTAATACCTTCTATATGCGCCACATGCCGCTTTCCGGCTCTACAGGCTGTGAGATTTATGTGGACAGCGGTAAGGATATGCGCTTTATAAAAATGTGTTGCTGTATAAGGACCGACGACCTTTGGTTTGAGGACGGCGCAAACATCGCCCGCAAGGACGATGCGCCTAACAGTGATTTTGTGGACGTTACAATCGCATTGCCCCTTTACGGCGGACTTACTGATATTTATATAGGTATTGACGAAAACAGCAAGCTTCTTCCGCCTTCCCCTCAAAGCCACGGAATGGTGCTGTTTTACGGCTCCTCCATTACACAGGGGGGATGCGCTTGCCGCGCAGGAAACTCCTATGACGGTATAATTGCAAAGATGTATGACTGCCCCATATATAATCTGGGCTTTTCCGGCAGTGCTAAGGGAGAGCCGGAAATTGCAGAATACATAGCGGACCTACACCCCGAGGTTTTTGTTTACGATTATGACCATAACGCTCCCACGGCAGAGCATTTGGAGGCAACCCATAAGCCGTTTTTTGAGATTGTAAGAGCTAAAAACCCCACCATGCCTATAATATTTATGAGTCGCCCCATGGCAGAAACAATTGGCGCAAAGCTTAGCGACCGCCGCAGGGACATAATTTACAAGACTTATACGGAGGCTGTTGCGGCAGGCGACAAAAACGTTTACTTTATCGACGGCGCAACGCTTTTCCCCGACGAGCTACGTGAGTATTGCACCGTTGACGGCAGCCATCCCAACGATTTGGGCTTTATGTGTATGGCAAAAACCGTTGGTGCGGTGTTAGAGCAGATTTGGGCAAAGAAAAACGGCTGATTCTGAATAACGGTAAGTATAAAGTGTTCGGTGTATACCATCGGGCACTTTTTATTTTTCTGCATAAAACTTTATTCGGAGGAAAATAATAGCATAAGTTAAAACCTTTACGGAGGGCTGCTATATGAAACAAGGCTTAAGCCTTACGCAAATGCTAAAAGCCGCAGAAGCCGATATATGCAAGGCTGCAGAGCTTGGCAGGGCAGAGGATGCCGACCCCTTTACAAGCAGGGTTGCGGATAACGCTTATTATTATAAGCGAAAACTGCGGGAAAGCTTTGCTCAGCAAAAAAGCTTTAAAAAATTGCAGGGCAGGGAAGGCGTTCCATACGCCTTTAAAGTGCTGTGGAGTCATTTTAAAAATTATGGCTTTATATACGATAAAAGCACCCCAAAGGCGGCGTTTGAAAACTACGATTGCAATTCTTTAGAGCTGGATATGCTAAAAAGCCTTATCGTTGTCGCGGCACTTATAGAAACAGGGCTTGTGTGCAGGTCGGCGCTTAATAAGCAAGGCGGCGGGTCTTTGCGCTTGCAAAACGCTTTAAGTCTTATGAAGACAGCAGACAACACAGATTTTTCGGAAGTATATCCCACCTTGTCAGAGTCAGAGCGTCGACTTGCAGAGCGTGAAGAGCATTATATGGAAATGACCCCGCAAACAAAGGGAATGTATCGCCGCGCCCTTAGAAGTTATGCCGCAAAGCATAAGTGTGCAGAAAAGGAAGCCGTGCTAAAAGCAGAAACAGAGGCGATAAGCCGCGGTGTACCTATAGGCGCCGTTTTGGGAGTGGACCAAAAGCCTAATACAAGTCTTTATTGTCTTACTGCCGCGTCGGTGCTTTTGCTGTCTTTGGGATTATGTCTTATGCTGTGCCCACTTTGGGCAACGGTATTGCTTTTGGTGCCGCTGGTTTGCTTTTCCTTGGGTTGTGCTGACTTCTTTTTTTCCTTTTTAAGTACCGTCAAGCCTTGTCCCGCCTTGGATTCCTGTAAACTGCCCAAGGGTAAGCACACTCTTACCGTTATAACCACTCTTCTTTCGGACGAGGGTGCTTTTCAGCGTTTAGAGCAGGTGTTTCTTACCAACAGGGGAGAGGGGATGCTTTTTGGCATCCTTGCGGATTTTTCTGCCGCAAAGACAAAAAACGCCCCCGCCGATGCGGAGCTTGTTAAGAACGCAAAAGCTATGCTGGACAGCCTTAAATATCGTTTTGGTAACCATTTTTGCCTATTTATAAGGGAGAGAAGCCCCGACGGGGAGGGTGGATATTGCGGTAGAGAGCGTAAGCGCGGTGCAATAGAAGACCTTGTAAGTTATATAAGCGGCGGTAAGAATTATTTTGCTGTTGCCGCAGGAGCCGATGTAAACGGTGTAAGCTTTTTGCTTACCTTGGACGGAGACACAAGATTGCCGCCTTGCGGTGCGGCGGCACTAACGGGTATGATGTTGCATCCTCTTAACCGTCCACTCATAGCAGGCGGCAAAATAATAAAAGGTTACGGCATAATTCAGCCTGCCGTAACTCCTTGTCTTTGTACCAAGGGCAACACGGGCTTTTCCGCTTTGATTACGGGTGCGGGTGGGATAGACGTTTATGAAAGTGCCGGCTTTAACCGCCAGCAAAACGTTTTTGGACAGGGTGTATTCTGCGGCAAAGGGATAATAGATATAAAAGCCTACGCCGCGCTTCTGACCGGAGTTTTGCCCCCTAAGCGCGTGTTAAGCCACGATATGCCGGAGGGTAATATCCTTCGTACTCGCTATGTGTCCGACGTTTCTTTTACCGACAGCGTGCCCTCGGGTGTGTTCTCTTACTTTACAAGACTGCACCGTTGGATACGGGGCGATGTTCAAAACCTTTCCTTGCTTAAAGGCTACGGTCAGGGCTTTCGCGGTGGGATAAGGATAATCGGCAACGTTTTCAGGCATTTATCGCCGGTGCTGTCCTTTGTTGCCATTGCGGCGGCAGGCTTTTTTACCGCAGATACCTCGGGGCTTTGGATTTGCGCCTTTGCCCTTATAAATCTGCTGTCACCTGTGTTTTATACACTTATATCACGTCCTGCCGCCTTGCGTTTTCGTACAAGAAGATTTTTTTCCTCGGTATACGGCGGTATGGTGCAAAGCCTACGTACCGCCTTTTTCGAGACAGCCGCTCTTGCCCATAAAGTGTTTATTACCGCAGATGCCTTTGTAAAAGCATTATGGCGTTTATATAGCGGCAAAAAGCTTTTAAGCTGGCTTACCTCTGCCCAAGGCGAAAAGCAGGCAGAGGGCGGAATAAGCCTGTATATTTACCGTCTTTTTCCCTCTGCCGTTGCGGGCGCGCTTATGTTTTTCGCAACAGGCCTGTGGATAACCCGACTGCTTGGGCTTTTATGGTTTTTGTATCCGATTTTTGCCTTCAGGCTATCCTGTAAGATCGTCGAAAAGCCTCTTGTAAATGTGGACGCACGCCGTATTATAAAGTCGCGTGCAAAGCCTATATGGCAGTTTTTTCAGGATAACGTCAATCAAAACACATCCTATCTTCCGCCTGACAACATCCAGTTTTCTCCTGTTGAAGCCATCGCTTACAGAACCTCGCCAACCAATATCGGCTTATATTTGCTTTCTGTTGTGGCGGCAGAGGACTTTGGCTTTATAAACTCTGCACAGGCGGAGGACCGCATAGAAAAAGCCGTTGAGACAATAGAATCCCTTCCAAAATGGAAAGGACACCTGTATAATTGGTATTCCCTAAACCCATGTCAAGTCATCGGCGGACATTATGTTTCCACGGTGGATAGCGGCAACCTTTGCGTTTGCTTGGTAGCACTATCCCGCTATTTGTACAGCGCAGGTAAAACAGGGCTTGCCCGTAGGGTAGAGCAGTTGGTTGCCGCGGCGGATTTTTCCGCTTTGTATAATAAAGAGCGCCATCTTTTTGCCTTGGGAGCCCAAGGACAAACAGATACTCTTTCCGAAATCTGTTATGATATGTATATGAGTGAGGCGCGCAGTACCTCCTATTTTGCTGTGGCAACGGGGCAAGTGCCCGTAAAACATTGGTCACATCTAAGCCGTCCCGTGGTGGGTGAGGGTGGACACATAGGTATGGCAAGTTGGTCAGGCACCGCTTTTGAATTTTTTATGCCCCAGCTTTTTCTTCCGTTGTATAAGGACAGCTTTGTTTACGAAAGCCTATGCTTTGCCCTGTATCAACAACGCTCCTTTTCGGTAGGTAAGCTGTGGGGCTGTTCCGAAAGTGCGTTTCTTGCCTTCGACAGCGAAATGAACTATCAGTATAAGGCGCACGGCGTACAAAGTCTTGCCCTTGCTCGTTACAGCAAGGCAGAGCTTATACTTTCTCCGTATTCCGTATATCTTACCATGTGCATTGCGCCCAAAGAAGCGTTAAAAACCCTTTCCGCCTATGATAAAGCAGGTATGAACGGAAAATACGGCTTGTATGAGGCAATAGATTTTACGGCAGAGGGGCAGGTTGGCACACCCATAAACAGCTATATGGCGCATCATATGGGAATGAGCCTTATTGCCTGTGCCAACGCTTGCTTTGATAATGTTTTTGTAAGCAGGTTTACAAATTATCCGCCCATCGCCGCTTTTTATGAGCTGTTGCAGGAAAAAATACCTGTGGGCGCTTGTATTTATGATGCGGAAAAACAGCAGAGGGGAAAAAAGCCATCGGGCACCAGAGGTATACCTGTGCAACAGCTTACCGAATACAGCAGTACTTGCCCCGTTATAAACGCTTTTGGCAACGGACCGTGCACCATAGTTGCGGACAGCTGTGGGCACGTGCGGTTTTCCCACGGAGAAATTACTGTTAACGAAACCTGCTTTGACCGTCACAGCACGGTAAAAAGCCTTAATGTTGGCTTTTGCAACGGAAAAGATGTTTTCTATGCAACCCCGCAGGGCGTGGGCGGCAAATGCTCTTTTGAAAGCGGTGGCGGTTATGCTGCTCATATATGCTCATCTCCGATATTTTCCGGCAGGGTAAAGTACTATACCGACCCCGCAGGCAGTTTTGTTACGGAAACAAAAAGCAACAGCGGCAAAAGCTATGCCCTTGTTTTCAGCTTTGACCCTCAGCTTTGCGCGGACAAAGAGTTTTACGCTCATCCCGCCTTTAATCGCTTGTTTGTCAGCGCGGAATACGACAAAACCAACAATGTGTTGGTATACAGCAAAAACAGCCGCAACGGTAGGGACTGCCTGTTTATGGCGGTAGGACTTGATGACCCGCGCATTCCAATAAGCTTTGAGACCAACAAGGAAAGCTACGGTGCTTTTTCTGTCCACAGCCCCAAGGACCTTATAAAGGACAGTTATACAAACGGTGTCGGAGTTTGCGTAAATCCTCTTTGCCTTATAAAAACACCGCCTTTGGCAGGCGGCGTGGCAAAGCTCATCGTGTCGGTAGGGCGCACCCGCCGCGAGTGCTTGGAAAGGCTTTCCGCAACTCGTCAGATGAGTGGAAAAGCCGTAGGTATATCGGTATTCGGTCAGCGGGAAAACCTGGTGCTTTCGGGCATATTTTACGGAAGAAAACGCTTTGCAAAAACCACCGCCGCAACAGAGCAGGCGTTGTGGAGCTACGGCGTGTCGGGGGATTACCCTATAATCGCTTTGCTTGTGCGCGAGGGTGGGGAAGCGGATGCGCGCTTTTATATAGAGTTGTTTAAAAAGCTTGCGGCAATAAACATTCGTGTAGAGCTGGTGTTTCTGCTGACAGAAGAGGACGTTTACCAGGCACCCTTGCGTAGGGCGATGCATCAGCTTGTAAGTGCCTTAAAGTGCCGCAATTTTCTTCAGAAACGCGGCGGAATATTCTTTGTCAACGGAAACGATATGCACACTCTTGCCGTGTTTAAGGATGCCTCCGTTTGCTATGCAGAAAGCTACGACCCGCTGTTTGGCGCGGAAAGTAAGCAAACTGTGGGCACGCCCTTGCCGTCTGTTATTAGAGGGCGCGGATATCCTTCGGCAAATTGCGCCACTACGGCGGTCGGCGGCATCTATGACGAAACAGGATTTACCGTGGATAAGGATTATGGGCAAGCTCTGCCGTTTTCCTATGTTCTGGCGGGTAACAGCTTTGGAAGTGTGGTTACACAGTCTACGCTGGGTTACAGTTTTTACGGTAACGCTGCCCTGCAGCGCATTGCCGCCTTCAGCGGTGACCCCTACGGCGGCTGTGACCACGGCGAGCTTTTGTATGCACATATAGGCGGAAATCTCTACGACCTTATCGCCTGTGCCCACTCCGTTCGTTACGAAAACGGCACGGCAATATACAAGGGCGAACTGGGTGGCAATCCTTACAGGGTAGAGGTCTTTGTCTGTGCCGACCTGCCAATTAAATCCGTGTTTGTCAGCTTTACGCAGGAAACAGAGTGCGTTATTGCACTAAGCCCCGTTATGGGCGCAAGTCCTATGTCTGCAGCCTCTGTTTTTGCTGAGGAATTTGAATTTAAACACGGCGCGGGTCTTTGCTTTGTTAATCCGAAAAACGCAGCAGATGAGCAAATTTGCGGCTTTGCCGCCTGCCTAGGCGCGCCAAAGATTTTTAAAAGCTTAAACGAATATCTACACGGCGAAAAGGAAATTGAAGAAAGCATAGTTGTTTTACAACAGGGGACAGAACTGCAATTTTTAATAGGCGCCGCGCCAAACAAAGTTGCCGCAACGGAAGTGTGCAACACCTTTGCGGAGGAGGGCGGCACCCTTCAAAGACAAAAGACGCAAAGCTTTGCCTGCGGCTTTTTGCCCCCCATAAAGCTTTTGGGGAACAAGGCTTTAAACAGTATGTTTAACCTGTTTGCACCTTATCAGGTGGCGGCGTGCCGCTTTTTCGCCCGCGGAGCCTTTTATCAAAGCGGTGGCGCATACGGGTTCAGAGACCAGCTTCAGGACTGTCTGTTTCTTGTATATTCTATGCCTGCTGCTGTTCGCGGGCATATACTTCGCGCCGCATCGCGTCAGTACACCGACGGAAGTGTACAGCATTGGTGGCATCCTACCAAGCGACACGGTAAAATATATGGGGTAAAGACCAAATGCAGCGACGACTTTCTGTGGTTGCCCATAGCCGTGGCAGAATACGTGGAAAAAACAGGAGATATCGGCGTGCTTGTCGAGCAGGTGCCGTATCTGGAATCACCGCCTCTTGGTGAGGATAACGAGCGTTATGAGGCGGCGGAAAGCACTGAATATACCGAAAGCGTGGAAGAGCATTGCCGCCGCGCACTTGAATACGGTAAACGCTTTGGCTCCCACGGCCTGCCGTTGATGGGCAGCTGTGACTGGAATGATGCTTTTTCCCATCTGGGTAGCGGTGCGGAAAGTGTGTTCAGTGCGTTCTTATACGTTATAGCTTTGAACAAGTTTGGAGATATGACAGCTGACCAAGAGCTTAAAGAGCAAGCGGCGCAGATGCTGGAGCGGGCAGAAAAGTGTTTCTGCCACGACCGCTATATAAGGGCGTACAGCGGTAGCGGCGCTCCGTTAGGTGTTGACGGCAGAGGCGCTTGCGAGATAGACGCGTTGGTACAAGCCTTTGCGGTGTTTGCAGGGGCGGACAAGGATAGATGTGCCACAGCCATGAAAACCGCTTATGATAGACTTTACGATAAGGAAAACCGCCTTCTTAAGCTGTTTACTCCCGCCTTTGGCAGGGATACGGAGTACGCAGGCTATATCAACGCATACGCCAAGGGAATCCGTGAAAACGGCGGGCAGTACACCCACGCCGCCGTGTGGTTTGCCGCCGCTCTTGCCCTTTGCGGAATGACCGACAAGGCGTATTCCGTGCTGGAATGGATTAACCCCTTAAAGCGAAGTGAGGACAGCGAAATTTACGCTAAATATAAGGGCGAGCCATACGCCATAGCCGCAGATATCTATACTGCCAAGGGACAGTTGGGGCGAATGGGTTGGAGCCATTATACGGGTGCGGCGGCATGGTATTGCAAAACGGTGCTTGAGGTATTTATGGGCATAAAATTTGGCGGATTTGACCGCTTGATTTCCGTAAAACCCTTAATGGAGTACGAAGCTACCGTTTCCTACAAAGGCATCTTGACAATCAAAGCCTACAAGGGGGCATCTCTGCAATACGACGGCAAGCCCACCTTCTTTCCCATAAAGCTGGAAGACGGCGAGCATACCCTTACCGTACCCATGGCATAGAAAAAATCCCCGTTAAGGGGATTTTTTCTAAATCATATCATAAAGCGATGCAGTTTCAGCGTTTCTGAATTCATGCTTTTCGTAGTAGCCCAACAGCTTGCCGTTTTCGTCACGCAGGGCAACCATATAAACGTCCTTGTTTTCGTTTTTATTGTAATATGTATAAACCACATTGTTTTCGGTGCTTTTTTCAAACCATGCAATTACCTTGTCAATCATCTCGTTAGAACGGGCATTATGACACGCCTTAAGGCTTTTGCCCGTTAAATCACTGTTGTACCTCTTTATGGCTGATTGGTTCATATACACAATAACGCTGTTTGTGTCGCAGATAACAACAGGTGCTTGGTCTTGGTCTATTACGCTTTTAAACAGTTTGTTTATCATAGTTTTACTCCGCTCAAACTAAAATACCGAGGCAAAAAACACCTCGGTATTAGTTTTAAGTCAAATCTTACTTAAACTTACGCTTTCTTGCAGCTTCAGACTTCTTCTTACGTCTAACGCTGGGCTTTTCATAATGCTCTCTCTTGCGAAGTTCTGCCTGAACACCACTTCTGAGATAGCTTCTCTTAAATCTGCGAAGCGCGCTATCGATAGATTCGTTTTCTTTAACTTTAATCTCTGCCATTTATATTTCCCTCCCTCCGAAAAACGGGGAGCATATCCCTTCAAAATTACTTGGGTATTATAACAGAATTGTCGACAATTGTCAACGCTTTTTTATTATTTACCCAAAGCTTTTTTTGCGCTTGCTACCAAGGATGCAAAAGCTTCCTTATCTGCAATTGCTATTTCAGAAAGCATCTTTCTGTTAAGTTCAATGCCTGCCTTCTTAAGACCGTTGATGAACTGAGAATAATTGATGCCTTCAACCTTGCACTGTGCGGAGATTCTGGTTATCCAAAGCTTTCTAAAATCTCTCTTCTTCTGCTTTCTGCCTGCGAATGCATAGTTACCGCTCTTATAAACGGCCTGCTTCGCCATCTTAAAATGCTTACTCTTACTGCCCCAATAGCCCTTAGCTAACTTGAGAATCTTATTTCTTCTCTTGCGGGTCATCAATGCGCCTTTTACTCTTGCCATTTATTTATTCCTCCCAAATATTACGTAATAATTATGCGTAGGGCATCATCTTCTTAAGATGTGCTGCGTTACCGGATGCAACATAGCCGGCTTTTCTAAGGATTCTCTTACGCTTGGGAGTCTTAAGACCAAGCTTGTGACGACGACCGCTGTGGTTCATCTTAACCTTACCGGTAGCGGTAAAGGAGAAACGCTTTTTAGATGCGCTGTGTGTTTTAATCTTGCCCATTTTAAATATTTCCTTTCACTTATTATACTGTGTTTTATTTGCCTTTTGCTGTTTTCTTGGGCGGCGCAAGTATGGTTATCATATTTCTGCCGTCAAGCAAAGGCTGCTTTTCAACTGTGCAAAGCTCGCCGCAACCCTCAATAAACTTACCAAGCAATTCAGCACCGCGTTCGGGTCTTACAATCTCACGCCCCATAAACTTAACCATAACCTTAACCTTTTTGCCGTCTTCAAGGAAAGACTTTGCACGGTTAAGCTTGGTGTTAAAGTCGCCTATGGCAATGTTACATCTAAGCTGAATTTCCTTGGTTTCAAGGACAGGAGTCTTCTTCCTGTTTTCTTTGTCACGCTTTTCTTTGTCAAAGCGGAACTTGCCGAAGTCTAAAATTTTGCAAACAACGGGGTTTGCCTCCGGCGCAATCTCAACCAGGTCAAGCCCTGCATCTGCGGCTATACGCAATGCAACGTCCGTCTTTACAATACCAAGCTGGTTACCCTCTTGGTCAATCAAACGAACTTCGCTTGCCTTGATTTGGTCGTTGATAAGCTGCTTTTTGCTGATAACAAAACACCTCCAAATAAAACAAAAAAGGCTGTGAAAGCCAAAATTCCACACCCTCAAAAATAAGCCCGCATCGGCACAAAATGCCCGTATCGGTCTTCAAAGGTATTAACCTTATGCCATAAGCATCGGGTGGAACAAAAGCTCACTTCTTTTTATCACTTCGTGAGTTTAACATAAAATTACTTGCTTGTCAATAGCTTTTTACAAATTTTCAGGTATTTTTTTCAAAAGCAGGGTACATATAAGCCCGGTTACCGCCCCAAACACCGTGCCCGCCACCAAAAGTACGGGCGCGTAGGAAAATACATAAGCACTGCCCATAAGAATCGCCGCCGCACAAAGCTGACCCATATTGTGGCACACAGCTCCCGCAACACTCACACCAAGTACACCAAACAGCTTTACGTGCTTAAGCAGGCACATCAGCGCAAAGGCACAAAGAGCTCCGCAAATACCGTAAAATAAGGATGTTAAGTTGCCAAACAGTAAGGCGGATATAAAAACGCGGCACATATTAACGGCAAGTGCATAAGTCCAGCCCATCCTGTAAAGAACAAAAAGCACCGCGATGTTGGCAAAGCCCACCTTTACACCGGGTATGCCCACATCAAAGGCAGTTATATGTTCCACATAGCTCATAAGTAAAGCCAAACACAAAAGCACCGAAAGCCGTGCTACCGTTTTCGCGCTGTTCTTATGGCTCATCCCGTAACACCGTCCAATTCACCTTGTCCCATAACATAGATACTTATCCCCTGAGGCAAGCACAGTATGCACTGCCCTACACGGTTTACAGCACCCTGTTTTACACAGTCACCGCCGCCGCATGCTGCGCTTTCCATATAAACCTTGCCGTCTTCAATTACCGCAACGCCTAAAACCGCACCGTCTTTTTCAATATCAACGCGTCTGTCTGTGTTAAGCGTATAACTGCCGTAAAGCTCGCCGTCAATGCGTATATCCGCACGCGCACCTGCTTTTTTTGGCAAAAGCATAAGTGCAAGCCCCGCTATAAGCAAAACCGCTATCAGTAAAACATCTCTGAAAATCTGCTTTTTTTCAGTTTTCATAGTCGTAAAATTCATCGGTAACATTAACAAGCACTATGCCGTTAGTGGCATCTGTTACCGCTTTGATAAACCCTTCGGCGCGCTCCTCTGCCACCGAGACCTTAAGCTTTATACCAATCCCAAACTCGCTGTCTTCGGTGCGTACCCCATGGGCGGACATAAGTTGCATAACTCTGTTATAACGGCTGTAGTCCATTTCCATTTCCAAACGTTTGAAGGGCTTCAGGAAAATCTTTTCCGCACCGTCAACGCCGATTTTTGCGCCCGTAGTGTAGGCGCGCACAAGCCCGCCCGCACCAAGCAGTATACCGCCGAAATAGCGGGTAACCACTACCGCACAGTCACAAAGCTCTTCTTTTCGCAAAACGTCCAGCACCGGCAAACCTGCCGTGCCGTGGGGTTCCCCGTCATCGGAAAAACGCGTCAGGTTCCCCTCACGCAGTATATAGGCGTATACGTTGTGGGTCGCATCAGAGTACTTGGAGCGGATGCTGTTTATAAATGCCAGCGCCTCCGCTTCTGTAGTTACGGGGGCGGCGTTGCCGATAAACTCGCTACGCCGCTCTATAAACTTACTCTCAGCCGCTTTTTTTAAGGTGAAGTAGCCTTTTCCCATCGTTAGTCAACAAATTCGTTATACACAGTGCGTATTGCGCTGTCGAAATCGTGTTCTTCCACACCTATAATAATGTTAAGCTCGCTGCTGCCTTGGTCTATCATTCTTATGTTAATACCCTCTCTTGCCAATGCGTCAAACACACGGCAAGCGGTACCCTGTGTGCGTATCATACCTCTGCCAACAACCGCAATAAGGCAAATACCTTTTTCAATGTCAATGTTGTCGGGAGATACAAGCGCACTTATGCGGGAAAGCAACTGACGCTCTCTGCCCTTAATGGCACTCTCGGCAACAACCACGCTCATGGTGTCGATACCGGAGGGCAAATGCTCAAAGTTAATGCCCATTTCAGCCAGTACGCTAAGCACCTTCATACCAAAGCCCAGCTCACTGTTCATCATATCTTTTTCTATGTTGATAAGAGCAAAGCCCTTCTTGCCCGCAATACCTGTAATAATGTACTCGTTCTGGTACTGCTCCGTGGTGGCAACGATGCGTGTGCCGGATGCGGTAGGCTCGTTTGTGTTCTTGATGTTTATGGGGATACCGGCAATCTTAACGGGGAATATAGCATCCTCGTGGAGCACGGAAGCACCCATGTAAGCAAGCTCTCTCAGCTCACGGTATGTGATTATGTTTATGGGCTTGGGATTTTCAACAATTCTGGGGTCTGCCATCAAAAATCCGGAAACATCTGTCCAGTTTTCGTATATATCAGCAGTAACCGCACGGGCAACTATGGCGCCTGTAATGTCGCTACCCCCTCTGGAGAAGGTTACAATCTCACCGTCAACGCCCCTGCCAAAGAAACCGGGGATAACAGCGTTTTCACAGCTTTCAAGCACGTGACCCATAACACGGTTGGTTTTAACCGCATCAAAATTACCGTCCTTATCAAAGAAAACAACGGTTGCCGCATCTATAAACTCATAGCCTAAATAGTCGGCAAGCAAAATACCATTAAGATACTCACCGCGGCTTGCGGCATAGTCTTTGGTGCAGCCGTCCGCAAAAGCTTTGCGGATTACGGAAAACTCCTCATGAAGACTAACGGAAAGCCCCAACTCTCTGATAATGCCGTTATAACGTTCTTCTATCTTGGCAAAAATACTGCCCCAATCGCCGCCCTCAGCAGAGGTCAGCTGGCAGGCAAGCAACAGGTCGGTAACTTTATCATCGCCCGAAAAACGCTTACCGGGAGCAGAGGGCACAACAAAGCGTCTGCCTTTATCTGCCATTATAATTTCTTTAACCTTTTTAAACTGACCGGCATCAGCCAAGGAGCTGCCGCCAAATTTTACTACCTTTTTAAGTATCTTTTCCATATAAAACACCAACTTTACCCATTGTATTTATTTATAACATAATATCACATTAAAAGCGGTTTTGCAACACTATTGACAGCCTAACATCAGCTTTTTTTGTGTGGATGCAAAAAAAACTTGACAAAACCCTCTGTCGTATGTAAAATAATAGGGCACAAGTTAATACGCCTGCATAGTTAAATGGATATAATAAACCCCTCCTAAGGGTTAGTTATGGGTTCGATTCCCGTTGCGGGTGCCAGAAGCGGCGAGATAAATCTTGCCTAAAAGCAGAAAGAATAGAGAATAAATTAAGAAAAAATAAAGAAATGTGCGTTCTGCGCCGCTTCATTGTTTGTTATTTATTCTCTATTCTTTATTGTTTATTCTTTCAAGTGACAACTCGATGAGGTGAAATATAAAAAACAAAATCCGTTATTGGATAAATCTCTCCTTTTCGCCGCTCGCATAGTAAAACTCAATAAGTATCTTACCAAAGAGCAACGCGAAACAATAATCGCAAAGCAAATTATCCGAAGTGCTACAAGCATTGGTGCAAACGCTAATGAAGCGATCTATGGCATCAGTAAGGCGGATTTTATTGCAAAACTTCAAATTTCTTTAAAAGAAACTGCCGAGACCGAATATTGGCTTAGGTTATTGGTTTTATCGGAATGCATAACCGAACAAGAGGGCGAGTCTTTGCTTGCAGAGTGTTTGGGAATTAAGAAGATTCTTGTTTCAACTCTTAATACAGCAAAAGAAAATAAGTGATATAAGTCAGAACCACCGGTTAAACCGGTGGTTCTGACTTATATCATCGTTTTTGCCTTTTTCGTGCTCTTTTCAATTATTTATCCCCAAAGAATTTGCTTAAACGGGGGTATTTTACCACATACGCCAAAAAGTACATTATCGGCAACAGCACGAATGCCGCAAACACGTCTATTATGGAATGCTGTTTTAAAAGCACGGTAGATGCGGTTATAAGTATGCTTAATACCAAGGATGCGTATTTAAGCACTTTGCGGCTTGCAAGCTTTTCGTCCTTGCAAAGACAAATATGTAAGGCTACACTTACGTATACATGCATACTGGGCAATACTGTTGTAGGCGGGTCAATTCCTCTTATAAGCTTAACTGCCTCCACAAGCAAATTATCCCTTGGGAAAGCTTCCATACCGACCCTGTTAAAATACATGGGGATAAAGGTGCAAATAATCATACAAACGCAAGCACCGCCCGCTACCATAATTGAAAACCTAAAAAATTTACAGGGGCGTTTTATAAAGGTGTATATCCCCATAAGTGCCAGCTGGACATACCAAAGAGCATAGGGAATAACAAACCATTCGCAAAAAGGAATTTTATAATCCAAGCTACAAACTATCGGCAAAGGGTCGCGTCCCATGGTCGTCTGTTGCAGCAAGGAATACCATACCGCGTGTATGGGCCAGTAAATAAGCAACCATATTTGAGGGTGTGTTTTTACATAATCTTTAATTTTTGACATAAACATACCTTACTGAGGCTTGCCGTCCACATAGGTAACCGTGTGCCAAACCTCTTCATCGCCGTAATAATACTGGGCTTCACCCTGCAGATATCCGTCCACAAAGTCACCCTTTACCATATCACCGTCGGCATAAGCTATAACACCGTAGCCGTTAAATTTGCCGTCCTCAAAGCCGCCGCTGTAGCTACCGCCCTTTGCAAAAGTCAAAAGCCCTTCTTCGTCCCAATACTTATTGTGGATGAAATAGCCTTTGTAGCAGTCGCCGTTTTTAAACAGTAACGTACCTTCGCCCTCTAAAACGCCTTCTACAAAAACACCGGTGTATTTGTTTCCGCCTATGGTATAAGTGCCCTTGCCGTTTTGTACATCGTTTATCCAGCCACCTTCATAGCTGTCGCCGTTGCTGTACAGATATTTGCCCTGACCTTGGCGTACACCCATATTAAAGTCACCCTCGTACACATCGCCACTGGTCCAAACAAATTTGCCCTTACCGTGCCATTTGCCGTCCTTAAGGGTGCCCTCGTATACATCGCCGTTGGCACATTCGTAAACACAAACGCCCGTGGGCTTGCCTTCAAAAAAGTCACCGGAAACAAACCCGCCGTCGGGGAAATACCATGTGCCTATACCGTTTATTTCGTCTTCGTGCCACATACCGTCGTAGCGGCTACCATCGTTATATTTATATACGCCGTTGCCGTTAAACATTCCTTGATAAAAGCTGCCCGTATAGCTTTCGCCGGAGTTGAACACCAAGGTGCCGGTGCCATCGGGAACGCCCTGAGACAACCAACCCGTATAAAGCCCTTCGCGGTAGGCAATGGTTCCGTATTCTCTTTCAGGTATCTCCACAGAAGGCTCGTCTACAGAAACGTCATCGCTTGTTTCTTCCGAGGACATTTCTGTCGAGTCCTGCAGAACCTCGTCGCTCGCAGGCTTTTTGTCGTTCTCTCTGCCGGGTTGCAACAGTCGTGTGCCTATAAGGATAATGGCAAACACTAACACTCCTATCAGCAAAAGCGCTGTTGCTATATCGCCTGCGGTCATCCGCTGTTTGCCGTTTTTATAGCGCTTTATCTCCAAGCCCGCCATAAGCTCTTTGTTGCGTTTTTGTGTGGCTTTATCTACCGCCGCTACGCGCGCGTAACGTTCTGCCGGCTTTTTTCCTCGAAAAACAAGGGATATCCAGCGGAAAATCCACATTATCGGCAGTAAAAAAGGTAGATATTTTAAGAAGGGATATCTTTCATTCATCGCCCCGTAAGAGGGAAAAACCGAAGATATGAAATAGCCTAAACGGCTTTTATCACCTCGTTTATTTGCCGCGCTTATCTCTGCACTGCCAAACACACCGCCGGAAAGAATATAGTCTGCAAAATTTTTTGTAAGCTCATCGGGAGTGTTGCCGTAAAACATACAGTGTATAAGCTTTTTTACCTGTATTTCAAAACGAACAAGCCCCATGGATTCCAAAACATCTTTAACGTATGCGGCATCAATCTTTAGCCCGCATCTGGAGAAAAACACTTTTATATCCGCCAACATACGTATGCCCGCACCGGAGGTTCGTACGTGGCGTGCAAAATGACACATCATATAAATGTAAAAGTCGCTTAAGTTAAGAGAAAGCCTGCAACCCTTTTCCCCTACGGGCAGTGCGCGCTCCATTAGGTTTTTGTGAAAATCGCTGCCGTCTGCAGGTTTCCAATGCACCTCAAAAACATTGCCGTTTTCGTGCTTGTATATGTCATGTCCGCTGTGAGAATCTGTTTTCTTGTAGCCACAGCTTTCCATTATTTTTTTTGCATCTTTGCGGTTGAAACGCTCTATCATTATGTCGGTATCACCCATAAGACGCATATCCGTAGAGGGGTAATACATACGCATAACACTTCCCTTAAGGGGAAGGTAATTTACATCCGCTTTGTCAAAGGCGGCAAACACACGCTTCTCTTCCTCTTCGCGGCTAAGGTCCCACAAAAGGGCCTTGTTGTGGGCATCCTCCAGCATCGCACGCAAATCCTCAGGTACTTCCCCATCCTTCAAGGAATAATAAACGGCACTTGCAATCCCCTGTGACATGGCAAGACGGAAAAAAGACGTAGAATCTACGTCGGTAAAGTCAGCACTGCAGGTCTTGCCCGCCAAAGCGGCGGCATAAGCCTTAACCAAATTTCTTTCCGTTAATGTCATTGTTTATCCTCTTTTGTGTCCCGTAATCCGTAAAACCGTGCGGCGCAATGCACGCCACCTGCCATACATTTTGTGGCGGCAGCCTTGTAAGCGTACTTTGCTCCCTTTTGTTTCTGCGCTTATCGCTTTTGCTACCACACAGCGTTTGTCCACGCCCTTTTCCGTAACAAGCTCCCCGTCACCACGGCAGTTAACGCAGTCCTTGTCTACCTTTACAACTCGGTGCAAAACCACTGCACCGTTGTATCTTTTGTATAAAACTATATCGTACTTTTTGATTTTTTCAGGGGCGCAAAGTTCCACCACGGTAATACCGTTTTTCAAAATCGGCTCCATACTTATACCGGTTACGGTAAGTGTTGCCGTGCCGCCGTTTTCCACCCGCTCTTTTATCAGTTCAAATACGCTTTCATTCTTCAACAAGGCACGCCTCCCTAAGCTTGGCGTAAAACCTGTCCACATCTGCGGCGGCGGTGACTACGTCTACGTCATAGGTTTCCGTAAGCGCGGCAACGGTTTTGTCGCGGTCCTGTCCCGCCTCT
Source organism: Clostridia bacterium (assembly GCA_017397955.1). Classification (GTDB taxonomy): domain Bacteria; phylum Bacillota; class Clostridia; order Oscillospirales; family CAG-382; genus SIG636. The sequence goes on from JAFQHL010000060.1 coordinate 39,299, forward strand.
AAACACCGCCATATAAATGCACCGGTGGCATTAAAGTTTATCATTCCGTTAAATTGAAGCTTGGCGTTGCCCGTGGGTACAACAATAAAGTTTTCTCCAAGCTCTCTTAAAACAAAGCCTTCTTTTATTTTCATTATAGTTCCTCTACAGCCAAAAGGGCGGTAATTGCCGCCTCATCCTCGGTGTTGCAATCCAAAGAAAGCACCTGCACCTTGCTTAAAAACCCCTGCAATGCAAAAAAAAGTGCATCCATATCGCTGTCATCATCAGGGCGCATCATAGATTCAAAAAGCAAATAGGGCGTTTTGGTCTTATCCATAGGCTTAACAAAATTAAAATCCGCCCGCCTTAAAAAATACAAAGCCTTTACCGTGCCGCAAGCGTTAAGCCGTTGATATCCGCTGCCGCACCAAGGTGTGCCGAAAGCATAGGGCACGCCGTCTATTATCCGTATGGCAGGCTTGTCGTCATTTATAATCTCCGCGCCCTTTATGTTCTTTACCCACAGCTTGGCGTGGGTGGATTTACCAATCCCGCTGGGGGCGGAAAACAAATATACGCCGCCGTTGTAAAGCACGGCAGAAGCGTGCAAAACAAATCCGCCATGTGCCAAAAGCGCTTTGCAAAACTCGGCACAGCTAAGCTGATATTCCGCTAAAGCTAAGGAAAGCCCCGTGCGTTCTGACAAATCCGCTACGGCATCATCCGCAAGCTCTATTTTTATATCTGCTTTGTCACCATCACTTAAAAAAGGCGCGGCTCTATCCAACAACTCTTCGTAACGGGGGGACATATACAAATTCAAGCCGCATATTTTGTACATTGCCACCAAAAACCCCCTCCTTTCGCACCAAAAGGCACAAACCGCCTTTTAATACATTTTAATTATATATTACTTGTCTCTTAAAGTCAATCTGTTTAAAGTTAAAAACTTTACAAAATTTATTGATTTGAGAAGGAAAAGGTGGTATAATGCAAGTTGATAATATTAAGGAAAGGAGTACATCCTTTTGCCGATTTAAAAAGGATGCTCGGTTTTATGAAATATATTATTCTTGTTGGCGATGGTATGCCCGACCTGCCTATTGCAGAGCTTGGCGGCAAAACCCCCATGGCGGCGGCAAACAAGCCTTATATGAACTATATTGCCTCTATGGGTATTAACGGCAGGGCGTTTACCGTGCCTCGCAGTATGACCCCCGAAAGCGATACGGCAAACCTTGCGCTTATGGGCTATAATCCGGAGATTTATTCCAAGGGTCGCTCTCCTTTGGAGGCGGTAAGTATGGGTATAAATATGGCAGAGGATGAAACTGCTATCCGCGCAAACCTCGTTGCGCTTTCCGACCTTGGAGAGCCTTATGAAGAAAAGATAATGCTGGACCATTCCTCGGACGAGATTCCTACGGAAGAAGCACGTATTCTTATAGAAGATTTAAACAAACATTTTGGCGGTGACGTGTTCAGGCTTTATGCAGGTATCAGCTATCGTCATTGCCTTATTTGGAAAAACTGCCCGCCTTTTTATGATTTCTCCCGTCCTCATGACATACTTAATGAAACAATAAAGGCGTATTTGCCCACCAAGGATACAAGCCGTCCCTTCTTAAAGCTTATGAAGGAAAGCTTTGACTTTCTTAACAACCATCCCCTTAACATAAAGCGCGCAGCAGCGGGTAAAAAGAAGGCAAACTCATTGTGGTTGTGGAGCCCCGGCAAAAAGCCCGCACTTCCTTCTTTCAAGGATATGACAGGGCTGGATGCATCGGTTGTATGCGCCGTTGACCTTATAAAAGGCATAGGGCTTTGCGCGGGTATGGATGCGCCTGAGGTAGAGGGTGCAACAGGTAATATAGACACCAACTACAAGGGCAAGGCAGATGTTGCACTGCGAGAGCTGATGAACGGCAAGGATTTGGTTTACATCCACGTAGAAGCACCTGATGAATGCGGTCACAGAGGCGAGGCAGACAACAAGGTTAAGTCCATAGAGCTTATTGATAAAGAAATCTTAGGTTATATGATGAACGAGTTGGATAAGGCAGGGGAACATTATAAGATTTTGCTTACACCCGACCATCCCACACCTATTTCCGCAAGAACCCACACCTTGGATGCTGTTCCCTTTGTTATCTACAAAAGCAACCAAAAGCGCAAGGGCAGCATAGAGGTTTATGATGAAAAGAGCGGCTACGAAGGCGGCGTGTACTTAGAGGACGGCTATAAGCTTATGGACCTGTTCCTTAAAGTGTAACGGAGGCTTTGGTATGACAAAACGAATACTGGTCTTGCTTTTGTGCCTTGCCTTGTCTATAGGCCTTTGCGCCTGCGGGGGAAAGAATGAAACGGCAGACAGCAAGGCAGAAAGCAGTGTGGAGGAAAGCACAGCGGAGGGAAGCAGTATCCCGCCGACGCTTGCAACGGTAAAGCCAAGCCTTAACACGGGTATCAAGTTGCCGGAAAGTATAGAGCAAAGCTATCTTGACACTATAAGGCAGACCTTGGACAGCGCGCCTTACGCCTGCGCTATGTATTATGTAGATTTGGAAACGGGACTTTCCGTAAGCTATAATCCGGACAGAATGTTTGCCGGTGCCAGCCTTATTAAAGCCGAATATCTTATGATGGTATTTGACTATATACAGGAAGGCAGGATAAGCTATGACAACGCTTATACCTACACCCCCGGAAACAAGCGTGACGGTACCACAAAAATCCCCTATGATTTTGAGTTTGGTGATAAGATTACCGTAAAACAGCTTATAGAATACGTGGTTTGGCACAGCGACAACACGGGCTATAATATGCTTCAAAGCTATGTACGCTCTTATTACGATATTTTTGAATGGGCAAGAGAGCGCTACGGCACCAAGTTTGAATACAAAGACTGCAATTGGCTTAACGCAAGAGGCGTTACCGAGTGCTGGAAAGATATTTACAAGCGTTATAAAGAGGGCGACGAGGACTATGTTTGGTACGTAAGCTTGCTTTTAGATGCTAACGAGAACAAATTTATACGCGGCGGACTTCCCAAGGATGCAAGCGGTAATTATATGTATGAAGTTGCCCACAAATACGGTATGGACATTAACGCCTCTAACGATGCGGCAATAGTGTTCTATGAGGAAAGACCTTATTTTTTGGTTGTACTTACCGATTATATAGGCATCAATACCGAGCGTTTTATGAACGAGGTATCCTCTGAGGTCTTTGCGATGCATGAATATATTTGTTCCTTTGATAAAAACTAAAAAAAGGGGTCTGAGTTGTCTCAGACCCCTCAGCCTGTCGAAAAAGCCGTGTTTGGCGTTAAGCGAAACACGGCTTTTGAGTTGATATAGGTGCAATTTTGAAGAAAAGCGAGTGAAAGAAAGAAAAAACAGTGGTTTTGCGATGTGGATTTTCATCTTTGAACTTCC
>JAFQHL010000061.1 GCA_017397955.1 Clostridia bacterium
GACAAAGGCACAGAACACGAAAAAAGAAAATATAGTTACTATAAAGTGAAAAATTTCGGGGAAAATTTCCCCGAAATTTTTATATATTTTTATATTTTTTCGCTCAAAACGAACCTCGGCTCACAGTACTCAGTACAGCTCACGCCTCGGGTCGTCTTGTCTGCACTCTTTCTCAGCAGTCTGTCAAGCTGATGACAAGGTTTGTCATCAGCTTGACCCGCCCGCAAGCAATAGGCTTGCGGGCGGGTTGCTTTTTACGGTATGTCGATGTCAAGGGGGGCATCAATATCTTCCCCCACATATTTGCCGTTCTTTTTCCTTTGCTTTACGCATTCCGTAAGCAGGTATTCTATCTGCCCGTTAACAGAGCGGAAATCGTCTTCCGCCCACGCGGCAACGGCGTTATACAGCTTTGCGGAAAGCCTAAGCGGGATTTGTTTTTTTACCTTTTCTTCCATAAAGCATTAATACAGACTGCCGCTGTTAACAATGGGCTGAGCATCCTTGTTGCCGCAGAGTACAACCAGCAGGTTGGATACCATTGCGGCTTTGCGCTCCTCATCCAAATTCACAACGCCCTTGCTGTTCAGGCTTTCAAGCGCCATTTCAACCATGCCGACCGCGCCGTCCACAATAAGCTTGCGGGCATCCACAATGGCAGACGCCTGCTGGCGCTGAAGCATTACAGCCGCTATCTCAGGTGCATAGGCAAGGTAGGTTATGCGTGCTTCCACTATCTCAAGCCCGGCTTCCTCAACACGCGCCTGTATCTCGTCACGGATTCGTGCCGCAACAACCTCACTGCTGCCGCGCAGACTGCCTTCGTCTGCTATGCCGTCGCCCGTTGTGTCCACATTGGGGGAAACATCGTAGGGGTAAAGGCGTACTATGTTACGCAGTGCGCTGTCACACTGGAGGGAAAGGTATTCCTTATAGTTGTCCACATTGAATACAGCCTTTGCCGTATCCACAACGCGCCATGTAACGGCAATACCTATCTCCACAGGGTTGCCCAGACAGTCGTTAATCTTCTGCTTGTTGTTGGAGAGTGTCATTATCTTAAGGGACACCTTTTTGCTCACGCCTATCTCAATCTGCTGGCCGTTAAGGGTGGAGGTGGGCTTGGGGGTGGAAACATCGCCGCTTTGGTTAAGCTTGGTGGATGCCGCGGGGTTAACTGCGGTGCAGAAGGGGTTTACCCAGTAGAAGCCTGCATCCTTGATGGTGCCTATGTATTTACCGAAAAGGGTAAGCACAAGGGCTTCCTGCGGTTTCAAAACCTTAAGGCCGGGGAGCACCAGCCAACCAAGGGCAAGGTATACTATACCAACCACGGTAAGGGGCAACAGCTCCAGCAATACGCCTGCTATTACCATGCCTGCCGCAAGCAGGTAAAGGAATAATGTAATCAAAAGCACAGCCATACCGTGCTTTTTGTTTGTCAATACTTTTTCGGTAGCTTTTTCGTTCAAAACAATCACTCGCTTTCTATATGATATCACTATGATATCACAAAGAACAAGCTTTGTCAAGAGTAAGTTTTGAGAGGGAAATGATAAAATTGAAAAAAGCACTTGCTTTTTGCAAGTGCTTTTTCTGGTGACCCGTAGGAGAATCGAACTCCTGTTACCGCCGTGAAAGGGCGGTGTCTTAACCGCTTGACCAACGGGCCATGGGACAGGGATTTATTTGGTAGCGGAAGTCGGATTTGAACCAACGACCTGCCGGGTATGAACCGGATGCTCTAGCCAACTGAGCTATTCCGCCATGGGCAAATCCCCGACCGCCCCGTTAGTATAGCAGACTTTGTCGTCTTTGTCAATACCTATTTTAAGTATTTTTTTAAAAAATATTAGTTTTTTTGCAAGAATAAGGGGGCAAAGTTTTTGAACTTGCCCCAAAAAATTCTTCCGTCTATTCGGGCATTCGCTCGTTTGCCAGCAAAAACTTGTAGCTTTTTACAACCCAATCGTAAGCGTCACGGGATATAAGATAATCCTCATCGCCGTTTACTTTGCAATGTACTTTTTCGCTGTTCAAAACGTAAAAGGTGTAAGAGAGCGTTTCGTCCTGGCACTCCAGTACAATCCTCATATCACCTGATTCGGGCGGCATCTCTCTGTATTGGAATTCGATATTTATCATCCCCAAAGCGCCATAGTATGATAGCAAGTTGTAGGATAATAAATCAGGCGTTTCGCCGTCTAAGGTGGCAATGGGATAACCGCTGTCAGTCATATCGCTTATGTCTATGGTGTGTTCTCCGTCCTCCGAGTTTATCATAATGCTTTTTACTTCAGAAAGCGGCTTTAAAAACAGGGTATCAATCACAAGGTTGTAGTCCGTGTATTCCATAAACTCAAAGGGCTTTTCCATAACGCCTATGGAGAATACATTGGTGCCGTAGCAACAACCGTCGGCGTAATCCTCTTTGGCGTAAACGTAAAACTTGCCTTCTTCGTCGGGCTTGGTCATATACACGGTGTAGGTATCGCCCATAGTTCGGTAGGAGTAGCTACGGTAAGGCTTGTCCAGCCCGTAGCGGGCAATATCCTCGTCTTTAGGCTCCTTCACCACAATATTGTCGCACCTAAGGTTGCAGATGGAGTAAAGCATCTGACACACATTGGCGTCATTTACGTTTTCATAGCTTTTGTCGTCTCTGAAAAGTCTTTCGGGCGCGGTAAGCTTCCATTTGCTGTTAACGCCAAACTCGCCCTTTTCGCTGTCGCTTATGGGGTAAAACTCATAGCTTTCGTCCTCGGTTGTAAGCTTAAACCAGTCTATATCCGTATAGTAAAAATGAACGCGCATGTTGCCTTGACCGTAGTATTCCGTGGCAAAATACAAAGGCTCCTCAAAGGCACAGCTCACAATATCCCCTAAAATATAAACCGTGTCGCCGTAAACTTTTTCTCCGCTTTCCTCGTCCTTCTCGCCAAGAAGAGCAAAGTAATAAGCGCCTTCAAAGCTGTTGCCTATCCGCAAATAACGGTCTTTGTGAACTGCGCGTGTTTCTACCGTTGCCTGTCCTTCACCGTCAAGCCCATAGTAGCTAAGCTCTTTGGGGTTTTCCACCGTGCCGATAGCAAAGGGACGGCAGACAAAATCATAAAAGCTTTTTATGTAGGTAGCTTTTTTTGTGTTGAACTGTTCATAAACGGACCTATTAAGTTTTGATTCGCCGTGTGTGTTTGTGATTTTAACGGAAAGCACCACGTCTGTGTCATACAGAGTCTGCTTGCCGAACACAAGCTTCTCTTCCGCTACGGCGCTTTCTTTGCTCGTCTCCTCGGAGTACAAGCTTTCCTCGTCCGTTTCCTCTACGCTTTCGCTCTCCTCATCCGTTTCCTCGGAGTACAAGCTTTCCTCGTTTGTTGCGTTTTCTGTTTTTGTTCCCGTGCTTTGCTCGCTGCTGTTTTGCGCTTCCTCTTTGCCGCAGGCGGCAAGGAAAATAATCAAGCTTATGGCGATAAGCAAATATATAAGTCTTTTCATAATGCGCTCCTTTCGGCTTGTCGTTTTGTTTTGACTCTGCACGCTATAAATCATTATACCACGATGCAAAAGCCTTGTCAACAAGCAAAAGACAGCCATTAAAGACTGCCTCTTTGCTTGTTGTCGGCCCCGCGCTACGAACAAAGCGAACCTTATATGAAACTTCGTATTTTCTGCGGACAGGTGCCGCAGAAAATACACTTTAGTTTTTGCGAGTGCCGATTTTAATCGGCGCGAGGTGCGAACGAACAAAAATGGTACTTTTATTCTCTCGGGGTCCCCGTCACAAACGTAGTGAGTGATGGGGGTGTTACTTTGCTTCGCTTGTGACGGTTACTATTGTTACGCTTTCGCCGTCATCGTTAACTTGAAAAGATGAGGGGTTTAAATAAATAAGGCGGCATACCAAAGAGCTGTTTTCAAGAAATTCGTTCATCTGTTCACATTGCTCTGCGGTAACTACGCCTACAAGCACCGTTTCCCCGTTCAAGGTGGTACAACATAGCCCTACGCCGTCGGATACAAGCTTTTCAAGGTCATCCTTAAGCTCGGTGCGCAAAACCTCCTCGGCTTTCTCGTTATATACCGCCCAAATTTCGTGGTACTCCTCGATCTCGGCTTCAAGTGCTTCAAGCTCTGCTTCGCTTTGCTCCTTGCTCCACACCAGCTCGTAAAACATATCCTTTGTCTCCATCATTATAAGCTTTTCGGCGTAGCTGTCGCCGCCGAGTGCTTTTTCGCCAAGCTCTTTATATATTTTGTGACAGTCGTCAGAGCCGCGCCATGCCACAAAAGCGTCGATATATCTGTTATATGCGGGGTGGTTATCGTCCTTAAAACGGTAACCGTAGGCGCCTACCTCAAAAATTTCGGTAAACGCTTTGCCACCGTAGCTCACTTCCGAAAGCGGTATTATCCCGTAAGTGTTTACAACGCGGATCTTGCCGTCACTTTCTTCTTTTTCCTTAATAAACTCCTCAAGCTCGCCTTTGTCTATGGGGGCGGTGAGGGCTACGGTGCCCGGAGATTGGATATACTCCATAAGCTCCTCGTCCTCGGACAAAAAAGCAAGGGGCTCTTTTTCGGGCTCGGAAATTTCAGTGCTGTCGCCCGCCAAGGCACCGTCGTATTGATGGGTGGGGATAACGGGACCGTTTGTCTGGGGCTTGGGGCTGTTACCTGCGCTTTCGGGGGCAAGGGTCAGCGCAGTTACCACCAAGACAAGCGCAAGCATACCGCCGCTTGCCGCAACTATGCGCTTTCTTATGCTTCTGTCGCGGGCTTCCTTTTTTGCGTAAATGTTTTCAATAAACTGTTCTCTGTCTTTCACAGTTCTGTTCCCTCCTTTGTCAGTTCTTCTCTCAGCGCTTCCTTTGCCTTGCGAGATAAAGCGTACAGCTTCTTTTTGGAAACGCCAAGTATCTTCTCTGCGTGGTCGTAGCTTAAATCTTCAATGTATATAAGTTGCATCAGCAAACGCTCCTCGCGGGGCAGTGCGCTCAGTGCGCGGTACAGGGCACGCTTCCTTTCGCTTTCAAAAAAGCTGTCCTCTACCGCCGTGGGTGCCGTTTGCGCTTCTTCTTCCGTGGGGGCGTATCGGCGCCGTTTCCTTAACTGGTCAAGGCTAAGGTTCCTGCCCACGGTAAACAGCCATGTCTTAAAGGAGGCGTTCCCCTTGTAGGGCGGCTTTTTTACAAGCAGTTTTACAAAAACATCCTCGGCAATGTCCTCTGCCGTGTCCATATCGTTTACATAGCGGTGGATAAACAGCGTAAGCCCTTGCCTGTACAGCATAACAAGCTCTTCAAACGCCGCCTTGTCACCTTGCCTGAAATGCTCGTAAAGCTCCCTGCTTTTGTCATCACAACTCAATGCGACCCCCTCCTTTCTGCCGTTTTCCTAAGGTACCTTACACCTATTATACGAATGAAAAGCACTTTTTTGCGACAAAAGTTGTAAAAAAGGTGAAGGCTTCCACCTTCACCCCAAGTTTGATTTCATTGTAATTGTAACCAAAACTAAAATTCTGTATTTTTTGCGGACAGGCGCCGCAGAAAATACACATTAGTTTCCGCGAGTGCTACGAAGTGGCGCGAAGACGCGAGTGAACGGAAATGGTGCTTTGCACCTTTCGGGGTCCCCGTCACGAACGAATGTGAGTGATGGGGAATTTTATACATTGAAGCGGAAGAGAACTACATCCCCGTCCTTCATCACATATTCCTTGCCCTCACTGCGGACAAGGCCTGCGTCCTTGGCGGCGGTCATTGTGCCCTTTGCCATAAGGTCGTCATAAGCCACGACCTCCGCACGGATAAATCCGCGCTCAAAATCGCTGTGTATCTTACCTGCCGCGCCGGGTGCCTTTGTGCCCTTGCGGATTGTCCACGCCCTTACTTCCTTGGGACCTGCGGTCAGGAAGCTGATAAGCCCAAGCAAACGGTAGGAGGCGCGGATAAGACGGTCAAGGCCGGATTCGGTAAGCCCCAAATCCTCAAGGAACACACCGCGGTCTTCCTCGTCCAGCTCGGCGATATCCGCCTCAACAGCGGCGCAAAGCGCAAACACCTCTGCGTTTTCGTCGGCAACCTTGGCACACAGCGCCTTGTAGTAGGGGTTGCTCTCACCGCCGTCGGCAAGGCTTGCCTCGTCCACATTGGCGGCGTAGATTACGGGCTTGCCGGAAAGCAGGGGAGTATCCGCCATAAGCTCCTCTTCCTCGGGACTTAGCTCCACGCTGCGGGCACAAGCGCCTTCGTTAAGTGCGTCAAGCAGTTTTTCGCACACCTTAAGGGTTGCACCGAGAGATGCATCGCCCTTCATAGCCTTCTTTATGCGGTCAGCCTTGCGCTCCAGTATCTCTATATCGGAAAGAATCAGCTCGGTATTGATGATATCCACATCGCGAGCAGGGTCAGCTTCGCTTTCCACATGGATAACCTGTGTGCCGCCGAAGCAACGCACCACATGGATTATTGCATCTACTTCACGGATGTGGGACAAAAATTTGTTGCCAAGCCCTTCCCCCTTGGAGGCACCCTTAACCAAGCCTGCAATATCCACAAACTCAATAACAGCGGGCGTATACTTTTCGGGGTTGTACATCTCTGCCAGCCTGTCAAGTCTTTCATCAGGCACGGGTACAACGCCCACGTTGGGGTCGATAGTGCAGAAGGGGTAGTTTGCCGACTCTGCCCCGCCGCCGCAAAGAGCGTTAAACAAAGTGCTTTTGCCCACGTTGGGCAGACCAACGATACCTAGTTTCATAAACCAAAACACATCCTTTTTATCAGGGTAATAATTACATCTACAATATAATAACAGACAAATGTTTTTTTTGCAATAAGCTTTTGAAAAAAGCATAGGTTAACGCCGTTAACTTTTAAGAAATGATAAAGTTTTTTATTGACTTATTAACAAAATTCGATTATAATACAGATAAAAGACAAAAAAGTTAATATATGTTTACGAATTGTGAAAAAATCAAAAGGCTGGGCGTTAATATGGCAAAAGTTTTAATAATTGATGATGATAGCGACCTTTGTGCTCTGTTACGTATGTATCTGGAAAACGAAGGCTATGAGGTTAAGGTAGCTAATGACGGTGCAGAAGGCGTTATGGCTTTTCGCAGTTATGAGCCGGATATGGTTCTTTTGGATGTAATGTTGCCCAAAAAGGATGGCTGGCAGGTTTGTCGAGAGATAAGGGAACATTCCAACAAGCCTATTATAATGATATCTGCCAAGGGTGATATTATAGATAAAGTTTTGGGCTTGGAGCTGGGCGCGGACGATTATATGGTTAAGCCGCTGGATATGAAAGAGGTTTTTGCACGCATTAAGGCGGTGCTCAGGCGTTATACAAAGCACGAGGCAAGCGAAGGCGAAATGGTGCGTTTTGATAATATAGAAATCTCTTTGCAACGTTATGAGCTTCGCATTAAGGGCAGACCTATAAGCTTGCCGCCTAAGGAGCTGGAGCTGCTGTATTTCCTCGCCTCCAATTACAACAGGGTGTTTACCCGTGACCAGTTGCTTGACAAGGTGTGGAGCTTTGATTATCTGGGCGACAGCCGCACCGTGGATGTACACGTTAAGCGCCTGCGTGAAAAGCTGGACGGCGCCAGCGATAAATGGGCGCTTAAGACTGTGTGGGGCGTTGGTTATAAGTTTGAGTTGATAGGTGAACAGAGCACCTGGAAGTAACAAGTAAGAAGAAACAGGCAATAAGAAAGGCTTTTCGGCGTGATGCCGAAAAGCCTTTTTCGTTTATTACCTTTATTTACTTAGAGGATTCCTCTGCGCTTTCTTCTTCGCCTGCAAGCTTCAAACCGTAGGGCAGTTCTTCATCGGCAAGGTAAGCTGCAACAGCTTGATGCTTTATAAAGGCATCAATAGCATAGGTGTCTGTACTTACTGCGCTGTCGGCAGATTCATTATCGTGCAAACCGAAATCAGCCGCGGCGGCTTTACGCACCTCGTCGGTTATAGCCTTGTCATCACAAAGGGTTTTGAAGGCGGTGGAAACAACCATCTCTTCTTTTATTAAAACTTTTGCAAGCTCTTGGGCTTCGGCTTCTTCCATACCCTCGTTGCTTGCCATAAGCTTATCGGCATAGCTTTTAACAAGTGCTTCGGGCAGAGGCGCATATTCGCCCCAAGTTACAACAAACGCGTTGAACGCCGCATCACCTGTAAGTCCCAGTTGAGATATAGCCTGTTTTGCATAACCGAGGTCAGGCATAAAATACACGGTATCATTATCCAGATAGTCCTGAATATCCACAAGCTGTTCTTCGGGCGCTTTAACATTGGGCGCACCTTCGGCGGTACAGCCTGCAAGACCCGCACAAAGTCCTAACAGTATAACAAGTGTAATAATTCTTTTAGACACAAAAATTACCTCCATATAATAACTAAAAAGCAGAATACCACACAGATTATAACGCAAAGTAAACAATTTGTGTACCAACTGTTAATTCAAATGGTGAAGATGACCTAATTAACTGTTGCAGATTTGTCAATTATGGCAAAAAAGAATAAACGGCTTGACTAGCGAAGTTTTTTCCTTTATACTATAAAGGAATGGCGTATTCTTAAGTTAAAATCAAAATAGGAGTGTAGTTATGACAAGAATCAAAAAGAGCTTTTGCTTACTTCTTGCCCTCGTTCTTGCCCTTAATATAGCGGCAGTAAGCGGTGCTGTAAGCGTTGGCGTTGCTGCTGAAGAAACGGCGCTTAGCCTTATTAACGGCAGTACCCTTAAAATCAAAGATGATATTCTTACAGATATCGTCCCCGGCACAAGTGCGGCTACCGTTATGTCCAATTTTGCGGGTGATGTTACCATCTGCAATGCAAACGGTATTGCCGTAAGTAACACCACCGTTGTGGTTTCCGGTCATATCGTAAAAAGCGGCAGTCAAAGTCTTACCGTTGTTATTACCGGTGATACCGATTGCAACGGTGCCATCACAACCGCGGATATGTCTATTGTTAAGGACTCTCTAAGTAATTCGGTACAAATGCCTACCGCTATATTCAAGGCGGCAGATATAAACGGCGACAATGTTATTTCTACCACCGACTATGCAATGGTGCGTGCACACATAGGCGGTAAGTCTGATATGTTTATGTCTGTTTACGGCGCAAAATATGTACTTAGCGAATCTACCGCAAAGTATGCAAGTGCCGAAAACGCACAGGCAAAGACCAACTCTACAGGTACGGTTGCCGCAGGCACCTACTATGTGTTCAGAGGTTATCCTCACGGTCTTAACGGTATGTACAATCTTACTACCGATACCACGGGCGAAACCATAGGATTTTGGATCAACCCCACGGTAGAAGAGGAAGAACCTCCCGTTGTAACGGGTACTCCTTATGTAGTTGTTAAGACCATAAACAAGTACAGCTCTTCCACCAACGCAGCAAGCCAAAGTAACCCCTCCGGCACTGTTGAGGCGGGCACCTACTATATTTATAACGGTTACCCCAACGGTATAAACGGTATGTATAACCTTACTACCGATTCTACGGGCAACACAGCAGGGTTCTGGATTAACCCTGCAGAAAATGTTATAGCTACCGCGGCTACTTATGTGCTTGAAAAGGATGCGCCTAAGTACGCTAATGCTGCAAACGCTTTGGCACAGACCAACTCCACAGGCACCGCTACGGCAGGTACTTACTATATTTACACCGGTTACCCCAACGGTTATCAGGGCATGTACTGCCTTTCCACCGACCCTACAGGTGCCACCGCGAGCTTCTGGATTAACCCTGCAGACCTTGAAGAAGACGATGAACCTACAGGCACTCCCTATGTAGTTGTTAAGGAAATCAACAAGTACGGCAATTCCGTTGACGCGGCTAATATGACCAACGCTACCGGTACATTGGCTGCAGGTACTTACTATATTTATAACAACTATCCCAACGGCTACAACGGTATGTATAACATCACTACCGACCCTACCGGCAACACCGTTGGTTATTGGATTAACCCTGCCGAAAACACCGCGGCAACAGCCGCCACCTATGTTCTCAGCACAGACACACCTAAGTACGCTTCCGCTACCGATGCTATATCCAAGCTTAACTCCACAGGTACGGCTGCTGCAGGTACTTACTACATTTACAACAACTACCCCAACGGTTATCAGGGTATGTATAACCTTACTACAGACCCTACCGGTGCAACTGCAGGCTTCTGGATCAACCCCACGGGCGTTGCTGTTAACAGAGATTTTATTGATGCAAACGGTAATGTAAATCTTACCCGCAACATTAACAAGTACAGCACCTCTACCGATGCACAGCATCAGACAAACGGTACAGGCGTTATTGATAAGGATACCAAGTACTATGTATACAATGCCTATCCCAACGGTCTCAACGGCGTTTACAATATCACTACCGACTCTACCGGTAATACTGCAGGCGTTTGGGTTAACCCATCAGAAAGCACAGACCCCAAACTTAACTACGATACAGTTAAGGGTGTTTGGATTTCTCAGTACGAGATAAATTCCATAGCTGTTTCCGGTAACAGTCAGGCAAACAAGAGCACTTATACCACCAAGGTTAGAAATATGCTTAACGCTGCAAAGAACAGCGGATACAACACCGTATTTGTTCAGGTTCGTCCCAACGGTGACAGCTTCTATCCTTCCAGTCTTTACCCCATGTCCAAGTATGTTGTAGGCGCATACGGTCTTGCCGCTTCCTACGACCCCTTCCAGATAATACTTGACGAAGCGCAAGAGCTTGCACTTTCCGTTCAGGCTTGGGTTAACCCCATGCGCCTTATGGAAACAGGCGAAATAAGCAGGATTGGTTCTACATATAAGATTAAGCAGTGGTATAACGATTCTACTAAGAACGGTACCTACATCGTTGCACATAACGGTAACTATTATTTCAACCCCGCTTATGCAGATGTTCGTGAGCTTATCATTGACGGTGTTGAAGAAATTTGTACCAAGTATAATGTAGACGGTATCCACTTTGATGACTACTTCTATCCTGAAGGAGTTAGCTCCTCCTTCGACCAGGCGGCGTTCAGCGCCAGCGGTCAAAGCAATATCGGTAACTTCCGCCGTGCTTGCACAAATGCACTTATAAAGGGCACCTACACTGCAGTTAAGGCTATCGACAGCAACCTTCTCTTCGGTATCTCACCTGCAGGCAACATAACAAGCAATATGTACAGCATTTATGCAGACGTTAAGACTTGGGTTAACAACAAGGGTTATGTGGACTATGTTGCTCCTCAGCTCTACTGGGGCTTTGAGCATACACAAAGTCCTTTCGAAGAAGCGCTTGAAGAATGGGTAACTCTTGTAGGCAGCAAGGATTACGTTAAGCTTATAATCGGTCTCGACCTCTCCATGGCTTACGGCACCACCGATAGCTATGACGGCACCGAATGGACCGACCACAAGGACGTTATTAAGAGACAGATAGTTTTGGCATCCACCAAGGAAAACTTTGCAGGTGTAATAATGTTCAGCTTGCGTAACTTCTATAACCCCTCTTCCGGCTATTATACAGGTAACCTTTCCGCCGAAAGAGCTAACTTCGAGCCTGTACTCAAGGCACTTTATACTACAAACTGGAGCGACTAAAATATTTCACGTTCCTCGTTTCATTCGCTGGCGTCTGTATGCCTCGTACTTTGTGACGGATGCTTGCGAAAAAAACACGGTGTTTAGCTTAAACAATAACAGAATAAAAGAAAAACGGCGAATTTTCGCCGTTTTTCTTGAATAAAAGGAGAGATGACAATGTATACACATATTCCTAAGCTTGGCTTTGGTATGATGCGTCTGCCAATGAATGGCGCAGAGGTTGATATAGAGCAAACTAAAAAGATGGTTGACCGCTTTATAGATGCGGGCTTTACCTATTTTGATACCGCCCGCGGTTATATCGACGGGCTTTCGGAGAGGGCGGTAAAGACCGCACTTACCGACAGATACCCCAGAGACGCCTATTTGCTTGCAGATAAATACTCCTGGTGGTGCGTTAAGGACGGCGACAGCAAGGGTTTCTTTGAGTCACAGCTGGAGCGCACGGGTGTTGAATATTTTGATTTTTACCTTATCCACGCCCTTGACAAAAGCAGTTACGAAAAATACAATGCTCAAAATGCGTGGGAATTCTGCGCCGAGCTTAAAAATCAGCGGCTTGTAAAGAATTTCGGCTTCTCCTTCCATGATGATGCAGAGTTCCTTGATAAGGTGCTTACCGAGCACCCTGAGGTGGATTTTGTGCAGTTGCAGATAAACTATTTGGATTGGGAAAGCGACTCTGTTCAGTCCGCTCTTTGCTATCAGGTGGCACGCCGTCACAACAAGCCTGTTACGGTTATGGAGCCTGTAAAGGGCGGCGCGCTTGCGGTATTGCCCGAGGACGCACGCCGTATGCTTGCGGCAGTTGATGCAAACAGAAGCCCCGCTTCCTTTGCTATCCGTTTTGCCGCATCGCCCGACGGTATAATCACCGTGCTTTCGGGTATGTCCGACGAAGCGCAGGCAGAGGACAATATCAACACAATGAGGGATTTTGTGCCCCTTTCCGCAGACGAAACCGAGGCGGTTGCTGCTGTGGCAGAGCTGCTTAACGCCATTCCCACCGTACCCTGTACCGCTTGCAAATACTGTGTGGAAAATTGCCCTGCAGGTATTGCCATCCCCAATATATTAAGAGGTGCGTATAACAGCTATCTTTCTTACAACAACTTGCCTATGTCCAAAAATCGCTACAAGCAAGCTTTGGAAAACGGCAACGCCGCATCCGCTTGCATAGGCTGCGGAGTATGCATGGAGGTCTGTCCTCAAAAAATACAAATTACGGATTTAATGGAAAAAGCGGCAAAGCTGTTTGAATAAGTCTTTTTTGGTGTAATATCCATATAGACAGAAAAGGAGTTTTTTGTTATATGAAAATAGCTTTTTTTGATGCAAAGCCTTACGATAAACCCTCTTTTGATAAACAGGGCGCGGAAAAGGGCATAAGCTTTAAGTATTACGAAACCAAACTTAACGAGGATACCGTAGACCTTGCCGCAGGCTACGACGGGGTTTGCGTGTTTGTTAACGATACGGTTAACGCCGCGGTTATCGACCGTCTGGCAGAGATGGGTGTCACCGTGCTGGCACTTCGCTGTGCGGGTTTTAACAACGTGGATATGAAGCACGCTTTCGGCAAGCTTCACGTTATGCGTGTACCCGCTTACTCCCCTTACGCGGTGGCAGAGCACGCCATAGCTTTGCTTTTGGCGTCGGTAAGACATATCCACAGGGCATATATCCGCTCCCGTGACTTTAATTTCAGCCTGTCGGGGCTTACGGGCTTTGACCTTTACGGCAAAACCGTGGGCGTTATCGGCACGGGCCGTATAGGCAGAGTGTTTATAGATATCTGCCGCGGCTTTGGCATGAAGGTGCTTGCCTACGATAAATTCCCTGCGGCGGATTTGGAAGGGCATTATGTGAGCCTTGATGAGCTTTTTGAAAAGAGTGACATTATCTCCCTCCATTGCCCGTTAACCGATGAAACTTACCACACAATCAATGAAAAAAGCCTTGAAAAATGCAAGGACGGCGTGGTGCTGATAAATACCTCACGCGGGGCGCTTGTAGATGCGGAAGCGTTGCTTTCGGCGATAAAATCCCGCAAGGTGGGCGCCGCCTGCCTTGATGTGTACGAGGAAGAGGCGGATTTGTTCTTTGAGGACAACTCCGAGCATATTATGGAGGACGATGTGTTGGCAAGGCTTATCTCCATGCCTAATGTTATAGTTACCTCCCACCAAGCCTTTTTAACCGAGGAAGCGTTGGAGAATATTGCAGAAACCACCGTTAACAACCTCCACGACCATTTCACAAAAGGGCAGTGCCCTAACGAGCTTTGCTATCGCGGCGGCACGGCGGTGGACTGTAAGGACGGGAAGTGCTTTTAGAAACGCCCCACCACACGCATTCGTTCGCGAGAATAAAAAAATAATAAATAATAGAGAAAAGAAAAGGTAATTTTCGACAAGCCGAAAATTAACATTTATTACAAAAAGGCTTTTTGGTGATATTTGCACCGAAAGCCTTTTTTATCGGGGTCCCCGCGAAGTCGTCAGACTTCGTGGGGTGATTGTATAGAAAAACCCCGCTGTAGGAACAAATCGTCCTCGACCGTCCGAACGCGGCGCACCGCAACCACGCACCCGTCTACGCGGCAACGGAACACACCACTGTAGGGCGGGGGTTTATCTCCCGCCGCCACGCGGCGCACCGCAACCACGCACCCGTCTACGCGGCAACGGAACACACGCCGTAGGGCGGGGGTTTATCTCCCGCCGCCACGAGGCGCATCGCAACTACGCACCCGTCTACGCGGCAACGGAACACACCGCCGTAGGGCGGGGGTTTATCTCCCGCCGCCACGCGGCGCACCGCAACTACGCACCCGTCTACGCGGGTAGCTATTGTGCGGCAAGGTTGTAAATTGTTTTACCCTGCTTTTCCGCAATTCGTAGATATTTTACCGCACCGCCGAAGCCGTATTTTACACAAGCGACCACCCGGTCCGAATTGTCTACCATCCATCTGTTGCGTCTGTCTATTGCGGCTTTGGGCGGAGATTGTGCTACCTTTTCGGGATAAAGAGTCGGATGCTCAAACGGAATCTTTGGCGGGTATGCAAGCACCACATAATAGCTTATATGCGGATACACATTTTTAAGCTCTTTAAGTGCTTGTGTTGCCAAAAAATCAAAATTTCCGTTGTTGCCCACATAAAACACCTCCATATTTTGCTCTTCTATCAAATACGAAATGTGCTTTTTTAGCAACGGGTATATATTATTTGGTGCATCGCTATGTCCGAAGAAAGTACAAATCAAGCCGCAAACCCCTTTATGCTTAAATTTGGTATACTTATATTAAGTATACTTATCCCATTATAGCACAAAATAATCTTAAAATGTACTTAAAATAAGATTATTGGGTGAAGTTTATGAGAAATAAAAACAACAAGCATTTAGGCATAGAGGTGGAGCCGGAGCTCCACGGCAAGCTGCATTACATTGCCAAATACGAAGGGCGCTCTGCCAACGGGCAGATTCTGTATCTTATACGCCAATGTATAAGAGATTTTGAAGCTGAACACGGCAAAATAGAGCTGCCAAAAGAATAACCGCAAATAATCACCCCAAAAAGCCTTTCGGCTTCTTGGGGACCCCGACAAAAAAGGCTTTTCGGCATTGCGCCGAAAAGCCTTTTTGTTTTTTGTGTTTTGCCAAATTATCACCTTAGCGTTAGCTGAATAAAAACAGACAGCCAACCGTGCCAATTGTTTTAGTACAAACTTTTACTGTTGCAAGAGTTTATTTTTTTAATCTGTCTTTTAATATTTTGTTTGTGTTATGTCTTTGTATTGTGCCAACAATGGCGGCGTTGCGCGCGTCCTTCCTTGCACGGTCTGCGATTCTGTTTTGTTTTTCAAGCAATTCGTTTTGTTCGTACGCAAGCTGGTTTTGTTCATAAGCAAGTTGATTTGCCTGTTGCTGTTCATAAAGTTTTTCTTCTTCCAACAATCTCTGTCGGTCCTTATCGTAAGATTCTATCGCTTCTTTTATACTGTAATCCGATGTTGAAATCATATTGTATATATACTTAAGGGCGACAATATCTCTATATTGAAAAGGAATAAGCTTTGTGGTTGCATAATGTTCTTCAAGGTTTGCCGTGTCGGTTTTAATAGTTGCTTGGGTGTCAGCAATGTCCTTGTTATGTTTAATTGTCCATTCATCAAGCGCCTTGTTATATTCGGGAAGAGTGACGGTGTTGTATTTGTGTAATTCTTTTTGATATTCCTCGTCTATTGATTTTTGCTTATTCTTGGCTTCTTCATCAATTTTGGCACATTTTTGACGATATTCCTCGGAATTGCGGATTGCCTCTATATCTGCTTCCTTTTTCTTCTTATAGGTAGTAAAGTAATAAATTATTATCCACGGCCAGCATATAAGTGCAGGTAATAAAGCAGGCGACCAAAACTTTGTGCCGGGTTCTATCGGCGGATAACTTATGTTTACCGTACTGTGTGTAGGCGGCTGTGGCTTTGCACGAAACTTATCTTTGTATAAGCTATCTAACTTGTCTTGTGTTTCGGAAATCTTAATGGATAAATCCAAGGCTTTTTTGACTGTTTTAACTTCGTTATTCATACATTTTCCTCCTAAGCTTGTGTCAATTGTTAATAATTTAGCAAAACTGTATTGTATAATGTTATTAACATTTTCAGTTAACCTCAACAAAAAGTTCAGGGCTTACATTCAGCGCCAAGCAAACGGCTTTTAAATCGTCCGCGTATATGGTTTTCTTTCCGTTCATCATAGCCTTAAATGTAATTTTTGATATACCTGCTTTTTGGGCAATTGCAAACTGATTGTATCCGCTTTCCTCTATGTAAGCTCGTATTTTTTTATAAACCTCCATTTTAAAAGCCTCCCACTCCCTTCAGATACAGAAATGCTGTATTTTTGTGCATTATATCACAGTATTTCTGTTAAGTCAATATAAAAGTACAGAAATTCTTGCTGTTAGCGTTGCTTTTTTATTGTTTTTGTGTATAATATCTATAAGCGAGGTGTTTATTTTGAAATATGAAATCGGTAATAGAATTCGTAAGTATAGAAAAGAAGCAAGACTGACACAAGAACAGTTGGCGGGTATAATAGAAGTAACCAAAAGTCGGGTATCAAATTGGGAACAGGGAATAAACCGACCGGATGCGGATGTTATTGGTAAAATTTGCAAAGCGTTAAATGTTTCCCCAAGCAACTTGCTTAATGTCCATCTGACAGATGAGGAATTTACTGAACACGAAAAAAGAGTTATCAAAGCGTACCGTACAAAAGAAAAGGTTAGATATGCCGTGGATATTCTTTTGGGGATAGATGAGAAAGTCGCGGAATGAAAAAATACTATGGTACAGCAAAAAAGCATAAAAAATCCGCACTTTACTGTGCGGATTTTTTGCGTTATCAGCATCTTCACTGCGAACGAATATGCGCGGTCGAGATACAATAAAACATCGTATTTTCTGCGAGTGCCACGAAGCGGCGCGCAGTTTTGGGGTTCCCGTGGCGAACACAGTCAGCCATGGGGCGTTTATTCTGCCCATACAGGCATCCTTAAAAAGCGGAATATGCCTATTCTGTCGCCTACTTTAAGTGTTTTCAGGTCGCCGCGGTGGAGAAACACAAATTCCCGTGTGTTGCCGTTGTCCAAATCCAGCACAACGGTAACCTCGATAAACTCGCCGCCGCTGTATGTAGCTCCGGCACCCACGGCACCGCCATGACTTCTTACAAAGGTGGGCCTATAATTTTTTAGCTCCCTTACTGTGCCGTATCTGCGCCTTGGAGTAAAAAACTTATAAAACCTTGAAATATATATCCCAAATGCAAACAGCCATATATGGAACGCCAAAAGCAGGGTATTAAAACCTCTGTCTTTAAACGAAAGCCACAGAGAAAGCCCTATAAGCACCGAAAACACGCCCATTATTATAAGCGACCTGCGCTCTTTTCTTTTCTGGTCCTTTACGCCTTCTTCATGTAGGTACACAGTTTTTGCCTCCTTCCGCAAAATTCTAAGCTATAGCATCTTATTTGCTTTTTGATGCGCCAGATATTCGTCCTCGTCTATTTTGCCCGTGGCAAGCATTTTTTCCACCCACAGCTGCAGGGTTTCCACGGCAACGGATATCCTCTCCAGCTCTTCCTGTATTGCCACAAAATCCCTCAGCTCCTTGCCCTCTATTTTGCCGTCGGCGGTTATTTCTATAAACCGCTCTTTTTGCTTGTTCATAGAGTTAAGGGAGGCAAGCATCTCCAGCACTATCTGCGACAGCTCTTTTGTCTTTATCTCGGGCACATACTCGCGGCCTATACAGCATTGGTTGGAGCAATAGTGGTTGCTAAGGAAGGGCGCCTTGTATTTTTCCGCCATGGTCAAAACCTCGTCGGGGTGGGGCATAGAACGCTCGTTTTCTATTTTTTCTATGCGTTCGGGCGGTATGACTTCCAAAAGCGCGGCAGCTTTTTCACGGGTCAGTCCCAAATTTTCACGGGTAATCTGGTATATGTTCTTGTTTGCTTTTGTAGAAACGCGCGCCATAAAAACCTCCTGTAAATAAAAGCTATACTCTCACCTGTTATTATTTTACACTGAACCTATAGTTAAATAAACCCCAACTGCAGCAAAATAATGCTATGTATTTTCACAACAGCAGAAAAATGGCACCTTTTTTCTATGGCTGATTATAACATATATTCCGCGCCTTTTCAAGTTATCTGCACACCCATTGACAAAAACTAAAACAAGGGCTATACTAAAACAAAGGCAGGAGAGTGAAAGTAATGAAACAGAAAACCTTGGACTTTTTAAACAGTCACAATATACCTTACGAAATAACGGAGCACGAGGCAGTTTACACCATGGATGATATGGAGCGCCTTGGGCTTTACAAGCTGGGCACGGTTTGCAAAAACTTGTTTGTCCGCGACCAAAAAGGCAAAAAGCACTTTTTGGTAACGGTACATAACGGCACAAAAATAGACCTTAAGCTGCTTGGCGAGCTGCTTGGCGCAGGCAAGCTCAGCTTTGCTTCGGCAGAGCGGCTGCAGAAATATCTTGGTGTAGAGGCAGGCTGTGTTTCACCCCTTGGGGTAATCAACGACGAGGAAAACAAGGTAACCGTGGTGTTTGAGGAGAAACTCAGCGCGGAATCGCGCCTTGGCGTGCATCCCAATTGCCACAGCGCAACTTTGTGGCTTTCCTACTCCCACCTTGCCGCCGCCGTTAAAGCCGCGGGCAACGAGATTATGACTGTCAAAATCTAAAGTATGTGAATCCCCGAAGCATTTGCTTCGGGGATTATGTTATATTCCCTGTTGTATTTAAAGCCGCGGACATCTTAAAGGCTCATTATCCGCTTTTTTGTTTATCGCTGTGGCAAAACCAAAGTTATATTCCGCGGCGAATAATAAAGCAGGCTGTCCCAATCACCGCAAAAATAATTCCGATTACAGAAAAAACAAACATCCTTCGGCGCATACTGATATAATGTTCTGCCGAACCGTCAAGCAAACTGTAGTACCCGAACATATTAAGTACTGCATGTAACAAGGATAAAATACAAACAATTATGCTGATAATTCCCACGCTTAATAACAAACTTTTCATATTTACTCCTGTAAATTCCCAAAATTCTGCCTATTGCCAACTTAAGGGCGCAGGGCTTACGACTGAGCAACGGTATCCAGATAATCAATAAGTCCATCACCGCCAAAGGAATGATAGGCAACAACTCTGTTGCGGTTGGGATAAAATATAAGCATCTGACCGTACATCCCGCCTTTGCCGTAGCCGCCGCCTGCGGTTTTTGCAAATTCATAACCCTCACGCAGCACGGTCTCCACCCACGCTGCAGAAAGAATCCGTTTACCAAGGTACAGTCCGCCGTTCAGATACAGCACGCCTAGCTTGGCAATGTCCTCGGTATATACATACAGCCCCGTTGCTCCCATCGGGTAACCCATAGGACATTTGCTCCACGCCATTTCGCGAAAACCTAAAGGGTAAAATAAATGCTTTAACAGATAGTCATCCATTTTTTCGCCGCTTTTGGCGGTGAATATTCTGGAAAGCAGATAATACGCGGCATCGCTGTATCGGCTTTGCGTGCCCGGTGCGTACTCAGGCTTGCCGCGGAACAAATAGCTTAGATAATCTTCTCCTGCAATGGGGACTTGGTTTTCCGCATCAATATCCAAGCATCCGCCCCCAAAGCCCGCGCTGTGCTTTAGCAGATGATGTACCGTCATCGGCTCCCATTCGGGTGCGCTTCCTGCAGGTAATTGAGCACGAAGTATATCACAGACCTTTTCGTCTGTCTGCAAAAGCCCTCTGTCAACCAACATTCCTATAGCTGTTACGGTAAAGACCTTGGCAACGGAGTAGCTGTTTTGCGCTCCGTTGGCAGGGGTTATCACCGCCGTTTCAGATTTTCCGTTTTCTATAAGCGTTATTTTATAGTAGGTGCCGCTTCCGTTTTTCGCCTTTTGCACTAATTGCTCCAATAACGGTTTTGTGTTCATTAGCACACCTCCTTATATGTCCTTAATAATACCACAAAACGGCAAAAACCTCAACACTATACTGTTGTGGCATAACTATCATCTTTTGGAAAGGCTTAGGGATGAACAAATCGTTCAGCCCTTATTTTTTAACCGATAGTTTTCTTTTATAAATCAACCGTATTCTTCTTCGCGGTTCTTGCAGATGAAGTGGGCGCCGATGCACATTCCCACACCGACAACCGTGCAGATACCGCCTATAAGATAGCTTGCACCGAGAAGTCCCATAATACCAAACAGCAGTACATATATGCCTACACTGCCAAGAATGTTGCCAACAATCGAGAAGCCCTCAATTTCATCATCGTCTCTAACGAGGTGTACAATATCACTTACGATTTGAACCAAGATACGCAAGGGATAGGTAAGCAAAAACAGTACATAGCACAGCAGTGCCACAAAGAACGCGGCAATCATTGATGTGCCGTTATCTATATAAGAGTACTCGTCCGTAACATAGCCGTTTACATACACCTTAATAATAACTTTAACAGGTGGATAGCGGTCCTCTAACATTGCGCCGAATATCTTTTTCAAGGAGCGCAGGTCGCGCCACAGATAGATAAACATTCCTGTAATTATCATTGCGCCGTAGAAGACCAGCCAGTTTTCTACATTGAAAATATCAAGACCTTGCTCTTTAAGCGCGGTTAAACAGGTGCTTGTGAGAACACTTATCTTGCTGCCAAAAGATAACGCTGCATCACTTTCATACAGACCGCTTACTCCAAAGTTCGCATCGAAAATATACCTACCTGACGGAAGCGCACCGTAAGTCTTCGACCCGAAGCAAAGTATAAAGTCAACATTCTCGCCTTTTGATGTATAAAGGTTTTCAATGCGGTACGGTTCGTCTTTATCATCTGCTTTAACCGTTACAACATATTCTTCTAAATCAGGATCAACAATGGTGTAGCACGCGCTTTCCGCATCACCGGTCATCACAAAGCTGTAGTAACAGTTCCAAGGACCTTCTGCCATTGCAACCAGATAATCTTCTTCTTTTTCGGCGCGGTCACCTATGGTTTCCTGAAGATATTTCCTCATTCCTTCTGTATCATATTTATAATTGGGGAATGTAATAAAAACGACAACTTCGTCATATTCATTGCCGCTTTGAACAAGGTCAAATATAATCTTTCCGTCTTTTATTTCGTAGGAGAGCGATGTCCCTGTTTTATCAAAGCCGGCGTCCATTACATCAATTTCGCACGCTTCCGGTCCAAGCTCTTTTTTCATATTGTCAAGCGCACCGGTATCCATGCCCTTAAGCGCGGTATAAACCGCCGCCACAGCAAAGCATAAAACAACGAATAATAGTTTGAATACAATCATGATTGCGTGTTTTGTTCTGTTCATGCTTTTCCCTCCGTATTTCGTTTTGAAACTGCGCCTGACACAGGCGCCACCTATATGGATGTTGCCACAGAATGTTTTACAAAATAATTATATCACAACTAAAAAGCAAAAGTCAACGCAATCGTTACGAATTGCTCTGTTATTCTTTGTACAAACAAGTTTTCTGCGCGTCATACTTACAAATTGATGGCTTGAGGAATTAGCACCACAGCGAATATTTACAACCGCCTCGTTGCCGCAACAAAGGCAGATGCAGGTGCAATAATGAGTAAAGCGTTGGGGTGAAGAGAGTATAAGTAGGGCTGACCACACGGTCAGCCCTCACTTCATATTTGCTTCTTTCTGTATTCACCAAGCATTGCGCCACCGATGATAAGAACCGCGCCGATGATTTGTATCGGCAGCATTGTTTCTTTCAGGAAGATCACCGAGAACACTACCGCTGACAGTGGTTCAAGATATCCGCATATTGCAACCGTCTGCACAGGCAGCTTCCCGATAGACGAAAAATAAAAATAGCATCCGATGCCCGTATTCAGAAGTCCTAAAACAAGTATAGGAATAATACTATGTGTGTCGATCTGCATACGGTAGCCTTGCTTGATACCGACAAAGATAGCAACTGTAATAAATGCCATAAAAAGCTGAAGCATCGAGTTTTCAAGTCCCGTGATGTCCTTCGCCTTTTTATTGAACATCACCATCAGCGAATAGCATACCGCCGAGAGCAGACCGCAGGCAAGTCCTAATATGCTTACGCCGTTTTCAAATGCCGTTCCGTTGACGAGAAAAATACCGACAAGTACTACGAGAAAGCTGCATACCTTGATTTTTGTGAGCTTTTCTCTGAACAATAACGGAGAGAGTATCATCACAATAACAGGTCCGCAGTAATAAGCGAGAGAAGCCAAGCTTACACCGATCTCGTCGTATGCCTCATACAAGAATATCCAACTCGTTCCCATCGCGATACCCGATACGGTAAGGAATATGCTTTGCGTTTTGTACTTGTAAAACGTCAGCTTCTCCCTTGCGATAAAGAAAATAGCGATCAATAATAGGCTTCCGATCAACGTGCGCAAAAGTACGATCTCGTAGCTGCTCAGATGTATCAAACTTGCCACAATGCCGTTTGAGCCAAACAGCAAAAGTGCAAAGATATATTTCAAATACGATGTTTTCATTTCTTACCTCTTGACATTTTCATGATAATAGTATATCATATTTTCATAAATTACACAAGCGAATATATCTCATATCCATCATTACAAAAACGCATAGATAAAGGGATGAAAATGGACACCAACGTACAAAAATATATGGCGTTTATCAAGACCGTGGAGTATGGCAGCTTTACGAAGGCGGCAGAGATACTCAATTATTCGCAATCGGCGGTAAGCCGTATGATAAACGATTTGGAAAAGGAATGGAACGTTACGCTTCTTGAACGCAACCGCACAGGCGTGAAGCTGACCTCTGACGGAATGAAGATATTGCCCATCGCGCAAAGCGTATGCCGAGAGTTTGAGCGTTTGCAGGAGCAGATCGACGAAATAAACGGACTTCAATCGGGGCTTATCCGCATCGGTACATTTTCGAGCGTGGCAACGCATTGGCTGCCGAATATCATCAAGGAATTTCAAAAGGACTATCCCAATATCGACTATGAACTTTTACTCGGCGATTACACCGAGATAGAGGAATGGATCAACACAGGGCGCGTTGATCTCGGCTTTCTCCGTCTGCCCACTGTCGATGAGTTTGAAACGGTATTCTTGGAGGAAGATAAGCTACTCGTGGTTATACCCGAGGATCACGCACTTGTCGATAAGGACAAATTTCCAGTAAAGGCATTGTGCGATTATCCCTTTATGCTTCTTGAAAAGGGTGCGAAAGCTGAAATTTCCGAGGTTTTTGAGAGAAACAGCATTACACCTAACGTGCATTTTACAACGTGGGATGATTATGCGGTGATGTCAATGGTTGAGGGAGGTCTCGGAATAGCTATTCTTCCCGAGCTGATACTGCGTAGAATACCGTACAGAGTTGTGGCGAAAGAGCTTGATGTGCCCGCGTTCAGAAGGATAGGTGTGGCTTACCGAAGCACAAACGCACTCTCCATTGCTGCAAAGAAATTTATGGAGTATTTGAAATACAGATAATTGTTATTAGACTAACGATAAACAAGTTAAAAGTGAACAGTGAATAGTGAAAAAGTAAGAGCCTGAAACGTTTGTTTCAGGCTCTTTGTGTAAGGACTATAAAAAAGATATTTTCGGCCGTTTTGCGTATGACTTCGAACTCTCACAAAATATCTTGAGCTTTCTAATTTAGTGTGTGGTGGTGAGCCACCGTCAGTCGATCAGTGGCTGTACCACCTTGAGACC
>JAFQHL010000062.1 GCA_017397955.1 Clostridia bacterium
AGAAAGAGTACAGATGGAACGAACCGAGGCGAGAACTGTACTGGGTACTGTGAGCTGAGGTTCGTTCCAAACGAAAAAATATAAAAATATACAAAAATTTCGGGGAAATTTTCCCCGAAATTTTCACTTTATAGTAACCGTTTTTTCTTTTTTTGTGGTCTGTGCCTTTGTCAGCGGTCTGAGGTGTTGCTCTAGCAACACCTTTTATATGTATATAATGTTTAAGCAGGCTTAAAAACTTTGTTTAAAACAAATACAACTACTCCTATAAGTATAAGCACCATCATTACGCCTGCAAGACCAACGCCCATGTGTTCCAATGCAGTGGGCAGTCTTTCGGTGGTGAAATTGATTTCTATGTTTGTTTCCTTAACGCCGTCATCGGGGACAATCGCACCAATTGTATCTTTTGCACCGCCATTGCCCATCTCGGGTTTGCCCATATCACCTTCAGGCACGGGCTTGCCACCATCCGGATTGTGAGGGTGGGGAGAATCATCAGGGCGCATTTCTCCTGCGTTGGGGGGAGCTTCGCCCTTAATGGGGCTGTCAACAGGCGCATCAAGGTCAGTGGTATTTGTTGCGGATGTAATTGCGTCTTCTGCAAATACAAACATTTGGCTGTAGGATGCAAAAATAATAAAAGCAAATAAAATAACAAGTAACTTTTTCATATCACTTCACCTCATCCTTGAACCAAACCAAGTATCAAGCCGCCTGCAATAACAGAAGCTATCTGTCCGGAAACGTTTGCTGCTGCAGAGTGCATAAGCAAGAAGTTTTGAGGGTCTTCCTTAAGTCCCATTTTGTGTACAACTCTGGAAGCCATGGGGAATGCGGAAATACCTGCCGCACCAATCATGGGGTTGACCTTCTTTTTGCTGAACAGGTTAAGAAGCTTAGCAAGCATAACGCCGCCAACGGTGTCAAATACAAACGCAAATAAACCAAGACCCATTATAAGAAGGGTAGCGGGCTTAAGGAAGGCCTCACCCCTCATAGTGAAGGCGATGGTTATGCCAAGGAACAATGTTACAAGGTTTGCCAATTCCTTTTGCGCGGTTGCGGAAAGATTGTCAAGCACGCTGCACTCTCTTATAAGGTTACCAAACATAAGGAAACCAACAAGAGCAACAGAAGCGGGGGCAAACAAGCCTGCAAGTACGGTTATAATGATGGGGAAAAGAATACGTGTGGATTTGGAAACAGCCGCAGGCTTGTATTCCATTCTTATAAGACGTTCCTTTTTGGTGGTTATTAGCTTAATAACGGGGGGCTGAATTATAGGCACCAACGCCATGTAAGAGTATGCCGCAACCGTTATTGCCGAAATGTAGTTAGAACCAAGGGTTTGAGAAACTACTATTGCTGTAGGGCCGTCTGCCGCACCGATAATACCAATGGACGCGGCATCTTTAATGTCAAAGAACAAAGATGCAACCGCGTAAGTAAAGAAAATACCGAACTGTGCCGCTGCGCCAAAAAGCAACATCTTGGGGTTAGAAAGCAGTGGACCGAAGTCAATCATCGCGCCTATACCAATAAACAGAATAAGCGGAAACAGTTCGTTAGCAATGCCGGCATTGTAAAGGGTTTCCAAAATTTCACTAACACCCTCGGATTCAACAATTTCACCTGTTATTGCGTCCTTTGCCAAAGGCGTGGGCAGGTTCATCAAAATTGCACCGAAACCCATGGGCAACAGCAAGGTGGGTTCCATATCTTTCTTAATGGCAAGATATATGAGTATACCGCCAATAAGCCACATTACGGGCATTTGCCATCCAATATTGCCAAAATATTGAAACAAAACACTCATAAGCTTTTACCAAGCCTTAAAGGCTTGTACCTCCTAATTATTTTCCTTATAATTATAGCATAAACAAAAAGTTTGTCAACATTATTCGCGGTAAATTTTCAGTATAAACTTTTTTCCTCGGCAGTCAATTACACCGTCATTTTTCATCCTCATTAACTCACGGCTAAGGGCACTTCGCTCTGCGTTTAAATAAATTGCCATCCGTTCTCTGTTAAAAGGAACCTCAAATATTTCGGTTTTAGCTTTTTTCTTTTGCATACTCAAAAATCTTATAATTTTTTCCCTAAGTGTCGGCGCGGTTATGCAAAAAATTCGCTCCTTTAGTTCAAAGTATTGCTCTGCATAAATTCCTGCAAGATTTGTCATAAGCAGGTGTATTTCGTTTTCAAAGCCCTTAAGTTCACCGAAAAATCCTCCCATGGGGATAAACACAACTTCACAATCGGTGTTTGCAACCAGCGTTACAGGGCTTTCCTGCGTTTTGCTTACTGCTATAAAATCAGCAAAAATCTGTCCAACCGTTAGGTGCGCTATCAGGCTTTCGTTCCCTGCATCAGAATAATGTACAGCATCTACGCTT
Organism: Clostridia bacterium; assembly: GCA_017397955.1. Classification (GTDB taxonomy): domain Bacteria; phylum Bacillota; class Clostridia; order Oscillospirales; family CAG-382; genus SIG636. The sequence continues at coordinate 2,400 of JAFQHL010000062.1, forward strand.
CCGCTTTTAATAACGCCCAAACTTCTTGTTTTTTCTCCTTGTGTCAAAATAATTTGTCCTTTTGTGTAAGTGCGTTCAACAACATTCAGTGCCGATAACAGATATGATAGCTTTTCAGGGGAAATGCCGTCAAAAAGCTTGCAACTGTTTGTCATTTTGTAATACCGCCTTTATATTTTTCGTTTATCTCTACGTAAATAAAATAGGGAGAGGTAGCAGCGTTCAATACGTTAAATCTGTATGCAGACAGGTGCTTTTGGTCATATTTGGAAAGAATGTCGCATATAAGCTCGCCTTCAAGTCTGCCTTCTTCGTGTCCCGGATAAATTGCAATCATAAGGCAACCGCCGGCTTTTATAAGTGTCAACGCCGTTTCAATAGCCGGCAAAGTTGTACTGCGCAATGTGGTAAGTGATTTGTCACCGCCGGGCAAGAATCCAAGATTGAATATACCCGCATCTAATGGGCAATCAATATAATTCTTAAGCAAATGATGAGAGTCTTTTATTAAAGTATAGTTTTGGGCGCAGTTTTCCTTTTCAAGCAATGCCTTTGTGTTGTAAACAGCCGCCTCTTGTATGTCAAAAGCAAAAACTTTACCGTTTTCTCCTACTTGATTGGAAAGCCAAAGGGTATCGTTACCATTGCCCATTGTAAAATCGGCAACCACACTTCCTTTTTGGATGTGTTTTTTTAATAACTCTTTTTGGGTATCTCTGAGATTAAGCATATAATAACGCTCCTTGTTTTTTCAAAAGGAATGCCGCAGCCTATGCTGCGGCATTCCCTGCAAATATTAAAGTTTACTCAACTTCGGGCATGCTGTCTTCGTCGGATACGTCAACGGGTTCGTTAGATACGATTGCATCAACGGATTCTTCGGAAGCATCAACATCAGCGGATTCTTCAGAGCTTTCTTCATCAGCTGTATCTTCGATAGGGAAGGAGGTGATAAGCTGAGCATCAAACTTAAGAATCTGTGCAGCATCAAGGCTGTTAACGTCGCCATCGCCGTTTACGTCAGCAGCGATAAGTGCAGCATCGGTAAGCTCAGCAAGCTGTGCATCAACTTTGAGCACCTGTGCAGCATCAAGGCTGTTGATGGAGCCGTCACCGTTTACGTCGCCGTAAACTGCATCAGCGGTGTCTTCGGAAGAGTCGTTATCGGTGCTTTCTTCAGATTCGGAAACTTCGGAAGATTCAGATTCAATTTCTGCTTCGGAAGATTCGATAACTTCAGAGGACTCGATAACTTCGGAAGATTCGGATTCAACGGGAGCATCAGAAGATTCAACGGGAGCATCAGAAGATTCAACGGGAGCATCAGAAGATTCTACGGGAGGTTCTTCTTCTGCACCGTAAGCTTCGATTTCGTCATACTGACAGCAGTAAGCATCGGTGATAAGCTGAATCTTCAGTTCGGTAATATCATTGAGTTCTACAGGAACAATAATATCAAAGAACTGTTCTTCTTCTGTATCGCTGTTAAGAGGTGCGCCTTCAATAAGGTTCTTTGTTACTTCACTGGACATAACAACTGTGGTGTCGTTAACAATAAGGGTACCGAACTGTCTGTTACCGTTAACGCGAACACCCTTAAATACGAGCTTTCTAACATCGGTTGCTTCGTTAAATGCAAAGGTGTAGGTCAAGGTCTTGCCGGTGCCAAACCATTCAATGGTAACGCCGTCTTGTGCAAGGTCGCCGTTCCAGCCGTTTGTGCCGTCACCGCGGAATTCGCCGTTGGTAACGTAGTCGCCGCCGTCAGCTTTGTAAACGGTAGCATCGGTGCTGAAGGTGTATTCTTTGCCGAACAAAAGGTTATCGCCGGTGGGAACAACAACGTCTGCGGAAGAATCATCTTCAGAAGGTTCTACCTCGGAAGATTCAACTTCGGAGGAAGTAACATCAGAGGAATCGTCGTCGCCTTCACCTTCCTTGGAAGGACCGTAAATTTCTATTTCGGTATAAGCGGTAACCCACTTGGTAGACTTAAAGGTGAATTTTACATATCTTGCAGAAACTGCGGAAAGGTCAGCGATGTCTATGCAGTGGGTGTAAAGAGTTTCGCTAATCTTTTCGGTGCTGCCGTCAGGGTTGGTCTTGAAGGAGTGATAGATATTATCAACTATTTGTGTATCAACAAAGGTTTCGTTGTCATCGGAAACAGCAATAGCGATATCACTGATGTCGCCCCAGCTGGACTGGATAACCAAGTCACGAAGAACTATTCTGGTTATTTCTTCTGATGCGCCAAGGTCAAATACATACACAGAAGTACCTGCGGTACCGGTAACAGCACAGAACTTGCTGTCGTAGGAATAGGAATTGTCATCTTCAACAACGCCGTCGGTCATAATGGTGCAGTTTTCGTCACGCATGCGCTTGAGAGGGGTAGAGTCATACCAAGAAATGTCAGAACCTGATTTATTCTGCCAAGTGTGAGTATAGCTCTTGCCAAGTGCATAGTTGGTAAGACCGGAAAGGTCAAATGTGGTTGCTGCTTCATATACAGCAGAGATAACGGTGTCAGCCGCACCGGTGGTAACGGTAGTGTTAACGGAAGTAGCATCAGCAATAGTAGCCGTGCCGCTTTCAACTATCCAGGAAGAGAATACCTGGCCAACCTTACCTCTTGCAGAAATCGTAACGGTGGAGCCCGCTTCGTATCTGCCGCTGCCTGTGCCGCTTTCAACAATAAGGTCATACTTGTCACGTTCTGTACCCATAACAACGATGTCAGAGTTAAGAACGGTAATTTCTGTAGTGGTAGCGGTCTTTTCTTCGATGGTAGCAATACCGCTGGTTACTTCCCAAATGTCAAATACCATGGGAGCAGTGGGTTCAGCTGCGGTTACGGTGAACTTTTCACCGGAAGCAAGGTACTTGGGTTCGGAACCGAAAGCGGTGTCGCCCTGAACTTCTACCTTGTATACTCTGGTAAGAGTAGAGATGTCAGCAGTGCCGCCTTCATAAGTAGCGGTAGTGCCGTTGATTGCGGTTACGTTTACAATGTCGCCTGTTGCGGTTCTGTATGTGCCATAGTCATAGTCACCGGTCACATAGGTAAAGCTGTCAAGGTCAACCCAACCTTCAGTACCGTCAGCGAGGGTTACTTTACCCCAGTTCCAACCGATAATCTTAGCATCAACAACGGTGTTAGCTGCAACAGAACCAACAACTTCGGTGGAGGTGTTACCTGCACGGTAAACGGTTACAGCAGTATTAGCCTTGTAAAGACCTGCTTCGTAAACCTTAGAGTCGGGGTTGTAGTAGGTGTTCTGCAGGGTGTCGGTTTCAACATAAGTGCCACCGAACGCCTTGTAGTAGTCATACATTCTGTCAAGGAAAACCTTGTAGTAGGTACCGTCCTGTGCGAACTTAGCGTTGGTGCCGAAAATGTATCTCATCTGCATAGGGCAGTTCTTAGCTGCAGAATTGTAGTGGGTAGCAACCTGAGTATAGGGGTTGAAGTTCATCTTAACGCAGAGGTAAGAAACGAGGATTGCAAGATAAGTAGCAGTCTTGTCGAAGTGGGTTTCGTACCATTCGTACATTTCTGCGGAGTTCCAATGTTCGCCTGCAGAGGTGTTGTCAGCAGGGAAGCCGTCAACGCAGGTTTCTATACCAACGCTGGAGCTGTTGTTAGCATCGGGAATCCAACCTGCAGCAACCTTTTCATCATAGGTTACACCGTCGCCCCAGTAGTTACCGCCTGCATGCCAGCCTTTTTCGTTAACGGGCAGCTGCTGGTGGATACCGTCGTTACCGCAGGTGTAGTGCCAGGAAACGGAAGCATCGGTATTTCTGCAGTAATTAGCATTTGCCAATGCGGTAGAGGAAGCAGGGTAAGAACCGGTATTGTGAACAATTATGTACTTTTGAGTGTTAAAAGTACCGGGACGGTTAGCCTTGCTTGCATCAATAAACAAAGAGGTAACTGTCTGTTCGTAACGGGTACCTTCTGCAAGGATGAATTCGTGATCATCGGTAAGAAGGTCGTCATCGGGCAGCGCCAGATAATCGGGAATAAGAATCTCGGGCGCAACGAATTCCGCATCTGTAATAGCGGAAACGCTTGTGGTAGAGGTAATGCACATTGCCGATGCTATCATCGCCAAAGCCATTACTAAACTGAGTAAACGCTTTTTCATTTGCCGTGTGTCTCCTTTTTTGTTTTTTTTGCGTACCAAATAAGCACACATATTATATATAAAAAGTATAAAACATCCCTTTAAAAAAGTCAATGATATTTTTGTGGGTAAACTTTCTTTTTTCTTTACTTGCTTAAAAAGAGCGGTGGTTTTTGGGGGGAAACAGATAAAAAGTGGTAGAATTTCCCCAAAACCATTGACAAAAAGCAGGCGCGTGTTATATAATACTTGCGTACACTTTAATTTTAGGAGGAATATATCATGTTTTGCAGTAAGTGCGGCAGACAGATACCTGACGGTAGTGTGTGCCCTTGTCAGCAAGAGGCTCAACAGCCTCAGTATCAAGCTCCCCAGCAACCCCAGTATCAGCAGGCGCCCGCGCCCCGTACACCTATCAATAAGAAGGCTCTTTTCCCTGTGTTTACTTTGGATAAGGTGTCCTTTATTTTGGTAAGTATTTTAGTTTTCGGTATTCAGTTTACGAATTGGTACAAGGCTGTTTCTGAATACGAAGGAACTGTTTATGGCAGAGAGTTTTTCGGCCCTTATTATTATTTCGGCGATATGTCCTTGGGCGATATAAACGGACTTATGGTAGTGGTTCAAATAATGCTTATTATAAGCATTATAGTGTTTGCGGCATTTTTGTTTACTTCCATAATCAACTTGGGTGCAATAGTACCTGCACTTTCTCGTATTAACCTTAACAAGATTTTGGCACTTTCTTACTATGGTATACTTGTAATTTGCCTGTTCCTTGGCTTCCTTGCTGCTGTAACAGGTGAATATAGTGAAGCTGTTCATCTTGCAGGCGGTTGGTGGCTTACTTTTATCCACACCATTGTTGGTTTTGCTTTCATATTCAAATCCAATATCGTTTCTACCATCGTAAATAAGGTAAAGGCGCTTAACGCGTAATTAACTAAAACATACAGGGTCGGCTATAAAAGCCGACCTTGCTTTTTAAAAAGCTATTGACAACAAAACTAAAATAGGGCATAATATATCCATAGAATCTTGGAGGTGCTTTTGTGAACGAAAATAATAGATATTATTTTACAGATATAGCTACCGCTTGCCTTGTTGCGTTGTTGACTTTTTGTACCAGATTTTTGAATTGGTATGGTTTTTATATAGCTGAGGAAAAGCATGGCACACTCTTTAACAGCTTCGGCCCTTACGGTCCGGTGGGCTTTGACGATGGGAAGGAGCTGGGGCTTGACACCATAAGCGATTTGCTTGTGGTTTCCAAAGTGTTGCTTACTATATCTGCCGTTTTGTTTTTCGTTTATCTTGCTTCGATTTGCGTGTCCCGCTTAAGGACAAGTATAGTATCCTTTATATCGGGTCTTTTGTTTTTCGGTACAACCCTTGCTTCTGCAGTTTTGGGGTTTTTCGGAGCTGTAGGAAATTCTGATGCGGTCTACGGTGTGGATGCAACTATCGGTATTGGTTGGTATGCCGCGCTTGCGCTTTCGCTTTTAGGTCTTGCCCTTACTGCCGCACCTAAGCTTGTAAGTAATTTGTTGGAATCTTACAGACACAACTAACGGTAATTGCCGCTTGTTTATAAAAACAGGCGGCTTTTTGTTGCTTTTTACTATAATTCAGTGTAAAATTTCGTCTATTAACAGCGTTGTCCAAAACCTCGGAATATGTTATAATTATCATAATACAGCCAAGTAAGGAGGAACCGTTTATGTTATTAACCCGCTCTGTTAAAAAAATCCTTTCTATTTTTTTGGCAATAGTCTTGCTTTTTGGTATTTTTGTTTTTGTTCCTAAGGTGGAGGGTGTGGTTTATGCCGCTGATAGCGGTTATTATGCGTGGAGTGGGTATTCCACATATCTAAAAGGCGCGGGGACGGACACCAACCCTTTTCTTATTTCTTCACCCAGTGACTTGGCATATTTTCGCAAGCAAGTCGCGTTAAGCACCGGTACAATTACATATTACAGCGGTAACGATACAACAACTGCCGCGCTTACTAAAAAAGCAGATAACGCGTGCTACAAGCTCACATGTGACATATATTATAACGACCCCAACGGCGATGAATGGAAAAACTGGTCTTCCGGTGTCAAACCTACAAACGGTGGTGACGCTGCTCATACTTGGACGCCTCCGGGATATGCAGATGAAACTAACCGTCGTTTTGAAGGACAGTTTGACGGTAACGGCTTTACCATCTACGGTATGTACATAGTGCATACATCTTCTAATTGCGTTGGCTTTATAGGCACGGCGCGTTATGCAAACATAAAAGACCTTACGCTCGCAAAGGGCTATGTGGAAGGCGCAAACCTTACAGGCGGCTTTGTGGGGCAAGCAAAGGTTGGCGTAGACATTGTAAATTGTGTATCCAATATGCGTGTAGTCGGCGCAAGCGGCGTGGGCGGTTTTGTTGGCGGTAACGCTAAAAACGGCAGTTATTTGGAAACGGATATAGTTATCACTAATGAAGCAACTTCTCCAAGCATTGCAATTTATAACTGTGAAAATCAGGCACAGGTAAACGGTAACAAATGGGTCGGCGGCGTATTGGGATATGTATCTTCTGGTGCATCCAGAGTGCAGATAGAAAAATGTACTAATAACGCGCCTGTTTCCTGTTCTGTTTCCGCCGTGGGCGGTATTTTGGGCGGCACAAGACAGGTTGACGGTTATGGTCACAATGTGGTGGAGTCCTGCATTAACAACGGCGCCGTAAGCGGCGGTGCAAGCGGTTACACCGCTGGTATTGTAGGCTGCGGTAGGGCAATAGAGATATACAATTGTGTTAACAAAGGCAATGTTAATAACAAAAACACCGCAAATTATACCGCAGGTATTTCCGGCGGTAGTAATACAGCAGACGGGCTGGCTAATGGCGTAATTGTAAATTGTTACAATAGCGGTACAATTATCGGTTCCGGCTATTCTGCGGGTATCGTAGGCTGTGCAAAAAGTATTAACATAAACGGTTGTGCAAACGAGGGTGATGTTACGGGCACCACAAATGTGGGCGGTATTTCAGGCAGGTCCGGCGGCGCATCTGACAAACGTGATACGGAGCTTTATAATTGTTACAACACGGGCACGATAACTTCCACAAACAACAGCCCCTCTGTTGCAGGTATTGTGGGCGAGGCGTATTTTGAGGGCACTGTTGACGACAACAAGTATGTAAAGGTTAAACGTAGCTTTAATTACGGAAGCGTGTCTTCCGGCAGAGCAATAGCTTACAGCAATTCTACCGTTAAAAACAGCGAGGGGACCGGTATTTATGTGTATACCGAATTTGCAAACACTTGTTTCGGTCTTACGGGAATAAACAGCAATTTTGACGGCGGCACTCCGGTAAACAGCCTTTGCTCTGATGAGGTTTTGGCTTTGCTTAATTCCAATGTTAATAACTCTGTACTTTGGGAGGCAAGCTTCCCGTTCCCCACACTTGTACGTGTGGAATACAATTTGCAAAGCTTTGGCGGCAGAACACAGCTTTTTAATAGCTGTAATGTAAGAGTAAGCAATGCTCCCGCATTGGATATTAGTGTAGGAATAAATACTGCGGGAGAGTTTTACAACAGCATATCTACAAAGAAGTTAAGCTATGGCGTACTTGCCGCAAAGTCCGAAGCTTTGGACGGAGCCGTACTTAAAGCAAATACCGATATCGCTGTTAAGTATGAGGGTAGCATAAACGAAAACAGTTTAAAAGCAAGTATTTCGGGTCAAAGCGCAGACGACTATGATGATTTGTATACACTTCGTCCCTATGTTTCTTTTGTAGAAAACGGACAGACAATATACATATACGGCGATGCTGTAGAAAGTTCTTACTATACTGCCGACGGAGCAATAAATGTGCCGGCTGTGAATGAAAGTGCGGCATTTACCTGTGAAGAGAAGCTTTATGTTCTGGTCGGCGGCACAAAAACTATGGACTACAGCTTTGCTTCTGCAAGCCGTGAGGATAGCATAAGTTTTATTTCTTCCGATACTTCGGTAGCAACAGTTTCTAAAGGGAAGGTTACAGGCGTTTCTGAAGGTACTGCTACGATAACCGTAACTTATACGGGTGATTGGGGCGCAAAAACCTTATACTGTCAAGTAAAGGTGCTCTCTGACCTTACGGAAACAGTTTTTGCTAATCAATATGCACAGCAGGACGATAACTTCCGTATCCACACCAATGAAATTCAGTGGATATCAAAGTCACTTTCTAAAAATGACGGTACCGTTATGGACTATAACGGTACGGTGCTGATGATAGACAGCGGTAACCAAAACAGCAAATCTCTTGATTATCTGTTGGAACTGCGCGAAGAGTTTCTTAAAGACGGCCTTGCTTCCGGTACCATTACGGAAGAACAGTATTACAGACTTTTGCTTTCGGATAAGTGTCAAATTCAAATTATAAGCTTTATAACCCATTGGCACTCCGACCATATTTATGCTTTGCGTTACTACATAAGCAAAAGTCCTTATGTTAACATTAAGAAGATGTATACCACCAAAGATCCCGCGGGTACAAGTGCTAACGGCTATGATGCTTATCTAAACGGATTTGACACAATGGTAAATAATTGTCTTACCTACAGCCCTGACCTGGTTCCTACTCAAATTGCGTTTGAAACGGAAAAAACGCGGTATTTCAGCAATTATAACACCCTTTCTACTACAGATACAAGCTATCCTGTTACTGTTACAATTTGTACGTCAAAGGATTGGAGTACCCACAGCACTCTCAGTAAAGACAGTACCGAGTGGGAGAATTGTTCTTCTACTTGGTATTTGATAGAGGTTGCAGGTGTAAAGCTTTTATTTACGGGTGATACCTTTCCCAACGACGTGGGTACAACCTATAAGGGTAATAACACCAGCGGCTCTACAGCGGTGGATTATATGCTGTATTTGCATAAAGATATCGTCAATACGGATGTAGATTTCCTTGACAGTAATCATCACGGCAGAGGTTCTTATGTAGAGAATTTGTATACCGCAACCCAGCCCTCCATTTTGTATGCAGGTATTTACTTTGGTCAGGATGACGTAAAGGTTATAAACAGCGGTGTTAAGACAGCGGACGTGTATTTGGGCGGCGACCAACCGCAGGTGTTTGTTATAGATTCCGCAGGTAATATCAATACAGACGGTGCTTTGTTAGCTTATCCCAAGAACACCTCGGGACACGCAATACGTAACCATATAACTTTGCATTTCAACAGAGACTTGCCAGTTAAACAACCAACAACGGAAAAAATCCAAGCTACAGGCATAAAGCTTTCCGCAAACACTCTTACAGTGCCTTGCGGCACACAAAAATGGCTTGCCGCTACGGTGCTTGGTGAAAATACTACTGATAAAAACGTGGTATGGACAATAAGTGACCCCACGGTGCTTTCAACTGACGGTGGCTATGTAAAGGGGTTAAAGTCCGGCACGGTTACGGTAACCGCCAGCTGCGGCGTCTACAGCGCAAGCTGTACCGTCACGGTGGTAAAAGCTGTTGGCGACCTTAATTTGGATGGATTGGTTTCTACAGTTGATTATGCAATAATGCGTAAAATTGTAAGCGGTGACACTATTGCTACTCAGGATATTATTACGCTGGGCGACCTTAACGAAGACCGTATTCTCAACACCACCGACCTTGCAATAATAAGAAATATCATAAGCGGAGACTAAAATTTAAATCACCCCATAAAGCGAACAAGCTTTATGGGGTGATTTCTATACATTGTTTCTTTCAAAAAAGGGGATAAGCTCCTCTGCGCTGTCCAATACCGGCACACCGCATTTTAAAAGACGGCTTTTACATTGATGCCCCGCGGCTATAAGCACACAATCCGCGCCCATGGCACAGGCGGTTTCGTAATCGTGCAAGGTATCGCCTATAAACAGCATACGTTGTGGTTTTGTCTTTATTGCCCACTCTTTACCCAGTGCTACCTTACTTACTGCGTGAAAGTTTTTCAGCGCTAATAGTTCACTGAAATACGTACCAATTCCCAGCTCTTTTATCTGTTCTTTAAGCATACCGTATTCAGTAGCAGAAAGAATAAATTGGGGTAGCCCCTGTTCTTTAAAATATTCAAGAGCATCAGTAACACCCCTGCAAATACCGCTGTTTTCTGCGGCGGCTTTGTAAAGCCCCGACCACTCTATAGCCATAACGCCGTAGTCTTCCTTTGTAAAATCAAAACCCAGTTTTTCGTAGTATTCTTTAATGGGGAAACCGAAGACTTCAAGATATTTATTTTTATCAACTGCTTTAAGCCCTCGTTCATTAAGCATTTTGTTAAGCACATCTATACAAGGCACAAGGTCGTCAAGAATTGTACCGTTAAAATCCCATATTATGTGACTGTATTTCATAAACAAGCACCTCTCAATAAGTTTATTATACACCATTACCAAATAACTTGGTGAATTTTTTGTAAAAATGCATAACAATTGTATTTTTATAAAAAATTTTCAAAAAGGGCTTTACAAACGTCAAATAATATGCTAAACTGTTCGCAACACTTACGGAGGAAGAGTATATGTTCGATAATCGTGTATTTGCTTACGCATACTATTATTACCGCAGCTATTATTGTTGTGGTTGATTTGCGTTGGCTAAATACGGACGGACATATCCTGATATTATAAGGACGTATATGTTTACGGGGTGCTGCCAATGCGCGGCACCTATTTTTTTGTGAAAAAAGGAGAAAACTAAAATGCCTATTATCGATTTGCTTGAGCGTAACAGTGAGCTTTACGGCAACCATTCCGCGTTGGTGGAGCTCAACCCCGAACAGCAACCCCGCCGCGTTGTATGGAAAGAGTATAACCTTATAGAAGCCACAGGCTATACCGATTTCCGAAAGGAAATAACATGGGCGGAGTTTAACGAAAAAGCTAATCGCTTTGCTAACTTCCTGCTTTCCCGCAACATAAGAAAAGGCGATAAGGTTGCTATACTCCTTATGAACTGCCTTGAGTGGTTGCCTATATATTTCGGCATTCTCAAAACAGGCGCTTTGGCGGTTCCCCTTAATTTCCGTTATGCCGCAGATGAAATCCGCTACTGTCTCGATTTGGCAGAGGTTGATATGCTGGTCTTCGGTCCTGAGTTTATAGGCAGAGTAGAAGAAATAGCTGATGATATAGGTGAAAACCGTACATTGATTTACGCAGGTGAGGGTATGTGCCCCACATTTGCAGAGGATTATTTTAAACTTACATATTATTGCCGTGGCGATAATCCCAATATCTCTATAAGCGATGACGATTATGCGGCAATCTACTTTTCCTCCGGCACAACCGGTTTTCCTAAAGCTATCCTTCACCGACACAGAAGTCTCATGCATTCATGCAAGGTGGAGCAGGCACATCACGGGCAAACTAAAGATGATATTTTCCTTTGCATCCCGCCCCTTTACCATACAGGCGCGAAAATGCATTGGTTCGGCTCTCTTCTAACGGGTGGCAAGGCGGTTTTGTTGAAAGGCACAAAGCCTGAAGATGTGCTTAATGCGGTTTCCTCGGAAAAATGCACTATTGTTTGGTTGCTGGTTCCGTGGGCACAGGATATCTTAAACAGCCTTGACCGCGGCGATTTAAAGCTTGAGAATTACCGCCTCGACCAGTGGCGTCTCATGCATATAGGCGCACAGCCTGTCCCCAAAAGCCTTATAAACCGCTGGCTTGAGTATTTCCCAAACCATCAGTACGATACCAACTACGGTCTTTCTGAATCCATAGGCCCCGGTGCGGTACACTTAGGCGTTGAAAACGTGCATAAGGTTGGTGCAATTGGTAAGGCGGGCTACGGCTGGCAGACCAAGATTGTTGACCCTGAGGGTAACGAAGTTAAGCAGGGCGATGTTGGCGAGCTTATCCTTCTTGGCGACGGTAATATGGAATGCTATTATAACGACCCTGCTTCCACCGCCGCATCATTAAAGAACGGCTGGCTGTATACGGGCGATATGGCAATGATGGACGAGGACGGTTTTATTTATCTTGTCGACCGTAAAAAGGATGTAATCATAACAGGCGGCGAAAATCTGTATCCCGTACAGATAGAGGACTTTATAAGCGCACACCCTGCAGTAAGGGATGTTGCCGTAATAGGTCTGCCCGATGCACGACTTGGTGAGATAGCTACGGCTATTATTGCGGTAAAAGAGGGTATGCGTTGCAGCGAAGAGGATATAAACGAGTTTTGCAAGGGTATGCCCCGTTATAAGCGCCCCCGCAAAATAATTTTTGCAGATGTACCCCGTAACCCAACAGGTAAAATAGAAAAGCCTTTGCTCCGTAAGCTTTACGGCGGTGAGGGGCTTGTAGCAACTCAAAATATGTCATAAAAACAGAAAACCAAAAATTTTAAAAGAGGGATGTGAACTGTATGGTCGTAATATCTGTTTTGTTGGTAGTATTTTTTGCAGTAATGGTAGGTATCGGCATATATTGCCGTAAACACAGCACCGATGTTAACGGTTTCGTTTTGGGCGGACGCTCCGTTGGTCCTTGGCTTACCGCTTTTGCTTTCGGCACTTCGTATTTCTCCGCAGTAATTTTTGTTGGCTATGCAGGTCAGTTTGGTTGGAATTTTGGTCTTGCATCCACTTGGATAGGGCTTGGTAACGCTTTTATTGGCTCTCTTCTCGCATGGTCGGTACTTGGCAGACGCACAAGAGTAATGACCCAGCATTTGGGCAGTCGTACAATGCCGGACTTCTTTGGACTCAGATATTGCTCTAATAAGCTGAAGATTGCTGCTTCCGCAATAACCTTCCTGTTCCTGATTCCTTACACAGCATCTCTTTACAACGGTCTTTCAAGACTTTTTGCAATAGCGTACCCCAATATAGATTACGAAATTTGTGTAATCGTTATGGCGATACTTACAGGTGTTTATGTTATTTTCGGCGGCTATATGGCAACCGCAATTAACGACTTTATACAAGGCATTATAATGCTTTTCGGTATCGTAACCGTTATCGCCGCCGTGCTTAACGGGTTCGGTGGTTTTAATGCAGCAGTAGAAGAGCTTGCAACCGGCGCAAACGGCGGTTGGCAGTACGCTTCGTTCTTGGGGCCTGACCCAACATCGCTGTTCTTTGTTGTAATGCTTACTTCGCTCGGTACCTGGGGCTTGCCTCAGATGGTTGGCAAATTCTATGCTATCAAGAATGAAGATGCTATCAAAAAAGGCACCATTATTTCCACGTTGTTTGCAATAATTGTTGCAGGCGGTTGTTACTTCCTCGGCGGGTTTGGCAGACTTACAAATGTTGCTGTTGATGCCGCATCAGGCAGACCTGTAGGCGGTTTTGACGCCATCGTTCCCACAATGCTCAGCTCTCTTGACGATATCATTATCGGTATAGTAATTGTTTTGGTACTTTCCGCTTCTATGTCAACACTTTCTTCTTTGGTAATGACCAGCGCTTCCACAGTAAGTTTGGATTTTATTGGAACAGTGCGCAAAAAGGAAATGAGCGAAAAACTTAAAATGCTCACAATAAGAGGCTTTATTGTGGTATTTATAGTTATTTCCGCTGCAATCGCTATCTTCCAATACAACACAAACAACCTTTATATCGCACAGATGATGGGTGTTTCCTGGGGCGCATTGGCGGGTGCTTTCCTCGCTCCTTTCCTATACGGTCTGTACTGGAAGGGCGTTACAAAAGCAGGCGTTGTTTCAAGCTTTATCTTCGGCGTAGGATTGGAGCTTGTTCAGCTTTGCATAACCCTTGGCTTCATCAATATTGCAGGCAATTCCGTATTAGAGTTTGTGTTTAAAAACTCCCTGTACTCCGGCGTATTTGCAATGGTAGGCGGCTTGATTATTGTTCCTGTTGTCAGCCTTCTCAGCCGTAAAACCAAACCCAACGGTGTGGATGCTATGTTCAGTTGCTATGATGCAACAAAAACCGTTGGTGTAACCGATTCTTTAGGTAAATAAGTAAATTTAAAGCCCGACACCGAAGTGTCGGGCTTAACTATTGCGTTTTTATACAAAATCAGGCCTTGAATAAAACAGAGGCAAGGGAAGGTTGCGACCAAAGTCTTCGGGGATATCGTCTCTTATATTAAGGTGTGCGTTAATACCAAACAAAAGCCTTGTAGCTTCCAGCGGCTTCATTGTAATATCTGCGTTCTTTTCGGTGTTGTTAACAGTAACATTACCGTCACATATTTCAATTTCTATCTTTTCCGCACCCTCTATTTCCAAAACAGTGTGGCAGTCATACAGCTTTGTGTAGCTTGCCTTCAGCATCAAAAATGCACTTATTACAGCAACATAATCGTTAATCATAAAGTTTTCACAGCAGTGGAGGGACATGTTTTCACAAACGCTGTCAAGCGCTTTCAGTTTTTCTGTCTCAAAAGCAAACACACCGCCGATAGAAATGCCGCGCAGTTCGTAATTTGCAAGATATGAAGCAAGAACCGCAGGCAGTTCGTTTATGTTTTCAAGCTCTATTTCGTTTATACTGCGCCCTTCACCGTTTACGGATGCGTATCCAAAAAGCTCACCGTTCTTGCGAATGATAACAGAGTTGGAACGGCAGGTTCTCAGCATGGTCAGAAAATTCTCTGCTGTTCTGTAAACCTTGGCCGGGCGCCTGTTGTAGAGCTTGCATGCAAACGCGGCTTCTTCGGCAGTTTTGCCTTCGCTGAAGCTGTAAACGCTCAGGTCTGCGTTTGTGCCGTGGCGGGCGTTGTCGCGGTTAAAGGAAAAACTGGCGGCAACACCGGAAGGGGTAAACCCAAAATATTCGTACCTCTGGCGTCTGCCACCGAGGAAAGCGATGTGTGCGCGACTCTTGGAGGCGGCAACGGCTGTGTTCATCAGGTCCTTCATATAGCCTTTACCGCGGGCTTCCCTCAAAACGCCCATGGTACCGAATCCGTCAACAATAAGCTTGTTTCCGCAAACATCCATTTCTGCAGGGAACACGCCTAAAATACCCTTGATTCCGTCTTCTTCACGCACAATAAGATGCTCTGTTGCGGAGTTGCGTACCTCATAAAGCTTTGGGTGGTAAAGCTGAAAATAGTCCGTATTACCTTCGCCGCCGAAAATTATATTGGATTTTTCAAGTATCTCATTAAAATCTTGTTCTTTTGCCCATTCAGCCATAATATATACTTCCTTTACAGTGATATTTTTCCCAGTATTGCAGGGTATTTTGCCCCTGTAGCAGAGGGGAGATTTGAAGGCAAGCCTGCCAAGGTATAATACGCAAGCAAAGCAAAGGCAACTGCTTCTTTCGCATCGCTGTTTTGTCCTTTTTGCTCTTGGGTAAATACCTTTACGCCGTATTTTGCCATATCATCACACAAAAACTTCATAAGACAGGGATTATAACTGCCTCCGCCGCCCACTATTAGTTCTTCTGCTTTACAGCGCGGCTCTATAAAGTCGCGGTAGCTGTTTGAGATAACACGGGCGGTAAGGGCGGTTACCGTTGCAATAACATCTTCCGGCTTCATCCCTACGGCTCTTTCATAAATATCTTTGCAGTATTCAGCCCCAAACATTTCTCTGCCCGTGGTCTTCGGAGGAGCTTCTTTGTAGTAAGGCTCTTGAAGCAGGTCGTTAAGCAAAGCTTCGTCCACGGTACCTCCCGAAGCAACCTTGCCGCCTAAATCCATTTCTTTGCCGTAGTACATACCCATAAGGCAATCGATTATCATATTGCCGGGTCCGTTGTCGAAAGCAAAAACATCTTCAGGTTTGCAGTTCGCTTTCAATACCGTGCTGTTGGATATGCCGCCTATATTTTGCAGTATTATACTTTTTTTACTGTCTGCAAACAGGGCATACTCGGTAAAAGGCACCAAGGGCGCACCGTTACCGCCGGCGGCAATATCCGCGGTACGGAAGTCGGAAACGCACTTTATCCCCGTAAGGCGGGCGATAACACTGCCTTCGCCAATCTGCAAAGTGTTGGGGACGTCTCCCACAGGCTCGTGGTATACAGTTTGCCCGTGAGAGCCGATAGCCGCGATTCTTTTGCGGTCAATACCGTGGCGTTCTATAAGCTCGTTTGCCGCCTCTCCGTAAAGTTTCCCAAGTAAAAAGTTCATATAGCTTACTTTATCTGCGGTGGCATTTTTTGTGTCAAACAGCTCAAATATCTTTTCTCTTACTTCGGGTTTGTAAGAAAAGTTTTCAAACGCTAACAGTTTACAGGACGGATGTATGCTGTCGCCGCTTATTTCAACGGCGGCGGCATCTATACCGTCGGCACTGGTGCCCGACATTAAACCGATATATATGTTTTTGCATTCATTCATATAAAACATCTTCCTTAAGGTGTGTTATGCTTTTAAATATTTAAGTTTTGTGGCATTACCGCCTCTTATGTGCCGTTCTTTAAGGTTTTCATCCAATAATTTTGAAACCTTAAGGTGTAAATCCGCATTTATTTCTTTAAGCCGTACTGTCAAATCTTTATGTACCGTGGATTTAGAATAACCAAAATGTTTTGCTGTTGCTCTCACGGTCGCTTTTTCCTCCAGCATATATTCTGCAAATAAAAGCACACGTCTGTCAATTGACAAGTGCCCGCAATAAGCCATACCAAATCTCCCCAAAAAATAGTTGGTATAACTTATGAAAATAATGCTCTTAATATTACACTAAGTATATAGTACTCCAAGCAAGGCTATAAGTCAACACCTTTTGCGAACACCTTGACATTTAGCGGATGTATGCTATAATGTAATATGTCGAAAGAGGGTGTCTTATCAATGTCAAGAACACAAAATACCATTAAAAATTTTATGTCCTCAGCTTGGTTACATTTGTTGGGGACCGCACTTTCTTTTGTATCAAGAATAGTATTCCTTAAAATATTAGGGGAGACATATTTGGGGCTTAGCGGCGTTGCAAATAACGCGCTGGCAATGCTTTCTTTGGCAGAGATGGGCATAGGTAGCGCAATAACCTTTAGCCTATATAAGCCCTTGGCAGAAAACAATACGGAAAAGATTAAATCCATAATAGCATTTTACAAGCACACGTATCGCAAAATCGCGCTTGTTGTTTTTTGCTTCGGTATAGCGCTCATTCCGCTTTTGGGTGTTATTATAAGCGATGCTAAAAAAATAGAGAATTTTTATCTTGTTTTTTTTCTACATGTATTAACCGCTGCCTCATCATACTTAATAAATTACCGTGCAACACTTCTGGCGGCAGATCAAAAAAATTACAAACTTATAACCGCAAACTCTGTTTTTTCTATTTTAACGGTGGGCGCAAAAATTGCAGCGGTTCTTATTTTCAAGGACTATTTGGCGTTTCTTATCGCTTCCTTGCTGGTTCCTTTTGTACAAAGGTTTTATGTACACGGCTATGTAGGCAAACAGTATCCTTACCTGAAGGATAGTAATATAATACCGATAGATAAAGAAGAAAAAAATGGTATTACAAAAAATATTTCAGCACTGTTTGTTCACCAAATCGGTAATTACTGTGTAAATGGCACTGACAATCTTATTATAGCTTCGGTGTTAAGTCTTGCGGTTGCAGGTCGTTATTCCAATTACCTTTTGCTTTTCACTACGATAAACGGCATTATTTCAATGCTGTTTAACAGTATGACATCCAGTTTCGGTAATCTTATAGCAAGTAATGATTCTAACCATGCTTTTAAAGTTTACCGCGCGGCTGATTTTATAGGTTTTTGGTTGTACGGCTTTTCTGCTGTTTGCTTTGTTTGTCTTTCCAATCCCTTTTTAACATTAGTGTTTGGCAAGGACTTTACCTTTACAATGCCCGTGGTTGTTTTGCTTGTGCTTAATAATTATATGGTTGGTATGCGTATTCCGCTGTTCACCGTGAAATCAGCATCGGGCATCTTTAGAGAAGACAGATTTGTGCCTATTATACAGTCGGTTGTGAACTTGGTGGTTTCCATTGTTGCCGCAAAGCTTATTGGTGTTGCCGGTGTTTTCCTTGGTACTTTGGTTTCGGGCTTGCTTCCCAGCTTTTACCGCCCGCACCTTGTTTATAAAAAGACTTTTAAGCTAAGCAGTGTTTTGTATTATAAAGAATACGGCATAAGAATAGTAATAATAACAACAATCACTGCGCTTATGTACGGTGTATGCCGGCTGATTTTTGGCATTATGCCCGCACTCCCCGCGTTTTGCGTAGCAACCGTAGTATGCGGTATAATTCCCAATGTATTATTCTTTGTGTTGTTCAGAAAAAGAGAAGAATTTGCATATTTAAAAGATAAAATTCCTTTTTTAAGAAAAAAGGCAGCATAAGAGGTTGAAGTTTATGAGCGTGCGCCCCCTTGTATCAGTAATAGTACCTTGCTATAACGTAGAAAAAACCGTCGCACGGGCTTTAAACAGCGTGTACAAACAAACATACCGGCCCATAGAGCTCATTATAGTTAATGACGGCTCTACGGATAATACCGAAGCCGTTATAAATAAAGAAACTGCAAATTACGGAGAATCTGACATTACGGTTAAATATATAAACCAAAAAAACCGTGGATTGGGCGGTGCCATTGATACGGGACTTAAGCATTTTACAGGCGAGTATCTTGCTTGGTTTGACAGCGATGACGAGCTTATGCCTACTTCGGTAGAAAAACGTGTGGATTTTTTACAAAACAATCCGAGCTTTGCCTGTGTTACAAGTGATGCTTATGTTGTTGATGGCAAAGATTGGGATACTTCAATATCCTTGATTTCGCAAAGCGTAAAAGACAACGAAAAAGAAGACCAATTTGAACTTTTGCTTAAAAATCAGTCTGTTTTTTGTTCTGGATGCCACATGGTCAGAGGATCTGTTTTTAATATGGTTAATCCCACAAAATCGATTTATCCGTCAAGGGCAGGGCAAAATTGGCAGCTTTTGTTGCCTGTTTATTATAAAAACAAGCGTGCATTTTTGGCAGAGCCGCTGTATAAATACGGAGCATATACGGAAAGTATGAGCGCGCAGATTAAAAAAATGCCCTTTGACAAACGTATATCCAGAGAGTATGAGTACATAAGAATAGTAGAGAACACTTTGAATAGCATAGAACGGATGGAAAAAAAAGAGCGAATGCGCTATATAAAACGTTTTAAAGCAAATACATACCGCAGAATTTTGGATATTTCTGTTGAGAGTAAGGAGAAATTCGTATATTTTAAACATATGATAAAGCTTATACCTTTAAAAGCATTAAAAATGGCTGAGATAAAATGTTTCATAAAACTTTGGTTAAAGTAAAAAGCGAGACTGCGTTTTATACGCAGTCTGCCAAGCTGATGACAAACCTTGTCATCAGCTTGGCAGACTGCTGACAAAGGCACAGAACACCAAAAGACAAAAAACGACGTTACAAAACAAGAAAACTCGGTGATAAATCTCACTGAGTTTTCTGCGTTTTATTATATTTTTTGTTCGTAATGAACCTAGGCTTACGGCACTCACCGTGGTCCCAATAAGAATACATTTTTATGGGGTGGGAATACAGTTCTTGTCTCGGTTCGTTCCATCTGCGCTTTTTCTCAGCGGTCCATTTTGTTGGATTTAACATAAACCCTATAGTATGCATGTTTTTACAAAAGGCTTTTTATGCTGTCTACGCCTGCAAAAGCTTGTCTTTTATAGCTTGGTATTACAATATTAAGATTATTCTTTTCTTTTGTTTCATTGTCTGCAAAAGCTATAAAAGCGTTTAACAAAGCTTCTTTATTGGCAAGCTTTTGAACGGGTAGGACATAGCCTTCGTCTGTTCCGAACAAATCTGTTGCTATGCCTTTGGCTTTTATTGAATACCCGACAACTAAGGTAGGCACACAGCTTGAATATGCGGCTATTGAAGCGTGTGTTCTGGATGCTACAATGAATCTGCACGCGGCTATATATCCTTTAAGCTGTTCACAGCTACAGTCTTCTATAAGACAAACGCGATCAGGGCAATTCAGCTCATCATAAATCTGTTTAAGCGGTATTCTGTCATCGCCGCTTTCCCAAACCACATGAGGAATTAAGGCTATAGACATATTTGTTTCTTTAAGAATATATCTGCACAGGCTTAAATAGTTTTCAAACGCAATGCCTTTTATGCTTTCGTTTTCTATTACCATAGGACTTAGGTTTATACCTACGGTGTTGCCCTTGACAAAGCTTTTCGGCAGCTCCACGGTTGCTGTGTCAAGGAGGAAAGCGGGGTCTGCAACCTTTATCGTATTTCGGTTGACAGCTTTTAAAGCTTCATAAGTAAAGAGTTCTCTTGCCGTTATTAGGTCATAGCGGGCGATATCCTCTGCAACGGTTTTGTTTTTTAAAAGCTCAGGTTCCACGGAGCAACCCCAAAGTACTGTTTTAACACCGCGTTTTTTGTATTCCTCATGCAACATAATATAGTGGTTAAGGTTTTTATAGCAATAGTTATCACCGCCTATAGAAAACGCAAAATCACCTTTTTCAGCAGTTGTAACGCCGTTTCTGTAAAGTAAGGCATCCATTGCTTTTGCTTGCTTTTTCAGCTTTAGATCTATATAAGCCTTGATAAACGCAGGGCTAATTTTTTTTATCTGTTTGTTGCTTATAACCGTTTTGCAGATGCTGTCTATCCCGTATAGTTTGTCTTCCGTAGTGCTGTCTGTAACAAGTACGGGCGTTTCATCAAAAATGCCTTTTAAAATCTTAGCGGTAGAGCGCACAATGGCTTCACAGCCATGGTTTCCGCTACCACCGTGAGCATAAAGTACAGCCTTCATTTGCCTTTTTTCCTTTCACTTTAAAATTCTTTTAAAGCCTTTCTTTATCCAAAAGCCACGCGCGGCAAATAAATAAACCCACCGTTCTTTAAAAGTAAAATGTGGATTTTTCTTTATCCTTTTGCGGTTATCCCTAAATGTGGCCATTATAGCCTTCAATAAAATAAGTTGCTCCGCAGTTTTGTGTTTTACTTTATCTATGGATTGTAAGTGTTGCATAAGATGAGAAAGCGTGGTGTATTCGGGAAGGGGAGTAAATGTGCTTTTGTTTTGGTCAAGATATTCTAAAACCTGACGGGACATAGTAACCACATCAACTGTAGGGTGCTTTGAATACCCTGTCATCGCACCGCCGGTTTCGTTGTCATATACATATTCAGTTTTAGTTGTTACGGCAATACTCTTTACCTTTCTAAACGCATCAAGAACAAACAATATATCCTCGTAGGCGTTCATAGGCGGGAATGCTATACCGTCAACGGTTACCTTAGAAAACAGCTTGCCGCATGGACCTGAATTTATCTCTCTGCGGGAGAGTAACAGTTCTATCCCTTCTGTGGTGCTAAGCTTTTGTCTTTTACAGGTAAAACGGTTTATTTCGGCTCCGTTTTTAATGCAGCTTATGTCACATACCGCAACATCTGCGCCTTGCACTGTTTTATAAAGCTCTTCTAAATAATTTTCGGGGACATAATCGTCTCCGTCCATAAAACTGATGTAGTCACCATTAGCCTTTTCCATACCAAAATTGCGCGCCGCCGCAACACCGCTGTTTTCTACGGTGAATAGCCGTATTCTGCTGTCAGCGTTGTGAAATCTGCGGCATATTTCCTCTGTATTATCGGTACTGCCGTCGTTAACAACAATCAGCTCAAAGTCCTTAAAGCTTTGTGCAATAACCGATTTAATGCAGCGTTCTATATACTTTTCGCAATTATAAACAGGTATTATTACGCTTATCATTATCTGCTCCCAAATTTTTTATTAGTCACCTATGAAACAAACAATACAGCAACGCCATTTTATGCTTTATAAGGAATATATAAAATTTAAGCTTAAGCGGCACCCGCGGATACTTAGTTTTCCTTAGGGCACTTGTCACTTGGCTTTCTTTGCATATCTTTTTAACTGCCCTGCGTTGTTCAAGTAGCGTCAAGCCATGACCGTTAATATAAGCAAGCTGGTTAAGTGCAAAATAAAGCATATTGTACTTTATCTGCATAGAAAAGTCATAATTCGCATCGGAAAAATACGCTTCGTATTCTTTGTTCAGCCTTAAAAACGAATCCCAACGCGCGGCGGTTTTCCCAGGGTTGTTTGCGTGAGAAACGGAGGAAGGATAGTACAAATAATTATATAGACAACGCCCTTTAAGGTACACAAAGCAGTTCGCGTTGTATAAAGCGACTGAGCCGAAAAAGCTGTCCTCGCACAAGCGTACCTCAGGATAACGCAAGGTGTTCTTTTCCAAAAGAGAACGCCTGAAAAGACATACCCAATTGGAGATGGTAGGCGGAAATTCTAAATTGTCAAACATAATAAGGCAGGGGAATAGCTCATCTTTTATTTGGGCGGCTGCGTAAACGCCGCCTCTTATCGGTTGACTGAAAGGAAAGCTGTTCCCGCTTGTGTGCTTTATATAATCACACATAACAAGGTCGGCACCGTTTTTCTCTGCCGCTTCGTAAAGCTCTTTCAAAAAATCCACGTCAACCGTGTCGTCCGCATCAACAAAGGCTATGTAATCGCCGCTTGCATTATCAAGCCCCACATTGCGGGCAGATGCGGCACCGCCGTTTGGTTTGGTAAAGCTTTTTATAAAACTGTGTTTTTCTGCAAGTGCTTTGCAAACGGCTTCGCTACCGTCGGTGCTTCCGTCGTTAACAAGCAAAACTTCAAAATCTCTATAGCTTTGCTTAAGCAAGGAGTTAACACAGCCCACAATTAAATTTTCGCAGTTATATACGGGTATAATAACGCTTATCATATTAAAAACCTTTTAGCTTTCTGTAGCACCTAAGTACTTTGGCAATCGTTTTGTATGAGCCTTTTTCAAAACGTTTTAATATCCAACGCTTTCTGAAATTACCGCTATCTATGTCAGCATTAACGGGCAAGTCAAGGCTTTTTATGCTTTTGCAAAGTGCTGTTATTTTATTTAAGGGCGCATGGAATATACTGCAATAAACAAAATCATAAATTCTGTTTGAAACAAGCTTATCGTTAGTGGTAAGTGCGCCCGCATCCTCAAGCATTTTATACATTTTGTGCTGAATGTTAATTTGGGCAAAGTAGTCTATATCTTTGTCTTGTATCATAACGGAAGAGTTTTCGGCTTCTTGTCTGTAAAGATAATTGCGCTCTCTAAGAAAATATACATTTTTAATTTTGGGGTAAACCGAAAGATAAAAGTCTAAATCTTCAGCCAGCCTTATGTTTTCGTTAAACCTTATGTTTTTGACAATTCCGCTAGGGATAAGCTTGTTCCAGCAAAAACCGTATAAACCGCTTTTATACTGCACCTCTGCAAAGCTTTTAAAAACCTTATCAATAGATACAAGACCTTCAAAAGGACAACCGCGTTCTATAATTTTGTCGCTATCGTCCCAAAATTTGTCGCATCCGCCTACAATTAAATCAGCATTTGTTGCTATCGCGGGCGTATAAAGACTTTCTAAAAAACAGTTTTTTATTTCGTCATCAGCATCAATAAAAGTTATGTAATCGCCGCGCGCAATATCAATGCCGGTATTTCGTGCTAAAGAAACACCGCCGTTTTCTTTGTGTATCACCTTAAAACGTTGGTCCCTTTCGGCAAATGCATCCATTATATCGGCAGAGCAATCAGTAGAACCGTCGTCAATTATGATACATTCAAAATCATTAAAGCTTTGGTTTTGAATTTGGTCAAGCACAGTATGCAAGTACCGCGCTTTATTATACACGGGCATTATTATGCTGATTTTGGGATTCATTGTATACCGCCTTGTGTTTATATTATGTTAAACAGCTTTTCCAGCTGACTTTTGTTGCTGTAGTCGCTTTTTTTACAGTTATTGCTAAGCTCTATCTGTTTTTTTCTATCGTTAATCAAGTCGTAAAGTTTATCACAAAAACCGTAGTTATCCATAGGAGCGATAACGCCGTCATAGCCATCCACAAGCTGTGATGGAGCCGTGGTATAGTTTGTGATAATAACGGGCTTGCCAAGCATTTGCGCCTCTAAAACCGTAACCGCCTTGCCTTCGTATCTGGAAGGCTGTGCATATATATCGCAACGCTTTATATAAGGATATGGGTTGGTTTTTTTTCCAAGTATAATTACTTCGTTTTCGGTATGCGTTGCCTTAATGGCGTTGGTTATGGGCTTTTCATCGCCAAACCCTATAATATACCATTTGAAATTTAATCCCTTGCCTTTTAAAATTGCAGCTTTTACAGGGATATTCTCGAAATTTTTCGCATCGCAAAACCTACCTATGGAAAGAATTTTTATGCTATCTTCAGGCATTTCTGCTTTTGGAACAAACTCTTCTGCCCTTGTTTTTATCAGCTCTGTGGGATTTATGTTTTCAATAACAGTGGTTTTTTTCTCAAGTTCCGGAAAAAGCTTTACAAAACTGTGTCTTACGGACTCGGAAACCGCAGCAATACAATCATATTTCTCCCACATCTTACGCTCAGATTCTCTGTCCACCGATATGTAAGCATAGTCTGTATGGATAAAAGCAAGCTTCATTTTTGCGTTTACCTTATCTGTTACAAAATAATGTGGCGTTAAAAAGCTTATGGCAAGTTCATATTCTTTGTCAGATATACGTGGCATAAAAGCTTTTGTGTATTTATGGCTGTATTCCAAGGCGATGGCACTTTTTTGACGGTTTATACCGTGCTTTTTTACGTATCTTTTACTTAGATATTTACCAATTGTCCTCCCGGCGGCAATGAGTATATGGCCTTTTTTTACAATGTCTTTTAAAGGTACCGCAAGGCATGCATACTTCTGCTTTTCCGGAATCAAGTTAATGCCTTCAGGTATATATTTCATAAGTTCGCCGCTTTGGCGATACAAAAACAGATCTGTTTTAACGTCTTCCTTTTTTGCCAACGCGTGTAAATACCCTATAAGACTGCTTTCTGCCCCACCAAGCTCAAGAGCGTGAGAAACTATTAAAACCCGTCTCACTTGTTTTTCCTCCGCTTTAAAAATTTAAGGCTGTTTTTGCCGAAAATTCTGTGTATAACACGTGTGATTTTAACCCTAAGTACTGTTTTTTTAGGCATCCAGCTTTTTGCGTACCAATGTATGGCGTAGGTATTTTTTGTCTTTGTAAGCTTCCCCGTTGCATCATCGTAAGGGCAAAAATAATCAATAGGGTAGATAACAAAGTTGTCAAGCCGTTTAAGCGTGTTGCCTTCCTCAAATCCGTGTCTTTTCATAATGTCGGTGAATACAGAACATACGGTTTGCTTTACTTTGTTACCGTTTTCGTCCAGATAGGCGTTAGCGTTATAGTAGTCCACCATTTCTTTTACAACACTGTTCTTTGTATTTTTACACCAAAAGACCAAGCCCGGCGCAATGAATTTTTCTGTTTCGAGGGCGGAAAAAGCTTCTTCTTCCAACAATATGCCAAAAGGCTTTATAACTTCAACATCGGTGTCAAAATACAGTCCACCATGCTCATACAGTATATCAAAACGCGCTACATCCGAAACATAAGCGTATTTTTGGGCATGGTAAGCTTGCCTTGTGTATAAGTTTTTATTTACGTCGTAATTGCTTTCGTTCCATTCTATTATTTCAAAATCAGGAAAAAACTTTTCCCAACTTTTTATACACTTTTGTATAAGACTTGATTTTTCGGCACCGCCAAACCAACAGTAATGAATCTTTTTTACCATAAGGTCCTCTTTAATACAAATATAGATTTAAAGTATAGCTTGTGTATTCCAAGCCCCAAACCTGAAAATAAAAGAATACGCAATAACAGACTATGCATGCAATTTTAAATATCTTTCTGTCTTTAGCCTCAAAAACATTTTCAAGCAACCAAGGTAACAGTGCAAAATTTGTAAGCTCAAAATAAAGGGGAACTCTGCCCATAAGTATGCCACTGGTAAAGGTCGCAACCAAATAACAGCAAGCAGATAACACAGACATGTTTATCATAACATTTATAGTGGGGGAATTTATCTTCTCAACCTCTTTACGTTTTAATAATGCCAAAGCAGGCGGTACTGCAGCAACAAAGAAACGCATTATGTTAGAACCGTCATCGTTGCTGAACTGTTTAACGCTTCCGTCAAAAACCGTGTCTTCCGTGGCAAAATCCAAAAAGTTTGTAAACTCACTCACAAAGGTAATCGCTAAAATTGCCAGCCCTATGGTAACAAGGATTTTGGCGCTCCAAGGTTTTCCTTTAAATATAAAGTATGCGGGCAATATAACAATGGCGGAAGGGTGTATTAAGTAAGCAATAAACAGATAAACAAAATATTTATAACGTCCTTCTTCTGCTGTGATTAGTTTAAACGCCATAAGCATAAGCGCGGCAGCCGCAAACTGTTTGATTCCGTTCATCATCCATACGAATTTGCCTGACAGCATAAACAAAATAAGGGAAAAGGTATAGTTACAGGATAAACGTCTGTAGCCTATCATCGTAAATATACCGGAAATTAACGCAATACCAAACAAATATACTCTGGAATCCTCGGAAACGTATTTTTTTACTATGTATCCGTATGCATTGTAAAGCTGATAGCCATCGCTGTTTTTTAAAATGCTTAATAACGATGTTGATTCAACGTCTATGTTATTAAAGTTGTTTATATAGTTAAAGGTGTCACCTACAGAACTTCTAAGGCCCGTAAAAAATATAATTACGGCAAACATAAGTATTGAATATGTGTAGTTGCACCGTTTTTCTTCACGTCCGTCGATAAGCTCGGTTACTTCATAGGTTTTACTCATAAACCCAACCAAGGCTATCCATAGAATCATAAAAAGATATACTTGCATTATATAGCTCCAATAATTTATTTATTGCGCGTTTTAAACCTAACAAGCAAATTAAAAGCTAAACCAAAGGGCAGCAAAAGCAAAGTCCATACCTTTTTCGGCGACTCTTTTATAAAATATCTGTTTCGGGCAAAGATAGAGCTGGAAATGTAGTGGATATTCAACTCAATAAGCCGTTTTTTTGAATTTGCCCTGCCCATATGGAACTTCCGCATAAACGCCCATCCTTTGGGATTGCGCCTGTATTGTCGAAACATATTATTGGTAGAGCCGTCTGCCTGATACTCTACATTACATAAAATTTCGTCAAGCACCAACAATTTATAATCGTTGTCGCACAGGGCGTATTTATAACCTAAGGAAACAAATTTTTCTCCTTCAAAAACGGGGTAGGGTGGGTATTGGGTTATAACCTCTGTTCTGTAAACCAGCTTTTTATCACCTTTACCGCCTGCGGCATAATATCCGCTCAATGTGCTTTCCTTCAATCCTTCGGGGAAGCCTTTGCCTATAATATTACCATCAAAGTCGGCATCCAGCCCCAATATACCCGCATATTTATCGCTTCCGTATTTCTCCCAAAAGCACTTAATTTTTTTGATGGCATCTTCTGCCAAAATATCGTCTGAATCTATACATACATTAAGCTCGGTCTTGATGTTTTCGTAGGCGGTATTGTGGGCAGTGTGCATACCGCCGTTAGGCTTGTATATGTATTGGATTTCAAAGCCGTTGTCCTCTTTTAGCCAAGCTTTTACAAGCTCTTCCGTACCGTCTGAAGAGCCGTCATCTATTATCATCCAAATAAAATCTTTGCAGGTCTGCGCTTTCATGCTTTCATAGCATCTCGGCAGCAAATGTGCTCTGTTATAGCTGGGGGTGAAAACTGTAACCAACGGTAATGTCTTATCAGCCATTGTTGTGCGCCTCTATATATGTTTTTTCCAATTTATCAACGTTTGTTTTTATATCAAAACCTTTTTTTACGATTAAGGCATATCTGTTTTCACGGGCTTTGTTTATGTCCGTTGCCAAAATTTCTTTTGCCCAATCGCTAGCAGACTTTTCCAAAGACAGCCTTTTAACCTTGTCGGTCACTACAACGGAATCGGGAATGATATCGGAAATTACACACGGCAAATCTGAGCTTTCTGCTTCCAAAACAGCAATGCCAAACCCTTCAAACAGCGAAGGAAATACAAAAATATCCATAGCGCACATAAGGTCGGCTATATCTTTTCTTATCCCCGCAAAAATAACCTTGTCGGTAAGCCCTAAGCTTTCGATTTTTTGACGGGTTTTATCAATCAACTTACCGTTTCCTACAAGCATAAGCCTTGCATTGCTTTGCTCTTTGACTACTTCTGCAAAAATATCAATAAGAAAATCGTGGTTTTTTTGCTCTGCAAAGCGTCCTACATGCCCCAGAACTGTTTGGTCTGCAAGTCCAAACTCTTTTCTTATCTTTTGCCTTTTAGACTCGTCAAACACAAAGGCTTGCGCGTTTATTGCGTTGTTCATCATTGTAAAATCCTTACCTGGTGCCATATATTCCGCGGCTTCGGGGCTGCAAGCATACACGTGTGTATACTGTCTTGAAAACAGCGCTCTTGTATAAATTCTAAAGGGTAAAGTCTTGTCTAAGGTGTAGAAATCTTTTGCGATGTGGGAATGGGCAATTCTTGTTTTAACGCCTGCCTTCTTTGCAGCTTTAAGAACATAAAGCCCGTAAAACTTAATGTGAGAATGAACTATTCTGTATTCGGTATGCTCTTTAAAAAAAAGCTTTAAGGCTTTTAGGTATTTAAAATGCTCTTTGGGGTGATAAGACGGAACACGGTGAATTCTTCCGCCCATTGCTTTTATTTCATCTTCGTAAAAGCTTTTGTGTTTGCAATGCAAAAGAAAATCAAATTGTATTTTAGAACGGTCTATATTGCGATAATAATTCATCAGCATTGTTTCTATACCGCCGGCATCCATTGACACTACAACTTGAAGTATTCTTATCGGTTCCATCTGCTACTCCCTAATTGTTTGTATTAACCTCATTCACAATAAATTTAAACTTACCGCTCTTTTCTCGGGGTATACAATCTACATGTCTCAAAATGATTTCGGTATCATTCCCGAACTTGTGTTTAAACTCATCGCGTATTATCTCGTCATATTTTGGTTTATAAAGCTTTTTGTCTACCTCAAGCAAAATTGTAATTTCGCCGAGCTTTTTCTGTATCGCTTGAGAGCGTATTATAACGTTTGGCAGATTTTTAAAGATGTTGGATACGTTGCCTGCGTTAATTTTTGCTCCGTCGGCAGTATATAAATAATCCAGCCTTCTTCCCTGTATTCCCGTAATATATGTATCGTGCCTTCCGCATTTGCATATTTCCGTGTTGTTGGAAAATGCAACGCAATCGCCGATTTTATAGCGTATTAGTGGGGTGCCGCGAGTGACAAAAGAGGTAACCAGCACTTCATCGCTTCCGTCTGTAAAATGCTCAAACACACCTGTAGAAAGCTCTGTATGCAGGCGGTGTTCAACACATTCGGTAATAAAAGGAGCACCTTCGCTGGAGGCGTATTGGTCGTATACCTCACAACCGAAAACTCTTGTTAAAAGCTCTCTGCCGCTTTCTGTAACCGTTTCCGATGTGGGGAATATCGCAATAGGCTTGAAAGCAAGTTTAATATTGTTTCTTTCTATAAAGCTTGCAACGTCACACATAGATGTAAAAAAGCCGTCAATGGCCGCAGGTTTAAAGCTGTTAAGGCTTTTAACATAGGCGCTTAGGTTTTCCTCGGTAATATGGAAAGAGGAATAAATCATTTGTTTGCAAGCACGGTTATAGCGCCAAAACACCTTTTTTTTCTGACCTGGTGGTACGATATGCTTACCGTTAAAGGTAGCTCGCTTCATTTTTCTGTTTTCAAAACCAAAGCGGGCTTTAAAATGGTCAAGGGTTGCCATACGGTACATCATATCTTCTTTTATCCCTCTTACCGTAAGGGATTTACCCGTTGTACCTCCCGTATGACTTTCAACGGCAAGATTTTTAGGTATGGTATATACTTCCTCTATATTGGCACGAAGCATTTCTTTGTCAACTATCGGAAGCTTTTTTAAATCCTCAATAGTGCTTAACTCGTCTATATTTATGTCTTTATAAAGCTTTTGGTAAAACGTGCTGTTCTTTTTTGTAAAACGTATAAATTCCCACAGCTTTTCCCTTTGATAATTTAACTTTTCTTCTAATGACAATTCGTCAAAAGTTTTTAAAAACTGCCGTCTTTCATAGTAAGCCTTACCGTATCTTTGTCGGCATTTCTGGTATCCGGAAACGCTTGTCATAAGATTTTGAATGCATATCGGCATTTTATCATAGATGGCCTGCAGCCTTCCCATTACAAATTCTCCTTATACCACTTTATTGCTTCTTTAAGTCCTTTGTCAAAATCATACTGCGGGTCATAGCCCAAAAGCTTCCTCGCCTTACTTATATCTGCGTTTGAATGTTTTATATCTCCTGCGCGGTCAGGACCGTATACGGGTTTTATAGCCACGCCCAAGGCATCGGTCAAACTGTTGTAAACATCAATCAGGTACTCTCTGCCGCCGTATGCAATATTAAAGGCCTCTCCGCTTGCGTCGTCGCCTGCGGCTGCGGCTTTGATATTAGCTTCAACTACATTGGCTATATATGTAAAATCTCGGGATTGTTTTCCGTCACCGTTGATTGTGGGTGCTTCACCCGCCAAAAGCTGTTTTATGAATTTTGGTATTACCGCGGCGTAAGCACCGTTAGGGTCCTGCCTTCTGCCAAACACGTTAAAGTATCTAAGACCTACGGTTTTAAGCCCGTAAAGCTTGGTGTAAAGCTTGGCATATTCTTCATCTACCCGTTTTGTCAGGGCGTATGGAGAAAGCAGATTGCCCTCGTTACCTTCCTTTTTGGGCAAAGTAGGGGAGTCCCCGTAAACGCTGGAGCTGGAGGCGTAAACAAAGGTCTTAACCCCTGTTTGTCTTGCCGCTTCCAACATATTAAGGGTGCCCTTTATGTTGATTTCTTCATATAGCAAAGGCATGGCAATACTTCTGGGAACACTGCCCCATGCCGCCTGGTGTAAAACATAATCGACCCCTGCACATGCCTTTTCGCAGGTGTCATAATCCCTTATATCGCCAAGAATAAATTCATATCCTTCACGGTTCAAGAACATATCCACATTTGCTTGTTTACCCGTTGAAAGATTATCAAGGCAACGCACGCGGCACCCCATATCCAATATGGCTTCACACAGATTACTGCCTATAAATCCCGCACCGCCCGTTACCAAAAACAAAGTGTTTCTATCAAAATTCAAAGCTTACAGCCTCCAATACAAAAGTCCTGCCTTCTCACAGTTTGCTTTGTTAAACATACCCTTTATGTCAAACAAAACCTTTCCGTTTCTGTACATTCCAAGTATCGTCTCCGGCGTAAGCTTCTTAAACTCATCGTGGGATACTGCAATGATCACAGCATCCAATTCCTTAAGAGATTCTTCATTGCAAAAGCTTATGCCATATTCGTTTTCAGCCTCTTCCTTGTCTGCAACAGGGTCGTAAATTAAGGGGCAGATTCCGTATTCCTTAAGTTCGTTAATAATATCAATAACTCTTGTGTTCCTTGTGTCTGGGCAGTTTTCTTTAAACGTAAAGCCAAGTATTGCAACCCGCGCGTGCTTTACGGGCACGTCTGCGGCAATAAGCTTCTTTACAAGCATACCCGCAATATAGTTGCCCATCTCGTCGTTTATCTGTCTGCCCGCCAGAATAATGCGGCTGCGATAACCGGTTTGCTCTGCTTTGTATGTAAGATAATAGGGGTCTACGCCAATGCAGTGTCCGCCAACAAGTCCGGGTTTGAAATTAAGAAAATTCCATTTGGTGCCTGCTGCCGCAAGAACAGCCTTTGTATCTATACCCAAACGGTCAAATATCATAGAAAGCTCGTTCATAAAGGCAATATTTATGTCGCGCTGACTGTTTTCTATAACCTTTGCCGCTTCTGCAACCTTAATGCTCTCGGCCTTGTAAACACCGGCTTTTGCAACCATAGAGTAAACTGCGGCAACAAGCTCAAGGGTTTCCTTTGTGTCACCTGATACAATTTTAACTATTGTGTCAAGACGGTGCTCCTTGTCTCCGGGATTGATTCTTTCGGGGGAGTAACCTACAAAAAAGTCCTCTCCGTATTTAAGACCGCTTTCAGCTTCTAATATCGGTACGCATACGTCTTCCGTAACACCCGGATAAACCGTGGATTCGTATACAATAATTGAGCCTTTTTTAAGATTACGCCCCAGCACCTTTGTTGCACCGATAACAGGCTTTAAATCAGGGGTTTTATCGGAATTTATAGGGGTGGGAACAGCCACTATGTGAAATCTGGCTTCCCTTAGCCTTTTTTCGTCACAGGTAAAATCAACACCGCTGTTTTTAACGGCGTCGTCGCCAACCTCGCGTGTGGGGTCTATACCTGCCTTGTAAAGCTCTATTTTCTTTGCGTTTATATCAAAACCAATCACCTTAACGCTTTTTGCAAAAGCTACTGCAATGGGCATACCCACATAGCCTAAGCCTATAAGCGAAAGCTTTTCGTTGCCACGCAACAAATTTTCGTATATCTTCATACAAAACCCCTCATGTTCTATATTTTCATAATTTCCATCATTTTGCCGTTAACCTTGCCAACCTCAAATTTTTCACTGCAAAGCGCAAAACTTTCTTTACCCATTATTTCAACAAGTTTAGGGTCGTTAACAAATTTAAGCATCGCTTCTTCCAAGGCTTTGGGGTCTTTCACGGGCACCAAATACCCGTTTACACCGTCATTTACGGTTTCCCTGCAACCGGGCGCGTTGCTTGTTATGACAGGGCGCGCCATGCTCATGGCTTCAAGCACTGTGCGCGGTGTGCCTTCTCTGTAGGAGGGTAACACGTAAACCGAACATTGGTCAAAATAGGGGCGCACGTCTGCAGTTTCCCCAAAATATTCAATAACACCGCGGTTGACATAATCTTCTACCAGCTCTTTGGGAACTGAGTCCTGAATGTTTTCGATTGCTCCCAAAAGCATAAAACGCACGTTAGGATGTGCCTTTTTTACCGCTTCCGCCGCTTGCAGATATTCCAACGCGCCTTTGCAGTACATAATCCTTGCAATCATAAAAAACGTAATTGTTTCGGGATAAGGGGAAGGGGTATAGCGTGCCATATTAACGCCACTGCCGTTAACCAGCGTGCATTTTTCGGATTTGACCAGCTTTGTGTCAACAAACTCTGCCATATCGTCAGGGTTTTGAAAAAACACGCCGTCCGCCTTCTTCAATCCGCGCTTGTATAAAAAGCGCACTATCTTATGTAAAACTTTTGCCTTTAAAGTCTTGGACGTAAAGGTATAGCCCAAACCTGCTATCATAGAATATACGCCCTTAACGCCGGCTTTTTTCGCCGCCAGCGCCCCGTATATGGAGGGCTTTACCGTATACCCCAAAGTAACGTCCGGCTTTTCTTCTTTAATAACCTTTAACAAGGCTTTGTAATATTCAATATCGCTTTTTATGCTTGTTCCGTTTCTGGATAACGGAACAACAATGTGTCTAACTCCCAACGCTTCTATCTTTTCAACGTTTTCTCTGTCGGGGCCTGTTGCCACTACCTCATATCCTTTGGCTGCTATGGCTTTAAGCAGGTCACCCCTAAAATTATAGGTAGGTCGGTTTTTGGGGGAGATTAACAAAAACTTTTTTGCCATTATATTATCCTCGTTGCTAAATTGCGGCGATAATTTGCTTTACTCGTTCATCAAGCAATGCCTTGTTTTCTGTAAAGAAAGCCATATCTGCCTTTTCTAAAACTGTTTCGTATTCCCTTATCTCTTTTACTCCGTTTGCAAAAACGTTCTCAAATTCTTTTATATCGGTAACAATTTCGTTATTACAAAAGCTTCTGGAAAGTATAACGCAGGAGGAGCTAAGTCTGTAATGCTCGCCCAATATCAGTTTTGCAGACAAAGTCCCCTCATTAAGCCTTGCCATTCCACCAAAGCCATAGGGAATACCTTTAGCGGCAAACAAATTGCATAGCTTTTCAACCGTGCCGTTGGTCAGCGGTTCAAACATAAATTTCATACCATATCCTATGTGCAAATCGTTAAGCCCTATAAACGCTTCATCAATGCCCTCAATGCTAAGGATTTCTTCTGCGTTCTCAACTGCTTCCGGCGTTTCAAAAAGCAAGCAAACTTTTTTTCTGCCTTTTATTGCGGAAATAAAAGTTTTTACCTCTGCGGCTGCTTTAAAGTAGGGAAGCATAACAATATCCGCACTGCTGTTTGCTATCAATTCAAGCTCCTCAGCAGAGCCGTTGTATATGGGATTGGCCCTTACTATAACTTTGGCTTTTTGCAAAAGCGGTTTGATTCTGTCAATGTCATATAAAGAATGACAGGATATAACTGTATTTCTATTGGCTTGTCTTTGTGCTTTGCCCACTGTTTCCAAATCGATAAATATTCGGTCAACTCCGCATTTATCGGCAACAACCGCCATAGACGGATTGTTTGTTATATACATAAGCTTTATTGCCATCAGCTAATACCTTCTTTTTCAGTATTTATGTTTGTGGGTATCGCTTTGCCTTCTTTGTCTGTTTCGGACAAGTTGCTTTCTTGCTTAAACACTTTTGCAACCGTCTTACACATTATTTTTACATCTGTAAGCAAGGATAATTCATTAACATACTGCAGGTCGTATCTTATTCGTGTCACCCAAGGAGTATTTTTTCTTCCGTTAATCTGGGCAAGCCCTGTGATTCCGGGTCGCACATTAAAACGCTTCTTTTGCTCCTCGGTATATTCATCCAGAGGCCATGGGTGATATGTAAGTACCGGGCGCGGACCTATAAAACTCATCTGCCCTAAAAATATATTAAAAAGCTGCGGTAATTCATCAAGGCTGGTTGCTCTTATTATTTTACCTACTCTTGTCACCCTTGGGTCTCCGCTTGCCGAATAAACACCGCTTCCTTTACTTTCAGCTCCGACGCACATAGATCTAAACTTGTATATTTTAAATACCTTTGCGCTTTTGCCCAATCGTTCTTGTTTAAATAAGGCGCCCCCGCGGGACTCAATAATTATACACAGCCCTACAATAAGCATGGGTAAGGCAAGAACTACTATAAGGAGCGCCGAAAATACAATGTCAAAAAACCTTTTAAAAAACGGGTAGAGCATATATTATCTCCCTTTTTATCGGAATAGTATAAGCGTTTAAAATAAGACACCAAAGCACACACTTATACAAAATCCATTATACATTTTTTATGTCTTTAAGTCAATGGTTTTTGCGTAATAAATGGGCTTTTTGCAAAAAAAGAGAGCATTGCGCTCTCTTTTTAAAATGGTAGTGTATTAAGTAAAAATCTCTGGATTTTTGTATGCTAAAACCGTATCTTCTTGTGACTCTGAAGTATTTTGCTCTTCGCTGTTTTCTTCCGATGTTTCGGTATCAACTTCCGGCTTTGTAACCGGGGGCGAGGACAGGAACAACTGAAGCTTTTTGTAATCCGTTGTGCTTATAAAACCGTTGCCGTCCATATCTGATGCAAGTGCAAAGGCACCGTTTAACAGTTCTTCACCTGTAAGCGCGGTCTTAAGCTTAATGCAATCTACGGCAGAAACCAACCCGTCGCCGTTTATGTCACCGTATATAACAACTGCCCCGCGGGATATGGGATAATCGCCAACAACAGCATCTATATATACCCCTGTACCTATGTACTCGCTACCGCCGCAACTGAAATTGACGGTATCATTCATAAATGCGTTGTTAAGTGCCATAGGTGTGGTAGCGGTAGGAATTCCGTATATATACCCATCCTTAACAGTTATACCGCTCTCCTCCTTTGGGGTAAGCCGTTCTACATAGCTCACATAACCTAAAGAAACCCATCCTTCAAGCCCTTCATAAACAACGTGTCCCCAGTTTGCGGATATCTCATCTACCAACAAATACGTGCCGGCGGTAATAACCGTCAGAGATTCATATTCGGTTCCGGCACCGCTTCTAAGGTTAAGGTTATCGGTAGTTACGTATGTACCCGTAGGTACCTCGTCACCGTATGGATTTTCCGAAAAACCTAAGTCTTGCGGGTAATTAACGGGCATATTTGCAAAAACTATCCCTCTGTACGCGGTTTCTGCAAACTGCTCCCAAGTAAAGGTCTTTGTAGAAACAACGCAAGGGCTGCTATCTATTCCGTTACCGCCTGCATTTGCCTGATAGACGGTAAACCCTTCATTGTTTTGACTTAAAAGAATTACGGAATGCTGTGTATACGCCAGTTTGTACCTTATGTGTGCACCGGGTTTAAGCCGTGTTATCAGCTGTTTAACGCTTTGTGCGCTAACATTTCCCGCTTCAATAGTGCCTGCATTGTAAAACAGATGACTGTTGAAGTCAGCATCTATAAAACCAAAAAGTCTGTAAAACGTATACCGAGCAAATCCTATGCATTGAACAGCAAGCAAATCAACTTCCGTTCCGTCGATATTTACAAGGCGGAGGCAGTTGCAGCTTTCGCCCGAAGCAACGCAATTTATCGCCGTATTGTCGTGGCAGGTACAGGCTTTGCCGTTTTTTGTAAAATAGTCACCGGGCATATATTCTGCAAAGGGGAAAGTAACCTCACCTACGGTCACAAACCCGTCGGTGTAAACATAGGCAATAGCTTTGTTTTGCGGGATGACGGTTATAAGCATGACCATACAAATTATAATGGAAAATATATATTTAAAAAATCTAGACATTGTTATAAAAACACCTCATTTGATACTATAACACTTTTTTCTTCATAAATCAACAAGTTTTACAAACCAATAAAAAAGAAGCCGTTTTTCGGCTTCTTAAGTAGTGTAATGTATTGGTTCTATCAGTCTTTTGCTCTGGTTGCAATATCGTCAAC
Source organism: Clostridia bacterium (assembly GCA_017397955.1). Taxonomy (GTDB): domain Bacteria; phylum Bacillota; class Clostridia; order Oscillospirales; family CAG-382; genus SIG636. The sequence goes on from JAFQHL010000062.1 coordinate 39,326, forward strand.
ACAGTTTTTGCAAAGCAAAATTCCTCTGTATTCAACAATTCCTTCGCCGCCGCAAAGACTGCACTCCGTGCCCGCTTTTCTAAGTATAATCTCGTTTTCGCCCAAAGACATAACAACATTGTCTTTAAGGTTAACGCCTAATATTTCTCTAAAAGGTTTAGGTAAAACAATACGTCCCGTTTCGTCTATCTGTCTGATAATTTGCTTCATATCTCTATCTCCTTTCTTGACATAATTATAAGCCTTTTGACAAAATTTGTCAAGAAAAACTTGTATACATAATTCGACAAACTTGCGTTTTCTATAAAAGAATGGTATAATGGTAAAAAAGGCGGTGTTAATTATGCGGGTAACAGTGTTAAGCGAAAATACAACATCTACCCCTCTGTGTAGGGCAGAGCATGGGCTGAGCTTATATATAGAAACAGCAAGCAAACGTATATTGTTTGACATGGGACAGAGCGATTTGTTTGCAAAAAACGCTATGGCGTTAGACGTGGATGTATCAAAGGTGGATTATTGTGTCCTTTCGCACGGGCATTATGACCACGGTGGCGGCTTGGAAGAATTCCTGCGGCTTAACGCAAAAGCTCCCGTTTATATGTCGTCCCGCGCTTTTGCCGATTACTATAACGCTTCTGATAAATACATAGGGCTTGACAAATCTTTGGTTGGCGATGAACGCTTTGTTTTTACGGATAGCGAAACGTTTGCAATCGAAAGCGGTATAAGCCTTATATGTCTTAATAACAAAATAAGTACTGAAAAAATTGACAGCGCCGGTCTTACTGTTGAAACTAACGGCGTTAAAAATCCCGATGTGTTCCTTCATGAGCAGTACCTTGTTATTGAGGAGCGGGGCAGGCGAGTAGTGTTCAGCGGTTGTTCTCACAAAGGTGCGGTTAACATTGCCAAGCTGTTAAATCCGGATGTTTTTATCGGTGGCTTTCATTTTTCAAAAATAGAAACTGAAGGCGCGGGCGCCCTGCGGCTTGCTTCTGCTGCTGCAGAGCTTTTAAGCCTTGGTGCGGACTTTTATACCTGTCATTGTACGGGATTAGCCCAATACCGTTATCTTAAATCTTTAATGGGCGAAAGACTGAACTACATTTCCACCGCACAGGTATTAGAAATATAAATACAGAAAAGCTCCGACAGTCCAAGGATTGTCGGAGCTTTTGATATTAAGGTTTAAAAAGCGGGGAGGGTAGGCATATCCTCCATATTTTGCCATGTTCCTGCTTGCTTCTGCTCTGCATAATCTCTAAGCGCTTCAAGCCAATAGAAATAGGTGTTCTTGAGCAAATGATATTCACCGTCGTTGCTAAGTTCTTCGTTAAGCAAACCTTTTTCGTCGGTAAGCATGGTGGAAACATCTATAAAGTCAATACCGTTCTGGGTGCAGTAATCAAGTACAAGATTGTTGTATTCAAGCACCTGCGCGTTGGTGCATCTCTCTTTGGTAAGCCCTTCAAAGATTTCTGTATTGTATGTGCAGGAAAGTATTACTATCTTAATATCTGGGTTCTTTGTCTTGATACGTTGAATCCCCATAACCGCTTCGTTAAACGCGGTTTCAACACACATTTCGGTTACGGGTGCACGTTTAAGGTCGCTGTAGCCGGAAAGCCCTATATAAAGTGTATCACAGCCTGTTGCCGCCGGCAGGTCGGCAAAGTTATATGCCTTGCCCTGGTATAAAGGCAAAGAGGTGTCGGGCATATCGGGGGTCTGTATACGGTCAACGGTAAAGCCAACGCTTACACCTGCACAGAAGTGAGCCGTGCCAAGTATGCTTTCGTCAACCTCTTCGCGCCATTCACCTATATATCTGCCAAAATGCATCATTATGGAGTAACCTATAAATACCGAGTTGTCAAAATAACTGTCTATAGGGTCAGCTTTAATGTCACTGTCCTCGGGCAGTCTGTTACCGCCGTTTTGCGGTCTGTTGGGGCGATCGGGTCTGTCGGGGCGATGAGGTCTGCCTTCGGAGTCCTCAGAAGCAGAGGACTCTTCTGTAGTATCAGCATCAATGCTTTCGTTTTCGGATATAACAGAGCTTTCTTCGCTATTATTCTCCTCAGCTTTGCTTTGTTCTACCTTGCTTGCATCGTCCTTGCTGTCAGCGGTTTCTTCTTTGCCGCAGGCGGCAAAACAGCTAAGGCTAAGCCCTGCAGCAAGCGTAAGGCAAAAAATCTTTTTTAACAAACTGCACATAAATTATATCTCCTTTTAGTTATTGTTGTTAATTATAACAAAAGAATATGGTTTTGTCAATTGAAAATATCACTTTGCAAAAACAATCGGCGCAATATATAGGGAATGCAAAGAAAAATCCCCTCTCTGCCTGAGAGGGGAAGACAAGTATAGTTTAGTGTTAAGCGTGGGTTTTAAAAGCTATCGATAATATCTGCATCGTATTTAAGAATCATTGCCGCATCAAGGCTGTTAACTATGCCGTCGCCGTTAACGTCCGCTGCCACATAAGCAGCGACATCAAGGACAATAAGCTGTGCGTCGTGCTTAAGTGTCTGCGCCGCATCAAGGCTGTTGACTACACCGTCGCCGTTCACGTCACCGCAAAGGATATTTGCTATGTCGTCGGAGGGTTCACTCTCGGAAGGTTCGCTCTCGGAGGGTTCACTCTCGGAAGGTTCGCTCTCGGAGGGTTCACTCTCGGAAGGTTCACTCTCGGAAGGTTCGCTCTCGGAAGGTTCACTCTCGGAGGGTTCGCTCTCGGAAGGTTCACTTTCGGAAGGTTCGCTCTCGGAAGGTTCGCTCTCGGAAGGTTCACTCTCGGAAGGTTCACTCTCGGAAGGTTCGCTCTCGGAAGGTTCACTCTCGGAGGGTTCACTCTCGGAAGGTTCGCTTTCAAAGGGCTCTTCTTCGGAGGACACTTCCTCGGAAGGCTCTTCCGTATCATCGAAAACTACATCCCAAATAGCATAAAGTGTAGTGTCGCTTGTAGCAACGAAAGAATCGCCGGGCTGATACGAAGCATAATCAGCGGTTGAAGATGTGTCCCAACCTGCAAAAGTATAGCCCGTGCGCGAGGGAGCAGAGGGTGCGATCACCGCACCGCCGTAGTTTACAGTTTGGGTCTTAAGTGTGGTACCATCCCAATCCTTGAAGGTTACGGTATAAGAGTTTGCTTGCCAAACGGCATACAAAGTGGTATTTGAATTGGTAGAGAAAGTGGAGCTGGGTTGATATGTGGCAGTTGTGGCAGAACTGCTTGTAGACCAACCTTTAAAGGTGTAGTTTGGTCTCGTAGGAATGGTGCTACTTAAAGTTATGTCCTTGCCATAATCCTTGCTTTGAGAAGGAGGAGCGCCAGAACCGCCGTTGCCGTTATAAGTAATAGTGTATACTCTACCAAAGGTAAAGGGGATTGTACCTGTATTAGACGAATTGTAATACCTGATTCCGAAAATGTACTTAGTGCCGGCAGTTAAATTGTATTCCAAACGGAAGTTGGTGGAGTCGCCACCATCATCATCGCTATCAAGCTCGGTCAAAGATGAATCGTAAAGATAAACCTTGGTGTCAGACGAACCTGTGGAGTATATTACAAACTTGCCGCTGGTTGTAGGCGTATACGTATAATACCTCATTTGGCCATCCGTAGAAACAACTGCGCTGTTGGAAGAGTTTACACTTATGTTTGTAGGATTAAGTTCCCACACCGCATACAAGGTGGTGTTTGAATTGGTAGAAAAAGTGAAGCCGGGTTGATATGTGGCAGTTGTGGCAGAACTGCTTGTAGACCAACCTTTAAAGGTGTAGTTTGGTCTTGTAGGAATGGTGCTACTTAAAGTTATGTCCTTGCCATAATCCTTGCTTTGAGAAGGAGGAGCGCCAGAACCGCCGTTGCCGTTATAGGTAATAGTGTATACTCTACCAAAAACAAAGGGGATCGTGCCCGTAGTAGAAGAGCTGTAATATTTTACACCGAAAATGTACTTAGTACCAGCAGTTAAATTGTATTCCAAACGGAAGTTTCTGTTGTCACCTCCGTCGTCGTTATTTGTTAATTCGTTAAGGCTTGCATCGTAAAGATGAACCTTGGTATCATCGGATGCCGTGGAATATATAACGTATTTACCACTTGTAGACGGAGTGTATGAGTAGTATTTCATATCACCGCCCGTGGATATGGTAGCGCTGTTGGAAGAGTTGATGCTTAGCGGTGTGTGAGTAATTGAATCGGAGACGGTAACCGATATTGACTTTGAACCAATAATATAAGATTTGGCGCTGTCGCTATATATACTTATTTCGATTTTTCCTATACCACTTTTTAAACCAGTTACAGTTAAAACTCCTTGACTAAGTGTATAGTTAAACAGCGATTCGTCCCACTCTGAAAACACTTTAGCTGTATCTGGCCAAATTCCATCAATAGAAATATTAACAGATTCACTTTGACCCGTTTTAACAGATATTGAAGCTGCTGAAACATACCAATTAACATGCCAACATTGTTGACATGTATTTGATTGAGCATATTCACCGGTAACTATATATCCACCACAAGAAGCGTAATCAACGCATCTTTGCGTAATAACGTGAGGATGGTCTGTTTCGTAAACTCTTTGTCCCGTATAACTATGTATATGTATATCAAACAGTGAAATTTTGCTATGAACAGTCTTGGTGCCGCCCGTATCAAGCGGATAAGATACTAAACAACATCCATCCGTGTATACTTCATGTATTGTGCATTGATCGGATGTTCCAATCCAAGCGGTTGAACTTATCTGACTATGATTTGCGTCAAAAATGTTTTCGGCGGTAATTGTTACTTTGGGATAAGCGGTAAAGTTCGTTCCATAGGAGTAATCTATTTTATGATCACCGCTATAATTGGGTATTCCGTAACAACATATGTTTTGGTGTTGATAGTGTCTTGTGTGTCTGTATACAATGTATCCTTCACTGCTACCGTTGCTATTGGTGTTTCCTTCGATAGTTGTTATATAACCTGTTGATTTATTAACCGTTTCAACTATTCCGACATGATAGTGATCGCCATTACTATTAGGACCGTAAAACACCAAATCGCCAGGCTTTGGAAAATAATTGCTACGACCATGTGTGTTGGGAATATTGAAATAACCGCTAAAAGGACTCGCTATTCCTTGGCGATTAATTATAGAACCACTGATACCGGCTTCTTTGGCGCACCACGAAATGAAATATGCGCACCAAGCAACGTTGTAGACACCAAATGCTGCACTGTATTTATTGCTGTTGCTTGAACCCTCTTGATATCCAATTTGAGTTTGGGCTACTGCCACAATATCAGCTGCTTGATTGCCTGTGTTTGTATGGGTGTTTTCGTACGCCGCCGATACCCTGATGACATTGTTTGGCGTGGCGCAATGACAACCAATAACAAAAACAAAGGCTATCATTAACGATAGAAAACGTTTAAGTAACTTTTTCATATTAATTTTCCTCCAAATTTTAATTTTATTTATAATAAAAAATGCGCCAACCGAAGTCAGCGCATTAAAACACAAACTCCGATTGTCGGCAAACAAACTATATACAAAAGTGGAATACCACATAATCATATAGGAACGGAATTTGCATTTTACAAATATAATTCCCATATGATTAAACAACAAAGGACAGAGATATCCCAAAAAAGCAGAAATATCCCACGTTTGTATATATTCAGTTTGTTTGCCGATACTATTTTATCACAAAGTTTGTGTGTTGTCAATATTTGGTGCAAAAAAATTGGACACATCATGTAAATACATTACAAAATGATGTGTCCAATGTGTTTTCGGGGTCCCCAAGAAGTATGCCGACTTCTTGGGGTGTAAATTTAGCTTTAATCGCACATTTCAGTGCGTGAAATGGGGGAGAAGTGCTTACTTAACAGCTTCGTGGGCTGCAACAGCGCAAGCAACGGTAGCACCACCCCCAAGCAAGCGTTAATTACTTAACAGCTTCTTCAACTGCAACAGCGCAAGCAACAGTAGCACCAACCATGGGGTTGTTACCCATACCGATAAGACCCATCATTTCTACGCGAGAGGGCTGTCGCCCTCTCCAAAAGTGCGGGAAAAGCCTTCTAATTTACATTAAACCTGTTATTCAAGGAACACATCACGCGAATAAGGATTCACATACTACCATACGAATCATATTTCGTCAATAGTTTAGAGGCATTATTTTAAAGAAAAAAGCGAATCACATCATTTTCGATTTTTTACAAAGTGAATCACATTATTATAAAGGGGTCTAAATCATTACAAAGCATTACTAATTGTTCTTAATCATTCTTAATGATTCTTAATTATTCCAATTCGTATTTGCTTTGAATACCGGTAATAAAGGCTTTCATTTTTTCTACCACCCAATCGGGACTTGTAATAACCGCACGTTTGCCGAATCCGCATATCCAACCAAAGAACGGGTCGCTAACTTCTACTTCCGCCGATACGGAGAAGTGTTTATCATCAATCTTTTTGTAAAAGGCATCAACGCCAAAGCGTTCAACTACCGCATCCAATAGGTTGTTAGTAAATCTTATCTGAACTCTTTGGTTATCACCGCGATACATAGAAAAAACACGCCTTGTAAAACTTGAAAAATCAATCCGCTTGTATTCTTCGTTGCCTTCTCTTGGCTCGTCAATGATTTTAATATCTTTCATACGGTCTATTCTGAAGGTGGTTATCATCTTTTTCTTTTTACCGCCGTAAGCTAATAAATAAAAATTGCCCTCGTTGCTTAAAACCTTAAAAGGGCTGTAAATGTAATAATCACCTTTACGGCGTGTAATTTGCTTTTCAAGGTTATCAATATCGTATTTTAGGTATTTGAACTTAATCTTTTTATTTTCTCTTATGGCTTCGGTAATAGTGCTGAAATATCCAACAAGAGAACTGCTTTTCGTCTTTGGTCTGTCAAACACAAAAACCTCGTTGTTTAAATGCTCGGCTTGATGGATACTACAAAGGCTGTTTGTTATTATCTCTCTAAACCTCTCGGCTTGCTTTTCGGTAATAAACTTGGCAGAATTAACACATTCGGCAAGAAGCTGTATTTCCTCAAAGTCATAAGGTCGCCTTTCTATCTTAAAGCCCTTTTCGCCCTTCTTGCCGGTGCGGTCATATACGATCTTGTATTGCGGTCTTTCGTCGTCGTCAATATCAAACTCCGCATCAGGATCAAATAATTCGGCAAGTTCTCTTATATCTCTGCCGATGGTATGAACGTCTGCTTCAACACCGTAAAGCTCAAGTTTTTCTTGTATATCAGTAAGTGATAGTTTATGGTTTTCGTCTGTGTATTTAAGTAAGATGTGGGCTATCAATAAGGCTTTTTGCTTTTGGTTTGGTCTTTTGTATCCTGCTTTGCGGTTATCCATAATACACCTCCAACGTGGTTTGTATTAGTGTATCATATTTTGCTATTTCTTTCAATATCCACACTTTCCAACAGCAGAGAAAAGACGGCAACTTTGCTCGTTGCCGTCTCCGCTTATCTATTTCTTTTAGCTCTTATAAGTGTGCTCTTGCTGATGCCGGTTATCGCTTTAACTTGTGTGTAGCTTTTGCCGGATTCCAACAGTTCAAGGGCGTGTGATATCTGAATGGAAGTGAACTTCTTAGGTCTGCCGTCCTTAAAGTCGGGGTTTTGCTTGGCAACGCTTTTTCCTACCTGTGTGCGTTCAACTATCATTCCACGCTCATATTCAGCGAAGGCAAGCATTACAGTCAATATTAGGTTGCCGGTTAGCGTATTCTCAATAAGCCCCATATTAAGTATATGAACCCTAATACCACGATTAAACAAATCACGCACGGTCTGAACTCCGTCAATAGCAGTCCTTGCAAAGCGGTCAAGCTTACACACAACTAAGGTGTCTCCCTCTTGGAGCCTGTCCAATAGAGCACCAAACTTTGGGCGTTCCATAGTCTTTCCGGTAAATGCTTCGGTTATTATCTCAGCACAACCATATTTGTTTAAGGCTTCAACTTGTTCTTTAACGCTGTTGCCGTCTCTGCCTTGGGTTGCCGTTGATACTCTTGCGTATCCGTATATCATTTTTTGCTCCTTTATATGACACTAAGTTCTGACACCGATTTTTGCCTTTTGGCACTAACTTTTGATACCGCAAGGGAAGCGGTGTCAGAACTTATAAGTTTTGAAACGTTAAACGTTTTTACTGATGTATTTGAAATCTACTCTTCAATTAGCTGTTGGTCGCAGTCGATACAAGCAACTCTGACTTCGCGTGTCGCTCTTACGCTCATACCGCAACACGGACAAACGTATTTGCGTGTGCTTGAGGTTTTGGGTGTTGTACCTGTGCTTGCTCCACCTTCGTGCGTTCCCGTTCCACCAACTCTGAAAGCAAATAGCTCGTTGCGGTTGATTAGTATATCCGTCAGTTGGTTATCAATTACAAAGTTTATAAGCCTTTCGTTTGGTGAAGTGTGAGACCAACCGTATTTATCACTACGCTCTACGCACAGCCCACGTGCCTCGGCTTCTTTTCTGAACTTTTGATTGTGGTATGTGTTACCTCTGCTACAATCTTGTATTTTGTTTATGTAATTAAAGTAATGTACCATTTCGTGTAGAAGTGTAGCACATACATCCTCAATGGGTCTTGCCAACGTTCCTGCTCCAATGTTTATTTCGTGCGTTCCGCCAACCGTTGAAACCCATGTGTTATCGCTCAAGGTGAAATGTCCGTAGGCTTTTGGTGTGGATTGTATTGTTATCGTTGGTCTTGAAAGTGCACTTTCAAAAAACTCTGCGTTCAGTAAATCAAATACTTTATTAAGATACCCTGCCACTCTGTTATAGCTTGTTAATTGCTTCATTTTGTTTTACTCCTTTTGTATTGATTTTTCCAAAAGGGCATGGTATAATAATCACGCCCTTTTGGGTGGAGCTCCTTGCCTGTAAGCTTTGGACGGCGTTGGCTTGGAGATTTTTCTTATGCTATTGAAAATCTTTTGCTTGCTACTTGCTTTGTGAAGCGTTGGTATAGCTCATTGTATTCCTTTTTAAAAGCTGTTGTGTCAAATCTGTTGCTTAAAACGGAAGTCCATCTTACAATGTAAGCACCGGCTTCAAGCTCTTCCGTCTCTCGGTCAAGCATTTCAGCTTTTATGCTGTCTCTTAGCGCTTCCGCTTCGTTTTTTGCTTCTTCCATAAGAGCCTCCCATTCCTGTAATGCTTCGATTTTTGCTACGAGTTCGTTCTTAGACATAAGTAAAATCTCCTTTAATTTTGTTCGGGTTTATCTCACCCGTCTGTATATATTATACACGAAACGACGTGCACAGTCAATATCCTTCATGCACAAAGTTTCGTGAATATTTTTGTGCATTTTGTGCACTTGAAAACGTGCATACTTTGGTGTATAATAACTACAAGGAAAATTAGGAGGTTTTTATTATGGCTATTGTATATGATAAGCTTTTCGCGATGTTGAAGGACAAAGGCTACACAACTTATAAAATCCGTAAGACAAGGCTTATTAGCGAGGGCACAATGACAAATCTAAGAAACAGCAAGGGCGGTTTAGACCCCAAAACCCTAAACAGGCTTTGTCGTGTGCTTGAGTGTCAGCCGGGGGATTTGATGGAATATGTGCCGGACAAGGAAGAGGAAAGCCAATAGGGGAGTGGTTTTTGGGATTTTCTGTTTTGAAAGTGCACTTTCAAAGCTTTGTGCTTAACTCTCCCCCAAATTATATTTGCTTTTAGAATAACGATAAATACAGATAAGCGGTAGAACGCACCGAGGTGCGTTCTACCGCTTTTATATATCCAAAAGCCAAAGCAATAAATTAGCTTGAGCGAGGCATTTTGTCTCGATTCGCCGGTGCTTTTTTGACTTTATAAAAAAATTTTTGTATAATATATATGTAAGGTAAAGAAAGTTACCTTAATAAAATATTTTAAATCAGAAAGGAGATACATGTTTTATGTATACCTCAATAGTAGAAGAAATGGCGTTTCATCACGCTGACCCAACAGAAGCGGACAAAATTATTTGGAGACAGCTAAAAGAAATGAATAATCCCGTCTACAAACGCCGTGAATACGAACAACTTATAAAAGATGTTGTCGCCGAAGTTATGAAACGCATAAGCGTTCAACTCAAGGACGAGGCATCTGAAGCCGTAAAAAGCCTTAACAACGAAATTAAAAAGATAGGAGGTCAGAAATAATATGCCCCCAGTAACATACCCAAATCAACGGGTAATAAAAATACACCGTGAAAAGGTGGAGAGGGATTTTTTAGGAATTAAAAATTCCACGTGGCAGGCTGCGGCTCGCGATTTGCGAGCCCACGGCTTGTTGCTGTATCTATATTTAGCATCAAACGCTGACAATTTTGAGTTAGCATTTTCACCGGCGCATGTATCTGAAGCCATAGGGATGCCACGCTCAACGTGTTCAGACCAATTCAAAAAGCTCATAGATAAAGGTTATCTTGTGCCAACGGCAGGGAATAGGTTTGAATTTTTTGAAACACCGCAAACGCGTAGCTCGGTTGCAAGTGAAGAAACGACAACCGTTCAACCTTTTGATTGGAGTTCGTCTCTCGAATGGAATAGTCCGGCTGTCGTTAAATCCAAACCGCCGGAGGATATAGAAATAAATAATATAAATAGTTCTGTAAATAGTTGGATAAATAATAGCGGTTATCAACCAACTCAGAACAATATAGGATTTAGATTCTAAAAGAAAAGGGAACAAGAGGAATATATAAATCCTCTCGTTCCCAAAACACTATTCTCTTAAACTTTTTCATTGTTAAGATGCCTTCTTAAATGTAGATTCAAAAACCTCTTTAACTGTGGATTTTACGCCCTTAGTTTCTTTCTCTTTTGGAGAGGGTGTTCTGTAATCGGGAAATACGCTTACAAACCAATCCTTAACAAACTTGTAAGGGCTCTTTTGTCCTTTGGACTGCTTTTTAACTTCTACAAATTTTTCAATTAAATCTTTGCTGTTCTCTTGGATGCTAAGATATAGATACATATTATCGTAAGTAAAGTTTTTATTATAACGAGGTGCCTTCTTGGTTCTACCGGATTTTACTACTGTTTTCATAGTAGGGAAGTCCGCAAGGACGCTTTTACGTATTTCGTATTCCGCCGACCCATACTCTGCTGCTTTCTTTTGGAACTTCAAGTTCATAATAAATAAATTGTTCTGATAATCGATTTTATAACCCTTGATTTTGCTGTTTTCGTTAGCCATTATTATTACCTCCTAATTATGCTGATGCTTTTTCTTC
>JAFQHL010000014.1 GCA_017397955.1 Clostridia bacterium
GACCCATACTCTGCTGCTTTCTTTTGGAACTTCAAGTTCATAATAAATAAATTGTTCTGATAATCGATTTTATAACCCTTGATTTTGCTGTTTTCGTTAGCCATTATTATTACCTCCTAATTATGCTGATGCTTTTTCTTCGGTTATCTCTTGGGTGTCTGTCTCTTGGTCATCGTTGTCTATATTCTTTAAAGCCTTGTAATCTTCATTGTCTTTAAATGTTTGTTCAAACCATCTCTTGACATAGCTGATGGGGGAGCGTGTAAGCTTTGAGCTTGCCTTAACCGTTTCAAATTCCTTTATAAGCTTTTCGGAATCGGGCTGAGATTTAATAAAGGTTTCCATGTTTTCATAAGTAAGCTTAAAAGCATTTTGTCTTTTGGGTTTTCTGATTTCCATTTTGATGTCTTTGAACTGTGCGGTAACTTCACGCCACTCTTTAAATTCGAAAGTTCCATAGGTTCTTGCTTTAGTTGCGAAAGTCTTTGTAACGTAAGCCTTCTTGTAGTCTTCGCTGAAAGTAATTCTTCTGTTTGCCATAGTCAATGTCTCCTTTTAAATATAAATTATTATTTTTGGGCTTCGGGCTTGTTCCCTTGCCTGTGAGTAAAGTATAGCATATCGACTTTGATATACGTGCACACAAATGTGCATGTAAAAATATTTTTGAAAAAACTTTTTCAAATAATCACCGCCACTCGGAGAGGGCAAAGAAAAATCCCCTCTCTTTTGGAGAAGGGGATGAATGTCAAACGCCGTTTATCGGTTTTATGTATAAACGCGATAAACTTACTTTGTATTTTTTCAAAGATGTACCATGCTTCATTGAGATATTTTCATAGAAAATGCTTTAGCAAGGATGTTTATTGTTGTTGCGGATTTTAATTCAAAAGTGTAAGATTTTTTTCTAAGCGGATTAAGAGTTTTAATCGTGTGTTCGCCAAGGGGCAAACGGTGTTGTGCCATACCACCTACTGTTAACTTTTGTTTTTCTCCTCCATCAAGAGAATACCACAACTCTGTTGCCGCACCTGCGTTAGCGTCGAACTTAATCATTAACAAGCCTAAAGAGTCGTTTTGGTTGTGGTTTTGCGAATATTTTTCTATCTTACCGGTCAGTGATTTGAGCGCATCTTCGGTCATAATACTTTGCGTTCTGTGCGCAAGTTTATGTTCTTGTTGGAAATCAATTGCTTTCATCCAACACCATACGGCATATTCGGAATACTTAGAGTCTTTCATATCGAATTTTTGTTCAATTTGATTGCCACAAACAACCATAATATTAGTGATATGCATACATCTATTTGTGTTTTCGACCGTGAGATTTGCCGCTGACAGCGCACCCGATGCGCCATCAATTGCACCTGTTGCCTTGCCGTAATTAGATACATTGTCAAATGCTGAGCCTATAAGAGATGCAGAAGATAAAAGGTTTCCGGCTGTCCTCAATCCGTTGCTTTTCGCTAAAGACTTATAGTAGTTTTCGGATTCTGTAAAATACCAACTTGCCATCTCATAACATTCTTCTGTAACTATCTCTATAATCGCTTTTTGTTCATTCATGTTTTTAACTGTTGATTTTATCAAATCAAACACTTTGGGTAAACAGTTATATATATTTATCGCTGCTTTTTCGATTTCTTCGTATGTTATAGAGGTATTTCTCAATATTGTTATATAAAACATAGCTTCCCAACTATCTGGGTTGTGCTTGATGATTGCTTCGTAATTTTTTAAAGCGGTTTCTGTATCTTCAGCTTGCCTCGCATTGCGCGCTGCTTTGTATAGGTTAACGACTTCGTCGGAATGATCAAGCTTCACGGATCCTGTTACCTCAACATAAAGCTTGCGGATTTCATCGTGAGTATATTTCATTCCACAACTTTCACAAACAAACAAGCCCTCCTTTTTTACAAGATCAGTTGAATTGCACATTTCACAGGCAAATTTTTTCATACTATCTCCTTCCTATTGTATAACAAAAAATGCGCCAACCGAAGTCAGCGCATTAAAACACAAACTCCGATTGTCGCAAAACAAACTTAATATACAGAGATAGGATATCCCCGAAATCAGCCGCCGGAATTTGCATTTTACAAATATAAACGGCAAATTTGGGTATAAGAGATAAAGATATCCCTAAAAATTAGAATACCCCATATCATTTATATATTAAGTTTGTTTTGCATATTGAGTATACCATTTTATTCCTCTTTTGTCAATCTTTTTTCAAAAAAGCATTATAAAAACACAAAACGCTTTCATTTACAATGTTTTGAAGTAAATAAAAGCGTTTTAATCTGTTTTGAAATGATTTAATTCAATTAAGAACAATTAAGAACAATTAAGAACAATTAAGAATGATTTGTAATACCTTAATCCAAATACAAAAGGGAAGTGTTACCTTAACTTTATCTTCTCTTTTGGAGCGAATTTTTGTAGCAGGTTTATTTCCTCAACCTGCGTTTTAAGGTCGCTTATAAGGAGGTTTATGTAGTTTTGCGTAATGGCAAGGTTGCTGTGTCCTAAAAGCCTTGAGAGGGTTACAACGTTTCCGCCGTTTGTTATCCATTGCTTGGCAAAGGTGTGGCGGTATCTGTGGATTCCCGTAGTTTCCACTCCACGGCGTTTGTTGTAGTCATAAAGCATGTGATAACAAGTGCTTTTTACAAGCTGTTGCCCATGGGCGTTGCAGAAAAGATAATCGTCTACTGACTGATACTGCCTGTATTTCAAAAACTCAATCATAATACTATTAAGACTGTTATTGAGAGGAATTATAAGGGGCTTTCTGTTTTTCGTTGTAGTGATATTTACAACGCTGTTGTCGGTGTCAAGATCTTTAACACGGATATACATAAGGCTACGTTGCCTTACACCGGTACAAAACAAAAAGTTTGTTATCACCCAACATTGATATTCTATAAAGCTACACTTTTTTATATTTGGCTTTTGTAGCAATATGGAAAGCTCCTCGTCCGTATACGTTTCAACGTGGTGCTTATCTGTTTTTATAGCTGACATCTTAAAGGGTGCTACATAGCCCTCGTCCATAAGGAAGTGCATAGTTGTTATCAAATCTCTGAGATAAGAGTTGATGCTTACATCGTTTGTCAGATAACTTTTAAGATAAAGCACGTAGCTGTCGTAGTCCTCAGACGTAAAATCAGACAAAGGCATATCGGGGTCAAAAAACTTTAAAATCTGTGTGTAGCTTTGCCTGTAGTGGGTGATAGTGCCTTGCCTTAAATTGCGTAGCTTACAGTTTGAAATATACTTTTCAAAGCCCTCCTCAAGGGTTATTTTTTTGCTTACCATTTGCAGTTTTTTCTTCATAAAAGCCTCCTAAAAAAATTGGACACATCATGTAAATACATTACAAAATGATGTGTCCAATGTGTTATTTAGCTTTTATCGCACATTTTAGTGCGTGAAATGGGGGAGAAGTGCTTACTTAACAGCTTCTTCAACTGCAACAGCGCAAGCAACGGTAGCACCAACCATGGGGTTGTTACCCATACCGATAAGCCCCATCATTTCTACATGAGCGGGAACGGAAGAGGAGCCTGCGAACTGAGCGTCACCGTGCATACGACCCATAGTGTCGGTCAAACCGTAGGAAGCGGGACCTGCAGCCATGTTGTCGGGGTGGAGGGTTCTGCCCGTACCGCCGCCGGAAGCAACGGAGAAGTATTTCTTACCTGTTTCGAGGCAACGCTTCTTGTAGGTGCCTGCAACGGGATGCTGGAAGCGGGTGGGGTTGGTGGAGTTACCGGTAATGGAAACATCAACACCCTCGTGTTCCATAATCTTAACGCCTTCGAGAACATCGTTAGCGCCGTAGCAACGAACTTTTGCTCTGTCACCGTCGGAGTAAGCCTTGGTGCGAACAACCTTAAGTTCGTCTGCATAGAAATCATATTCGGTTTCTACATAAGTGAAGCCGTTAATACGGGAGATGATATAAGCGGCATCCTTACCGAGACCGTTAAGGATAACCTGAAGGGGCTCTTTACGAACCTTGTTAGCGGTCTTTGCAATACCGATAGCGCCTTCGGCGGCAGCAAAAGATTCGTGACCTGCCAAGAAGCAGAAGCACTTGGTAGACTCACGGAGGAGCATAGCGCCCAAGTTACCGTGGCCGAGACCAACCTTACGGTTTTCAGCAACGGAGCCGGGGATACAGAAGGACTGGAGGCCGATGCCGATAGCTTCAGCAGCGTCTGCAGCAGTCTTAACGCCCTTCTTAATAGCGATAGCGCAGCCTACGGTGTAAGCCCAAACTGCGTTTTCAAATGCGATGGGCTGAACGCCCTTAACGATAGCTTCACAGTCGATACCCTTAGCAAGGCAGATTTCCTTTGCTTCTTCAAGAGAGGCGATACCGTATTCTGCAAGGCAAGCGTTTATTTTATCAATTCGTCTTTCATAACTTTCAAAAAGTGCCATAATTCAGTATCCTCCTTCAATTATTCCTTACGGGGGTCAATATACTTAACCGCGTCCGCATATCTGCCGTAGCTGCCTATGTTCTTTTCATAAGCTTCCTTAGGGTCAACACCCTTCTTTATCATATCCATCATCTTGCCGAGGTGAACAAACTTGTAGCCGATTGCTTCGTTATCGGCATCAAGACCAACGGAAAGAATATAACCTTCAGCCATTTCGAGGTATCTAACGCCTTTAGCGTTGGTAGCAAAGATGGTACCAACCTGAGAACGGAGACCCTTACCAAGGTCTTCAAGACCTGCACCGATAGGAAGACCGTTTTCGGAGAACGCGGTCTGAGTTCTGCCGTAAGCGAGCTGCTTGAAGATTTCTCTCATAGCAACATTGATAGCGTCGCAAACCAAGTCGGTGTTGAGCGCTTCAAGGAGGGTTTTGCCCTGAAGGATTTCAGCAGCCATAGCTGCGGAGTGGGTCATACCGGAGCAACCGAGAGTCTCAACAAGAGCTTCTTCGATTATGCCTTCCTTAACATTGAGGGTAAGCTTGCAGCAACCCTGCTGAGGAGCGCACCAGCCAATACCGTGGGAGAGACCGGAGATATCCTTAATCTCGTAAGACTTAACCCACTTGCCCTCTTCGGGAATAGGGGCGGGACCGTGCTTGGGGCCCTTGGCTACTACGCACATTGACTGTACTTCGTGTGAATAATTGAGCATTTGTGTGTCCTTCCTTTATATATTATTTTTTAATAATCTCGCAATATACAACGCCTGCAGCTGCAGCGGCATTGGATTCGTCTGTGTCCATATGGAACGCAGGTGCAAATTTTTCGCTTACGCGGCAAACAACATCGTCAAATATAAGGGGGCGTGCGGTGTCAAGCTTAACCATAACGATTTCCTTATCGCTGACGCCGTTGGCAGCAGCAGATTCGGGAGTGAGGTGGAGATGTCTCTTAGCGGCGATAGCGCCTTCTTCGATAACAACTTCGCCTTCGGGGCCGATAAGCTTAACGGAAGCACTGTCTGCGATGTCGCCGCTTTCCTTGATGGGAGCGGTGATGCCGATAGAGCGTGCATCGGTAAGAGAAAGCTCTACCTGTGTAGCGGGGCGGGTAGGACCGAGAACGATAACATTCTTAAGTGCGGACTTGGGGCCCTCTACGGTAACTCTTTCTTCGCAAGCGAACTGACCGGGCTGGGAAAGGTCTTTTTTGTGGGTGAGTGTGTGACCCTTACCAAACAAAATTTCTACATGCTCTGCTGTGAGATGCACGTGTCTGGCAGAAGTCTCGGCAATAATTTTTTCAGCCATAACTTTTATGATGTCTCAAAAAGAAGACATCTTCCTCCTTATACTAATTTTATCACTACGCCATTATACAACAAAACAAAGCACATTTCAAGATTAAATGTTGACTTTTCTGATTTTTTATATATAATGTAAATTAGTACATAATGCCATAATGCGATATTATAAGCAAAATTACCGAAAGGACGGGATATATACTTATGGAAATTACTTTTGCTGACAGATGTAAAGACTTAAAGCCTTCCGCTATAAGGGAGCTTTTTAAAAAAATATCCGTAGAAGGCGCAATTACTTTTTCTGCGGGAAGCCCCTCTCCTTTGTCGTTCCCTGTTGAGGAGTTTGCGACAATAGCTGCAGATATATTTAAAAACGACTCAACCAATGCTCTTCAGTATAGCGTTACCGAGGGTTATCCCAAGCTTAGAAAGCAAATTTCTGAGCGTTTGAAAGAACGCTTCTATGTTGGCGCTGATTACGACGACCTTATAATCACTACAGGAGGTCAGCAGGCGATAGACCTTACCGCCAAGGCGCTTTGTAACGAGGGTGATGTGGTTATCTGCGAAAACCCCAGCTTTATCGGAGCGCTTAACGCTTTCCGTGCTTATAATCTCAAGCTTGTGGGCGTTGATATGGACGATGACGGTATTAACGTTGAGAAGCTTGAAAAGGCACTTAAAGAGAACAAAAATGTTAAGCTCATATACCTTATACCCACATTCCAAAACCCTACGGGTATTACAATGCCTTTGAAGAAGCGCAAGGCTGTACTTGAACTTGCACAGAAGTATAATGTGTTTATACTTGAGGATGACCCTTATGTTGAGCTTCGCTTTACCGGTGTGCCCGAACCCGAAATTAAGAGCCTTGATACCGACGGCAGAGTAATATACTGCGGCTCTTTTTCTAAGATACTTTCCGCAGGCATGCGTTTGGGGTACCTTTGCGCTCATAAAGATATTGTAAACAAGGCGATAGTACTTAAACAGGTTTGCGATACCCACACCAATATACTCAGTCAGATGCTTGCTTCCCGTTTTATGGAAGAATATAATCTCGATGCACACATCAAGCAGATAAAGGACCTTTACCGCTCAAGATGTTCTCTTATGCTTTACTGCATCAACCAGTGCTTCCCCGACTGTGTAAAGCATACAATACCCGAAGGCGGTATGTTTATCTGGGCAACACTACCCGAAGGTTACGATGCGGCAGAGTTTGCTAAGAAGGCTATGGAACACAAGATTGCTATTGTTTCAGGTGCCACCTTCCTTGCTGACCCCAATCAAAAGAGTAACGCTTTCCGTCTTAACTTCTCAACTCCTTCCGATGAGGATATAGTTGAAGGTATTAAGCGCTTGGGTGACTTACTTAAAGAAGAGTTAAAATAAACATTGTATAATTGTGAAAAGGCGGTTTTGTAATGGACGCTAATGTAAATAATGCAGAAGTAAAAAAGAAGACGATATTTTCGGGCATACAGCCTTCGGGCAACCTTACAATAGGCAACTATTTGGGTGCTCTTAAAAATTGGGTCGGCTTGCAGAAGGATTATAACTGTCTGTTCTGCTCTGTGGATATGCATTCCATCACCGTAAGACAGACCCCTGCGGAGCTTCGCCGCAGAAGTGTGGAAACACTGGCGCTTTATATGGCGGCAGGTATCGACCCCGAAGAAAATATACTGTTTATACAAAGCCATGTGCCCGCACATGCCGAGCTTGCTTGGGTGCTTAATTGCTATACCATGTTTGGCGAGCTTTCCAGAATGACGCAGTTCAAAGAAAAATCTCAGCGCCATTCCGAGAATATTAACGCAGGTCTGTTTACTTATCCAGCTCTTATGGCGGCAGATATTTTGCTGTATCAGACGGATTTGGTGCCCGTTGGACTTGATCAGAAACAGCACCTTGAGCTCACAAGGGATATTGCTAACCGCTTTAACGGCGTTTACGGCGATACCTTTACCGTGCCGGAACCGTATATTCAAAAAATAGGTATGAAGATAATGTCACTGACCGAGCCTGAAAAAAAGATGAGTAAGTCTGACCTTTCCGGCGGCAGCGTAGGCATACTTGATAAGCGTGACGATATAATACGCAAGATTAAGCGTGCAGTTACCGATAGCGGCTGTGAGATAAGATATTCTGATGATAAGCCCGGTGTGAGCAACCTGCTTACCATTTACTGTGCATTTACGGGCAAGACCATAGAGGAAGCCGAAAAAGAATTTGACGGACAGGGCTACGGAACATTCAAGGCGGCCGTGGCTGAAGTTTGCGCGGATTCTCTAGGCGTTTTGCAGGACAGATATAACGAAATCCTTAAAGATAAAGATTATCTTAACACTATGCTTAAGAACAACGCAGACCGCGCTGCTTATCTTGCCCGCAAGACTTTAAGCAAGGTATACAGAAAGATAGGCTTTTATCAGCCTAAATAAGCAGACTTACTAAGTGAAAGAGAGGGCACACACCCTTGGCGAAGAAGATAGAAAAGAAAGATTATGATGCACAAAGCATAACCTCATTAAAGGGTGCGGACAGGGTACGCAAACGCCCTGCGGTAATATTCGGCTCCGACGGTCTTGAGGGCTGTGAGCATTCGTTTTTTGAGATACTTTCCAATTCTATAGACGAAGCACGCGAAGGCTACGGCAACACAATAAATATAACCGTTTTTAAGGACCACACCATGCAGGTGGAGGACTTTGGTCGCGGCGTGCCTTTGGACTGGAACGAAAAAGAACAGCGCTACAATTGGGAGCTTGTTTACTGCGAGCTTTATGCGGGCGGTAAATACGAAAACAACGATGGCGGCGCTTACGAGTACTCCTTGGGTCTTAACGGACTTGGCGCCTGTGCTACCCAGTGCGCTTCGGAGTTTATGGAGGTTACCGCATATACGGGCGGTGTTAAGTATTCTATAGGCTTTCAGAAGGGTGAGCCTGTTACGGAGCTGATTAAGGAAGATTGTGCCAAAAACAAGCGCGGCACCGTTGTGCGCTGGAAAAGCGACAGAGAAGTTTTTACCGATATAAATATAAGCCGCGCGTTTTTCAGCGATTGCCTTAAAAAACAGGCGGTTGTTAACAGCGGTCTTACTCTAAACCTTAAATGGCAGAATCCTGACGGCAGTTTTGAAACCGAAAGCTACTGCTACGAAAAAGGGATAGAGGGGTATGTAGAAGAGCTGGTTGGCGTTAATTATATAAGTGCCCCCGTTTCTTATTCGGCAGAACGCGTGGGCAGGGATAGAGAAGATAAAAGCGATTATAAGCTTAAAATGGAGTTTGCTTTCTGTTTCTCTAACGATGTCAACCTTATTGAATATTATCACAACTCTTCTTTCCTTCAGCACGGCGGCTCTCCCGATAAAGCGGCACGTCTTGCTTTTGCAAGCAGTGTTGACACTTATTTAAGAAACAACGGCAAGTATAATAAAAACGAGTCTAAAATAACTTTTGCGGATGTAGAGGACTCTCTTGTTTTGGTGGTAAGCTCTTTCTCTACCCAGACTTCTTACGAAAATCAGACAAAAAAAGCTATAACCAACGAGTTTATTTACAAAGCAATGACGGAGTTCTTCCGTCAGAGTATAGAGGTTTATTTTGCTGAAAACCGTGCCGATGCTGATAAAATTTGCCAACAGATTTTGGTTAACAAGCGTAGCCGCGAATCTGCGGAAAGTATGCGCGTAAAGACTAAAACAAAGCTTACTGCACCTCTTGATATAAACAATTCTGTTGAAAAATTTGCGGGCTGTCGTAGCCGCGACCCCGAAAAGTGCGAGCTTTATATAGTAGAAGGCGACTCTGCTATGACAAGCTGTAAGCTTGCAAGAAATGCTGAGTTTCAGGCAATAATCCCTGTAAGGGGTAAAACTCTCAACTGCCTTAAAGCCGGCTATGACAGAATATTCAAAAGCGACATAATAATGGACCTTATCAAGGTTATTGGCTGTGGTATTGAGATAAAAGGCGGCAAACACGCAAAGGGTGTTCCCGGTTTTGATTATGACGCACTGCGTTGGAATAAGATTATCCTTTGTACCGACGCGGATGAAGACGGCTTCCAAATACGCACGCTTTTGCTGACTATGTTTTACAGCCTGCTGCCCACGCTTATAGAAAAGGGAAGAGTTTATATTGCGGAAACTCCTCTTTATGAGATAACCGCCGGCGGTAAGACATATTTTGCGTACAGCGAGGCAGAAAAGGCAAAAATTCTTGAGGAGCTTGGTAATGTTCGTTTTACTCTTCAGCGCTCTAAAGGTTTGGGCGAAAACGAACCGGAGATGATGTCTCTTACAACTATGGCACCCGCTACCCGCAGGCTTATAAGAATAATGCCCGAGGATAAGGACAAGACCTTTGAAATGTTTGATGTGCTTCTGGGCGATAATATAGAAGCCAGAAAAGATTTTATATCCAAATTTGGCGGTAAATATGTAGACCTTGCCGATATTTGATTTGTTTAAGTACAAAGCGGAGGACAACCAAGGATGGCGAAAAAGAAACAGCCTGTTGTTCCGGAAGTGCCTGCGGCACCAGCAACGGAGCGTTATATAACAGATATACTTGAATCAAATTATATGCCCTACGCTATGAGCGTTATAATTTCAAGGGCTATACCTGCTATTGACGGATTTAAGCCCAGTCACAGAAAACTGTTGTACACTATGTATAAGATGGGGCTTTTAAAAGGGCCAACTATTAAATCTGCAAAAATAGCAGGTGCAACCATGACCCTTAATCCTCATGGTGATGCTTCTATTTACGAAACAATGGTGCGCCTTACTACGGGTAAGGGAACCTTGCTTCACCCGTTTGTGGAATCGAAAGGGAGTTTCGGCAAACATTATTCCGATTCTCCGCCTGCGGCTTCCCGTTATACCGAAGCAAAGCTGGCAAAGATAAGCGAAGAAATTTTCGGCGGTATAGATAAGGACGCTGTTGACTTTGTTCCTAATTACGATAATACCGAAACCGAGCCTACTATACTTCCAACGGCTTTCCCCAATATCCTTGTATCTCCCAATATGGGTATCGCTGTAAGTCTTGCAAGCAATATATGTTCCTTTAACCTTAACGAAATATGTGATGCTACTATTGCATATCTTAAAAACGGAACAATAAGCACCTGGGAACTGCTTGATATAATCAAAGCACCTGATTTTACTACGGGTGGGCTTTTGGTGTATAACCGTGAGCAGTTGGCAAGCATTTATGAAACAGGCAGGGGTAAGGTAAAGATAAGGGCTAAATATGAGTATATTAAAAGCGAAAACCTTATTGAAATAACCGAAATACCTTATACAACCACAGGTGAAAAGATAATAGCTTCTATTGTAAGCCTTGTTAAAGACGGGAAGATTAGAGAGATATCTGACATCCGTGATGAAATTGATATAAGCGGTCTTAAAATAACAATAGACCTTAAGCGTGGTGCAGACCACGAAAAGCTTATGGCGAAGCTGTTTAAGTCCACACCTTTGGAAGATAGTTTTGCCTGTAACTTTAACATACTGGTAGGCAATGTACCGCAAACTATGGGTATTCCAGCAATACTTGAAGAATGGTGTGCCTTCCGTACGGAGTGCTTGCGACGCAATTTCGCTTATGACCTTAATAAGAAGAGCGATAAGCTTCACTTGCTCTACGGGCTTCGTGAGATTCTTTTGGATATTGATAAAGCCATAAAGATAGTTAGAAAGACCGAGAGGGATGAGGACGTTGTTCCTAACCTGATGAAGGGCTTTAATATAGATAAGATACAGGCGGAATACGTTGCAGAAATTAAACTGCGTAACCTAAATAAGGACTATATACTTAAACGTATAGATGAGATAGACGAGCTGGAAAAAGAAATAGCCCGTCTTGAGGTTATTGTTGGCAGTGACAGGCTTATACACGATGAGATAATAAGTCAGCTTGAAACCATAAAGAAGAAGTACGGTATGCCCAGAAAGACCGTGCTTGTGTATGAAGACGAGATAGACGACACCGCCATAATAAACGAGGTGGAGGACTATCCGGCAACGGTTTTCCTTACAAAGGAAGGCTTCTTTAAAAAATGCTTGCCCGCCTCCTTGCGCGTAAGCAATGTCCATAAGCTTAAGGAGGGAGATGAGCTTTATCAAAGCTTTGAAACCTCTAACACGGCAGACTTGCTGTTTTTCACTGATAGAGCACAGCTGTACAAAGCTAAGCTTGATAGTTTTGATTCCTGCAAGGCGTCGGCTCTTGGTGATTATATCCCGTCGGTTCTTGGATTTGACGATGGCGAAAAGGTTGTTTGTATGCTTGTAACTAAGGATTATAAGGAGCAGATGGCACTTTTCTTTGAAAACGGTAAAGCTGTAAAGCTTCCAATTTCCGTTTATCAGACAAAAACAAACAGGAAACGCCTTTCCGGCGCGTTCTTTGAAAAGTCTCCGCTTGTGGCGGCTTTCACCATTGACGAGGGGGTAGAGTATCTCGTTACCTCGAACGCATCCAAGGCTTTGCTTATACACGAAAATCAGCTTTGTGAAAAAACTACCAGAACTTCTTCCGGTGCAACCATATTTACCTTGCGGAGAGGGCAGGTAATCAATGCCGTTTCCGTTTACGGCACGGAGAATTGCATAAAGCTGGAGAATGAGAAAAAATACAGAAAATCATCGTTACCTGCGGCAGGTGTCGCTTACGAATCTTTTAAGCAAGAAACTTTGCTGTAAATTTAAGTTTGGTTTTAGTTTATTACTGGAGTATTTATGTTAAACAACGCAAAAATTAAGTACGCTGCTTTGTTTTTGGCAGCAGTGCTTTTACCGCCGCTTGTGGCAACATACGTTGATGTATCAGGCATACTTCCCGCTGCCCTTGTTTCATCTGTTGTATTGGGTGTGTTGGCGGCAAGCGCTTCGCCGGCTTTGGCGTTTGCTGTGCCAGTGTGCGTTTATGGTTTAGGATACCTTCTAAGCCGTGACTTTATTGCATCCGCTATGCCCTTGGTATTTTATCCTGCAGGAATTTTTGCCGGCGTTTGTATGCGCCGCAAATGTTCACGCAGGCTTACGGTTGCGCTTACCTCTTTTGGCTTGGCAATGGGTATGGGTATAGAGTTTGTTATCATAACCTATCACCTATGCGGCAGTTTGTCAGCAGAAGCATTTGGCGTATGCTATGACGGGTTGTATGCCTATTTTGCAGATTATTTATATGACAGCGTATATAACGTTTTAAACGCTAACTCTAAAAATTATGGCCTTGCCGAAGCGGATGTGGCGGCATACACGGTTGCATATATAAAAACATATCGGCCTATGCTGTTTGGCACAATAATACTTGCTTGTAATGTGGCGGCATATATTTTTACCGCTGTTTCCAAACGACTTTTATTGTATTTGGATGTAAATAAGCACGACGGACTTCCGGGCACTAACGGAAAGTGGGAGTTTGTTCTTTCCAAAAGCTCTGCCGTTGTATTTATTATCTGTTATATTTGTCTTTTCCTTGGCGGCGAAACTTTGACCTTGCCCCAAACCTCTGCATTTTATGCGGTTATGTTGGCAATAGTCGGCGGTGTATTCCTTATGGCTTTTCGAGCTGTACGCAACAAATTCCGCATGGGCAATTCCAACATTATAATTACAGGTATAATTCTGCTGTTGTTTTTCAATAGCGCCATAATAAATATATTAACCCTTATGCTTGCGGTAATTGGGATTTCAGCAACCTTTAAGCAGGATAAAAAGGAGGGCTAAAAACAGTGAAAAGACTGAAATTTTTTGCAAAAGAAAACAAAGATACGGTAATAGCCGCGGCTATATTGCTTTTGTTTTCTGTCATAGCTTTTCTTTCTTCTTATCTGTTCTTTGCCGTAACAATTCTTATCGCCTCTGTTGCGTACTGTGCGTATTTGTATTACCGTTTTAACGCTAAGTACAGAAACGTGCCTGTTAGTTCCGATAATGCAATGACAACGCTGACGGTGGATGTCCTTACAAAGTTGGGTTTGCCCATAATAATGATTTCTGCTGATGATAACGTGGCTTGGTATAATAAAGCCTTTGCAGAAAACAAAGATTATTTTGGCACTATAAAATACGGTCAAAGCTGTAAAGAGCTTTGCGGCGGCACAATAAGCCATGCCGCGCTAAAAAAAGCAAAAAGTCATTACGATATAAAATGCGGCGAAAAGGTTTTCAGTGTTTATCCTGTGGAAGTTTCTACTATGGGCAACAATTATTTTCTTGCTATGCTTGTGGATGCTTCCGATAGGGCACAGCTGGAAACAATGCTTAAAAACCGCAATATAATTGTAGGTTATGCGGCTGTAGATAACGCAGCGGAAATTTCCTCTTATTTACAAGACAGCTATCGTTCAACCGTAGCTAAAGCGTATACCGAGCTGTATAATTGGGTTACGGAAATGGACGGTATTGTGCGCGAATATGACCGTGACAAATATATTATTTTTGTTGATGAAGAAAAGTTTGCGCCTAACATAAACAAAAAATTTGACATTATAGAAAAAATCAATAACACCGTTGCGGGCGACAGTAACCGTCTCACGCTTTCCATGAGCTTTGCGCGTATACAGGGTAGCCTTACAGAAAAAGAGGCGGCGGCAAAAAGTGCGTTGGATTATGCTTTTCAAAGAGGCGGCGCGCAGGTTATTGTTAAAACCGAAACAGGCAGCACCTCCTACGGCGGTCAGATAAAGGCTATGGAGCGTACTACCAAGATTAAGTCAAGAGTTACGGCAGACAAGCTTAAAGAGCTTATGATTTCTGCTTCAAACGTAATTGTTATGGGGCATAAAAATATAGACGTGGATGCAATAGCTGCCGCCTGCGCAGTTGCTCGCTTTGCTATGGAATTGCAAAAGCCTATAAATATCGTTGTAAATGCCGACGACAAGGCTTTGGAGACTGCTTTGGGGCTTTTGGAAGGGCTTGATGAGTATGACAATGTGTTTGTGGACCGTGTTCGTGGGCAGGAGTTATTGGAACCTGATAGCCTTGTTGTTATAGTTGACGTAAGTAACCCTGTTATTTTTGAGGCGCCGGATATATACAAAAACGCTCAAAACGTAGCAATTATAGACCACCACGTTCAGACAAACGAGTTTGAGGTTACGCCTTTGCTTCAGTATATTGACCCTACGGCATCCTCCGCTTCTGAGCTTATGTGTGAGGTTTTGGAGCAGGCACTTCAACGTTCTGTTTTAAAAACCGGTGAGGCAGAGCTTTTGTATGCAGGCATTATGTTGGATACTCAACATCTTACACGTAATATGGGCGTGCGTACATTTGGTGCCGCAATGTATTTGCGTTTGGATGCTAAAATGCTGGCAAAAGCACAGGGATTGTTCAAGCCTGACATAAGGGAATATACAAAACAGGCGGTGTTCAGAAAGAACACGGTTTTATACAAGGATTGTATAGGCATATCATACTATGACGGTGATATATTGCCCGAAAACCACCTTATGGCGTCTATAGCCGCCGATGGAATGCTTGGTATTTCTTCTGTTAAAGCATCATTTGCATTGTGCACGGTGGGCAATAACGTTCACATTTCGGGTCGTTCCGACGGTAGTATAAATGTAGCATTGATTCTTGAAAAGCTTGGCGGCGGCGGTAGATTTGAAGCTGCTGCAACGGTTATGGAAGAAACTACCATGAGGCAGGCAAGAGAGCGGTTGCATCTTGCCATAGATGAGCATTTTAATGATAAAAACGGTACAGGAGGTAATTTGTAATGAAGGTAGTATTGCTTGCAGATGTTAAAGGTCAGGGTAAGAAGGGCGAACTTGTCAATGTTTCCGACGGTTATGCTCGCAATTTCCTGTTCCCCAAAAAACTTGCAATGGAAGCTAATGCAAAAATATTGAACGAGCTTAAGAACAAGAACGAAGCTGAAATGTACAAAAAGGCAGAGGACAAAAAAGCTGCCGTTGCCCTTTCAGAAAAGCTTAAAGATATTGTAGTAAAATTCAAATCCACCGGAGGTTCCGACGGTAAGCTTTATGGTGCGGTAACCGCAAAGGATATTTCCGATAAGCTTGCGGCAGATTTTGGCATAAACGTAGATAAAAGAAAAATAGTAATTTCCGACAATATCAAAAATGTGGGCGAGTACATACTTGATGTAAAGCTTTATCCCGAAATAAGCGCAAAGCTTAAGGTTGTTGTTGAAGCGTAAGCAAATTCCCTAAAGAAAGGGTGTCGGTTTACATACCGACACAGAACGGTGATGTTATGGCAGAAAATCTAACCATACGCCAAATGCCTTACTCCCTGGAAGCGGAGCAGGCTCTTTTGGGTGCCGTAATTTCCGATGCGGAAAAACTAAACGAGGTTCCTTTTTTAAAAACGAGTGACTTCTATTTGTCTCAGCATCAAACAATATATTCAATATTGGCTGATATGTACCGTCAAAGCAAACGCATTGATATGGTCACATTGCTTGACGAACTGGGAAAGACCGAATCATTAAAAGGCACGGATTTGGTTAAGTATATCAAACTGTTGGTAGAATCTGCGGCATTTTCCACAAATATTGAAGAACACGGGAAAATTATACGCGATAAGGCAGTTTTGCGTACTCTTATTGATGTTTCACAGGGGATAACAGAGGATGCATATTCGGCGGTAGAGGATGTAGATACTATCGTTGGCAATGCGGAACAGCGTATTTATGACATTTCAAACAGTAAGTATACCGAAGGTTTTTCTCATATTTCCGAGGCAATAAAAGAAGATCTTGATATCCTTGACCGTCGCGCCAACGACCCTGAAAGTCTTATGGGCGTCTCCTCTCATTATAAAGAACTGGATAATATAATGCGCTTTGGTAAAGGCGACCTTATTATTGTGGGCGGCAGACCCGGTATGGGTAAAACCACCTTTGCTATGAACATAGGTACAAATGTGGCAAAAACACCTTTAAAAGACGGTGCTATGCCTGAGGTGGTTGTGTTTTCGCTGGAGATGACAAAGCAGCAGTTGGCAGAACGTATTTTGTCCTCGGAGGCTTTGGTTGACAGTAACTCACTAATGAAGGGCAGTATAACCACGGAAATGTGGAAGAAACTGGCAGATGCCGCAGGCAGACTTTCTAAAACACAGCTTTTAATTGATGAAAGCTCCAATATAACCGTAACGGAGATGAAGGCGAAACTGCGTAGGTTAAAGAATCTGGGGCTTGTAATAATAGATTATTTGCAGCTTATGCATTCGGAAAGACACACGGACAATCGTGTGCTTGAAATCGGTAACATCACCCGTGACCTTAAACTTATGGCTAAGGATTTGGGTGTGCCGGTTATTTTGTGCTCCCAGCTTAGAAGAGAATCCAGCACAACCTCAAAACCTGGTGAGCGTATGCCGCAAATCTCCGATCTTAGAGATTCCGGTGCCATAGAGCAGGATGCGGATGCGGTTATACTCTTGCATCGCGATGATTATTACGGCGCCAACGACAGCGATGGCGGCATTCCTGTTGCAAAAGCAATTGTAGCTAAAAACAGACACGGTGCGCCCGGTACGGTTAGCCTTTCTTGGTATGGGTCTTATTTCAAATTTGTTTCTGTGGAAACAAGGTATGAAGATAAATAAATGAACAATATTCAAAGCTTTGAGAAAAACGTTGCGGAGTATTTACAGAATATGCGTATTCCGCTTAAGGATAAGAAAATAGTTGTTGCTTTATCGGGCGGTGCAGATTCCGTTACGCTTTTGCTTGTGCTTGAAAAGCTGGGCAAAAGTATGGGCTTTTCGGTTTTTGCCCTGCACGTTAATCACGGCATTCGTGGTGAAGAAGCCTTGCGCGATGAAAAATTTTGCATCGAGCTTTGCGACAAAAATTGTATAGAGCTAAAGGTTTGCCGCGCAGATATACCCGCTTTGGCGGCAAAGCACAAGAAAAGTCTTGAAACCTGCGGCAGGGAATATCGCTATTCTGCCTTGAAAGAATTTTGCAGTGAAAACGGTGTGGATTATATAGCAACGGCCCATAACGCAAATGACAACGCAGAAACGGTGCTTTACAACCTTTTAAGGGGTAGCGGTGCAGAGGGGCTTTGCGGTATTCCGGAAAAAAGAGAGAATATTATAAGACCTTTACTTAACACTTCACGCAGTGATATAGAGGCTTATCTTGCTTCTTTGGGGCAGGGCTATGTTACCGACGGCACCAATAGTGATAATTGCTATACACGAAATTATATACGTAATGTAATCCTTCCCGCTTGCAAGACCGTTAACGGCGATGCGGTTGAGGCAATAAACAGGGCGTCCCGTGCAGTTTCAGAGGATTGCGAATATATAAAAAATTCTTTAAAGGAATTGCCGCGTGATACGGATTTGTCAGTTTTGCCGCCGTCATTACAAAGCCGCTATATTATAAACGAGTATAAAAGGCTTTGCGGCGGTAGCTTGGAGGGCGTTCATATTGATGCTGTAAAAAACGTTTTAAATAGCACCGAAACAAAATATATCGCTCTTCCCAACGGTATAAACGCGGTTGTTTGTCGCGGTAAGCTTGGCTTTAACAAAGGGCAACAATTTGCAGGCTATGAAGAAACTCCGCTTAAAGAAGGCGAAAATTTAATTGCCGATGGTTGTGTGCGCGTATTCGTTGGCACCCATGGAGAGAGAGGTATACGAATAAATAAAAATGCTGTTTGCGGACGGCTGTGTGTAAGGACCAGAAGACAGGGAGATAAGGTGCTTGTCCGCAAAATTAACCGCAATATTAAAAAATGCTTTATAGATAAAAAAATCCCCCCCGCGTTAAGGGAAATAATGCCTATCATCTGTGATGAAAGGGGTATAATATATGTACCTCATGTTGGTGTTGCCGATAGGGTGTATCCCAAAACGGGTGATGAGTATTTTACAATTTGTGTTACAATAGACGAAAGGTTTGGTTTACTGAAAGATGAAGAAAAGTAAAAACGTCTTCTTATGGATTGCAATCTTCATAGTGGTTATTATAGCTGCAACCTATATGTTTGATGCATCCACAGATGAGCTTGTTTACAGTGACGTTGTGGAAATAATCGAAAACGGTCAGTCTGCCGATGGAGTAAAGATAAAGCTTGTTACCATTGACGAAAGCGGCAACCTTGTTATCAATTATGAAAACAACACTTATACGGCTTATCGTCTTAAAGACTGGAGTGTGTTTTACGAGGATGTAAGACTTACAATGCAGGAAAACGGCATCAAGTACGATATTGTTGCTCCCGCTACTTTGCCTTGGTGGTTCCCTGTTCTTGCCTACGGCGGCATAATTGTGCTTCTTGTAGTGCTGTGGCGTAGTTTTATTACCCGTGCCTCCTCCAAGGATGGTCTTGGTGGTTCAGGCGGCGGATTTGGCGGTAGAATGAACTCTTTCGCAAAGGCAAAAACCAAGCTTGGCGCAGATGAAAAAAACAAGGTGTATTTCAAGGATGTTGCAGGCTCTTACGAAGAAAAAGAAGAGCTTATGGAGATAGTGGATTTCCTTAAAAATCCCGATAAATATACTGCGCTTGGCGCGCGTATCCCTAAAGGCGTGCTTCTTGTGGGCGCACCCGGTACAGGCAAAACTCTGCTTGCAAAAGCTGTTGCAGGCGAAGCAGGCGTACCTTTTTATTCCATAAGCGGTTCTGACTTTGTGGAGATGTATGTTGGTCTTGGTGCATCACGCGTTAGAGACCTGTTTGAAACCGCTAAAAAAACTACACCTGCAATAATATTTATAGACGAAATTGATGCTGTGGGCAGACACAGAGGCGCAGGTATGGGCGGCGGTCACGACGAAAGAGAGCAGACCTTAAACCAGTTGCTTGTGGAAATGGATGGCTTTGGCGGCAATGCAGAGCTTATAGTAATGGCGGCAACAAATCGTCCTGATATACTTGACCCCGCACTTCTCCGCCCGGGCAGATTTGATAGACAGATAACAATTAACTATCCCGACCTTAATGACAGAATAGAAATATTAAAGGTTCATGCAAGAAATAAGCAGTTCGATAAGGACGTAAGCTTTGATAATCTTGCAAAAAGCACGGTTGGCTTTACCGGTGCAGACCTCTCCAATCTGCTTAACGAAGCGGCGCTTCTTGCAGCAAGAAAAAGCAGAAAGTTCATCGGCAACGAGGAACTTGAGGATGCAATGCTTAAGGTTATTGTAGGTCCCAAAAAGACCTCTCGCGTTATTAAGGAAAGCGATAAGAAAAAGACAGCTTATCACGAAGCAGGTCATGCCGTGGTTGGTCATTTTCTTCCCACACAGGATGCTGTTCGTCAGATTTCCATTGTTCCCAGCGGCAGGGCCTTGGGCTACACTCTTGCCGTTCCCGAAGAAGATAAGTATTCTGTATATAAAACCGAAATGCAGGAAAATATAGCTATGCTTTTGGGCGGCAGAGTGGCAGAACAACTTATCCTTGGTGATATTTCCGGTGGCGCCTCCAACGATATTCAGCGTGCTACGGAAATCGCCCGTAAGATGGTCACTCAGCTTGGTATGAGCGAAGCTTTGGGTCCCATAGTTTTCGGCACAGGCAACGACGAAGTCTTCTTGGGTAAGGATTTTTCCAATACAAGAAACTATTCGGAAACCATAGCGGCAAAGATAGACGAGGAAATCCACGCAATAATTTCCAAGGGGTATTCCACGGCGGAACAGATAATTACAGAGCATATGAACGAAATGCACTTTATTGCCGATTATCTTGTTGCCAACGAGGTTATGGATGGCGAACAGTTCCTTGCAGTATTTGATGGCGAACCCAGCTTTGAAAAGCTTGATGCCTTGAAGACGGGCGGCGCAAAGCTTATAAAGGGAGATAATGCACCTGCAAAGGAAGTTGAAGAATAATGGAAGAAAAAATATATCTAAGCGGGTATATATCTGTTTATACGGCGATAATAGCGGGAAACAGAAACATTATTAAGGTGCTTATAGACAGGGAACGCTTTGACAAGGTAATTAAAAGCAAGTACCATTTTCCCGAAAAAAAGCAGTATTCTTTGCTTAAAAAGCAATGTGACCGTTTGCATATCCCCACGTCATTTGTAAAGGCAGATGCATATAAAGACGCCTTTACAGGCGAAAGCGGCGGCATAGCAGCTGAGGTAGGGGGGAGGCTGTACAGCACTGTTGATGAACTTTTAGATTTGGAAAAGCCCTTCCTTTGCGCCATTGACGGTATAGAAGACCCTTATAACTTCGGTCAGGTGTTGCGTTCCTTTTACGCTTCGGGCGTTGACGGCGTTGTTGTTCCCAAACGAAACTTTTTTAATGCCGCATCGGTGGTTACCCGCGCTTCCGCAGGTGCTTCTGAACTTTTAAGTGTGGCTGTTACCGATGATATGGAAGTTTTTTGCAATAAAGCAAAAGAAAAGGGTATAACGCTTGTGGCAACTGCGGCGGAAAAAGGCGCTAAAGACCTTTTCAAAACAGAATTTAGCCGACCTCTGTGCGTTTTCCTTGGCGGTGAACGCAGGGGAATTTCCAAAAAGCTTATGGAGCTTTGTGATATGACTGTGGAAATAAGCTATCCGCGAAATTCTGCAATGTCACTTTCTGCTTCCTCTGCGGCGGCTGTTGTGGCGTTTGAAATCGGCAGAAAGCTTAATTAACGTAAACTGAAGGCACTTCACCGATTATTATGCTTTCGCAAAGACTTAAGCTGAATTGGGTTTCAAAGACGGTGTCCCCAAAAGGATATGCGGCTTTAAAGCTTACTTTAAAAACCAACCCTACGCTGTGTATGGTGTGGTTAATTCCCACGGATTTAAATTCATTAACCGTGTCGCAGGCTACAGTGGTCAGCGGCACGGTTTGTATTTTTATCTTTGGTCCCCGCCCCGAAAAAAGCCTGTTGCTTAACAAATTTCCTAAAGGCACCTCAAACCCCGCCGTTTCTATTTCTGTTACCGTTTGCAATATTGCCTTTTCAAGGCCGCTTTGCAACGCGCTAAGCTTTCCGCTGTTGAGCTGAATTGCACAAAGTTTGCCTTGTGTATTGTATTCGTGATGCACTAAAGCCGAAAACATTTCCTCGTTTTCGGATACATAATTATTTATACATTTGTTAATCCGCGTGCTTACTGCGTTTTTTAAAGCTGTTTGCCCATATTCCTCAAGCAAATGATTAAACCTAAAGGCACACAAGGACACGAAAACAGTGAAGATGAGTAAAACTATTATTATTTTTTGTTTTTTTGACATGGAAAATCCCCCCTACAAGTTTATGCGCGTAAACCGTTGACAAGTGAATAAAAAAGGACTATAATATGTAGGAAAATTGTCAAAAGAGGTGTTTTTATAATGAGTGACAAAAAGTTGTTGCTTGGTAATGCGGCTGTTGCTCGCGGTTTGTATGAGGCAGGCTGTCGCTATGTGTCAAGCTACCCCGGCACGCCTTCTACCGAGATAACCGAATTTGCCGCACAGTACGATGAAATATATGCAGAATGGGCACCTAATGAAAAAGTTGCTTTTGAAACAGCTTTAGGTGCAGCCATTGCCGGCGCGCGCGCCTTTACGGCGATGAAGCACGTTGGTCTTAATGTTGCCGCCGACCCCTTGTTTACCGCTTCCTATACAGGCGTAAACGGTGGTTTTGTTATCGGCGTTGCTGATGACCCTGCAATGCATTCCTCGCAGAATGAGCAGGATTCACGTCATTATGCTATCGCCGCAAAGCTTCCTATGTTGGAACCTTCGGATTCTACCGAATGTCTTGAGTTTACCAAAGCGGCATTTGAACTTTCTGAAAAGTTTGATACTCCTGTGTTTGTAAGACTTTGCACACGTGTTGCTCATTCTCAAAGCATAACAGCACTTTCCGATAGGGAAGATGTTCCTATGAAGGATTATGTTAAGAATCCTGCAAAGTTTATTATGAACCCCGGTAATGCAGTTAAGCGTCACCCCATTGTAGAACAGCGTAGTATAGATATTGCAGAGTATGCCGCAACTTCTGCTCTTAACCGTGTGGAATGGGGCGATAAGTCTGTTGGTATAATCGCTTCGGGTGCTTCTTATCTTTACGCAAAGGAAGTTTTCGGAAATAAGGCTTCCTATCTCAAGTTAGGTATAGTCAATCCTTTGAATGCACAAATGCTTAAGGATTTTGCTTCTCAGGTTGAAAAGCTTTATGTTATAGAAGAGCTTGACCCTGTTATTGAAACCTTCTGCAAGGCAAACGGTATTGACTGTATAGGTAAATCCGTTCTTCCTGTATGCGGTGAGTTTTCTCAGGAACTGATTGCAAAGCTGTTGCTGGATAAAGAAAACAACGTAAACAGCTATGAAGGGAATGTTCCCGTAAGACCTCCCGTTATGTGTCCCGGCTGTCCTCACAGAGGTCTGTTTTATGTACTTAAAAAGCTTAGGCTTACGGTACTTGGTGATATCGGCTGTTACACTTTGGGTGGTGCCGCACCTCTTACCGCACTTGATACTACTATTTGTATGGGTGCCTCCGTTTCCGGTCTTCATGGCTTTAATAAGGTACGCCCCGAAAGCGTAAATAAGACCGTTGCCGTAATCGGTGACTCTACGTTTATGCACTCCGGTATAACAGGTCTTACCGATATTGCTTATAACCGAAGTGTTTCTACCGTTTTGGTTTTGGATAACCATATTACGGGTATGACGGGACATCAGCAAAACCCTTGCACAGGGCTTACACTTAAAAATGTGCCCGTAGAACCTGTTAAAATTGAAGATGTGTGCACTGCTGTAGGCATTAAGCGCGTTCGTACAGTAGACCCTAACGATATTAAGGCTACAGAGACGGCGATAAAGGAAGAATTAGCGGCAGACGAACCCTCCGTAATAATAGTACGTCGTCCTTG
The DNA here is from genome assembly GCA_017397955.1 of Clostridia bacterium. GTDB lineage: Bacteria > Bacillota > Clostridia > Oscillospirales > CAG-382 > SIG636. The sequence goes on from JAFQHL010000014.1 coordinate 23,617, forward strand.
CGCGTTGCTTAAAAAGGTTAACTACGGTTGTAAATATAGCGTGGAAGCAGATAGTTGTAAGTCTTGCCGTTTGTGTATGGGTATAGGCTGTCCTGCTATCAGCTTTAAGGAAGGCAAGGCTTCTATTGATGCTACTCTTTGTGTTGGTTGCGGTCTCTGCGAAACTATGTGTAATTTCGGTGCGATAAGGAAGGTGCAATAATGAAAAGTACCACTAATATAATGATTGCAGGAGTTGGCGGACAAGGCTCTCTCCTTGCAAGCCGCGTTCTTGGTGCACTTGCCATAAGCAAGGGCTTTGATGTTAAGGTTTCCGAAGTGCATGGTATGTCCCAGCGCGGTGGCAGCGTTGTTACCTACGTTAGATATTCTGATGATAAGGTTGCTTCTCCTGTAATTTGTAGGGGCGAGGCAGATTATCTCCTTTGCTTTGAACAGTTGGAAGCTGCACGTTGGATAGAGTATCTTAAGCCCGACGGCGTTCTTGTTGCCAATACTCAAAAGATGTTGCCTATGCCTGTTATAACCGGCGCGGCGGAATACCCCGAAGGTATTATTGAAGATATAAAGGCAAAGGGTGTAAAGGTTATTGACCTTGATGCACTTAGTCTTGCGGCGGAAGCTGGTAGTGAAAAGGCTGTTAACATAGTGCTTATTGGCGCTTTTGCTCGTTTTTGCGAGTTCTCCAAGGAAGAGGTTGAGGCGTGTATTAAGAGCTGTGTTCCTCCTAAATTTTTAGAAATAAACCTTAAAGCCTTTGAATTAGGTTATAATAGCGCAAAATAAGGTATTTATTAAAAAATATACTACAAGATTTTACAAAAAACTATTGACAAACGGTAAAAAATAGTATATACTTTTCGGGTACGATGATTGAACGGGGGTGTCACAATGGCAAAATGTGAATATTGCGATAAGACAGTTGGCTTCGGCCACAATGTTTCTCACTCTAACAGAAAGAGCAGCAGAACCTGGAAACCTAACATAAGAAAGGTTAAGGCCGTAGTTAACGGTGCAACCAAGTCTGTTCATATCTGCTCTCGTTGCCTGCGTTCCGGCAAGGTTCAGAGAACTGTCTAATCATTTAAAAGCAATTAACAAAAGGGCTGTTGCATTACGGTAACAGCCCTTAAGTCTTTTTAAGGCATATTTATTACAATTTACTGTAAAATAATGCAATATACCACTTGCACTTAGCAAAAAAATAAGTTAAAATAAGTCAAATACATTTTGGGAGTATTGTAATGCTTTTATCGGGTGCAGATATACTTGTTAAAACTTTAATAGAGCAGGGGTGTAAGGTCGCTTTCGGTTATCCGGGCGGTCAGATTCTTGATGTATATGATTCGCTCTATATGCATCGCGATGAGATAGAACACGTGCTTGTCGCCCATGAACAAGGCGCGGCACACGCGGCAGACGGATACGCCAGAACAACAGGTAATGTTGGGGTGGTTATTTCCACCTCAGGACCCGGCGCAACAAATCTGGTAACCGGTATTGCTACCGCTCATTTGGATTCTGTGCCAATCCTTGCGATATGCGGAAACGTGCCCACTTCACAAATAGGTACGGATAGTTTTCAAGAGATAGATATTACGGGTATCACGCTTCCCATAACAAAGCATAACTATTTTGTTAGTAGTGTGGATAATCTTGCCGACACGGTAAGAGAAGCTTATGCGCTTGCCCTTTCCGGCAGACCGGGGCCCGTGCTTATCGACATTCCCAAAGATGTACAGACAGCTATGGGTGAATACGTTCCCGCGGAAAAAGCAGTGCCCGCACAGCCCTTTCCTGCCAAGGATGTTAGAATAGAAGAAGCGGCAACAGCCATAAACGAGGCAGAGCGTCCCTTTATCTATTTCGGCGGCGGTATAAACTCTTCGGGTGCAACAGAAGAAATGCTTGAATTGGCAGAACTTTTAGATGCACCGATTGCTTGTTCTATGATGGGGCTTTCCACGCTGCCAAGCGATCACCCGCGCTTTTTGGGTATGCAGGGAATGCACGGTCATTATGCTGCAACCATCGCAATGAACAGCGCGGATTGTATAATAGCATTGGGCGTTCGTTTTAATGACAGAGCTACGGGTGACAGAAATAAATTTGTAAAAAAAGCAACACTTGTACAAATAGATGCAGACGGGTCGGAGCTTTCCAAAAATGTGATAACCTCCCACGGGCTGAGGGGCGATATAAAGGAAACGCTTAAAAAGCTTAATCCTTTGCTTAAACAAAAAAGCCTGCCTAAGTGGCAAGCGGAGGTTGAAAAGCTTAAGGAACAGGGAAAACAGTATCTTGACAATAGATGCGGGCTTACACCGAGAAATGTAATGCTTGCAATAAATGATTTTTTAAATGATAATACACCCGTCGTTACGGATGTTGGTCAGCATCAGATGTGGGCAGCGCAAAATATAAGGTTTAAAACCGCCCGTCGATTTATTTCCAGCGGTGGTTTGGGTACAATGGGCTTTGGCTTGGGTGCGGCAATAGGTGCGGCGTACGGAACAGGCGAACGCAGTGTTTTAATAAGCGGTGACGGTAGTTTTGGTATGAGTTTGACAGAGCTTGCAACGGCTGTAAGCTATAATGTGCCCTTGGTTGCAATAATAATGAACAATGGGGTTCTAGGTATGGTTCGCCAATGGCAAACCCTGTTTTACGATAAGCATTATTCTGCTTCGGTTTTGGAGCGCAAAACAGATTTTATAAATTTGGCTTTGGCTTTTGGTGCTAAAGGCAGCCGCGTTTTTACAGTTGAAGAGCTTAAAAGCGCTCTTGCAGAAGCTTTTGCAACAAATTGCGTATATGTAATAGATTGCGTTATTGACAAGGATGAGCTTGTTTTGCCAATGTTGCCTCCTGGCGGCACCTTTGACGATATGATAATGAAGGTGGATTAGTATTATGAACAGATATACGGTTGCGGTTCTTGTACGCAATCAATTCGGCGTGCTTAACCGCGTAACAAGTATGTTTAGACGTAGACAGTTTAACATAAGCGCCCTTACGGTAAGTGAGACCGAGTCTGCGGAGTTTTCAAGAATAACCGTTATTTTTGACGGTGAAGAGGTTTATAAGCAACAGCTTATAAACCAGCTGTATAAGCTCCCAGACGTTTGCTCTATAAAAGAGCTTGACATTAACTCTACCGTCAGCTGTGAGCTTTTGCTTATAAAAATGGAAAACAATCCCGCTACTCGTGAAGAAATCAGGGTTGCGGCAGAGGCTTTCGGTGCAACAACCATGGATTATGCGAAGGATGCTATAATCTTCCGTCTTACGGATGACAGCCGCAGGATTGATGATTTTATAAATTTAATGCGCGACTATACTATACTGGAAATATGCCGTACGGGTAGTGTGTCTTTGGAAAAGGGCAGTACTACAATAAGAAAGGTTACAAATTTTTAGGGGAGTTTTTTATGAAGAGGTTTTTAGTTTTTCTTTTGATAGTTGTTATGGCTACAAGTTTTGTTTCCTGCGGAGAAAATAACGAGGATGAAGTAACAAGCGAATTTTACATTAGCGCAGGATTTGAAAATTCCAGCGTTATAGTCAATCCGGATGACCCTTTTACCGGTAAGTGGGCGGACATTTACGGTGACAATATTATGGTTACTTTGTATACTTTCTACGGCGATGGTACAGGAATTGTAGAAATTACAGATATTGTGTATCGCTTTGATTATTTATATGATGAGGATACGCTTACAATAAGAGATTATCCTGATACATTGGATGAATATGTGGAGAAGGTTTATACTTACAAATTAGAAGATAAACAGCTTCACCTTACTAGCAAAGCTACCGGTGAAAAGTCTACTTGGCATTATTACGAAGGATAAAAAATAAATCGCCGTTTACGGCGATTTCAGACCGCTGACAAAGGCACAGAACGCGAAAAAAAGAAAATACGGTTACTATAAAGTGAAAATTTCGGGGAAAATTTCCCCGAAATTTTTGTATATTTTCATATTTTTTCGTTCGAAACGAACCTCGGCTCACAGTACTCACCGGGGTCCCCACAAAAATGTATTTTTGTGGGGTGGGAATACAGTTCTCGCCTC
>JAFQHL010000063.1 GCA_017397955.1 Clostridia bacterium
ATTTTTTGTGCTAACGCCTATAACATGACGGAAAGCTTATGAAAGCCCATTTATGGGTAGCAGGTAACAAATGCATGGCCGGCAGGCCAATACAGAGCGCACTTGTGCGTAGCCAGTAGTTTTTAGGGCTATGCCCGAAGATGAAAAACCGCCCGCTATGCGGGCGGATTGTTATTATGTCAATATTTTTGGAGTTGAGTGCCTTTGTCAGCAATCTAAAATGCTATTTATACTTTACAGGGTTATCTCCGTAATCTGCGCCACGCTCGCCACCTGCAGGCGTAAATCTCCCGCAAAACATTCGCCGCACAGGCTTACTCCGTACTCGTTAAGTCGCTCTTTTGTTGCCTCAAATGCAAGTCGGGGGGTGTTGTTGGTCTCGCTCAGGTGTGCAAGGCTGATGCTACGGGTGCCGCAACGGGCAAGCACAGGCGCAAGGCAGGCACAGGCGGCGTTGGAAAGATGTCCCCGCGCGCTGTCGATGCGCTCCTTTAAAAACTTGGGATACGGACCGTTTTGCAAAAGAAGCGGGTCGTAGTTGGACTCTATAAGCACGCTGTCACAGCCAAAAAGCGCGTCCTGCACCTCGTCGCTGATATGACCTATATCCGTGGCGTAGCCAAGACTGCCGCCTGCGGTTTCTATACGGTAACAAAAACTGCGTACGCTGTCGTGGGGCGTGGGATAGACAGTAACCTTTATGTCACCTATATGTACTACATCGCCTGCCAAAGTGGGCACAAGGCACTCCTCGGCGGCAGGCGCTTGCATGGATATAAGGTTCATACACTTAGGGTCGGTATATATGGGGATGCCGCAGTTTTTGGAAATAACCTTCAGCCCCTTTGTGTGGTCATCGTGCTCGTGACTTACGAATATCCCGCGCAGTTTTTTAAGGCTTCCGCCCAAGGACTCCACCGCCGTAGAGATAGCCCGCATAGATGCGCCCGCATCTATCAAAAAAGCGTCCTTGCCGTAGCTGATATATGTACTGTTCCCCTTGGATGAGGAAAACAGGGTATAGGCTTTAAGCTTGTTCATAATCCAGCCTGCAAACACCACGGCTTCTTATCTTTGCGGGGATAACACAGCCCGCCCCAAAAAGCTCTTCCATCTTTTTGGTGAACGCCTCGGTTTTATCTTTGGGTACGTAGCATTGTATACTGCCGCCAAAGCCGCCGCCGTGTATGCGTATCGCCGCCGCTATATCCTTCAGCGCTTCTGTTGCATCGTTAGCCTCGGTATGTACGTTGCACAAATTTGTTCTGGAGGAAATACCGCTTCCGTTTACCGCGTACAGACAAACGGGTAGCTGTCCCAAAGCGGCGCGACGACAGAAAAAGCCCACGCGCTTGTTCTCGTCAAAAAAGTGAATGGCGCGTCTGTATACCCTGTCGCCCAGCTTAAGGCGAAGATGCTCCTTCTTCTCTGCAAACAGCTCTGCAGGTACATCAGCCAGTCGGCGGGCACCAAAATACTCTGCAGCGCGCTCCATATCTTCGGCAATTTGCCCGTATTTGCTGTCTGCCCCTGCGTGGCTTACCCTTGTATCCACAAGGAATATGCCCATATCACCTACATTGTACTCCACAGGGCTTACGGCGGGGATGGGGGTTTTAAAGTCTATATGTACAGCGCCGCCGAAAGCACAGCATATCTGGTCAAGCAGACCGCATTTTTTGCCAAAATCTTCGTTTTCCGTCATCTTTGCCGCCAAGGCAAGCTCCATTGCCGTGGCGTTACCGCCGTAAAAGCTATCGGCTATCTTGCCGCACAACAGTGCAAACGCTGCCGAGGAGGAAAGCCCTTTACCTACGGGAATAAGGCTGTCGGTGCAGGCGCAAAAGCCGCCGCCGAAACGGCGCGCCATACCTGCCGCCAACGCCGCAGAGCTACCCTTTTCCGCTTCTCCGTCAAGCTTCGCTTCCGTAAAGCTTTCACCCTCGTAAATCATTACGACATCGTCAAAGGGTGCGGCAAGGGCTAAAATATCCCTATCTATAGCCGCGCCCACGGCAAGACCGCCGTTATGGTCGGTGTGGTTTCCTATAAGCTCCATTCTTGCAGGTGCGGAGAAAAACGCGGCGTCTTCCATATCACCAAACTTGTCCAAAAAGTTCTCGCACAAAGCCAAGGCTCTTTTTCTGCCTGCGGAAACATCCTTATATAAATCCCTAAAGGCATAGTCAACCCCGCCTTTTTTTATTATCTCTTTCAGTTCACTTATTTTCATAGAAACCTCCTTGCCACCCGTGCGGCGGCGGCTTCCAAATCTTTTTGGCAACGCAGTTTTATTTCGTCCATGCTAAGCCCTTTGGGGCTTGCTTCCTCTACGCAAAAGAAGCCTGCGTTTTCCGCTTCTTCCGCTGTCAGCAACACTCTGCCGCCTATGACGGCAACCTTTTTGCCGCACGCCCGTTCCGCTACCGCGGCGGGTAATTTCCCGTGCAGGCTTTGGGCATCCAAGCTACCCTCGCCCGTTATGATAAAATCCGCATCTGCCGCGTGCTTTTCAAAACTGCAAGCCTCCAAAAGCAGTGGCGCGCCCTCTACCAGCTTGCCGCCGAGGAATACCGAAAGCCCCGCGCCCAAGCCGCCTGCGGCGCCGCCGCCTTTAAGACACAGCATATCACCTATATGGCAACGCTTTGCCACCCACGACAGAATAAGCAGGTTCTTTTCCAGTTCTTTTACCGCGTCCTCGTCCGCGCCCTTCTGACGGGAAAAGGTCTCTGCCGCGCCGTCCTTGCCGCAAAGCGGGTTATCCACATCGCAGGCAACAAGTATCTCACATTCCTTAATACGGCTGTCTATTTCGCTTAAGTCTATGGTGTTAAGCCTTGCCAGTCCGCCGCCCGTAAGCTCTATGGAATTGCCGTCTATATCCAAAAACTTGCCGCCCAACGCCGCCGCCATACCTACGCCGCCGTCGTTGGTGGCACTGCCGCCTATACCTATAATAAGCTTGCGGCAACCGTCGTCAAGTGCCGCCTTTATAAGCTCACCCGTGCCGTAGGTGGTGGTGTGCAAGGGACTGCTGCCTTCTTCAGCTATAGCCAGCCCGCTTGCCTTTGCCATCTCTATTACCGCGGTGCCGTCGTTCAGCTTTGCGTAATAGGTATGTACAGGCTTGTTGTTGGGTCCTGTTACGGTAACAAAACGCTTTTCGCCACCTGCGTTATCTATATAGGCATCAGCTGTACCGTCACCGCCGTCTGCGGCAGTAAGCCTTAAAACAGAGCAAAAAGGCATAACCGAAATTATGCCTTTGCTTATTGCTTCGCCCGCGGTGCGAGCATCCATTGTGCCTTTAAATTTGTCGGGTATAACGATAGCCTTCATAATTAAAAACCACGCCCCTTGATTCTATATTTAGCTTGCGTAATCCAGCTTAAAGGTGATAGTGTGATAACTGCCTTCTTCGTTAAGTCTGCCAAGACGGTAGAAGGTCATTTCAACCGTTGTACCTGCGCCCGCCTTCTTTATTGCCGCCTGCAGCTGTTCAATACTTTCTATCTTTTCACCGTCAAACTCTGTAATAATGTCGTATATGCTAAGACCCGCCTCGTAAACCGCGGTACCTCTGCTTACAACCGTTACAAGCACGCCCTTGGGACATTCCTCACCAAGGTTATATTCCGCTATTATCTCATCGGTCACCGTGGCACCCGTAATGCCCAGCTTGGCAGAGCCAACCGCAAAGCTGTCTGTTCTGTCCACAACCTCGCCGTAAGCGATAAGGCTGTTTATGATGTTCATTGCAGAGGTGGATGGCAGGGCAAACCCCATACCTTCATAGCTTTCCGAAAGCTTCATTGCGTTTATGCCTATAACCTGACCTGCCATATTTATAAGAGGACCGCCGCTGTTGCCGGGGTTAAGGGTGGCGGTAGTCTGTATAACTGTCATGGTCTTAACCACGGTGCCGTAGTTGTTGGTTATTTCCAGCGCTCTGTTTACGCCTGATATTATGCCGTAGGACATGGTGCCCGCAAACTCTTCATCTGAGGGGGTGCCTATGGCGATAACCCATTGACCAACCATAAGACTGTCGCTGTCGCCTATCTCAAGGGGGATAAGGTCGGTTTTTTCTATGGTCAGCACGGCAATATCTGTCATCTCGTCAGAGCCGATAAGAGTTGCGGTATAGGTGCTGTCATCATAAAACTTTACTTCTATGCTTTTTGCGTTGTCAATTACGTGGTGGTTGGTAATGATGTAATAAGCCTGTTCTTTTGTGGTGGGGTCGGTACCCTCTATAACAAAGCCGCTGCCAAGGCTTACACCCTCCTGCACATAAAAGCCGTTATTGTATTCCACCGTACAGATGATGCTTACACAGCTGGGCGCACATTTATTGTACAGCTCTACCAAGCTGTCATAGTTTTCGTCCGGCACGGGGTTAACTGTAACGACCTCAGGAATTGATTCATACTCAACAGGCTCTTTTTTTGTGCTGCTGTTGCCCTTGTTGTTTACTAAAACAGAGCTTTCATGCCCCTCACTTACTTCTTCCCTAAGCTCGTCAACAAAACCTTGCCACAGGATATAGCCTGCAAAGCCCAAACCTGCCACCAGCAAAAGAGCAACCACAACCGCGGTAATCATACCCGCCTTTGACCTTTTCGGCGGGGGCGGACTGTTGCGGTATATCTCGCCATAAGGTGCGCCGTTAGGGGTGTAATAAGGATATCCTGCCGCACCTGCGTTTTTGCTGCTGCCGTCGGAATAGCAGGTATACCTGTCCTGCGGCGGCATAACGGGTGCTTCTGCTGCTTGATTCTGTCGTGCGCCGTTTAAGTTATCGTATACTTCGTTGTTAAGGTTTTCGTCTTTGTTGTACATTTGTCTCGCTCGCTTTCGTTCAAATAAAACCGCCTTGTTATGGCTAAATGATAAACGCTGTGTCTTAAAAAAAACTGAATGGACAAATAATTTTTTACAAAGCGTAAAAAGCTTTAAAATACCTTTACAGTATACCCCAAAGCGCCCCAAAATACAATAGCTTTTGCATAAAAAAAGCCCTTGTTTTTTGTACTGTTAGTACAAAAAACAAGGGCATATTCTAGTTCTTGGTAAATTCAAGCCTAAACCCCATATCTTCTATTTCGTTACCGTCATCGTCAACGGCAACAAGCTTGTTACCGTCTCGTTTAAGCTTGGTCTCATCACCGTCGGCAGAGGTCATTGTAATTATGCCGTCTTCCTCCTTGTAAGTACCGTTCTTTTCAAACTCATCGGTGCCAAACATATTGTCCACATTCATTTCGGTTTTAAGCCTGTCTGCAATACCGCTAACACCCATTTGCGCTTCCATATACGCACCCAGCTTATCTGCAAATTTATAAAGGTCGTTTTGCAGGGTGTTTTTATCAAAGGACATACTGCAGGTGCCGTCTTTTTCAAATTTAATGGTAATGCTCATCCTTATGGGGTCACACTCAAAAGCTTCGGAAGTACCCATACTGCCCATAATGGACTTCTTCATAAGCGGTGCAAGGTCTGCGTTACATGCCCAAGTGCCGGGCAGGCTGTTATCTTTAACGCCGCCGTTGCCGCCAAGGAAGCTGTTGTCACCGTTACTGCCGCCGCTGTCATTATCGCCGCCAAGAGTGATAAAAAGCACCACTCCCGTGATAATTAGTGCAACAACAATGCCCAGTATTACAAACAGCGTTGTCTTGCTCTTCTTAGGCTGGGGCGCATAGCCGTATTGGGGCTGTTGGGGCACGTTATAGTAGGGATTTTGCGGCGCTCCGTAATAGGAGGTGTTAGGGTTGCCCTGATAAGGTTGCTGAGCTGCGTTATAAGGGTATCCCTGTCCGGCGGAAGGTGCAAAAGGCGCGCTTGGAGCCTGTTGCGCCGGATTGTCAGCCATTGACAAAGGTTGTGTGTCTCCTGCTTCAGGTACCTGTGCGGTGCCGCAGGCGGGGCAAAATGCCGCACCATCGGGGCAGTTATATCCGCAAGCTTTACATATCATATTATAGTCCTCCTTATATTCTGTATACCGCTTTGATTATACGGCGATTTTCGTCTTTTGTCAACATTCTATGCTCTCTTTTTTACTTTTACCAAATATTTGCCGCCCATTAACATATATGTAATTTTTTTGCTGTACTGTTACTTTGGACAAGGAGGGGAATTATGGATATTTTTGATATATTGGAGATGATTGGCGGTCTGGCACTGTTCCTTTTCGGTATGAACGTTATGGGACAAGCCTTGGAGCGCCGCGCAGGTAATAAACTGCGTGACTTGCTGGGCAAGCTTACCTCAAACCGTTTGGCGGGTCTGCTTACGGGTATGGGTGTTACCGCGGTAATCCAAAGCTCATCTGCTACCACGGTTATGGTAGTGGGCTTTGTTAACAGCGGCATTATGAGCCTTAAACAGGCAATAAACGTTATAATGGGTGCCAACATCGGCACCACCGTTACCGCTTGGATACTAAGCCTTGCGGGGATAGAAAGCGGCAACGTGGTAATACAGCTGTTTAAGCCCAGCTCCTTTACCCCTGTGCTTGCAATAATAGGGCTTTTGTACTTTCTTGCCAAGGAAGGCGGCAAAAAGCGCGATACGGGCAGTATACTCCTTGGCTTTGCCACCCTTATGTACGGTATGGAAATAATGTCCGGCGCCGTTAAGGGCTTGGCAGACGTGCCCGCTTTTCAGCAGCTGTTTGTGCTGTTCACTAATCCCATATTGGGCGTGCTTGCGGGCGCAATCCTTACGGGTATAATCCAGTCTAGCTCCGCTTCTGTTGGTGTTTTGCAAACCTTGGCACTTACCGGCGGGGTAAGCTACGGTGCGGCTGTTCCCATTATAATGGGTCAAAACATAGGCACCTGCGTTACGGCAATCCTTTCCTCTGTGGGCGCAAACAAAAACGCAAAACGCGCAGCGTTTGTGCATTTAAGCTTTAACATTTTGGGTACAGCAATATTGCTTACCGTTTTTTGGATAGTAAAAGCCGCGGTTAACCCCGCAATACTTGGTGAAAACGCTACGGCATTCGGTATAGCCGTGGTGCACTCCATATTCAATCTGCTGTGCACGGTTATCCTGTTCCCCATGGCAGGGCTTTTGGAAAAGCTGGTTATACGTCTTGTGCCCGACGGCAAAGCGCCCGACACGGTGGAGCTTTTGGACGAGCGTTTGCTTGCCACTCCCCCCATGGCGCTTCAGCGTTGCCATACAATCGCCTCTGATATGGCTACGGTGGCGGTTCATGCCCTTAAGCAAAGCCTTTCCGTTGCCCGTGATTATAACGGCGAACTGGCAGAAAAAGTGCGGGAGAAAGAGGACAAAACCGACCATTACGAGGATATTTTGGGCACCTATCTTGTTAAGCTGAGCACCCGTCGTATAAGCGGTAGTGACAGTGCGGAGGCGGCAAAGCTTCTTAAGATTATCGGTGACTTTGAGCGCGTTTCCGACCACGCGGTGGAGATTGTTTGTGCCGCTGAGGAAATACGCGACAAGGGGCAAAGCTTTAGCGACGATGCAAAGGCAGAGCTTGACGTGCTTTTCACCGCCGTTGAGGAGATTCTTGACAAAACGCTGGACGCCTTTATCAATAACGATATGGAGGCGGCAACAAGCGTAGAGCCGCTGGAGCAGGTTATAGACAAGCTGAAGGAAACCCTGCGTAGCCGTCATATCCAACGTTTGCAGCAGGAAAAATGCACCATAGACGTGGGATTTGTTTGGACGGATATGCTTGCAGCCTTGGAACGCACCTCCGACCATTGCTCTAATGTGGCGGGCTGTGTGCTGGAGATAGCGCAAAATCATATGAACATCCACGAAACCTTGCGTAGCGCAAAGCTGGGCGGCGGCGATTTTGATATGCTTTACAAGCAGTACAGCGAGAAATACAGCTTAAAATAATAAAAACAAAAAGAAACAAAGAAGGCTTTTCGGCGCGATGCCGAAAAGCCTTCGGTTTTTTATTCTTTATTATTTCTGAATATGTACATCCAACTGAGGATAAGGGATTTCTATGCCCTTATAATCAAAGGCTTTTTTAACGTTTTCAAGGATGTCCATATAAACAGTCCAATAATCCTCGTTTTTACACCATGCACGTACGGTGTATTCAAGTCCGCTTTCAGAGTGCTTGGTAAGCCTTATAAAGGGTTCGGGGTCCTTAAGCACCTTGCTGTGCGCCTTAACCACTACGGAGATAACCTCTTTTACCTCGTCAACATCGTTCTTGTAGGATGCGTTAAAGCTAAGGTCAACACGGCGAAGCTCCTCGGCAGAGTAGTTTTTAATAACCGTATTGGTAAGGGTGCCGTTGGGAACGGTAATACGCTTGTTGTCCAAGGTAAGTATTACGGTATAAACTACAGATATCTCGGCAACTGTGCCTGCTTCACCTGCGGCTTCGATATAGTCGCCAACCTTAAAGGGCTTAAACAGCAATATCATAACGCCGCCTGCAAAGTTGCTTAGCGCACCTTGAAGTGCCAAGCCGATGGCAACACCAAGGGATGCCAACGCGGTAAGGAAGGATGTGGTGGGGATGCCCAAAATCATAGCCACGGTGATGAACAACAGGGTATACAAAGCTATACCGCTGAAGTTGCCAAGGAAAGAGCGCAGACTTGCATCCAGCTTATTCAGCTTGGGTGAGTTTTTAATAAACTTCTTCACTGCTTTTATAAGCTTTGCGCCTACAAAAAGTATCACCAACGCTGCCAACAGTTTGATGCCGAAGGAAGTGCCCAGCTCTACCAAATAATTCAAAACGCCTTTAAAATCCATTTTTGTTTCCTCCTTTTATAACTCGCCCTTACGGACGCGGTTTTTAGTGTTTTCGCTGTCTGTTACGTACAGCTTGTACCATGTAATAAAGCACAGTATCGCCCATATATGGTGGTACCAGTCGCCCTTGCCCTTACGGTGCTTTTCAAGCAGCTTTAACGCTTCGGTGCTGTTTATGTAGTCGGTAGCGGTGCTGTTTTCTATTATGGACTTTGCCCAATCGTACAGCTCGTCCTTTAGCCACACGCGCACGGGCACGGGATAGCCCAGCTTGGGGCGCACTACTGTCTGTGGGTTGAGCAGGTCGCGGAATGTGTCACGCAGTATAAACTTTGTGGTGCCATCCTTTAGCTTTTCGCCGTCACAAAGCTCAGCGGCGGCGGCAAACACTTCTTTGTCAAGGAAGGGCACACGCGCTTCCAAGGAGTTTGCCATACTAAGCCTGTCACCCTTAACAAGTATGTCAGAGGGCAACCATGTATTAAGGTCGCAGTGCTGCATCTTTAAAAGCTCACTGTAGCCGTGGGACTGCGCCTCTTTATATATATTCGCTGTACGCTGAGTGTAGCAAACGTCCTTGTCAAAGGGCAGGTACAGCTTTTTCTTTTGCTTTTCGTCAAACACAAAGGAGTTGCCCACAAAACGCTTTTCCAAAGGCACACAGCCGCGGTAGATAAGGTTTTTACCCTTTACACCGTCGGGAAGTAACTTGGAAAGCCCGTAAAGAGCACTCTTTACAAAGGAGGGCAAACGTCTTATGGACGCAGAGGAGCGGGATGTATCGTATATACGGTAGCCCGCAAACAGCTCGTCACTGCCCTCGCCGGAAAGCACCACCTTAACGTGGCGCGCCGCCTCGCGGCTGATTAGGTAGATGGCGATAACCGAGGGGTCCGCCACCGGCCCATCCAGATGATATATTGTTTTTTCGTAGTTATCGGTAAAATCCTTAAGCTTACATTGCAGCTTTACGTGGTCGATATCAAGGTGCGAGGATATCTCTGCCGCATCGGCTATCTCGTTATACGCGCCAACCTCAAAGCCCACGGTAAACGCCTTTATGCCCGGCTGTAGCTTGGCGGCAACGGCGGTTATAACCGCGCTGTCTATACCGCTGGAAAGAAAACTGCCAAGGGGTACGTCGCTTAGCATGTGGTGGGCAACGGAGTTTTCCACCGCATCCCTAAGCTTAACCTGCTTTGCCTTGTAGCCCACGTTCATGTTGGGCTTGAACACGGGGCGGTAATAGGTGTTGACCTCTGCCTTGCCGTCCTTTACAAACATATAACTGCCCTTGGGCAGGATGTTTATGTCGCCCGTTACCGTATCGGGCTCGGTTACATACTGAAAGGTAAGGTAATGCTGTGTAAGTGCTTTGTCAGCGGAAAAGCCTTTGTAGTCGCTGTCAAACAGATACGCCTTAAGCTCGCTGGAAAACACAATACTCTCGGCGGTGTTGCGGTAATAAAGAGGCTTTATGCCAAAGGGGTCACGCCCCGCCATAAGGCTTTTTTCCTTGTTGTCATAGATAAGGAAGGCGTACATACCTCTAAGCTTTTCAATAAACTTAGTGCCGTGGATGGCGTAAAGGCGGAGAATAACCTCAACCTCGCTGTTGCCCTCAAAAACCTCGCCCGCTTTTACAAGTTCTTCCTTCAGCTCAAGATAATTATATATCTCGCCGTTGTAAACGACGCTGTATCGTCCGTTTTTTTCCGTATAGGGCTGGGCGCCGCCTGCCAAATCTATAATGGAAAGCCGCCTGAAGCCAAAAGCAACATTATCGGCGGTAAAGATACCGTCGTCATCGGGTCCGCGGTGGCGTATAGCGTGGGACATTTCCGTTACACAGCGGATATCATCCTCTGTAAGCACGGTGTATTTATATATACCGGCAAAGCCGCACATAAGCTTTTACCTCCATAAGGTTTTAATGTGTTTTTCTTCTTAATTTTATCTCGTCGTTAATTGCGGAATAGGTCCATACCGTAAACGCCAGCCAAAGCACAAAGCATACCACCTTAAAGCCGTGCAACAAACTTATATCCTTTATAGCGTGTGCCACGGAAAGCGCTACATACAGCGTAAGCGCTATATGCTGGCGAATCAGCTCGGTTTTAACGTCCAAATCCATATAGCTGTAAAGCCGTTTTTTCAAAATCTGCTCAGTAGCTATTACAACACAAAGGGTAATTGCGGGGATAATCGCTTCTCCTACCGAAGCCCAAATACCCTCCGTAAGCAAATGCCCCAGCACAAACTGTACTGCACCAAAGGCGGCATAGGGGAAAAGGGCAAAGCCGCCCACACCCAAACGCCAAGCGCAAAAACCAAAGATAAGGGTGCCTACCCAAGCGGGGATGATTAAAGTGTGATGCAAGGCAACCTCGTCGTAGATGCGTAAATTCATACAAAATACGCAGGCGATAAGCATAAGCACCAGCACGCTTTTAAGCCTTATAAAAAACTCCTCATGAGGGGTGTCGCCCACATATTCTCCGTAGCGTTTTTCCACAGAAGCGCGGAAAAGACCGTCCTTTTTAACACCGCTGAAGAAGACTGCGGTTTCTTTAAGCCACCAGATGCCTGCAATAAGGCTTACAAGCGCGCATATAACCACGGCGTAGTTCTTGTAAAGCTTAAGCCTGCCAAGGCTTAAACCCACAAATGCATCGGGGTCGTGGTCAAGTGCCACCTCTATAAGTGCGGTAAGCTCCGGCAGGATGCTTGCCGCCGTATGCACAATGATAAAAACAATACCCAGCGTACGTACGGAATCTATCTGTCCCAGCACGTTTTCGCTGTCAGAGCGTTGGGCAAGATAGCTAAGCCCGCCGTAAAAGGAGATAAAGAAATATATAAGCAAAAACAGCTCAAGCAGCCCCAAAACCGTAACTGCACTAAGCATATCACTGCTGTTCATACTAAAGGTTGAAAACATAAGCAGGACGCGCAAAACGCCAACACCCGCGCAGTAGTACAAAAGCCGTGCCGCGTTTTCTATGCGGTATTCCAGCGCGCTTATTTCCTTTAATGATATGGCTATAAGCAGGCAGCCTACGGCGTTTGGCAACAGGTCAAACAGCTTTATTACGGGGTCAAAAAGGAATATGCACCCCAGTATAAAGTATGGCCCGTAAAATCTTCTAAGCTTCATCAGTCCTCATCCTTACTGTTACGCTTGTTTTTAAGCAACTTTTTGCGGGTAATCTGCTCTGTCTCCTGCCTTATTATCTCCGCCTCCATAACGGCGCGGCGTTTGGTGGTGATAGTGGTAAAGCAGGTAAAAAGCAACCACGCATTAAGAAACATTACAACATATACGCCCACCATAACCACCAGCTCCAAGCCGGAGGGTGAAAACGCCTCTCCCAGCTTTACCGCCATATACAGGGCGGTAATGTATGCGGTTATGCGCGCACGCAACGCAAAGGTGCCTGCACCGCCGTCTGCGGCAATGCGGGCGGTGCTGTTCCCGTGGGCAAATGAAAGCACTGCGGATATTATCGCCAGCGCCACACCCTTTACCGCCAAAAGAGTTTTGCCAAGTGCGGGTAAACCCGCAATGGGCACAAGCACGTTATATAAATTGAACAAAGCAAAGGGCAGGGCAACAGCGGCACATATCGCGGCAATTCTGTAGCCCTTGTAGGTCTTAAGCTCGCTTGCTACGCCAAAAAAGCCCGCGCTTATTAAAGCGTAGCCCAAAACGTCCAGCCCCAAATGCTCCAGCATTAAAAGCAGGTAACCAAAAGCACACAAACCAAAGCCCATAGCCCTATTTTTCCTTTCTTACTCCTTGCCGTCGGTGTTTCCCATACAGCATTTCTTATACTTTTTGCCGCTGCCGCAAGGACAGGGGTCGTTGGGACCTGTCTTTTCTTCCTTGCTTTTAACAACGGTGCGCTTTATAACAGGCTTTTCGCCGTTCGATACGGCGTTGCCCTTAAGCACTTCTTTTCTTTCCATAGGTGCCGCCTTGGGACGCACGGAAAGCAATCTGCGTACGGTAGTTTCCCTTATGTCGGCAATCATACGGTCAAACATATCGCCGCCTTCAAGACGGTATTCCGTAATAGGGTTCTTCTGAGCGTAGCTTCTAAGCCCTATGCCGTCCTTAAGGTCGTCCATATCATCAATGTGAAGCATCCAATTACGGTCAACACATTCCAGCATTACAACCCTTTCCACCTCGCGGAATATCTCAGGCGTAAACAGCTCTTCCTGTGCGGCGTATCTTTCCTTGGTGCGTTCTACAAGGAAATCACGCAAGTCCTCGCGGGTAAGCGCACCCAGCTCTTCTGCACTGTAGCGAAAATCTTCCTCGGTACACAGTATGCCCATAAGCTCCTGACGTAAAGCATCAAAATTCCACTCGTCGGGAATATCGCTTTGGGTATGCTTATACATTGCGCTTTCCACAAAGTCTACAAACATATCGGTAATGGTTTCTCTAAGGTTCTTGCCGTCCAGTACCAAGCGGCGCTGTTTATAAATAACCTCACGGTGCTGGTTCATAACGTCGTCATACTCCAGCACGTGCTTACGGCGTTCAAAGTTGTTGCCCTCAAGTCGCATCTGAGCGTTTTCTATAGAACCGGAAAGAATGCGGGCATCAATAGGCGTATCTTCACCAACGCCCAGCCTCTGTACCATATTGAACACACGCTCTGCACCGAAAAGGCGCATAAGGTCATCCTGCAAGGAAAGGTAAAAGCGGCTTTCACCCGGGTCGCCCTGTCTGCCTGCGCGGCCTCTAAGCTGGTTGTCAATGCGGCGGCTTTCGTGGCGTTCCGTGCCAAGAATAAACAAGCCGCCTGCGGCTTTAACCTTTTCAGCCTCTTCCTTGGTAACTGCTTCCGCCTCTGCATTATACTTGGCGTATTTATCGCGTATTTCTATTATCTCGGCATCGTCAGTAGTGGCAAAGCCCGTCGCCTCAAAAATCTTCGCCTCGTCATAGCCTTCTTTTCTAAGGCGTTCCTTGGCAATATAGTCGGCGTTACCGCCCAGCATAATGTCCGTACCTCTGCCCGCCATATTGGTGGATATGGTTACGGCACCAAGCTTGCCCGCCTGCGCTACTATCTCCGCCTCTTTTTCGTGGTACTTGGCGTTAAGCACGGTGTGGGGAATGCCCGTTTTGGCAAGCAGCTTGGAAAGCATCTCGCTCTTTTCAACGGAAACGGTACCTACAAGCACGGGCTGTCCCTTTTGATGACATTCTGCTATCTGTGCAAGTATAGCCCTGTATTTGCCGTTTAAGGTGGTGTAAACCGCATCGTTACGGTCCTGACGAATCATAGGCTTGTTAGTGGGTATCTCCACCACGTCAAGGTTGTATATGGAGCGGAATTCCTCTTCCTCCGTAAGCGCGGTACCCGTCATACCGGAAAGCTTGCTGTAAAGACGGAAGAAATTCTGGAAAGTGATGGTCGCCATGGTCTTGTTCTCGCGCTCTATCTTAACACCTTCCTTAGCCTCCAATGCCTGATGCAAGCCGTTGGAATAACGTCTGCCGTGCATTACACGTCCCGTAAAGCTGTCTATAATAAGCACCTGACCGTCACGCACAAGATAGTCCACGTCTCTCTGCATTACGCCGCGGGCACGGATTGCGTTATTAAGATGGTGCATAAGCGCGTTGTTTTCGGGGTCACCCAGGTTTTCTACACCAAAGTGCGCCTCTGCCTTACGCATACCGTCGCCGGTAAGTACGGCGGTGCGCGCCTTCTCGTCAACAATATAGTCAGCGTCTTCAACGTGCTCTTGGTCTTCTTTTGCGTCTATCTCTTTAATGCGCTTAACCCTAAGTCTGCGAACAAACTCGTCTGCCTTTTCATAAAGAGGGTCACTTGCCTCGCCTGCGCCGGAGATGATAAGAGGCGTTCTTGCTTCGTCTATCAATATAGAGTCTACCTCGTCCACTATGGCAAAGGCGTGTCCGCGCTGTACGGTACGCTCTTTGTAAACCGCCATATTGTCACGCAGATAGTCAAAGCCCAGCTCGTTATTGGTGCCGTAGGTAATATCGGCATTGTACGCCGCCTGTCTTTCCGCAGTTTTAAGGCCGTTAACAATAAGCCCTACGGAAAGCCCCATAAAGCGGAAGATACTGCCCATCCACTCACTGTCACGCTTTGCAAGATAATCGTTAACGGTAACAATGTGCACGCCCTTGCCGTTAAGAGCGTTAAGGTATGCGGGCAGGGTAGCCATAAGGGTCTTACCTTCGCCCGTCTTCATCTCTGCAATTCTGCCCTGATGGATAACGATACCGCCTATAAGCTGTACCTTGTAGTGCCGTTTACCCAGCACGCGGTCAGAAGCCTCACGTACGGCGGCAAAAGCATCGGGCAGTATATCGTCCAGCGTTTCACCTGCCGCAAGTCTATCCTTAAACACCTGCGTTTGCGCGGTAAGGGTGCTGTCATCCATCGCCTTATATTTATCTGCAAGGGATTCTATTTTATCAACCAACGGCATTATTTTTTTTACCTGACGCTGGCTGTAAGTACCAAAAAGCTTAGTTACCAAGGACATAGTTAGCCCTCCCCTTATAATTTAATACTCTATTATACTACAATTTTAAGTAAATTGAAAGTGTTTTGCAAAAAATAATTGCACAAAACGAAAAAAAGCGTTATAATGTATTCGGATATATTTGCGATAATACTTGAAAGGCACATAGATATGAAAAAAATAAACGTGGTTTTGCTGGAGCCGGAGATACCCCAAAATACAGGTAACATCGCCCGCACCTGCGCCGCTACCGACAGCGCACTTCACCTCATACGCCCCTTGGGCTTCGATGTGGATGACAAACACCTTAAACGGGCGGGGCTGGATTATTGGCAGTACTTGGATTTGCATTTTTACGACGGCTGGGATGACTTTATTGCCAAACACGGCGATAAGGAGCTTTACTTCTTTTCCACCAAGGCGCGCCGTTGCTATGCAGAAGCGGAGTACGGTGACGAGGTGTTTCTTATATTCGGCAAAGAGACCGCGGGCATACCCGAAGCAATACTTAAAGACCACGAGGAAAGCTGTGTGCGTATCCCTATGTACGGCGACCTTAGAAGCCTTAATCTTTCCAACAGTGCGGCTATAGCCGTGTATGAGGTGCTTAGGCAAAAGGGTTTTAAGGGGCTTAACAGGGCAGGTAAGCTTTTCCCTGCCGAAGTGGACGTTAACGGGGAGGTAGTATTTTGAGGACTATCAGCGCAATAGGCACACCACACGGTGTAGGTGCGGTATCCATGATACGGCTTACGGGTGACGATGTGTTTGCGGTGGTGGAAAAGGTGTTTTGCGCCAAAAGCAAAAACGCCTGCCCACGTACCGCCATATACGGCAACTTTAAAGATGAACGCGGATTTTTTGATGACGGCATTGTAATTCTTTACCCCGCGCCCGCCTCCTATACAGGCGAGGATATGGCAGAGCTTATGTGTCACGGCGGTGTGCTTGCTACCCAAAGGTTGCTCAGCGCAACTCTTTCCGCCGGCGCGGTAATGGCAAGTGCAGGGGAGTTTACTCGCCGCGCCTTTATCAACGGCAAGCTTAGCCTGTCACAGGCAGAGGCGGTAGGACTGCTTATAGAGGCAAAGACCGACAGCTGTCTTGACATAGGCATAAAGCACCTTGGCGGCGCGCTTACCAAAAGTATTAACGAGTGCAGTGACAGTCTGCTTTCCATGGCATCGTCTATGTATGCCTATATAGATTATCCGGAAGAAGACCTGACCGACCTTAGCCCCGCAGAGCTTAAAGAGGGGCTTGCGGCGGTGCTTAAAAAGCTGGACAGGCTTAAAAACAGCTACCGATACGGAAAGGCGATAACCGAGGGCGTAAAATGCGCCATTGTAGGTTGCCCCAACACCGGCAAAAGCTCTGTGCTCAATATGCTGGCAGGGGAGGAGCGCGCCATAGTTACCTCTATTGCGGGCACCACGCGCGACGTGGTGACGGAGACGGTGCGCCTTGGCGACGTGCTTCTTTGTCTTGCCGACACGGCGGGGCTTAGAGAAGGCGGCGGCGAGATAGAGCGCATAGGTATAAAACGCAGTATAGAAAGCCTTAACGGTGCCGAGCTGGTGCTGGCTGTCTTTGACGGCTCCAAGCCTCAAAGCGACGGTGACAACAGCGTTATAGAGCATATAAAGCAGGCAGGAAAGACCGCCGTTACGGTAGGTATAATAAACAAATCGGATAAAGGTAAACCCCACCCATATAACTTGCCCTTTAAGCAGATAAGCCTTTCCGCAAAAAGCGGAGAGGGCGCAGAAGCACTTGAGGAGGCAGTAAACGCCCTTTACGGCGGCGGCATAGAGCGGGATGCGAGTGAAACGGTGACAAACGCCCGTCAGCACGCCGCGGTATGTCGCGCGGCAGAAAGCGTAAGCGCGGCAATTGCTGCTCTTGAGGCAGGCTATACTCAGGACGTGGCGGGTTTGGATATAGAGGACGCTATTGCCGCACTGGGCGAGCTGGACGGTAAGCGCGTAAACGAAGACATAGTAAACGAGATATTCTCCCGCTTTTGTGTGGGTAAATAAGGAGTAATCTGTATGATAACATATAATGCCGAGCCGCTGGAGGTAGCGGTAATAGGCGCGGGGCACGCGGGTATAGAGGCGGCCCTTGCCGCAGCCCGCCTTGGGCACAAAACGGCAATATTCACCCTATCTCTTGACTTGGTGGGCAATATGCCCTGTAACCCCTCCATCGGCGGCACAGGCAAAGGACATCTGGTGTACGAGATAAACGCCCTTGGCGGTGAGATGGGTAAGGCGGCAGACAAGGTAATGCTTCAAAGCCGTATGCTTAACCTCAGCAAGGGACCCGCGGTTCACAGTCTGCGTATGCAGTCCGACCGCCGCAGGTATCAGGACAATATGAAGCATACCCTTGAAAACACCCCCAACCTTAAGGTTATACAGGCGGAGGTTACAGAGGTAAGAGCCGAGGACGGCAGAGTTACGGGTGTTGCGACAGCATTCGGTGCGGTATACCCCGCAAAAACCGTAATAATAGCTACAGGCACCTCTCTTGGCGGCAGAATAATAGTGGGCGAACACGCTTACGACTCCGGCCCCGACAACACCAAGGCGGCGGTATCGCTATCGGATTCTTTACGCGCCATAGGTGTATCGTTGCGCCGCTTCAAAACGGGCACACCCGCCCGTATACATAAGGACAGCATAGACTTTTCCGTACTGGAGGAGCAAAAGGGTGACGAGCCGCCTACATACTTCTCCGTAGAAGGTGAGAAAAGCAAGGGCGGCTACTCCTGTCACATAACCTACACCAACGGTGAGACCCACAAAATAATACGCGATAATCTGCACCGCAGTCCCCTTTTCGGCGGTATGATATCGGGTGTAGGACCCCGCTATTGCCCCAGTATAGAGGATAAGGTGGTGCGTTTTGCGGATAAAGAGCGGCATCAGATATTTATAGAGCCTATGGGTGAGCACACCAAGGAGATGTACTTGCAGGGGCTTTCCTCGTCTTTGCCGGAGGAGGTGCAGCTACAGCTTGTACACAGCATAAAGGGGCTGGAAAAGGCGGAGTTTATGCGTACCGCCTACGCCATTGAATACGACTGCACCGACCCTACGGAGCTTAAGGCAAGCCTTGAGTTTAAGAATATAGAGGGGCTTTTCGGCGCGGGACAGTTCAACGGCAGCAGCGGCTATGAGGAGGCGGCGGCACAGGGGCTTATTGCGGGGATTAACGCCGCGCTTAAGCTGGAAGGCAGAGAGCCGCTTGTTCTAAGCCGCGGCGAGAGCTATATAGGCACCCTTATTGACGATCTGGTAACCAAGGGCACAAACGAGCCCTACCGTATGATGACCTCCCGCAGTGAGTACCGTTTGCTTCTCAGGCAGGACAACGCCGAGGACAGGCTTATAGAAAAAGGTCGTGCCGTTGGCTTGGTGGGCGATATTCAGTACAACCGTTATCTTAATGATAAGGCGGCAATAGAGGCGGAGATTGAGCGGCTTAAGGGTGAATCTCTGCCTAAAACGGCGGCACTTGACGAACTGCTTAGGTCTGCGGGCTTTCCCCTTACGGTGGGCGGCATCCGCAAGGGTGAGCTGCTCAAACGCCCCGGTATAACCATAGCCGATATCTACCGTTTAGAGGGTAACAGCAACCCGCCTGAAAGACGTATTGCCATGCGTGTGGAAACAGAGATACGCTACGCGGGCTATATAGAAAAACAAAGACGAGAGGTGGAAAAGCTTGCGGGGCTGGAAAGCAAGCGTCTGCCACCCGATATAGATTACAGCAAGATAAAAGGCATACGCATAGAAGCGGCGCAAAAGCTTGCAAAACTGCGCCCCGAAAGTATAGGCCACGCGGCGCGCATATCCGGCATAAGCCCCGCAGACATAAGCGTGTTGCTTATATACCTTTCTCAAGGAGGAGGTAAAAAGGAATGAGCCTTAAGGAGCTGACAAAGACATACGCACCCATAGAGATTGACGAGGCTTGTCTTAACAGGTTGGAGGTAATAGGCACCCGCTTGCAAAGCGAGAACAAAAAATACAATCTTACGGCACTTACCGCCGACGAGGATATTGCCGTGCTTCATTTTGCCGACTGTCTGCAACTGGTAAAGGTTGTGGATTTTGCGGGCAAGACTGTGGTGGATGTAGGCTGCGGCGGCGGGTTCCCCTCCCTTGTAATAGCGGCGGCGGAGCCAAAAGCCAAGGTACACGCACTGGACAGCACCGCCAAAAAGCTGGGCTTTGTGGCAGAAACCGCATCCCTTGCGGGGATGGATAACATAAGCACTATGGTGGGCAGAGCAGAGGAGCTTGTAACCGACTGCAGAGAAAGCTTTGATATTGCCGTGTCCCGCGGGGTGTCCCGTCTTAACATACTTGCAGAGCTGTGCCTGCCCTACGTAAAGGTGGGCGGCATCTTTGCGGCAATGAAGGGTGCCGGCGGCGCAGAGGAAGCGGCAGAGGCGGAAAAAGGCATTGCCCGTTTGGGCGGCAGGCTTAAAGAGATTATTCCTGCACCTGTAAAGGACGGCGATGACCACTGCGTTGTGATAATAGAAAAACTGCGCTCCACACCTAAGGAGTATCCCCGCCAGTACAACAAAATAAAAAAGAACCCCCTGTAAAGAGGTATTAAACGTGGCAAACAAGGCCTATTTGGAAATAACAAACGTATGCAACCTGCGCTGTGGCTTTTGTCACGGCACAAAACGCGCCCCCGCTTTTATTACGGAGGCGCAGTTTACTGTTGCCGCAAAAAAACTGCGTCCTTTTTGCGACTATTTGTATTTTCACCTGATGGGCGAGCCGCTTCTTCACCCTCTTCTGCCACTCTTTTTTGATATTGCGGCAGACCTTGGCTTCAAGGTGATAATAACTACCAACGGTACACTGCTTAAAGAAAAAGCGGAGGTGCTTTTAAAGGCAAAATCCTTGCACAAGGTCAGCGTGTCACTCCACGCCTATGAGTCTAATGTGCTTCCTTACCCTTTGGAGGTGTATCTTGAAAACTGCTTTGAATTTTGTGACAAAGCGGCAAAGCAGGGGATTATAGCCGTTATGC
This sequence comes from Clostridia bacterium, assembly GCA_017397955.1. GTDB lineage: Bacteria > Bacillota > Clostridia > Oscillospirales > CAG-382 > SIG636. The sequence continues at coordinate 20,356 of JAFQHL010000063.1, forward strand.
GCCTGTGGAATATAGGTGGCAAGGAGGTGCTCAATGACCGGATCGTAGGGGCGATACACCGCTTTTTTGACGGTGAAAACCCTGCGGCGTGGGAAAAACGCTTCAGCGGTCAGCGGATACGGGAGCGGCTGTATCTGGAATGGGGAGAGTTGTTTGAGTGGCCTGACCTGTCACTTCCCGTAGTGGGTAACCGTCACGGCTGTTACGGGCTTCGCGACCAGCTGGGTGTGCTTTGTGACGGCACTGTGGTGCCCTGTTGTTTGGATGCAGAGGGCGCGGCGGCGCTGGGTAATATCTTCAACGAGAAGCTGGAGGACATACTCTCCTCACCCAAAGCGATGGCTGTAAAAGAAGGCTTTAAGACCCGCAAAATAACCGAGCCTTTGTGTATGCGGTGCGGCTTTGCTTACGGACGGTTTGGGGAAGGGAACAACAGATAAAAAATAGATAATAAATAATAAACACAGAAGGCTTTTCGGCGTTATGTCGAAAAGCCTTTCTTGTAGCGTGATGTCGAAAAGCCTTTCTTGTATACGAAAACCCCGCCATAGTGGCGGGGTTCAAAAGCGGTTAACCTGTGAGGGGATACGATATATGTGAAATGCTGCGTCCGTGAAGATGGGTGACGATGTGCTCGTAGGGCGGGGGTTTATCTCCCGCCGTC
>JAFQHL010000064.1 GCA_017397955.1 Clostridia bacterium
AAGGTAACGTTCGTAGCAGAACACGGTACAATGGCAGGTGAAACAGTAGTAGAAGTACCTTACGGCACCGAGCTGTACACGGTAGCACATCCCGAAGTAGAAGCAGAAGCAGGCTATGAATTCATCGGTTGGACCCCTGCATACGGCGTACTTACCGAAGACACTACCGTAAACGCTAACTTCGATAGATTCAGCTACACAGTAAACTTTGTAGACTACGACGGCACCGTACTTAAGACGGAAGAAGTATTCTACGGCGATGCTGCTACAGCACCTGTAGTAGAAGATCGCGAAGGTTATGAGTTTATCGGCTGGGACAAGAACTTCGATAACGTAACCGAAGATATGACCGTAACTGCACAATACAAGCAGATTATGGTAGACGTAACATTCGTAGCAGAACACGGCACAATGACCGGTGAAACCACAGTAACAGTACCTTACGGCACCGAGCTGTACACCGTAACATTCCCCGAAGTAGAAGCTTACGAAGGCTACATCTTCACAGGTTGGGAACCTAAGTACGGCGTTCTCACTGAAAATACCACCGTAGAAGCACAGTTTGACAAGAAGCAGTACACGGTAGTATTTGCAGACCACTACGGCGAAACTCTTGACGTTCAGTACGTTGAACACGGCGAAGGCGCAACAGCACCCGAAGCACCTGAGGTAGAAGGCTATAAGTTCATCGGCTGGGACAAGAGCTTTGATAACATCACCGGTGACACTGTTGTTACCGCAGTATACGAAAAGCTTATCGTTAAGGTAACGTTCGTAGCAGAACACGGTACAATGGCAGGTGATACAGTAGTAGAAGTACCTTACGGTACCGAACTCTACACGGTAGCACATCCCGAAGTAACCGCAAACGAAGGCTACAAGTTTATCGGTTGGGAACCTGTAAACGAAACCCTTACCGCTGACACCACAGTAACCGCTAAGTTCGACAGACTCAGCTTCACCGTAAGCTTCATAGACCACGACGGCACCGTACTTAAGACGGAAGAAGTATTCTACGGCGATGCTGCTACAGCACCTGTGGTAGAAGACCGCGAAGGTTACGAGTTCATCGGTTGGGACGGTAGCTTCGACAACGTGACCGAAGACACCACCATCACCGCAGTTTACGAGCAGATAATGGTAGACGTAACATTCGTTGCAGAACACGGTACATTAGCGGGTGAAACCGTAATAAGCGTACCTTACGGTACAGAGCTTGACACGGTAGCACATCCCGAAGTAACCGCAAACGAAGGCTACACCTTCATCGGCTGGGCACCTGCAAGTGCAACCCTTACCGAAGATACCATAGTTACTGCACAGTTCGACCGCATAAGCTACACCTTGACCTTCCTTGGTCAGACCGGTGAAGTTGTTGACGAAGTTGTGGTATTCCACGGCGATGACGCAACAGCACCCGCAGCACCTGAGGTTGAAAACTACAGCTTTATCGGTTGGGCAGCTGAAGACGGCGACATTGTTACCGAATTCACCAACGTAACTGCAGACGCAACCTATAACGCAGTTTACAAGCTTAATACCTACAATGTAAGCTTTGTAGCTGCTGACGGCGGTAGCCTTGAAGGCACCACCGAATACACCTTGACCGTTGTTGAGGATTGGAACGATTACGCACCCGAAACGGTAGCAGATCTCGGCTTCAAGTTCTCTCACTGGTCTGCAAGCGAACCTGACGAAAACGGCGACATCGTTGTTACCGCAATCTTCGTTAAGGACGAAAGTCAGTACTTTGACGTAATCTTCTTGGCAGGCGAACACGGCGCAATCATCGGCACCGATAGCTACCCCGATATCCTTACAGGCACCGCTTGGACGGAAATCGAAGTACCTACGCCCGATGCAGAATTCGGCTATAAGTTCATTGGCTGGAACGTAGAATTCCCCGAAACCGTAACCGAAGACATTGTTGCAACCGCTCTGTTTGCTAAGGACGATACACTCTGGTACACCGTAGAGTTTGTAAGCAGCCTTGGCGGCTACCTTGTAGGCACCACCGTTTACACAGACATACTCCACGGCACAGACTTCAGCACAATTGCCGTTCCCGAAGCAGTTGCCTCCGCAGACTTCACGTTCATCGGCTGGACACCTGAACTTCCCGAAACGGTAGAGGGTAACCTTAGATTCACCGCTCAGTTCGTAAATACCGCAGAGCTTGACGTGGTTCTTGACATTACAGATGCTTACTACGAAGACGGTTATATCACCGTAATCGGCAGCAGCAAGAACGTTATGGACCAGTGGGATGTTGCTCTTAAAGTATTCTTCGACAATGGCGTAGAAAACACAGCAACACTCGTAACCGTTAAGTACGGCGATATGAATGTTGGCGAAGGTGAATTTGAATACAGCATTAAGGTTAGCCCCGATGACATCCACGACGATGTATATGTAGAAGCTAAGCTTGTAACCGTTCCCGTAGCGGCTGACAAGGAACCTGTTGACTACGACCTCTATACAGTAAGCTTTGTAAGCACTGTAGGCGGCACCCTCAACGGCATCACAGTTTACAGCGGCATACTTGAAGGCACAAGCTGGGCAGATGCAATCATCGCAGTTCCCGAAGCAACGGCAAGCGAAGGCTACACCTTCATCGGCTGGACACCTGAGTTTGCAGAAACTATAGACGGCAACCTTACCTACACCGCAAACTTCGTAAGCGGCTACACCATGCCTTTCGATGTGACAGAAGCTATCTACAACCCGAAGACCGGTAAGCTTACCGTAACGGGTTATGCAGAAAATGCACAGGATATCTGGAACGTAGCAATTATGGTTTACGCTAACGCTACCGTAACGGAAGGCGTTGTTGAAGGCGATACCGTTAAGGTTTACACCGACAGCTTCGGCAACATCAAGACCGACAACGCAGGTAACTTCACCGCAGAATTTGACGTTAACGCAGAAGCTCTTACCGGCTTGGTATACGTAGGCGGCAAGTATGTAGAAGTTACAAGCGAGCTTGATACAGAACGTGTTAAGACCTATCTGTACTTCGATAAGAACGCAGAAGATGCAGTAGACGGAGCAACCACCGAAACCACCGTATACATCGGTGACGAGGTTGTTCCCAACCTTACCGAAGATGAACCCACCAGAGAGTTCTACAACTTCGTAGAATGGGCGGCAGATGCAGAAGGTACCGCAATAGCAGACGGCACCGTTGTTACGGCAGGCGGCTACACCGCATACGCTAAGTGGGCTATTGTTGAACACACTGTAACATTCGAGGATTACGACGGCACCGTAATCGACACCCAGACCGTAGAACACGGCTCTGCGGCAGTTGTTCCCGCAGCCCCCGAACGTGAAGATTACATCTTCGCAGGCTGGGTTGATGAAGACGGCACCCTCGTAACCGACTTCAGTGAAATCACTGACGACGCGGTTTACACCGCAACCTATAGGGAAGCAAACGTAAGCTACGTTCTTGAAGCAACAGAGGAATGGTACCTGGTTAACGAAACTCTTGACCACAGCACTTACGAGCTGTACAGAGTACACGAAAACGGAGACCGCGACCTGATTGATAAGAGCTTGTATACCGTAGAAGCTCTGCCCACTACCGATGACAGCACTTATGCTGATTGCCTCGGCTGGCAGACCCTCGATGTAGTATTTGACGATACCGCGTACGGCAATGTATTTGAAGGCTCCTTCGATGCATTCGTAGTACCCGACAAGCTTATCCTTGAGGAAGAAAGTCCTCTTACCAGAGAAAGCGTAGACGGCGCAAGACTTTCCAGATACAGTGACATAATAACCGACGATATTACAAACGACCTTATCTTCAATATGATTGAAGGTCAGACCAAGCAGACCGTTATTGATGAGTTCATCAATATGTACTTCATCAACGCTTACACCGTACCCGAAGATATCGACTATGAGGTACGCGTGGTTAACGCAGACGGCAGTGCCTACACAGCACTCTTTGTAGGTACCGGCGCTAAGGTTCAGCTTGTAATCGAAGGTGTTGTATACGACGAAGTTCAAATCGTTGTTAAGGGCGATGCGGACGGCAACGGCATGGTTAATGTGGCCGATATAAGAATGATTGCTGACTACAACAGCGACCTCATTGCAATCGGCGGCGTATACTATGTAGCAGCTGATGCTGACGAAAACGTTCTCGTTGACGTGGCAGACATAAGAAGAATAGCTGACTATAACAGCGACCTGCTTGATATGTTTGCACTTTGGAACGCAGCAAGCCACGTATACAGCAGAGATTATTCTCACCTGTATTCCGTAACCCGCGGATAAACAAGCCACAGGCGGCTTTAATCGGCGAGTAATGCTAAAAAAATCCCCCAAGAAGTCCACAGGCTTCTTGGGGGCGACCCAGACAATAAAACGGCACAGCCTTTGGGCTGTGCCGTTTTTGCGTGTGTATGGGGGGTGGAGCGCGGAACGGGATTTGTAGCGTCGTGTCCATGATGACGAGCGGCGATTGTTGTAGGGACGGGCGCCCTCGACCGTCCGCCACTCTGCGCATATATGTAGCGCCGTGTCCGTGGTGATGGGTGACGGTACGCACCACCGTAGGGCGGGGGTTTATCTCCCGCCGCCGCGTGGCAACACGGCATGCCGCACCGTTCTGTGGACGAACCGCGGCGTTTTGTACCGTAAGGTATATTGCACCGCACAGGGTTTTATTTATTTGCCGCGTTTGCGATAATGGGCGGCGGTACGCTCGTAGTCCGCCACGCGACGCATATATGTAACGCCGTGTCCGTGGTGATGGGTGACGGTACGCACCACCGTAGGGCGGGGGTTTATCTCCCGCCGCCGCGTGGCAACACGGCATGCCGCACCGTTCTGTGGACGAATCGCGGCGTTTTGTACCGTAAGGTATATTGCACCGCACAGGGTTTTATTTATTTGCCGCGTTTGCGATAATAGGCGGCGGTACGCTCGTAGGGACAAACCGTCCTCGACCGTCCGCCACGCGACGGGGATGAGCGAAGATGTGTCTGTAAAAATGCGTGGCGGCACATTATAGAGGGCGGTGTCACCTGCATGAGACATTAAACCTTAATATACGGTGTTGATGAAAGGGGCGAGACGTAGCTTTCGATTCGGGGCGTGCACAGAGCGGCTTGCTCCTCTGCGGTAACGGTACGCTCAAATGCGGCGCGGGCAGGCTCCGGCAGTTTTGTGTAATTCGCGGGTTTTGTAACTATCGGTAACAAAATACGCTTTTTGTTATCCTTTAAAAACTCTGTCCCCGCCTTGTTTGCCGCCAACAAGCAGGTGTATGCGGGCGGTGCTTTTACCGCGGTGCTTTCTATCCCCAGCCACGCCGCAATTACGGCACGGCGCACCCGTGCGGCGGTGTAGGTCTTGCTTGTGGCTTCAGCAATTAAATCTTCAAGGCTTGTTGCTTTTTTTGCGCTTACCCTAAGTGTTGCCGCAAGCGTTTCGTCAATGCAGTACAAACCTTTAAAATCTCCTCTGCGAAGCAAAGAAATTATTTCCCGCTCCCTGTGTTTAATGCTTCGCGCCTCACCAAAAAACTCGGGGAACGGAAGCTCAGACTTCATATCCGCGGCGGCGCGGATTTCTCCCGCGCTCTTGTACCCTGCCTGCCGTTGCATGGGGTACAGCTCAAGAGCCGCGCCTTCCTTTATGCAACTACGCATATACTCCACCGCCAATATGTTGTTTGGGGTGGTTACGGCTTTTGCCGCTTCCGCGCCCAGATGCTTTTCTATAAGCATACTGCGCCCGCGCGGATAGGACAGATTGGGCTGTGCCTTAATAAGGGCGGCAAGCTCTTCCTCAAACTTGGGTAGGGCTGTCAGCTCTGCTATCTGCTCCAAGGTTGCATCCGGACTCTCGCAGCCGAACGAAAGTGCATCTACACCCAAGGTTGCGGCGATACGTACACCTGCGGCGGCAAAATCCCCGCCCGACGACACACAGTAGGGGAAGGGGAGCTCTACCACCAAGTCTGCACCGCCTGCTATTGCAGCGGCGGCACGGCGGTACTTGTCCTCAACGGCAACCTCGCCCCGTTGGACAAAAGCGCCGCTCATTATGCACACCACGCGGGCGTATTTTTCCTTAAGATGGGATATTTGATAGCGGTGCCCGTAGTGGAACGGGTTGTATTCACATATAACTGCAACGGTTTTTCTTTCATTTTCCATATAATTGCACCTTTTCCTCTTGCAATCGGCGGTTTTTGGTAGTATAATTGTAATGTTAGAATAATTTTCTGTAAGGAGAAACACTATGTTTATATTGGTTGTTAACGCAGGCAGTTCTTCCCTTAAGTATCAGCTTTTTGAAATGACCAAGGAAGAAGTGCTTGCAAAGGGTCTGTGCGAACGTATCGGCATAGACGGCAAAATCACCCACACAAATCTGCAAACGGGCGAAAAGTTCTCTAAAGAAGTGGCTATGCCCACCCATAACGAGGCTACCCGCGCTATGATTGACGCGCTCCTTGACGCACAGTACGGTGTTATCAAGGATATGAGCGATATCTCTGCTATCGGTCACCGTGTGGTACAGGGCGGTCCTTGGATAACCAAGCCTACCCTTGTTACCGACGAAGCTATTGAAGACCTTAAGAAGTGCGTGGTGCTTGCACCCCTTCACACTCCCCCTCATCTTCAGGGTATAGAGGGCTGTAAGGCGGTAATGCCCAACACCCCCATGGTGCTGGTTATAGACACATCTTTCCACGCAACTATCCCCGAATACGCTTCCACCTTCCCCATCGACATAAATGTTTCCAGAAAGCATCATATCAAGCGTTACGGCGCCCACGGTACCTCCCACAGATATGTGGCACAGGAATGTGCAAAGTGGCTTGACAAACCCGTTGAGGAAACCAAGATAGTTACCTGTCACCTTGGCAACGGTTCTTCCATCAGCGCAGTTAAGGGCGGCAAGGTTGTGGATACCAGCATGGGCTTTACCCCTCTTGACGGTATCATTATGGGCTCCCGTTGCGGCGCTATCGACCCTGCTGTTGTTCCCTATGTTATGGAAAAGGAAAACATCCCCGTTGATAAGATCGGCGACTGGATGAACAAGAAGTGCGGCCTCCTCGGCGTTTCCGGTGTTTCCAGCGACCTGCGTGATGTTCACGCCGCTATCGCTGAGGGCAATAAGGATGCAAAGCTCGCCTTCGATATCCTCGTTTACGAAATCAAGAAGTTCGTTGGCGCATACGCCGCCGCTATGAACGGTGTTGATGCTGTTGTGTTCACCGCAGGTATCGGCGAAAACGACCACGACGTACGCTTCCACTCCCTTAAGGATATGGAATATCTTGGCATTAAGGTGGATGCAGAGAAGAACAACAATGTTCGCTCTCTCCCCGCTCCTTGCGATATCTCCGTAGACGGCAGCGCGGTACGCGTATTCGTTATCCCCACCAACGAAGAGCTTGTTATCGCAAGAGATACCAAAGAAGTACTTGACTCTCTTAAATAATACAATATTATCTCAAATAAATCAAGGAAAAGCCTCCGTTTTCGGGGGCTTTTTTGCTTTGAGATAAGAGAGAACAGATAAAAAATAAAAGAAAAGTATTTATTTAGATTAAACATTACAATTCGTCTGTGGGACAAACCGTCCTCCACCGTCCGACTAATAACGGATATATGAAACGCCGTGTCCGTACGGTCGCGCGTGATGATGGGCGACAATTGTTGTAGGGGAGGGGTCTCCCCTCCCGCCACGCGGCGCATGTGTGAAACGCCGTGTCTGTGATAACAGGCGGCGGCGTGTTCGTAGGGCGGGGGTTTATCTCCCGCCGCCACGCGGCGCATATATGAAACCTGATGTGGTGTAAAATATGTTGCGGGAAAGATTGTTACGGTTTATCTGCAAAACGCGGCGTTTTACCGAATTGTCACGGGGCGGCGGGAGATAAACCCCCGCCCTACGAGGATGTGTTCCGTTGCCGCGTAGACGGTTGCGTTGATGCGGTGCGAGGCGTGGCGGCGGGAGATAAACTGTTTGCCCTACGGTGGTGTGTTCCGTTGCTGCGCAGACGGTTACGCGGTTTTTTGTGCGTAACAAAATTTTGCCAAACCTTGCAAAAAGTGCCATCTTGTGCTAATATAGCTTCGACAAAGCTATTTACCGAGAGGAAAAATACATACGATGTTAAAAATTGACAGCCACAACCACACAACCCACTCTCACGATGCGGTAAGCAGTCCTGAGGAGTTGTGTGCGGGTGCTTTGAATTTTGGCTTGGACGGCATAGTTATCTCCGACCACGCCGATATACAGGATTACACGAGAAAAGAAAGCATAGCCCATATTTTGGCTTCTGTAGCAGATGCCCGCCGCCTTGACGGAAAGCTACAGGTGTTTGCGGGAGTAGAGTTGGGTGAGGCTGTATGGAGCCCTGCCAAAGCGGCGGAAATTGTTGCCGCCGTAAACCCCGATGTGGTACTCAGCTCCGTCCACGCCGTGCGCTACGGGGAGTATACCGAGTGCTTCAGCCGCCTTGACTTTACGGACTGGACGGACAGGATGCTGGACGAGTATATGGTGCAGTACTTTGCGGATATGCAGGAGATGCTGGAACGGGTGGATATGGATATACTGCCCCACCTGAGTAACCCCGTTAAATATATAAACGGCAGGTACGGTAAGAGCGTTACCCTTGTTCCATACTCCGCCGCTATAGACAAAATATTAAAGACGGTTATAGAAAAAGAAATAGCCTTGGAGCTTAATCTTGCTCTTATCGGCACTTCCTACAGCGTTACCATGCCCGAAGCGGATGTAATGGTGCGCTACAGACAGCTTGGTGGCAGGTTTGTAACAATCGGCTCCGATGCTCATATCAAAACCCGCATAGGCGTAAACTTTGACCACGGCATAAGGATACTTAAAGAGGCGGGCTTTGACAGCTATAATTATTACCAAAACAGGGAAATTCAGACAGTAAAGATAGGGTAGGTTTATAGTGAAGTTTTCGCCTGCGGCAAAAGTTATAATGGACGGCGTTTATTTGTATGGATAGGGGCATCCCTCCCTACGAGCATGCCGTTACCGTTATCACGGACGGGGGCCCGTTTATCGTTTTTGCATATACGGAGGTGTTAGGTATTGACTTTTTGCGTTTCCGGATGTAAAATGTAGCAGAAATAATTATGTATAAGGAGTTTTTATGAAAAAATTTTTATGTTTGTTTTTAATCTCTTCCTGTATTGCTACAAGCTTTGCCGCTTGCGGTAAAAACGAAGAAGCTGTATCCGGCGCCGATTCCTCTGTCAGCGAATCCTCTGAAATTACCGAAAGCAGTACGGTATCTGTAGAAGAAAGCAGCTTTGAAGCAGAGAGCACATCCGAGGCGGAAAGTGAATTTGTAGAAGACAGCTCCGAAGAAAGCGGTGCTGAAGACAGCGAATTCGAAGACAGCTTAGAAGAAAGCAGCTTTGAAGCAGAGAGTACATCCGAGGCGGAAAGTGAATTTATAGAAGACAGTTCCGAAGAAAGCGGTGCTGAAGACAGCGCATTCGAAGACAGCTTAGAAGAAAGCAGCACCGAGGCCGTTTTGTCCATAGAGGGTAGCGTTTCCGAAGAAGCTATGGAGCTGGTAGGCTATTGGACGGACGGTGTAGGTGACAGCTTTATTTTTTCCGGTGACGGCACGGGTAAACTTAAAATAGAAAACTACTCTCAGGATTTGGTATGGTCCGCAACCGCCGACACAATTAGCATAAAAGTGGACTTTGGTGGTCAGATAGCAGATTATTGCAAGGACACGCCCTACACGATAAACGGCGACGAGCTTATTATCACCATGGCTTACGGGGATGTAGTGTTTAAAAAAGCATAAAAAACGCAGAAAATTCGGGGAGTGTATATCACAACCCCGAATTTTTTGTTGCTTATGTTCTTGTAAGCTTTTTGATTCGCTTGTGGGCGGAAACTTTTCTTTTTGCACCGAACAGCGCACCTGCCAAAGCGCCTGCAACAGCGGCGGCAAGCAATAGGTAAGCTGAGATTTCACCCCGCTCACCCCAAAGAGATGCGGCAAGTAAAATCAGCAAGTAAAATCCGCCCGCCGCAAAGCCGGCGGTAATTTTCCCCTCGGTTTTTCGCCCGCCGAAAGCGGCGGCAAAAGCGCCAAGCCCCACGCTTGCAAGGGCAACAACGCTTACCGCATTCAAGGGGGAGGCGGTCTTCATTGCCGCATAGCTCCCTACAAGACTTATCAAAAGGGCGGCGGCTATACCCAGCACTCCCCATAGAAATATGTTTTTTACGGAACCTAAAACACTTTTTTTAGTCACAGCAAATACACCTCGTTAAAAACTGTATGCCGCAACCCTTGTTTTTATGCAAAAATTTCTTTAATTATCTCTTCAGTTACCTCGTCAACCTTGGAAAAATCCATAGTGGGGGTATATATGTCCTCAAGCGCGGCGTGGGCTGTACGACTTTCTGCCATAGCAAGCCGCGCTTCCTCAAGCAGTGCCGCCACGGTCTTGCAAATAAACCTAAGCTTTCCTCTTACTGCGGAAAGCTTTTCTTTGTCCAAAAAACGCTCCATATTTACGGGCTTGCTTTGGGGTGCCGCTTCTGCGGCGAACAAAACGCCCGTGTCCTCCAACAGCAGACCGCCAAGCTTGCAAGGGGATAAAGCCGTGGGAGACACCTTTACTCTAAGCCCTCTGCCGTAGGCGGCGGCAAGCATCTGCTCTAAAAACAAATGAGCTATTCCGTAACTGTCTTTCAAGGAGATTGTTCTGCTTTCGCCGTAGCGTGGCGCAGTTACCAATCCTTTACTGCAAAAAGCTTGGCGCGGACGCACGGTAGCGCAAAACTCGCCGCCGGCAGGCGCACTTTGCTTTATAAGCCGCACTGCCGCGGCGTTCATTTTATCCCACAGCACCGCACCTTCCAAAAGCTTTTGTTTTTCTTCTTCCAGACAGCCGACCGCCGCAAACAGGCTGTAAGCCCTGTTCATTGCCGCCTCTTTTTTCTCTGTCAGCGCCTTTACGGTACCGCGTTTTGCCCGTAGCTGTTTTGCATCCCAAAACTCTCCCAGATTAACAAGTCGGTCTGCCACGCCGGGCAATCGGGGGCTTAGTTCGTGCGGGGCGGTGCCGTCGGCAACGGCGGCTCCTCTTTGGGGCAAAAACACACCGTCCAGACTTTCGGGGTCAGAGGCGCAGTATATCCTTTCTACCGCTTCGCCGCGCTTTTCCGCCTCTGCCGCCACTTTTTTCATCAGCGCAGACTTACCGCAGCCACAGCCGCCCTTAAGTATATAAAGGTGCCTTGCTTCTCCAAGTGCGCCTTCAAAATAGCTTACAAATCCCCGTTCTCCGTTAGCGCCGCCGAAGTATCCTGTGGAAATTGCCATATTATCGCCTGCAAAACACAGGCTTTTTCCCCCTTTCGCATATAAAAAATACGCTTTTTCTTATTGACAGTTGCAAAGCGTAAGAGTATAATGTAATATTAGATTATGCAGTATTATGTGCTTTTGACAGGAGTTTTTGCTTATGAGATTGCTTGTTTTAGCAGCAGGACAGGGTAAACGTCTTAACAGCGATGCGGCAATGTTGCCCAAGGTTATGCGTACCGTTTTAGGAAAACCTCTTATGGCTTATGTATTGGACGCGGCGGATTTTATACCCGCAGATGAAGTGTACGGCGTGGTTGGTTATTTGAAGGAAGCGGTTATGGATGCTTTCCCTCAAATAAACTTTGTTGTACAGGATGAGCGCAAGGGGACAGGCCACGCCGTTATGTGTGCCGCAGATGCTTTTAAGGATTATAAGGGCGAGGTTATGGTCATTAACGGTGATATGCCCTTGTTTAAGCGCAGTACCCTTATTGATATGTGGAACAGCCATAAAGCAAGCGGCGCGGTTTGCACACTGGGGACCTTTGTTGCAGAAGGGGAGATACCGCCCTTTGGCAGAATAATAAGAGACGACGACGGCTTTGTTTGCGATATTGTGGAGCAGAAGGATGCCACAGAGGAACAGCGCGCTATAAGGGAGCTTAATGTGGGCGTTTACATCTTTGACAGTGAAAGTCTTTTTGCCGCCTTGCCCAAGCTTACAAAAAGCCCTGTCAGTGGGGAGTATTATCTTACCGATGTGCCCCGTCAGTTGGCAAAGGAAGGCAAAAAAACAGCCGCATACGTGCTTAGCGACCCTGACGAAACGCTGGGCGTTAATACAGAGGCAGACCTTGCCGCGGTGGAAGCACTGCTTAAAAGTAAAATATAAAGGAAATGCAGGTATAAAAAATTGATACGTAACGATTTAAGAAATGTTGCAATTATCGCCCACGTTGACCACGGTAAGACCACCTTGGTTGACGGTATGCTTAAATTCAGCGGCACCTTCAGAGAGAATCAGGACGTGGAGGAGAGGGTTATGGACTCTAACGCTCTTGAGCGTGAGCGCGGCATAACCATCCTTGCAAAAAACACCTCTGCTTTCTATAAGGGGGTAAAAATAAATATAGTAGACACTCCCGGCCACGCAGACTTTGGCGGCGAGGTGGAGCGTATACTTAAAATGGTTAACGGTGTACTTCTTTTGGTAGATGCTGCAGAAGGCCCCATGCCCCAGACTCGTTTTGTACTTCAAAAGGCTATAGAGCTTGGTCATCCCATTATAGTGGTGGTTAACAAGATAGACCGTCCCGATGCCCGCGTTTATGAGATAGGCGACGAGGTGCTGGAGTTGCTTCTTGACCTTGATGCCAACGATGACCAGCTGGAAAGCCCCGTGCTCTTCTGCTCTGCCCGTAACCTTACCGCAAGCCTTTCCCCCGACCATCAGGGCGAGGACTTGTCACCTCTCTTTGATACTATCCTTTCCCATATCCCCGCGCCCGAGGGTGACGAAAGCGGCGAGGCGCAGATGCTTGTTTCCGCCGTTGATTACAACGACTATGTGGGCAAAATGGCAATAGGGCGCATAGAACGCGGCTCTCTTAAACTTAAACAGGATGTTTTGGTTTGTGATTATCATAACGACGTTGCCCCTTACAAGGGCAAAATAAGCGCCATGTATCAGATAGAAGGCCTTGCCAGAAAAGCGGTTGAAAGCGCGTCTGTGGGCGATATCGTCTGCGTATCCGGTCTTGAAGATGTAAACATAGGCAACACGCTTTGCTCTATGGAAGGCGCAGACCCCCTTCCTTTTGTGAAGATAGGCGAGCCTACCATTGAAATGACCTTCTCCGTTAACACGGGTCCTTTTGCAGGCAGAGAGGGTAAGTATGTAACCACCCGTCATATAAGAGATTATCTGTTTAAGGAAGCTATGAAGGATATGTCCCTCCGCGTTAGCGAGACGGACAGTGCCGATAGCTATAACGTGGCAGGCAGAGGCGAAATGCACCTTTCCATACTTATGGAAAATATGCGCCGCGCGGGCTATGAATTTATGGTAAGCACCCCCCGTATCATATACAAAGAGATAGACGGTGTGCTTTGCGAGCCTGTTGACCGCGCCTTTATGGACGTTCCGCAGGACTACGTAAGTGCGGTTATGGAAAAGATGGGCTACCGCAAGGGCGAGCTGGTTGAAATGACCCCCAAGGGCAGCAGAATGCACCTTGAGTTCCTTATACCCACCCGCGGACTTTTTGGCTATAAGACAGAGTTTTTGACCGATACCCGCGGCGAGGGCGTGCTTAACACCGTGTTTGAAAGCTATGAGCCTCAAAAGGGCGAGATACAAAAACGCTTTACAGGCTCTCTTATCGCCTACGAGGACGGCGAAGCTACCTCCTACGGCTTGTTTAATGCTCAGGACAGAGGGCAGATGTTTATCGACCCCGCCACTAAGGTTTATACGGGTATGATAGTAGGTATGTCCCCCAAGGGTGAGGATATTGTGGTTAACGTGTGCAAGAAGAAGCACCTTACCGCCATAAGAAGCGCAGGCGCGGACGAGGCACTACGCCTTGTTACCCCCAAGAAGATGAGCCTTGAGGAAGCTATTGAGTTTATAGCAGATGACGAGCTTATAGAAATAACCCCCAAGTCCATTCGTCTCAGAAAGCGTACCCTTGATAATTCCCTCAGAATGAAGGAAAAAGCAAAGCTTAAATAACAACAAAAAGATTCGGCAGAGGTTTTAACCTCTGCCGAATTTGTTTTCGGGCTCATCATAAAGCCAACAGGCTTCGTGGGGTGATTTGGTATAAACCCCCCCGCAAACCGTCCTCGACCGTCCGCCGCGGCGCATATACGAAACGCCGCGTCCGTGATGATGGTAACGGCACGCCGTAGGGACAAACCGTCCTCGACCGTCCGCCACACAACGAATATACGAAACGCCGCGTCCGTGATGATGGGTAACGGCACGCCGTAGGGACAAACCGTCCTCGACCGTCCGCCGCAAAACACATATACGAAACGCCGTGTCCGTGATGATGGCAACGGCACGCCGTAGGGACAAACCGTCCTCGACCGTCCGCCGCAAAACGCATATACGAAACGCCGTGTCCGTGATGATGGCAACGGCACGCCGTAGGGACAAACCGTCCTCGACCGTCCGCCGCAAAACACATATACGAAACGCCGCGTCCGTGATGATGGGTAACGGTACGCTCGTAGGGCGGGGGTTTATCTCCCGCCGCCACGCGGCGCATACATGAAACCTGATGTGGTGTAAAATATGTTACGAGAAAGATTGTTACGGTTTATCTACAAACGCGGCGTTTTACCAAATTGTCACGGTGCGGCGGGAGATAAACCTCCGCCCTACAACGGTGTGTTCCGTTGCCGCGCAGACGGTTGCGTTGGTGCGATGCGCCGCGTGGCGGCGGGAGATAAACCCCCGCCCTACGGTGGTGTGTGTGTTCCGTTGCCGCGCAGACGGTTGCGTTGGTGCGATGCGCCGCGTGGCGGCGGGAGATAAACCCCCGCCCTACGATTATGCGTTCCGTTGTCGCGTAGACGGGTGATGATTGTATATGAAAAGGGCGGGAGATAAACCCCGCCCTTTATTTTGTATTGACCTTATTTCTTTTTGCTGAAAAGACCGATAATCTTGTCGATAATGCCCTTATTCTTTTCCTCCAGCTGAGAGGGGAAGGCCTCTTTCCAAGCGATTTGCTGTTGGCTGTTTTGCAATTGCATATCTCTGTAATCCTGATAAGGATTTTCGGTAACAACCTTGGACATAAGGTTGGATTCACCTGCGCTGAGAAGCAATCTGTTTTCGCCGCAGAAGAATGCAACACCGTCTGCGCCCTTAACCTTCTTGTCAAGCGTTACAAACTCAAAAACATCGCTAAAGGAGAACATACCAATGTTTACGTCTTCACCGTATTCCGCATAAATAGCATCAACATCGGTAAAGGCAGAGATATAGCAATATTTGCGGTTTTCGGTAACCAAAAAGTCAAATGTGCCTTCTTCCAGCGCGGTATCTGCAACGGTAAGCTTTTCGCCGCCCAAAACGCCGAGGGATGCGGCAGATGCGCCTGCAACCAGCTTAGCCTCGGAGGTGTAATAAAGCTTATCCTTGGGATATGTACCCTTCCCCTTGGGAACAAAGGGAAGCAATATCATGGTAGAAGAAACAGCCTGTCTTAGGTTAACCATAACCTCGCCGCCGTAGTTGATAAGGTGGTCGCTGCTTCTGCCTTCGCTAAGGCAAAGACAAGCCAGAACAGAGCGCGCAACGGGTGCGGCATAGTTAGGTGTAGCTACATCCACCAAGTCGCGGCAGTTAAAGGCAACATTTATGTCGTTGGTATGGGGGTTAAGACGCACCATCTTAATACCCATATTGATAAACTCAGCCAGCTTTTGTGTTAAAGCGTTTGCGGGGAAAGAAGCGACGGAGCACTTGAAGCAGTCAGCCTTGGGCATAGCTTCCACAGCATAGTTTTCCGCGGTGAAAAGCCAAGGTAAGCCTGCCTTGTCAAGGAAGGGATAGTCGCCGTTTACAACGTCCGCCTTAAGGTAATAAACGGTGCTTGCTGCGGCAAACGCATTCTTAACGCTGTCAAGAATCGCATCCTGCTCTGCCTGTTCGGCAAGCAGTTCTTCTTCATACTTTGCGCCAAGACGAAGCTTAAGCTGTTCAATAATAGGGTCAAGCGCAAGGAACATGGAATCCTTTATGCCTGCGGCAGGACCAAAATGCTCAATAGCCTTGTAAGCAACAATAAGGCTGTCTACGCCGCAAACGGAAATGTTATGCAAATAGTCTTCCTCTCTTATAAAGTGGAGTGAAACGCCCAAAGATTCAAATGAAGTAAAGTTGGGCACAAGCCTTTTAACGGCGTTTTGACCCTCTTCTACGTTGTGGGGGGTTCTGAAATGTCTGGGATTGTGTCTTTGAATATCACGGAACAAACGCTTTGTTAAAAGCTTGTCGTCTATAGTGTGGGGCATATATCTCTCTCCTTTTAGCAAAAAATAAATAGCCTTTTAGTAAGTATAGCACAAAGCTTTCCCCTTGTCAACGCAAAAAATAAACATCGGCGGCTCTTTTTGCGTTTTTGTTTTTGCACCGGTCGCTTCCCTTTTTGACGCAAAACCAAAAAGCCGCAGCTACCGCGGCTTTAAAAACCGACATGCTACAGCTTTTTATTACAATTGTTATATAAAGGGGGCCCGTTAACCAAGCATCTTTTTAAGGTCTGCAATAATATCCTCTGCATCCTCAATGCCTACGGAAAGGCGGATAAGACGGTCGGTTATACCGATACGGTTACGTATATCCGCAGGTATGCTGGCGTGGGTCTGGGTCTGTGGATAGGTTATAAGGGTTGCGGTGCCGCCAAGACTTTCCGCAAACATTATCATATCGCCGCCGCAAAGAACCTGCTCCACCTTGTTTACATCCTTTATTGTAAAGGAAATCATACCGCCAAAGCCTGTGGTCTGTTTTTTGCTTACCTCATAAGAGGGATGTTCGGGAAGCCCCACAAAATAAACCTTCTCAACCGCGGGGTGGTCTTTGAGGAACGCCGCTACCTTAACGGCGTTTTCTTCGTGTTTCTTCATACGAAGCGCAAGGGTCTTTATACCTCTGAGCAACAGCCAGCTGTCAAAAGGTGCAAGTCCGGAGCCTTCAGTACGCAAAATAAGCCCCATACGTGCCGCAATAGCTTCGTCATTAACCACTACAAAGCCTGCCGTGGTATCGTGGTGCCCTGCCAAAAATTTGGTGCCGCTGTGGATTACTATATCAGCACCGAGAGGGATGGGCTTTTGAAAATAAGGGGTAAGGAAGGTGTTGTCTACCACAAGGTACGCACCGCAATTTTTGCTTATTTCGGAGATAGCCGCAATATCTGCCACCTTCATCATGGGGTTGGTGGGGCTTTCAAGATATATCATCTTGGTGTTGGGCTTTACGGATGTCTTTATAGCATCTATATCCCCCACGTCAACATAGGTAAACTCCACGCCGAAATTCTTCCACAGCTCCTCTATCTGACGGTAAGAGCCGCCGTAAATGTCGTCGGAAACAACCACGTGGTCACCGCTTTTTAAAAGGGAGAACACCGCGGTAACCGCCGCCAGTCCACTGGCAAAGGCAAAGCCTGCAAGCCCGTTCTCCAACATTGCAACGGTATCTTCCAGCTCTGCCCTTGTGGGGTTGTCACAGCGGGAATAGCTGAACTTTATGTTAGAGTTAAGACCGGGGTTTTTGTATGTAGAGGTTTGGTAGATGGGAAAGCTTATTGCACCTGTAAGGGGGTCACAGCCCTGATATCCGTGCACTACCGCAGAATCCATTTTTCTGCCAAACTGCTTGTGGTTCTTGTCTATCATAAAAATTACTCCTTAAAATCAATCTATCTTCAAGGGCTTAAAGCCCAACGCGTCTGCCGATATCAAAAACAAATCCGTCTTGCCAAGACTTTTTTCCGGTAGGGCGGGATTTATTCCGTGCAAATGACCGTAATAACAGCGTTTAATGTCATATTCCCAAAGTATATCTGCCAAGGGACCGCACTTAACGCCTCCAAGGGCAGGTGGGTAGTGGAGGAAGACAATAATTTCGTCCCCTTCGCTCATTATAGCCTTGCCCGCGTCCAAAGAGCGGCAAAGCCTTCCTGCTTCTCTCAGCACGATTTTTTCGTCGTCGGGGCCGTAACTTCCGTCAGGGAACCAGCCCCTGGTGCCGCATATTATTTTGTTGCCTACCTTGTAGGCGTTGTTAAACAAAAAGTCAATACTGTCCGCACCGATGTTCCTTGTAAAATCGTAAAGCTTTGTAAGGGTGCCCCACCAATAGTCGTGGTTGCCCTTGCCTATAAGCTTGTGACCGGGCAGACCGTGTATAAATAACAGATCTTTTTCCGTGTTGTCAAAACGCATCCCCCAGGATATATCGCCGGGGATAACCACCGTATCCTCCTCGGTAACGGTAGCGCGCCAAGCTTCTTCCAGCCTTTCCTTGTGGTTTGCCCAAGCTTTGCCGAAAACGTCCATAGGCTTATCGGTGCTTTCGGAAAGATGCAGGTCGGCAATAACGTAAAGTGCCATTAACGCTTAACCCTTGCAGGTGCGCCCGCCCAGATTTCAAAGTTTGCGCCCGCAAACAAAATCAGGCTTGCGCCGCGTATCCACGCAACAAGACCTTCGTCGCTCCACTTTTTAGCCTCAAAGGTTTCCACGGCAACATACTTAAAAACGATGTAAAGCAGCAAGCAAAGCAAAAAGCTGGTAGCTATCCGTGTAGCTTTGCCTGCAAAGCTGTTTATGTTATAGAATGCACAGGAGCGCAAACACAAAACCAATGCGCCCGCAAATACTATCGCTATTACAATATAGGGAACCAAATACATAAATTTCACCCCGATAAAATCTTAAAAATCCGTCCATAATAACGTAAAGCACACAGAAAGGAGGCTTTGTATATGCTTTACGAGAAAAAGGACAACGAAAAGCCAATAAAAGGCATAAGCTGTGCGGTTAAAAGCTGTCAGTACCATAACGGTGACTGCCGCTGTGTTGCGGGTAACATTGCCGTAGGTCCCTCCAACGCTTGTTGCAGCGCAGAAACAGTTTGCGCTACCTTCCGCAAAAAAGAGCAATAGCCCTTAAAGCTTTTCTGCCGCAAAGGCGTAAACCTTAGCGTCTATATCCGCCTTGTCCGTAACGCCCTCAAAGCGCACAGCTTTGTTTTTAAGCTCTGCAAGGGCTTTGGGCGGGCGGGTGCCGCTAAGTCTTTCAAGGTCGTCAATACAGTCAAAGTCACTGCTGCCCTTATCCTCGCCCATGGCTTTAAGCACCGCGCGGGGGAATTTATAGGGAGAGGCGGTGGAGGCAACAAGCATAGGAGTGTTGTCGCCGCTTTCTGCTTTGTACTTATCAGCACAGTAAAGGGCAACTGCCGTGTGCGGGTCGCAAAGGTAGCCTGCCTTAAAGTAGCGGGCTATTGTTTCTGCCGTGTCGTTTTCGTCGCCGTAAAGCGCGGCAAAATCCTTGGCAAGCCGTGCCTTTGTTTCTTCGTCTACGGTGTAAATACCCTTTTCGTTAAGCTCCTTCATAAGCGCTGCACACTTCTCTGCTCCCAAAGTAAAGTAAAGCAGTCTTTCAAGGTTGCTTGATATCAGTATATCCATAGATGGAGAACTTGTTGTATAGAAAGGACGGCGCTTGTCGTAAACACCGGTGGTAAAGAAGTCGGTAAGGATATTATTTTGGTTGGAAGCGCAAACCATTGTTTTAACGGGCAGCCCCATTACCTTGGCTATATATGCCGCCAAAATGTTACCGAAATTGCCTGTAGGTACGGTTATGTTTATCGCATCGCCCATGGCTACGGTGCCTGCCGCAACCATATCAAGATACGCGCTGATGTAGTACACTATCTGAGGCGCAAGTCTGCCCCAGTTTATAGAGTTTGCACTGGAGAAGAAAAGCCCCTCTCCGTCTATCTTCTTTGCCGCCTCTGTGCTGGTGAATATGCGCTTAACGGCAGATTGAGCATCGTCAAAGTTGCCCTTTATGCCGCAAACGGAAACGTTGCCGCCGTCCTGCGTAGCCATCTGAAGCTTCTGCACTGGGCTAACGCCTTCGCTGGGGTAGAACACTTGTATACGCACTCTGGGCACATCTGCATAACCTGCAAGTGCCGCCTTGCCCGTGTCACCGGAGGTGGCTACAAGTATAAGGGCGTCCTTTTCCTCGCCGCATTTGCCAAGGGAGAGGGAAAGAAGGTGAGGCATTATCTGAAGCGCCATATCCTTAAATGCGCTGGTGGGACCGTGCCACAGCTCCAATACGCTGTTGCCCTCCGCTATGCTTATGGGGGTGGTAACTGCACCAAAGCGGTCTGCGGAATAAGCGGTGTCCGCCGCCTTTTTCAGCTCTTCCGCACTATAATCCGTAAGGAACATCCCCAGTATTTCTGCGGCTCTTTCCGCATAGTTCATACCCATAAGCTTGTCAAGCATCTCTTTCGTAAGAACCGGTATGGTCTCGGGCACAAACAGACCGCCGTCTGCGGCAATACCGTTTTTTATTACATAAGCAGAGCTGTGTCCGCTATCCTTACCTCTTGTGCTGTTATACAACATAAAATCTCACTCTCCGTTTTTTCTTAAAAAGCATTTTCTGTATGTGTCAGTCGTTTTACACCGTTTTCGTCTGCTATAATCTCTACGGTGTCAAAACGGCGTTTTTTGTATTTTCTTGTGTATCTTAACTTCCAAATATACAGCGGAACTCTGTGATTCGCCCCGTCCACACGACAAAACTCCGTGGCGGCGCGGCGCATTCTGCCCATCTTGGCGTAGTCTATATGCCCTGCGGGATATCCGTAGGCAAGGTTTCTGCGGGTCTTAACCTCCACAAATACCAGCACCTTGCGCCGTAAAGCGATAATATCCAACTCTCCGTGGCGGGTGTTGTAGTTCATGCCCACTATGCGGTAGCCCTTCTCCTTCAGATAGCCCAGTGCAGCATCCTCACCAATTCTGCCAAATATCTTGTTGTTCAATACTGTCACCCAAGGTCTTTCTCAAAAAGCTTTTCCTGTGCAAGGGGCAAGGACCAAGCTTAAGTATTGCCGCCTTGTGTGCCTTGGTGGCGTAGCCCTTGTGCTTGGCAAAGCCGTAGCCGGGGTAAAACTTTTCCATCTCCCCACAAAAATTATCGCGCTCTACCTTTGCCAAAATAGATGCCGCCGCAATAGAGGGGCTTTTTCCGTCGCCCTTTATTACGGGTACTGCCTTAATATGAAAATCCCTTGCCACATTGCCGTCTATCAGCGCGATGTCCGGCACGGTTTTAAGCTTTTGTATGGCGCGTCGCATTGCAAGCATAGAGGCGTTAAGGATGTTTATCGCTTCTATCTCATAAACCTCCGCATGGGCAACGGCAAAATCCACCGCTACCTCTTTTATACGGCGGCACAGCTCGTTCCGCTTGGCCTCGCTAAGCTTCTTGCTGTCGTTAAGTCCCTCTATCTCTATACCGCGCGGCAATATGACTGCCGCCGCAAATACAGGTCCCGCAAGGGGGCCTCTGCCCGCTTCATCGCAACCGCAAAGCACCTCTGCGCCCTGCTCAAAAAAGCCATTTTCTATATCCCAGTTAAGCATAAGGTAAAGCCTCCTTCGTCCCTCAGTCCAAAGTTATCCTGCCTATCTTTCCTGCCCTGTATTCATCAAGCAAACAGGCGGCAAACCTTTCTGTGTCTGCAACACCGCCCCTTTGCAAAAAACCGCGCTTTTTTGCCATACGCTCAAGCAACTCCTCCATAGGCTCACCTTCTATGGCAGAAACCTTGTAGCGTTGCTCCGTCAGCTGTGGGTACTTTTCCAAAAGCAGCACCGCCAGCTTTGCGCCCAGCTCCGTTATATCAAGTATATCGTCCCTTATCGCGCCCGTAAACGCCAGCTTCTCACCCACGCTTTGATCTTCAAACTTGTGCCAGAGAAGACCGGGAGTGTCCAGCAGCTCAATACCGCCGGGTGCGCTTATCCATTGGGTGCTGCGGGTAACGCCGGGTCTGTCCTCCGCCTTAGCCTTGGAAGTGCCCGTAAATCGGTTTATAAAGGTGCTTTTGCCCACGTTGGTTATACCCAGCACCATACCGCGTATCTTCCTGCCCGCCATGCCCTTATCGGCATATTTCTGCAGCTTTTCCTTGCAAAGCTCCTTTATTGCAGGCGCAATGGCGTTGTAACCTGCGCCGCTTTTGCTGTCTATTGCTATAACCAAGGCACCCTCCGCCTCTATCTGCTTCTTAAACAGAGCGGTGCGGTTAGGGTCAGCCAAGGCGGTCTTGGTAAACAGCGTAAGCCTCGGCTTATCCTTGCATATCTCTTTAAGGTCGGGGTTGCGGCTGGAAAGGGGGATGCGCGCATCAAGCAGCTCCACCACAAAATCGGCAGGCACTATGCTGTTTATTATGGCGCGCTTCGCCGCCGCCATGTGCCCCGGATACCAAACTATAGGTTCACTCATTCTACAGTACCAAAGCTTTCAAAGGGCGATATTCTGAAAAGCACCCTTCCAAGCAATCTTTCTTCTTCAAAAAAACCAACCGCGCGGCTGTCCGCAGACTTGTTGCGGTTGTCGCCCATTACAAAAAGCATTCCTTCGGGTACGGTAAACGCAATATCGTCTTCGCCCTCAGGCTTATACGCGCCCGTAAGCTTCTTTCTGTCTGCGGTGTTCATAGGTGCATCGGTCTTGTTTATGTAGTTTTCCTTAAGCACCACGCCGTCCACGGTAACGCGCCAGCTTTCATAATCAATACTTACGGTCTGACCGCCCGTGGCTATCACACGCTTAATGATGTACTTTTCGCTAAGCTTACCCTCTGCATTCAACACCACAATGTCACCGGTTTCCGGTGTAAAGAACAGGTCGGATATAACCAGCTTATCCAAATGTGCCAAGGTGTTGTTCATAGAGCCGCCGTCAACGGTTACAAACCTAAGCACAAAGGTAAAAATAAGCATCATCAGCACAAGGGCAACACAAAAGGTTTCAAAGCTGTCAAACAAATCAGCCAGCAGGGATTGCTTCTTGCGCTTCGGTACTTCCTCTTGGGGAGCAGGGGGCGTTTCCCCTCCTTCCTCCTCGTCTAAACTTAAAACTTCTTCCTCTTCCACGGGCACAATCTGCTCAAGCTCTTCAATATCGCCATCGTCGGTCCTTAAAATATCAGACATTACAAAACGCTCCTAAAAAATCGTTACGCGTGCGCGCACACACGCGCACACGCGATAATACAAAAGTGTCCGCGCAAAACAGACACTTTGTACCTCGCATAATACTTTAGATCTTTTCCTTGACCTTAGCGTATTTGCCAACCCTGCCGCGGAGATAGTAAAGCTTTGCACGGCGAACCTTACCGCGGCGAACAACGGTTACATCCTGTACGTTGGGGCTGTGGATGGGGAAGGTCTTCTCAGTACCGACACCGTAGGAAATACGGCGAACGGTAAAGGTTTCGCTAACCCCGCTGTTTCTCTTTGCAATAACAGTACCCTCAAAAATCTGAGTTCTTGTTCTTGCACCTTCCACTATTCTCTGATGAACCTTAACGGTATCACCAATCTCGAACTTAGGAAGCTCTTTCTTAAGCTGCTCATTTGTAAAAGCCTTTAAAATATCCATAAAAGCTCCTCCTCTCAAACCGCGTTCGTGCCGAGCCGCAGAGGACCGCAGTATTTATTAACGACTGATTATAGCACATATTTTTCCCCATTGCAAGCCCTATTTTAAATTTTTTTGTAAAGTCGAAAAATGTTGGGCAAAAAAGCAGGCTTTTTGTTGACAAATCTGCCTTTTAATGGTAATATATTGAATTAGGGAAATAGGGGGAGGTTTGACCTTTTGGGCAGAATACTTTTTGTCACTTCCTTTAAAGGCGGAGTGGGGAAGACCACAGTGGCCGCCAATATATCAGCCGCCCTTGCCGCCTTGGGCAAGAACGTTCTTGTGGTGGACGGGGATTACGGCAACCGCTGTATGGACTTGGTGCTTGGTATGGAAAACGCCGCTATTTTTGATGGGGCGGATGCCATAACGGGCAAGGTTATTGCAAAAAATGCCATACTAAGGCATGAGGAGCAGGGCAGGCTTTACTTTTTGCCCGCGCCCGCGTTTTTCAGCGGCAAACTTAAGCAGGAGGATACCTGTGCCTTTTTTGCGGGACTGAAGGCGCAGTTTGATTTTATTGTTGTTGACAGCTCTGCAGAGGATAGCGATACCTACCGTGCATTTGCCCGTGCGGCAGATGATGCGCTGGTTGTAAGCCTGCATCAGTCCACCGCAATACGCGCCGCGGAAAAGACTGCGGCAATGCTGGCATCTCTTGGATTTGCCAACATTCGTATGGTGGTAAACTGCTACCGCGCGGCGGCGGCAAAGAAGGGTGTTTTGCCATCTATGCTGGACATTATCGGCAGGGCAAAGATACAGCTTATAGGTGTTATCCCCTTTGATGAGGAGCTGGTTCCCAAGCAGGAGGCGGGTGTGCTTCCCTATATAGGCGGGGGCAAGCTTTTACCCTACGAGGCGGCGTGTATGAATATCGCCAAGCGTTACGCGGGTGAGCGGGTGCCGCTGTTTAAAGATGTTTACAAACCGAAAAAACTAAAGAAATATCTGTAAAATAACCGTGACAGGAGGGTGTTTTAATGGAAATAGCAGTTATAGCCAGCGACAAAAGAAAAGAGCTTATGACAGAATTTTGTATTGCCTATTGCGGCATTTTAAGTAGGCACCATCTTTGTGCAACCGGTACAACCGGCAAGTATTTAAAAGAGGCTACGGGGCTGGATATCGAAATGCTTTTATCAGGCTCTCACGGCGGGACCCAGCAGGTTGCCGCCCGTATAGCATATAACGAGATAGACGTATTGCTTTATTTTCGCGATGCGGCAGACGAAAACGAGTATGCCAACGACCAGCTTGACCTGGTGCGTATGTGCGATAAGCAGAATATACCCGTAGCTACCAATATAGCCACGGCGGAAGCACTTATCCTTGCCCTTGACAGAGGCGATTTGGATTGGCGTATGCTTGTAAGAGAAGAAAAGCAGTAAGGAAGGAAAAAGGCTTTGGCAAATTATATACAAAAACCCAAGGGCACAATAGATATTCTGCCCGATAAAAGCTATGTTTGGCAATATATAGAAAGCAATGTGCGTAACGTTGCCGCACTTGGCGGCTTCGGTGAAATACGTATGCCCACCTTTGAGGTGACGGAGCTGTTTGACCGCGGCGTGGGCGATACCACCGATATCGTGCAGAAGGAAATGTATACCTTTACGGATAAGGACGGCAGAAGTATGTCTCTTCGTCCCGAGGGTACGGCAGGCGTTGTACGCAGTATTATAGAAAACGGGCTTTGTATGCAGGCAATGCCCTTAAAGCTTTATTATATAAGCAACTTTTTCCGCTACGAAAAGCCGCAGGCGGGCAGAAGCCGTGAGTTCTTTCAGTTCGGTGCGGAAACCTTCGGGTCCGATTCTCCTTTGGCGGATGCGGAAATGATTTTGCTGGCTTCAGACGTTTTTAAGCGTTTGGGCGTAAAAAGCGTAGTGCTAAAGATAAACTCCATCGGCTGTCCTAATTGTCGCGGCGGGTTCAGAGATGCGCTTAAGGCGTATTTTGAGTCGAAAAAAGACGGACTTTGCGATACCTGCAAGGGTAGGCTCAACACCAATCCCTTACGTATACTGGACTGCAAGTGTCCCGAATGTAAGGCGATTGCGGCAGATGCACCAAAGACCATAGAGCATCTTTGTGACGATTGCAACACCCACTTTGAGGCTCTTAAGGATATACTTAAAAACGCGGGCGTAGCCTTTGAGGTTGACCCCTTTATAGTGAGGGGCTTGGATTATTATACGGGCACCGTGTTTGAGTTTGTTTCGGAAATAGGCGCCCAATCTACAGTTTGCGGCGGCGGCAGGTACGACGGGCTGGTTAACAGTCTCGGCGGCCCCAAGCTTTCCGGCGTGGGCTTTGGTATGGGTATAACCCGTCTTATCGCGGCTATGGAAATGGATGGTGTTATCCCCGAGGACCCCTCTGCGCCCGATATATTTATCGCTTCTGCCTGTGCGGAGGCGAGGGAGAGGGCGTATTTGCTGGCAAGAGAGCTGAGAGCCTTGGGGCTTAAAGCGGAAGGTGAGCTTTGCGGCAGGTCCTTAAAGGCGCAGATGAAGTATGCGGATAAGAAGGGCGCCCGCTTTAATATCGTGCTTGGCGGTGACGAGCTTGCCGCAGGCAAAGCAACGTTAAAGAATATGATAAGCGGCGAGAGCGTGGAAACCGCCCTTGACGCAAAGGAAATAAAAGACCTTATGGGTCGTTAATTTGAGGAGAAAATTATGGCAGAGCTTATGGGTAATCTGAAGCGCAGCTGTTACTGCGGCGAGCTTCGTGAAACAGATATAGGAAAAACCGTAACCGTTATGGGCTGGGTACAGCGTCAGCGCGACCTTGGCAGTCTTGTGTTTATCGACCTGCGTGACCGCAGCGGTATAATACAGCTTGCATTTGATGAGGGCAGTGACCGCGCCGTGTTTGAAAAGGCGTTTAGGGCAAGGAGCGAATATGTGCTTGCCGCCGTTGGTACGGTAAGAGAGCGCAGCAGTAAAAACCCAAACCTGCCCACAGGTAACATAGAGATTTTTGTTACTGAGCTGAGAGTGCTTTCCGCGGCGGAAACACCTCCTTTTGAAATAGTGGAAAACAGCAAGGCGGGCGAGGAGCTTAGGCTTAAGTACCGTTATCTGGATTTGCGCCGTCCCGACCTGGCTAAGAATATAATCTTCCGTCATAAGGCGGCAAAGGTTGTAAGAGATTATTTTGACGAAAACGGATTTTTGGAGATAGAGACCCCTATGCTTGTGCGCTCCACCCCCGAAGGTGCAAGGGACTACCTTGTTCCCAGTCGTGTGCACAAGGGCTCTTTCTACGCACTCCCTCAGTCTCCTCAGCTCTATAAGCAGTTGCTAATGGTTTCGGGCTTTGACCGTTATTTCCAGCTTGCCCGTTGCTTCAGAGACGAGGATTTGCGTGCCGACCGTCAGCCCGAATTTACCCAGATAGACCTTGAAATGTCTTTTGTGGATGTGGATGATGTGCTTGCCATAGGCGAAGGCTTTATGGCGCGTATGTTCAAAGAGCTTTTGGACTACGATATGGAATCTCCCATCCCCAGATACACCTACAGAGAGGTTATGGAGCGTTTCGGCTCCGATAAGCCCGACCTTAGGTACGGTATGGAGATTTGCGATATTACCGATGCGGTAAAGACCAGCGAGTTTGTGGTGTTTGCCGGCGCAATAAACGGCGGCGGCAGTGTAAGAGGCATCAACGCCAAGGGCCTTGCCGATAAGCTCACCCGTAAAGAGGTGGACAAGCTTACCGAGTATGTAAAGGGCTGCGGTGCTAAGGGTCTTGCCTGGGTAAGAATGACCGAGCAGGGCGTGACCTCCTCTTTCGCAAAGTTTATGAGCGATGAGGAAATGAACGCAATCTATGAAAAGATGAACGCCGAAACAGGCGACGTATTGCTTATAATGGCAGATACCGACACCAACAGATTGCTTTCCATCCTTGGTATGCTCCGTATAGAAACCGCAAACCGCGGCGGCGTTAAAAAGGAAGGCTTTAAGCCTCTTTGGGTTGTGGAATTCCCCTTCTTTGAGTTTGATGCAGAGCTTGGTGATTTTGTGGCAATGCACCACCCCTTCACCGCGCCTCTTGACGAATGTCTGCCTTATCTTGAAACCGACAAGGCGGCTGTGCGCGCAAAAGCGTACGACCTTGTGCTTAACGGTATCGAGCTGGCAAGCGGTTCTATCCGTATAACCGACCCGGATTTGCAGACCACCATATTCCGTCTGCTGGGCATCTCCGCAGAGGAAGCAAAGCTTAAGTTCGGCTTCCTTACCGACGCGTTCCGCTTCGGTCCTCCTCCTCACGGCGGCATGGCTTTGGGTCTGGACAGACTTGTTATGCAGCTCTTGGGTTGTGACACGCTGCGTGACGTTGTTGCCTTCCCCAAGGTGCAAAACGCGTCAGAGCTTATGACCTCCTGCCCCGCAGAGGTACCCGTTGCCTGTCTTGAGGATTTGGGTATAGAGGTTAAAGCCGATAACCAGTAATTTATTTGGGAGCCTTTGGTAATGATAGAATTTAAAAACGTTTATAAGGACTACGGTCAAAACCACGCCCTTAAAGGTATAAGCTTTAGTGTAAAGCAGGGCGAAATACTGGGCTTTTTGGGACCTAACGGCGCAGGCAAAAGCACCGCGCTTAATATTCTTACGGGCTATCTTTCCGCCACTGCAGGTGAGGCGTTTGTGGACGGCGTAAGCATATTTGAAAACCCTATGGAGGCAAAGAAGCAGATAGGCTTTTTGCCGGAGATGCCGCCCCTTTATCCCGAGATGCGGGTAGGGGAGTACCTTAATTTTGTGTACGACCTTAAAAACTGCAAAATCTCCCGCAAGCAGCATATCAACGATATCTGCGAGGTGGTAAAGCTCAGCCATGTAAAAAACAGACTTATAAAAAACCTTTCCAAGGGCTATAAACAGCGTGTAGGTATAGCGCAGGCACTTATCGGCAACCCTAAGGTACTGGTGTTTGACGAGCCTACCGTTGGTCTTGACCCTAAACAGATTATAGAGATACGCAACCTTGTAAAAATGCTGGGCAAGGAGCACACCATCATACTCTCCACCCACATCCTGCCCGAGGTACAGCAGGTTTGCAGCAGGGTTGTGGTTATAAACGAAGGTCTTATTGTTGCCGACGAAAGTATTGAGACCCTTACCGAGGCACTTGAAGGCACAAGAAGATACATTGCAAAGATTTGCGGTGCAGAGCAGGATGTGCTCAAGTTGCTTCGTTCCCTGCCCGTGCTCCGCAGTGCGGATGTCATCGGCGCTCAGGACGCCAACTCAGTCAGCTATCTTATAGAGTCCGACGAGAATATTGATGCCCGCGTGCCCTTGTTTAACGCCTTGGCGGCAAAGGGCTATGCCATAATCGGGCTGGAGGGCGTGGATATGAGCCTTGAGGATGTGTTTGTAAGGCTTGTTTCCAACAAAGAAAAGCGCGAAGGCGGCAAGAGGAGGTAAAGTATGTTTGCAATTTACAAGCGAGAGCTGAAGGCTTACTTTATCTCTCCCATCGGTTATCTGTTTGCCGCTAACTTTTTGGCAATTTCCGGTCTGCTGTTCAGTATTTGCACCCTGCAAAAGCAGGAAGCCAGCAGTGTTTCCACTTATTTTGAGTATCTTATTTACGCGTTTGCAATACTTCTTCCCTTGCTTACTATGAAATCCTTGTCGGAAGAACGCAAAACAAAGTCAGAACAGCTGCTTATGACAAGCCCCGTTTCCATAAGCGGTATCATAATGGGCAAGTATTTTGCCGCGCTTACCGTGTTTACCGCCGCTTTGCTGTTTAACAGCCTTAACTTCGGCTTGCTTGCCAAGTACGGCAACGTAAACGGAATGCTTATCGTTTCCAACCTCATCTGCCTGTTCTTTATAGGCGCGCTGTTTTTGGCAATAGGTATGTTCTTCTCCTCTCTTACCGAGGATGCGCTCGTTTCCGCCATCGGCTCTATTGATACCATCTTCATTATGCTGGCGGTAAGCTTTCTTTCCGATATCTCCATCCCTTGGGTAAAGTCCGTGGTGGATTTTATATCCATTCTTTCCCGTTACGAGCCTTTTACCTACGGTATACTTGATATAACGTCAGTAATATATTATGTCTCCATAGCCGCCGTGTTCCTGTTCTTTACCGTCAGGGTATACGAGCGCCGCAGATGGGCGTAAAGGAGGTACGGCTGTGAACAACAATATTATGGACAAACAAAAAGAAGCCGTTACCCGCAAGCTTAAATACGGCTCACTTTCCGCAGGCTTTGCGGTTATGGTGGTGGTGCTTTGTATAGCACTCAACCTTGCCGCCTCGTTGCTTTCCGCTAAATGGGATTTGCGAGTTGACATAACCGACGACGAAGCGCGCTACTACACCATAAGCGAGGGTACAAAAAAACTTTTTGACACCTATTTTGAAGATAATCCCGATTGGAAAATAACAATCCGCTTCCTTGCCCCTGAGGATAAGGTTGCAGACACTATGGTGCTGGAGCTGGCGCGCTCTTACGCAAGCACCTTTAACGGTCATATAGACCTTGCTTTTACGGATATCAACAGCAATGTTGATAAGTGGGAGCAGTATTGTGAGGAAACACAGGTAGAGCTTACTCAGTACCACGTGCTTGTGGAGGGTGAATATCATACCCGCGCCATAAGTTTTGCCAACTTTTATTATACCGATGTGGAAAGTAATACCACCGTTGCTTTTGCGGGCGAAAAGACTTATACCTCTGCCATGGTAAAAGCAGGGCTTAAGGAAAGCCCCCTTGCGGTATTCACCGCAGGTCACGGCGAAAGCCTTGACAACGGTAAATATCTTCTTGCCGACTTTAAGGGGCTTGACCCCAAACAGCTGGCACAGGCAAACAAGCTTACACTTTTTGATACGCTCTACGATATGGGCTTTGACGTGCAGGTTGTTGACCTTAACGAGTCGGAGCTGCCCGCAAATACCCGTCTTGTGTTTATAAGCGACCCTCAGCGCGACTTTATGGATTACGACCCTGAAAACAAGGGCATTAAGAGCGAGCTGGAAAAGATAAAAGAAGCTATGGACAGCTTTAATCTTACCCTTATGGTTTCCGTGGATAACAAGACTGTAGAGCTGCCTAACCTCTCCCGCTATTTGGAGGTGGATTTTGGACTTATGTATAAGTCCGGCGTTTCCGTTACGGATAACGACCGTTCTATTAAGGGCAGCGGCGGCAACAAGCTTCTCGGCTCTGTTGCGGCAACAAAAAGCGGCTCTTTAGGTGCCCAGATAGTACAGGGCTTCTCTTCGGACGAGCGTTTTGTGTTTGCAGACAGCGTGTTGCTTAGCACCAGCACCGCCCTTGACGTACAGGGCGAGGATGTGCTTATGGCTACCTCTCCCGCCGCTGTGGCAGACGGCAAGACCGGCGTTTTCCCGCTTATTGCCTACACTATGCAGGCAAACTCCATAGAGGACGAGGAAGGTAACGATACCGATAACAAAGAGTACAAGACCGCATATCTCTTTGGCTCTACCGAGTTTTTGGCAAGTGACTATATCAACACCCGCTATTCCAACCGCGCACTTTTGGAAAGCATACTTCGCAAAGCCAATACAGTGCAGGAATACGTGGCAATAGACGAGGTCTATTTTGTAGATGAGGCGTTGGAGATTACCACGGGCGATGCAAGAGCGTGGACCGTTATAGTAACACTCCTTGCTCCTGCGGTAATATTTGCCGTAGCCGCCGTGGTTTGGCTTAAACGCCGCCACGCATAAAACTTTTTATTGGTGAAAGACTTTTAAACTATGAAAAAGCTTACAAAGTTTCAAAAGCAAATAATAGCAATCTGTGCCGTTGCCTTTTTGGCGGCGGCGCTGTTTGCCGCTTATATCATTGCAAAGCCCGATGAAGCCCCCAAGGAGGAAGCACCCAAAAAGGTAGTGCTTAACTACAGCTTCACGGAGGCGGAGGAAGATGCCCTAAAAGCCTTTACAGGCACCGCAAGCTTTAGCTTTAAAGCGGAAAAGGGCAAAGCGAGCGAAAAGCTTGCGCCCCTTATGGCGTTGGCAGAGGACTATGCTGCTATGAATAAGGGCATAAGCGTAAACTACAAGAGCGGCGACGCTGATATGAGCCTTACTGCAGGCGGCAAGACCACAAGCTTTGATGTGGAAAAGGACATAGAGTACTACACCAATACAGACGGTAAGCTTTATGCCTTTAACGCCCGTCCTCTTGTTAACAGCGCATTGTTTGGGGATACCCTGGGTGTTGACGAAAAACAGCCCTTCAGCGGCTTTGACAAGGATGGCGACATCCTTAACAGAGGCGGCAACATCCTTATGTTCTCTATGGGCAGTAAGTATACCGAGCTGGAGTTTGTACAGATAAACAACAAACACGGCAAGGAGATAACATTCTACTCCGATAAAAAGACGGGCACCCCCGCAATTATAGGGGCGGAGGCTATGATGGTGGATTCTTCCGCCGCCATAACTCTTATGTCCTTTGCCCAAAACCCCGTTGCTACGGGTAAGGTGGAAAAGCCGGAGGCACTTTCTGTTTACGGCTTGGACAGCGATGAAAACGCCACCGCAACAATCCTTGTTGCTACCGACGAAAACACCTTCCGCAGTGTGCGTATAGGTAAACCCCTGCCCGACGGCAGTGGTTATTACGCCCTGTGTGATGACGCGGAAAATAAGTTTAAACCCTATGTTTATATGACCAACTCCTACGCAAGCTACGCGCTTATGGCAATGGAAGATTTCCTTAGTGCGGAGTACGGTGTACCTCTTGAGGAGATGACCGATGTCTTCACCGCTATTGACGATATGAGCGTGGAGATGAACGGGGAAACAGTAAGGCTTGATCAGCTTAGCACCGCAGAAAAGAAGGAACTGCCTGTAAACTATTCTTGGAAGGTAACTTCACCCGACCGCTATATCCACAGCGAAAGCGGTTATGCCCTCAGTAATTACTACAACGTGGGTGACCTGTTTAACGCACTTTCCTCCCTCAAAAGCGATGATATAAGGGTTGCCATCCCCACCGAGGAGGATTTGGCGGAATACGGCTTGGATAAGCCCTATCGTAGCTATAAGTGGACGGTTTACGAGCTTATAACCTGCAATGTGCACATGACAAAGCCGGACGACAAGGGGCAGATTTATCTTTACGGCACCATTGCCTATTATGACAAGGAAAACGACAGCACTTATACGGAAACCCTTGGCATCGGCGTAATCGAAACCTCTGCTTTCAGCAACGAGGACAAGGTTTGTTATGTGGACTTTACCGCCCTTAACTTTATAGACAGCAAGCTGTTTACGGATTATATTACCGCTGTTGACAGCATAAGCGTTACCAAGGACGGAGAAACCCATGTGTTCAGATTTGAAAAGAACGATAAGAATGAGCTTACGGCTGCAACTCTTGACGGCAGAGTGGCAGACCTGCAAAGTGTACGCCGCTTTTACGTGGATATCATCCATCCCGAAATAATAGGCGAGCATAAGGGTGATGCCCCCAAGACCACCGACCTTAGCATAGTGTTAAGCCGCGGCAAAAAGGATACGACCCTTGCCTTTACCCGCATCAACTCCGTACAGGTATATGCCACCATCAACGGCGGCGGCGGTTACTACGTTAACTATGACGATTTGGCACCTATATTGGATTCTTATAAAATACTGCTTGAAGGCGGCATAGTACCCAGATGAGGCGGCTGATTTATATTCTGCTCTCTTTGTCTTTTGTCCTTTGCGCCTGCGGTGAGAAAACACCTGAAAAACAGTCCTTCAGCTTGGATATGGAGGTATATAACGCGGTGGCGGCGGCGGTAGAGGGCTTTAACAGTCAGAACCTACGCCAAACGGCTGTTATATTAAGCCTTACCGAGGGTGAGGAAAGCAGGTACTTTAATCAGGGTGGCTACTCCTACAATCGTGGCGAGCCTGTGGCGATGTCCGGCAAAAGCACCGAGGTTTACGGCGGCGACGGAGTAAGCACCGACGTTTATTATAAAGCGGGAGCTTATTATTACAGCGGTAACGCAGGCAAGTATTACGAAAGCTTTGATAAAGAGCTGTTTTTAAAGCAGTATATTTGCACAAACCTAAGCTTTTGCGGGGCAGATAAGGTAACACAGCTCAGGACGGCGCAAACCTCCGCGGGTACAAAATACGTCTTTAACGCAGTGGAAGAGCAAGTGTTTAGGGATTTGTTTGCAGATGTGCTGGCGGTGTATTCCGGCGTAAAAAAGCCGCAGGAGGAAAAAACTTTATACAAAAACGGTGCGTTTACCTGCGTGCTGGATAAAAACGGCGACTTGGCGGATTTTTTAATAAGTTGTGACGTTTTGGTTTACGATACTCCCGCCTATTACCCTACGGGCTATATCCCTACTGATGAGGAGCTTTGCCACAGCTTTACCCTAAGCTATCAGCTTAACGTAAAATCCATGGGCAAGGACGTAAAAATAGAAAGCCCCGAAACAAAGGACTTTACATTCTTAGGATAGAATCCTCCCCACTACTCACTCCGTTCGTAGAGGGGAATGTGTAGTTGTGGGCATCGGGAAACAGCACTTTTTAGGTTGAAAATACGCGCTTACGGCGGCAGATGCGGCTGTAAGCGCGTTTTTGGTATAAGAAAACCCCCGCCGACACGCGGCACATACATGGAACGCCGTGTCCGTGATGATGGGTAACGGCACGCCGTAGGGCGGGGGTTTATCTCCCGCCGCTATGCGGGCGCATTTTTTTATTGAAAAAAGTACGGGGCTGTGTTATAATTACCGTGTGTATCATAATATAGCTGTGCGAACATCATAGGAGGTAGGCGTATGACAGTATATATTCTTATTCCGCCACCCTCACAATATCGGGATAGGCTATATCCTCAACGCTTATGCAGGGCATAGGATATGCTTTTGCCGAAAACAACAGGGACCCTTCGTTTTCACAATACGATTTTAAAGCCGTTATCTGTTCTTTTGTGGCATACACAACGTAAAAAACGATGGGAACTTTACCATATCTGTTTTCGTACAGCAGTTCCTTTGTTGCTCTTGTTTCCAAATAGTTATCCGGAAGATTATTGTCGTAATATAAAAAAGATAATTCGCTTGTCCAATCCGCTCCGTTTAAATGAGCAATCACATCAATTTGCGCCTGCGTATATATGCCAAGGCTTTCAAGCGTGTTCTTTATCTCGGCGTACTTGTCACTCATGGTATCGTCATCATCGTGATTTATCAGTACACGCAAACACAAATAGATAGGCACGTCCTCCTCCAAAACTTCATAGCCTATAGGGGTATCATCCTCGCTTTTTTTATATTCTGTTAAGCCTGCAACGGTCGCCTGTGAAAGAAGACTTGTATCAAGGGTCTTTTCGCTGTTTTCGTAATCGATTTTCTGTATCGACATCCCCGGCACCAAATCATCGGGTATGCAGTACTTATGATTTGCGTTGTAGTACGCTACACTTTTACAAGTAGAGTTCAGATATTCAACACCCTTTATTTCAGAATGGGGAATTACCTCCTCTCCCCCCGATTCACTGTTGTCTTGCACCAAGCTTTCGCTAATATCTTCTATACTTTCGCTTGCGTCGAAGCTTGAATTTTCGGCAGAAGCTGTGCCGTTTGAAACGGCATTTTCCTTTTCTGCGGCACAAGAAGCCAAAAGTACGTTTGCAAGCAAAAGAAGCAATGCACAAACGGTTTGCAAACGCTTTTTGTTCATAGAACGCCCTCCTTGTTCGGTTTATCGCTACAACTAAATTGTAGACTGTTGTTTTTTTGCTGTCAACTAAAATTTGCACAAAAAACCATTTTTGTAACAACGCATCAAACTGTCGAGCCTGTTTTGTGCACAATTCATATTTTTAATTATAAACAAAAGGACAAAAAGCCTTTTGTCTTAATTCTTTGTTGAAAAGCCGTGTGATATATGCTATAATTAAAAGGTACAGCATATTATTGCAGTACAAATCTTTGGGAGGCAAGGTGTATGACAGGGCTTTTGCTTAGGCTTTTTGTAAAAGACTATAAAAATCACAAAGACAGCGCCGTGCGTAGCTCTATAGGCAAAACCGCGGGCATTACGGGCATAGTTTGCAATTTTCTTTTGTTTTGCTTAAAGCTTGTTGCCGGCATTATGGCAGGCTCTGTTTCGGTTTTTGCGGATGCAGCCAATAACCTTTCCGACTGTTCCGCATCGGCACTTACTTTTTTCGGCTTTAGAATGGCACAACGCCCTGCAGATAAAGACCATCCCTACGGGCACGCAAGATATGAATACCTTTCGGGGCTGGCTATTGCGGTATTTGTGTTGCTTTTAGGGTCGGAGATGATAACGTCCTCAATAAAGCGTATTGTTCATCCGACAGATAACAAAATGTCGGCACTTACCGCACTTATACTTGCGGGCGCAATAGTATTAAAGCTGTGGATGTTTTTCTTCTACCGCCGGCTTGGCAAGCTTACCAATTCTTTATCCCTTGCCGCCGCCGCCGTTGACAGCCGCAACGACGTGGTTACAACCTCTGCTGTTCTTGCAGGCTGTGTGTTAAGGCTGGCTTGGGGCATAAACTTAGATGCTTATATCGGTCTGGGCGTGTCTGGGTTTATCTTATATTCCGGCATTATGCTGGTAAAGGATACTATTTCCCCTCTCCTTGGCAAACAGGCGGATGCACAGCTTGTAGAGGATATAACCCGCCTTGTACTTTCTGACCCCAAGGTGCTTGGTGTCCACGACCTGCTTGTGCACGACTACGGCCCCGACAAACGCTTTGCCTCCATCCACGTGGAGATAAGCGCCGAGGAGGACCCTTTTTCGGGTCACGATATAATCGACAGAATAGAGCGCGAGGTGCAAAACTGCCTCAATGTGCATCTGGTTATCCACTACGACCCCGTTGCGGTAAACGACAGTGAGTGGCAGGATATGCGCTGTCGGGTAGACTCCGTAATAAAGGATATCAACCCCCGTTTTTCCATGCACGGATTCAGAATAATTAAGGATAAGGACGCGGATGTTTTGGCATTTGACCTTGATATCCCCTACGATGTAAAATACAAGGGCGAGGAAGTGTCCGCCCGAATAGAAGCCGCGCTGAAGGAGCAAGGGAAGCACTATACAACTCTTATCCGATTCGACGGCAAGGAATAAATTATGAAAAAAGCCAACACAACACAAATAATACTTGCAAGCTTTGTTGTCGTAATACTTTTGGGCAGTCTGCTTTTGTATCTGCCCATAAGCGCGGCAGAAGGCGTTACGGTTTCTTATGAGGATGCACTGTTTACCGCAACCACCGCCACCTGCGTTACCGGGCTGGTAACCTTACCTACCTTCAGTACTTGGAGCGTTTTTGGACAAGCAGTTATCCTTTTGCTTATCCAAGTGGGCGGCTTGGGGGTAATAACCGTAATGGCAGGGCTTATGGTGCTCCTTAACCGCCGCATTGGTATGGGGGACAGGCTTCTTTTGCAGGATGCCTTTAACCTCAACTCTATGTCCGGCTTGGTGCGCTTTGTAAAACGGGTCGTAAAGGGCACATTCTTCATCGAAGGGATAGGCGCCTTACTGTATATGACCGTGTTTGTACCTGATTATGGCATAAAAGGCGTGTGGATTTCGGTCTTCACCGCCGTTTCTGCCTTCTGTAACGCGGGTATTGACCTGCTTGGTTCCGTCAGCCTTGCGGATTACGCATTTGATCCCGTAATTAACGCCGTTACCTGCGCGCTTATTGTAATGGGCGGTCTTGGCTTTATAGTCTGGTGGGATATTATGAGGGTAATAAAGTTGCGCCGCAAGCAGGGACGAAGGATGTTTCGCAATCTGACTTTGCATAGCAAAATAGCAATCACCGCCACCCTTGCTCTTATAATCATCGGCGCCGTGCTTGTTTTTATCTTTGAACACAACAACCCTGCCACTATGAAAGACCTTAGCCTGTGGCAAAAAACACAGCTCTCTTTGTTCCAATCGGTAACAACAAGAACGGCGGGTTTCTTTACACTCCCGCAGGAAAACCTCAGTGCCCCCACCGCCGTTGTTTGTCTTGTGCTTATGTTTATCGGCGGCTCACCCGTGGGCACCGCAGGCGGCATTAAAACCGTTACTGCCGCGGTACTTATCATGACTGCCGTGGCATCCCTTCGCGGTAAAGAAAGCATAGAGCTGTTCGGCAGACGGCTGAAGACTCAGGCAGTAAGTAAAGCCGTAGCCGTTACCTGCATGTCGTTCTTTATTATGCTGGTGTCAACGGTGGCGCTCTCTGCCGTTTGCGGCGGTGATGTTTTGGATATCCTGTACGAGGCCGTAAGCGCTACCGCTACCGTAGGGCTCACAAGAGGCGTTACGCCCGTGCTTAACACGGCGGGGAAGTTGATTATTACGGCAACAATGTATCTTGGCAGAGTAGGCCCTATATCGCTAGCAAGCGCCTTTGTGCTCAAGCGGGAAGGGGAGGAGCTTATACAAAATCCCACCGAGGAAATAAGCGTGGGTTAGGAAAGGAAGTAATACTGTGAGTATAAATAAAACATACGGCGTTTTCGGACTTGGCAGATATGGCAGAGCCGTGGCGGCAGAGCTGGTAAAAAACGGAGCAGAGGTTTTGGCGGTGGATAAAAACCCCACCCTTGTGGTAAGCGCCGCGGCGGATATCCCCGTGTGCAAGTGTGCCGATGTTACAGACCCCGAGGTTATTGAACGGCTTGGTGTATCCAACCTTGATGTGGTTATTGTCTCTATGGCAAGTAATCTGGAGGCGAGTGTGCTTGCCGTTACTCTGTGCAAAGAGGCAGGCGTCCAAACGGTTATAGCCAAATGCGGAAGCGAAATGCACCAAAAGATACTGTCCCGTGTGGGCGCGGACAGGGTGATTATACCGGAGCAGGAGTCGGGCAAGCGCTTGGCTAAAAATCTGCTCACTGCAGGCTTTTCGGAGATGATGGAGCTTTCCGACGAGGTTTCTATGATAGAGCTGGAAGTAAAGGACGAATGGGTAGGAAAAAGTCTAATAGAGCTTAGCCTGCGTAAAAAATATTCCCTCAATGTGGTTGCCCTGTCGGGCGTTGACGGCATAAATACCGAGATAGACCCCGCCCGCCCCTTAAAAGCGGGTGAAAAACTTATAGTTATAGCCAACCCCCTAAAGCTAAAAAAGCTTAAATAATGCATAATAATGCAGCTCCGCTTAATCTGTCGAGGATAAGCGGAGCTGTTTTTTTACAGTATACGCCCCCCGCCGCTATGGCGGGGGGTTAAACTAAATTATAAAGCGGCGAAAAGTGCTGCCGCTTCGGCGGTCAGCGGAGCACCGTATTGGCAAAGGGCAAAGGCTTCTGCATACCGTATCTTTGCGCCCTTTTCTTTTCCGTATTTTTCTGTCAGCTTATCTCTGAATTTTGCGGCAGGCTTTGCAAAGCGCACGGCATATCCGCGGGGCAGGCTCAGTATTTCTTCGTCTGTGTACGCCTTATCCGTATCCATGCCCTTAAGCCACTCAAAGCGCTCCTTTTCGCCCGCGGGCACGGTTTCACCGTTGGTGTAGGGCAACCACTCATACACCTGCGATACATTCAGGTGGGCGATTTGCAGCTTTGTATCTATCACCTCGTCAATCCCAACAATAAAATCGCATCTGAAGGCGGGCTCGGTAAAGCCGTCCTCGTAGTACATAATAACGGGCATGTTTTTCATAGCGGGCACATCGGGGCACTCGTGAGGTACAACAAGCATATAGGATGCATCCATTACCAGCTGTGCACTTGCGCGGTGGTCGGCGTGGTAATCGTTAGGGCGGTGGGCGATGACGATATCGGGGGCAAAACGCCTTATATCACGAATCAGGCGGCGGCGGGTAGTCAAATCCGCCAAGAGGGCGCAGTCGGCTTGGTCTTTCCATATTTCGTACTCTATGCCAAGTAGCTTTGCTACTGCGGCAGACTCCTTGGCGCGTACCGCCACCGTCTCCTCGGCAGACAAAATATGGTGACCGCCGCAACCGTTGGTCATGCTTAAAAAACGCACCCTGTGCCCAAGCTGTGCCAGCTTGTACGCGGTGCCTCCGCAACGGAATTCCGCATCGTCCTGATGCGCGCCTATCATCAGTATTTTCATAGGTGTTCTCCTTGCTTATTCTGTATACCAAGGCAAGTCTCTTTCGGAATCGGCAAAACTCACCTCAAAGCCGTTGGCTTTCAATAAAGGCAAAACTTCTTTTTCAGTGTAATCAACGGAAGCATAGCCGTCCAAGTCAAGGGATGTTTTGTCGTCAAACAGAATCACATAAGAGCCGCGTTCTATTCTGTTGCCGGAAGGGCCATACCTTGCATCAATGTAATAAACGCTGTCTATCCGACTGTAGTTATAGGACGAATCGTCAAACTCAAGGCTGTCTTTGTAAAATCTGACATTTGGCAGCATAATCATAACAGCAAAAAAGATTGAAACCGCTGTAACAAGCACAAAAACTATAAACGCGGCTTTTTTCTCTGCTTTGGAGATAAACAGCCTTTCAAAGTTTTTCCGTTCCGTTTTGCTAAGGTGCTTGTTTGGCATATACATAAAAAAGGCAATTGCGCCGAAAATAGAGCAAAGCGCGGCGCACATAAAGCCTGCATACCACGGAGCAGACAGAAAAACCAGCGTACCTGCGGAAGCTATTAAATTCCAAACGGCGCAAAAGCCGCAAAAGAAAACCGAAGCGACGGCAAAACACAGCACAAAGGCTTTCAGGCCCGAAACCGGGGACATAAACTTGTATGCAACAGAGGTGTCGCAACCGGGGTCAAACGCATGGAATTCCCGCGTTTCGGAATCACAAACATGCGCCGTCAGCGCTTTTTCATATTCCAAAAGCTTGTTCTTTTGGTTAAGCTTTTCGTATTTTGCCAAGGCTTTGGCGGTCTTGTTTTTCAAAAGCAGTGCGTACGGCTTGAAATTGCAATATCTTGAAAAAATATAGCCGTCCCGCGCTTTTTGCAGATGCAAAAAATATCCGTGTGCAAAATCGTCTATGTTATCAATTTTTTCAAAATCAATATCCCTCGGCTTGAGGTTGTAAACGGTTTTATAGCTTTGAAACAGTGCCTCTTTCAAAACCGTATCGTCCGACAAAAAAGGCTCTATCTGCGATAAAATATCCGTGAGTGTACTTTCAAGGCTTTTAAAGCAGCACTTCAGCCTTTCGGGGCTTTCGATGTTCCAAAAATAACAAGACTTAAAAGTTTTGTGTTCCAGAAACGGGATTATATCCGTCAGATGGTAATAAACCGCGCTGTTTTTTCTAAGCTTCAGCACGCAGTACAGAGAACCGGGTTTATAAAAAACAGACGCTTTTTTCATATATCTGAATTCTAAAATATAGCTTTGAAACTCTATGCTGTATTTGCAAAGCTTTTTAGAATCTTCGGTGCTTTCATCCAAAACATCGGTTCTGCTTTTGGCGTAAGCTTGGCAGAGCAAAATGAATTCGTTTGTAAACATTGTGCGCCTCCTCAAACAACGGCAGATTTATATACAGCTATATTATCACAAAACCGTTGCGTTTGCAAGCACAGCTGACGGCCATTCGGGGCAATAACTTACAAAAGAGGTTGCACATCTCAAAAAGTTTATTAAAGAACTAAAATTAAAAGCCCCCACAGATAGTGAGAGCTAAAAAGGGTATTGACAAAGCCGATATTTGGGCTTATAATGAGTATAGAAAAGGTGCTACCTAATAGACGGTTAGCCCCTAAAAAATTGGTTAAAGATATAACCGCTTAGTTTGGAGACGGGGCGGTTATTTCTTTTTGCCTTGTAATTCGTTTAACAGTATCAATATCGTAAATCATAATGCCCCCTGTTGTTCTTTTGCCTTGTTGCTTAAATGCTTTTGCAATATGTCCTCGATTTCCTGCTCGTCTAAAGTGTATTCCTCGTGCATTTCGTTGCAAAGCCATGCATAGTAATATGCAATAGCCGTAAGGAACGAGCTCAAAATTTCCTCAATCGTATAGTATTCCGTTCTGACGGGCAAGCGTATCAGGGGGAGTGAATCGTTGATGCCAAACACGGGATAAGGCGAAAAATCGCTCCAATAAAATATAAAGCCCACTCGCTCGCCTTTTTTGCTCACTAAATAATGCCTATATTCAAACTCCACCGACAAAGTGATGGGGATGCGAAAATTGTCCTCCATCCAGACTACAAAATCAATAAGCTCTTTTTTTGTGTTTTCGGGAATTTTTTTGTCAAACCAAAGAGAAAATTCGGGCAGGATACCTTCGTCGATTTTAAGCTCTACGGTTTGGGCTTTTTGCCAAAGGCTGTTTTTTGACACAAGCATCACCTCTACAAGCCTAATTGTATCATATACTGTGCGGTTTTGCAACAAAAGACCGCAAAAAAAGAACTCCCGCAAAGGGGAGCCTTTTTTTCGTGGTGCGGATGACAGGACTTGCTTTTCTGCGGAAAAGCGCGGACGGCTCTGACAGTCCACCGGACTGTCATTCACTACCGTCCGTCAAGTCCTCTCGTATCAAAAGACCACAAAAAAA
This sequence comes from Clostridia bacterium, assembly GCA_017397955.1. Taxonomy (GTDB): domain Bacteria; phylum Bacillota; class Clostridia; order Oscillospirales; family CAG-382; genus SIG636. The sequence goes on from JAFQHL010000064.1 coordinate 42,163, forward strand.
GAACTCCCGCAAAGGGGAGCCCTTTTTTTGTGGTGCGGATGACAGGACTTGAACCTGCAAGCCGAAGCACTGGTTTCTAAGACCAGCATGTCTGCCAATTCCATCACATCCGCATATTAGATTTGTTTGCAACGGATAGTATAACACACGGGGCAACCAATGTCAATAGAAAACAAAAAAAGAACAAAAACCACTGCTAAAAATGTGAAAATCAAAGAAGACTGAACGCACACGGTAAAGCGAGCCGCGTTTTTAAAAGATTTGCCTGTATATTTTATGCGGCGACTGAGCAAATTATGTTCAAACGCAATTTGAAAGCAGGAAAAAAACTATGTTCAAACGATTAAAAATAACGGCGATTTCTGCATTATGCACCTTGCTTTGCGCGCTGTTTACGGCGAATGCTGCCTTGCCTGACAGCCTTTGTGTTTTCGGGGCGGAAAGCACCGCGGTGGAAGAAAAACTGGCTTCCCCCGTGTTTACCGCGGCTGTGGACGGTAACGTGGCCACGGTAAAGCTTTGGGGCTTATTGCCCGTAAAAAGCCTTAGTCTTAAGGTGCTTGACCAAAAAAGTTTGTACCTTGGTGGCACGGCATTTGGCGTAAAATACTTTACCAAGGGCGTGCTTGTGGTGGGGCTTTGTGCCGTAGAGGGCTTTGGCGGCTCTGTATGTCCTGCAGAGGAGGCAGGCATACAAAAGGGCGATATAGTCCTTTCTGCTGCAGGCAAAGAGCTTGAAAACGCAGAAAGCCTTAAAAATATAATTGCCGAAACAGGCGGCAACGCCCTGCCGCTGGAGGTACAGCGAGGGGACGATGTGTTCACCACCGCCATATATCCCGCCCTTTCTGCCGCCGACAACAATTACAAGGGCGGTATGTGGGTGCGCGATTCTACTGCCGGCATAGGCACCGTAACCTATATATGTGCCGACGGCAAGCACTTTGGTGGCTTGGGGCACGGAATATGCGACACCGATACAGGCACTCTTATGCCGCTTGACACAGGCGCGGTAGTTGACGTGGACATAAACACCGTGCGTAAGGGCACGGCAGGCTATCCGGGTGAGCTGAAGGGCGAAATGGGCAACCTGCGCCGCGGATATCTTACCGCCAATACCGAAACAGGGGTCTACGGGATTTGGGAGACCGTACCCGAAGCCTTGGGGGAGCTTGTCCCCGTGGGGCTTTCCGACACGGTAAAGAAGGGTAAGGCGCAGATATTTTCCACCGTGGACGGCAAGCGCCAAAGCTATGAGATAGAGATAGAAGAAATTGAAGCGGGTGCAGAGGAAAACCGCAATATGCTTATAAGGGTTACAGATAAAGCGCTGCTTGCAAAAACAGGCGGAATAGTGCAGGGGATGAGCGGCAGTCCCATAGTGCAAAACGGAAAAATAATAGGTGCCGTGACCCACGTGCTGATAAACGACCCCACCCGCGGATATGGCATATTTATAGAGAATATGCTGGCTGAACAAAGGTAAAACGCGGCAGATGGATTTAAACCTCCGCCCTTTTAAAAAAAACAATAATAACAGGGAAGGAAAAAACCTTCCCTTTTTGTCGGATTCGTGGTACAATAATATTAAATTCTTTGTATTGGAGACTGGGATGAAGTTTGACAACGTATATTTTATAAACGGTACCGCTTATGCCGGCAAGTCCACTATGGTAAAATTGCTTGCGGCGCGGCACGGCGGTATTGCCTGCGAGGAAAATTATCACAACGCGTGGCTGGACCGACTTGACCCGAAGGAGTTTCCGGGGCTTTGCTACACACGCGACCTAAAGGATTGGCGACATTTTATAAGGCGCACGCCCGACGAATATGAGGCGTGGATAAACACTACTTCCAAAGAGTGCGCCGCCATAGAACTGCAAATGCTGGAGGAGATAGCAGCCCACGGCAAGCCTGTGTTTGTGGACACCAATATTCCCCCTGAAATTTTGCACCGTGTATCCGATAAAGCCCACGTGCTTATAATGCTTGCTGAGCCGCAAATATCCGTAAACAGGTTTTTCGACCGTCCTGACAGAGAAAAGCAGTTTTTGTACCGCTTGCTGACAGAGGAGGACGACCCCAAAGCCGCAATGGAAAACTTTAGGGCTTGCTTAAGCCGCATCAACTCCAAGGAAGCCTACGAAAGTTTTATGAACTGCGGCTTTAAGGTTCTGGTTAGGGATGACAGGCGCAGTGTGAAGGAAACTCTTGTGCTGGCAGAGCACGCTCTTGGCTTGCCTGTTGACATGATGGTTTTGGAAGAAGCTGTTGCCTGTATTAAAGAGATGGAAACGCTTTTTGACAGGCTTAGCACTGTACCTGACAGGGAAGGACTGGCTATACTGACAGAGTATTATGAGGGCGGCAAGTGGCAGTACCACTATCATTTGGATGAGCTGGGGCTTTTGCCTGCAGACCTGAAACGGGGCGTTTTGTCGGAGGACGGGGTGTATAACCTTTTGACGTAAAACGATGCATGGAGGTTTATTATGAGTTTTTTAAAATTTTTAAAATCCCGCGCTTTTGCGTGGGAGGATATAAACTTTTTCGAGTTTGAGTACAGCACGGGCAATATGATGAACGCAAGCGTGCTCTTTAGGTTAAGTCTGAACGAGGGCGTTTACACGGCACAGTACAAGAAAAACGGTGTGCCCGATGATAAGGCGGAGAGCTTTGTTGTTGACAGCGAGTTTGTTAATAAGCTGACCGCGCTTTTAAAGCTTTACAGGCTTGACAAATGGGACGGGTTTAAGAAAAGCGACAAGCGGGTTTTGGACGGATATCACTTCCACGCATACATACATAATACCAAAAATCAAAGAATAAGCGCCTCCGGCTATATGAAATGGCCGAAAAACTATTCCGCGGTAAAAAAAGCCTTAACAGAATTGTATACAAGTCTTTAGAGGAAAACGGACTGCCCTTAAAAGCAGTCCGTTTAGGTTTGTTAACAAAAAGGCTTGGTTGGCTAAAAGCCTTTCTTGCTTATTGCTTTTCAAAACGCGTGGCGCAAGTTTTTGTTTATCAATACGCAAAGCGCAAGGCTAAGCAACGACAATACATAAAGACTTGCTGTACCGTCGCCTGTGGGTGGCACGGTAGGCGTTTGTTCCTCCTCAGCGGCGCACAGGTTTTCCAAAAGCGCATCTGTTTCTTCATCGCTAAGCCCTATGGATTTTACATAATCGCGGGCTTCTGTCGCAAGGTCGGCGCTTTCAAGGTCTTCCGTATCAAATGCCGCCTCAAGGGATTTTACAATGTTGCTTTGGCAAATAGCTGTGTACATTTCCGTACCTGCCTCTACGCCGTAGTAGTTGGCGTAGGTCAACATATAGTCCTCGCAAACCTCATCAAGGCTTGCGCCTGTTAAACATTCCAGTATCGCCGCCACAAATCCTGCGCGGTCCTTGCCTTCTTTGCAATGTACGGCATAAACCCCTTTGTTTTGGGCAAAGAATTTAAGCCCGCGGGCAAGCCCTTCCTTAAACTCCGCGCTTTCAAAATCCACGCCTACCCCAAGGTATATAACCTGCTGTTTGCCGTAATAGCTGTCTGTAAAATCGGGATATGCGGCAGCAGCGCTTTCGCTGTCGGCAAGGTTCATTATTACCGTAACGCCTGCCGCTTCAAGGGCGGCATCCGCAAAGAGGTTGCGCCCCAGCTCCGGATTTACGGGATTAGAGCTGCGGAAAAGCACACCTTCCTTAAGTCCCGTAGTGGTTATTGCGCGGAAATTGGCATATTCCTCGTCGCTAAGGTGGGGGTAATCCTCCCGCGCGTTACTGCGGCTAAGCTCTCCCAGCAGGTAGCCTGCCATGTAGCCGCCCTTTTCTTCAAGTGCAAAGTCTACGTTTATGGGAAAACTTACGCCCTCTGCGGCGGTCCAAGACCAAGTGCCGTCGGCGGCACTTTGCTTTTTGGCTATACCGTAGCTTTCCGCAAAGTTGCCCATATTTACCGCAAGCGCCACATTGCCGGTGGGTGCACCGTCCTCTGCTTTTTTCACTATAATTGCGGCACTGCCGCTTTCCACATGATTATAGGTGGGCACTACGGGCAGTACAAGCTCTTGGTTTAAAAAGCTTACACGCACCGTATCGCCCCAATCAAAGTTGCGGCCGTTAAAAAACATTTCACCGCTGCAATCCGTATATACGTTGCCGTATTTGCTTATCCAAATGTCGTTATCGGTACCGCCTATTATAACCTGTTCCGCGGCACTGACACAAAGAGACCCGCAGATAAGAACCGCAGCAAAAACAAATACTAAAGCTCTTTTCATACATAATCACTCCTTTAATTTAAGTTTAACATTTGCGTTGCTTATTGTCAATAAAAATCCCTTGTTTTGTTCATCGGCCGTGTTGACAAAAGCGGCGGCAAATGTTATACTTTAACATAACACTATCATGGAGGAGACCTATGAAAAGAATAACAGCATTTTTGCTTTGTCTTGCTTTTGTGTTGGGGCTTTGCGGCGTTTCTGCAAGTGCTGCTCCTGCAAAAGAGCTTACCACACAAACAAAAGAAGTTTATGAAAGTAAGTATTTTTATACCGACGAGGACGGACTGCCCGAGTCTGCTCATAACTACAGCAGCAGTATGGAGCAATCCTGGTATGTCATCCGTGAGGGTGCTTCCGGCGTCAGCGTAACCTTTTCCGATGATACGGAAACAGAAAGCGGCTATGACAAAATAACCATTTATAACGCTAACGGCGAAGAGCAGGGTGAGTACAGCGGTACTGCATTGGCAGGTCAAACCATCACTGTTGAAGGCGATACCCTGCAGATACGCCTTACCTCTGACGGTTCCGTTGTTCGCTACGGTTTCAGGGTTACAGACATATCCTATACCATCTCAGGAGAGGAAGACTCTGAAGAAAGCTCCGAGGCGCCCCGTCGTGACGGCTATTATTACACCGATGCAGACGGTATGCCCGAATCCGCCCATAACTACGAAAACTATAGCGACGAATCTTGGTATGTTGTCCGCGAAGGTGCAATAAGTGTTTCCCTTACCTTCTCTGAGGAAACAAGAGTAGAAAACGGCTATGACAATATTGAAATTTACAACGGCGCCGATGTGCTTATTGATACTTATACCGGAACAGAGCTTGCAGGGCAGACTATTACCATAGAAGGTGATACGGTTCGCATTCGTCTTACCTCTGACGGTTCTTATACCCATTACGGCTTTGCCGTTACGGGCATAAGCTTTGTCGGCAGCTATACAACCTATACTGCTCATATATACCGCAGTGCAGAGGATAGGGTGACCGTTGAAATAGCATTGCCCGCAGGCGTTGACAGCGGCGTTCTCTATCTTAATACTACAGACAATCTTACCATAAGTCAGGAGCCTGATTGTGTAATTTTTGACCGCGTAGATACAAACGGTACTTATTCCGTAAGCTATGAAGAAGGCAGGGGCTATAAGTTAGAGTTTTCTGTTGACTCCGCCATACCCGAAGGCACTACCGCGTTTAAGGCACAGTACAGCGTTTCCGCCGATTATGAGCTTTCCACCGCAGACGTTTTTGTTCGCGAGTGGAGTTTGAGCAACAATAACGAGCTTGTTGCAGACCAAAGCTTTGGCGATATAAGAAAGTGTGTTTGCTCCACCGTTATAATTACCGTTTTAGACTGGGACGGCACAGAGCTGGGTACCTTTAATGCACCCAGAGGAATTGTTCTTGATTCTCTGCCCTTTAATCCTCAGCGTGACGGACGTGAGTTTATCGGTTGGAGTGTGGATTCACTTTGCTTTATGTATGATACTACCGTAAACGCAGTGTATGCAGCTCCTTACTACACTGTTGTGTTTAAGGACTACGACGGCACGGTGCTTGATACCGTTACCGTGGAAGAAGGCGGCAGTGCAAGCACAAACGTAGTGCCCGAAAGATTCGGCTTTGAGTTTATCGGCTGGTCCGAAAACATCGACTGTGTAATGGATGACACCACCGCGATTGCCACTTACGAAACTAAGTTCCTTGTTGGTGATGCCAACGGTGACGGCTACGTTAACAGCCTTGATGCCGCGACCATCCTCAGACACGATGCACAGCTTATAATACTTGAAGGTATTGCACGCCTTTGCGCGGACACTAACTGGAACGGCGAAATAAACAGCCTTGATGCGGCGTTGCTTTTAAGATACGATGCCGATTTGATTGACCATCTTCCCGACTGTCCTCTTTACGGTCTTACCGCAGATGGTAAGTTCTTCCGTGCAGACGTAACCCAAACAATAACCTTTACCGTAAGCACCGGCGTTCCTTATGAAAACATAAAGCTTTATGACCAGTTCGGCAACCTTCTTGGTGTTATGAGCGATGACGGCACCGGTGCAGACCGCGTGGCAAACGACGGTGTTCACACGCTTAAGACAGATGTGCTTTACTATTCAAGCGGCGCATCTACCCAGGTTGAATTTTACTGCCAAAGCGGTAACGATACCAGCTTGCCCCTTACACTTAACTTCCTTTCCGGTGAGCAAGGCTCGCTTTCCGGCGTGGTTCGTTTGGCTTCCGACCGTGCAACTGCCGTTAACGGCGCTTGCGTAAAGGTTTATAACGGCGCGGCACTTTACACCACCGTTTACACCAACGAAAACGGCCAGTACAGCTTTACTCTTCCCAACGGCAACTACAAGGTAGTGGTTTCCGCAAACGGTTATATTGATTTTGTTGCTTTTGCATCCATAGAAAACGGCTATGACACTTATCTTGAAACATTCCTTATGGTTGAGAACACAGGCGTTTCCGAAGGTTCTGCCACAGGCGTTATCAAGAACTCTCTTACCGGTATCGGCGAGGGTGGCGTAAGCATTTCCTTTGTAAAGAATTGGAGCAATTATGCGCCTAACGCAAGGGTTATCGGCACCGCGCTTACCGACGAGGACGGTCAGTACAGCGTAGAGCTTCCTTTGGGCAATTACACCGCAGTTCTTAACAAAAACGGCTTTACAACCGCATACTTTAACGTAGTGGTTTGCGAAGGAACCTTGGCTAATCAAGACGGCGTTATTACCCCCGTTATAGAAGACGGCGAGCTGGGTGACAGCTATCTTATAACCCTTACTTGGGACGAAAACCCCAGAGATTTGGACTCCCACGTACGCGGACCTCTTTCCGGCGGCGGCAGTTTCCATGTTTACTTCTCCGACAAGACGCAGGATGACGGAGATAGACAGATTTGTAATTTGGACTACGACGATGTAAACAGCTACGGTCCCGAGCATATCACCCTTGTACCTACAACCGAGGGCGCATACTACTATTACATCTACAAATATTCCGGCACAGGTTCTCTTGCAACCTCCGGTGCCCGCGTAACCATAGAGCGCGGCAACCGTTTGATTGCTACATTTAACGTGCCCACCGACCAAGGCGAGGGCAGATATTGGAATATATTTGCCATTAAGGACGGAGAGGTTATCATAGAAAACACCGTTACAAATGACTATGATACAAGCTATGCCGAATAATTAAGGCTTTATACAAAGACGGCAGAGAGCAAAAAGCCCTCTGCCGTCGGGTGTTTTTAAAACGGAGGATGTATATGAAGATTGTCAGCGATTTTGTTAAAGCGGTTATGGCGGGCTTTTGCATAGGCGTGGGCGGCACGGTGTTTTTAAGCCTTATACCCGACAGCAAGCCTCTGGGTGCCTTTTTGTTTGCAATAGGTTTGTTTCTTATCTTTTGCTACGGATTTAACCTGTTTACCGGCAAGGTGGGCTTTGTCTTTGACGAAGGGCTTAAGTTTATACCCACCCTTGGCATAATATGGCTGGGCAACTTTGTGGGTACCGCTGCAGTGGGGCTTTCGCTTTCCAAACTTACACGCCCTGCTGTTTCGGAAAAACTTGTAAGCGGTGCAAAAGCATTGTGCAAGGCTAAGCTGGATGATACGCTGCTTTCTGTTTTTGTGCTTGCAATATTCTGCGGGTTTTTGATGTTTGTTGCCGCAGACAACTACAAAAACGGCAAGGAGCCCTTACAAAAGTATTTGGCAACCTTTTTGCCCGTAGCCGTGTTTATACTTGCAGGCTTTGAGCATTGCGTGGCAAATATGTATTACTTTGCCGTTGCGGGTGAATTTTCCGGCAAAATGCTTTTGTATTTGGCTGTTATGACAGCGGGCAACGCTTGCGGTTCTTTCCTTGTGCCGTTGGCAAAAAAGCTTATAAAACAGTAAATATCTGCAGGAGAGGGAAACTTCTCCTGCTTTTTTGTGTTGATTATTGTCAAACTTTGTGGTATAATAGTCTCAGAATATTGTGCTTTGAGGTAGATTATGAGGATAATTACAGGTAAAGCGAGGGGCGCGCGTCTTGCAACCCTTGCGGGCGACGAAACAAGACCCACCGCAGAGCGTGTTAAAGAAGCCATGTTTTCGGCAATACAATTCAATATAGAAGGCAGACGCGTGCTTGATCTTTTCGGCGGCAGCGGTCAGCTTGCTTTGGAGGCGCTAAGCCGCGGCGCGCAAAGTGCTGTGGTGGTGGACAGCAACCGCAAAGCGGCAGAGATAATACGTGCCAACAGTATAAAGGCAAATCTTTTTGACTGCTGTAAGACTGTTTGTGCCGACTGGCGTGATTTTATAAAAACCCAATCGGGCAGGGATAAGTTTTCTCTTGTTTTCCTTGACCCGCCTTATAAGGACGGTTTCCTTGACGAGGTTATAAAGCGTGTGTCGGCGGCGGATTTGCTGGCAGACGGCGCAATTATCGTTTGCGAAAGCGGCGAAAGCGGTATACCTCTACCGCCCGACGGTTACACAGCAAAGCTTTACCGCTACGGTAAGACCTACGTAACCATTTTAAAATCGGAGGCGGATGTTATATGAAAGCCCTTTGCGCGGGTAGCTTTGACCCCATAACAGTAGGGCATTACGACTATATAAGCCGCGCGGCGGCAATATTTGAAAAAGTTGTTGTTGCCGTTACCGACAATACGGAAAAACGCTATATGTTTACCGCTGAGGAAAGACTGCGCTTTGTAAAGCAGGCGTTTGCGGAGCTTGAAAACGTAAGCGTTGTGGCTTTTGACGGCTGGACGGCGGATTTAGCAATCGCCCACGGTGCCCATGTTATAGTAAAAGGCGTACGCAACAACGCAGATTTTGAGTATGAAAAGCTGATAGCGGAAGTCAACAGGGACGCAAACGGGATAGAGACATTGCTTATCCCCTGTGCGCCCAAGTACAGCGAGGTATGCTCTTCCACCGTGCGGGAGCGGATAAAGTACGGCAAGCCCTACAAGCATTTGATTCCTGACGGAGTGGAGATAAAGGGGGAGGAATAAGCCCTATGAAAAAACGTATAATACTAATAGTTTGTTCCGCCGTTCTTGTTGCCGCTTTTTGCTTAAACGCGGTGCTTATAAGCGGCGCAAAGCAGACGGCAAGGGAGTATGATGCAGTTGCAGCTCTTTCGGATAACGAGGATAAGCTTAACGTTGCTCTTTCAGTTATATACAAGCGGGCGGGGGATTTGGTTTTGTCCTTGCCCCACGCAGGCATAACCCTTACGCAAACCGCGGTAATGAAGCATTTTGCGGGGGATGCGGATGCAATACTGTATCTTAACACCCGTGCGGCAGACCAGCTTGCCAACGCTTATGCGGCAATGGACGTTTTGCTGGCGGATTTTGACGGTGTGCTGGCAAAATACGCGGTGCCCTCTGGCAGCGTATTTCGCACCAAGCGGGTAGAGCTGGCAAGTCTGTTTTCGGGGCTTGAAAGCTCTAATAACGAGCTTATAAAGCGAACCCGCACCTTTATAGGTAACGCAGGCAGCGGCTATGACGGCTATTATACCGCTTATTGTGAGCAGCTGCAAATAGTTTCCGACAAATTCCAAAACGCCGCCACCCAAATAGGTAACGAATACGATGCGCTTATAAGCGATATGCTTGGCGCAGATTTTGAGTTGGTATCATAACTTTTTTACGGAGGGTTTTTAATGGCAAAAGACAAGACCCAAAAGAAACGTCGCCGTCGCTTAGGCGATCGCAAGGATGGCAGAAAGGTGCGCTCCTTGTGCCCCATGAACTATGTTGCGCCCTATATAATGCCCGACCGCGGCGCGGCTTCCAATTACATAGAGGACAGGGTTGACACGGCAAAAATGGACGACTACATTGCAAAAAAACGCGCCGAAGGGCTTAAAGGCTTTGGTGCTTTGCACGTGTTTATAGCTACATACGTGCGCGTGGTTTCTCAACGTCCGGGTATAAACAGGTTTATTAGCCGCCAAAAGATTTTTGCCAGAAATAATATAGAGGTAATGCTTACCATAAAAAAGGAGCTTTCTCTTAACTCTGACGAAACGGTTGTGAAAGTTAAACCGCAGGCTGATTTCACCGCAGAGCAGGTCTACAGACAGCTTAACGAGGTTATAGCCAAGGATAGAGAATCTGCAGAAGGCAATGCTATGGATTCCGTGGCAAAGCTTTTAAGCTACATCCCCGGCTTGTTTTTAAAGTTTATAGTATGGTTTCTAAAAACTCTTGACTATTTTGGGTTGTTGCCAAGGTTTTTGCTGGATGTAAGCCCCTTCCACGGTTCAATGTTCATAACCTCAATGGGCTCACTGGGCATCCCGCCCATTTATCACCATTTGTACGATTTCGGCAACGTGCCCATCTTTATTTCCTACGGTGCCAAGTACAGAGAAAACTATATTAACGATAAAGGTGAGGTGGAAAAACGCTCTTATATAGACTATAAGATCGTTACGGACGAGCGCACCTGCGACGGGCACTATTACGCCTCTGCCCTTAAGCTTATACGCTATTATATGCAAAATCCTCATCTTTTGGACTCACCGCCGGAGCAGGTTTTTGAGGATATTGACTAAAAAAACATCTTGACAAACAGGTATAAAGGGTGTATAATCGTCCATACTAAGTTGCGGACAAACAAAGGTCCGACGGAACAATTAAAAATCGGGGTGCTTGGTGCGGGTTGCATCAGGCTGAGAAATACCCATTGAACCTGAACGGATAATGCCGGCGTAGGGATATAATGCAGGGGTTTTGCCCCTTTGCTTGTGCTTTTTAAGAGCCCTCGACGTCCATGTAACGTCCGTGGGCTCTTTTGTTTGGTTATACTGCTTTTTTGCCGTGTAGCTGCAGTAAGCGTGTAATGTAAGCGGGTTTCGCAACAAGGTGGAATTTTATGTTTTAAAGGAGGTTTTTAAGTTTTGAAAACCAAAAAGCAATTGCAACTGCGTACCCTTACAGAATGTGCTTTGCTTATTGCACTTGCCACCGCGCTTTCCTTTGTAAAGGTATATCAGGCTCCCTTGGGCGGCTCTGTTACCCTGCTTTCCACTCTGCCCATAATGTACCTTTCCATTCGTCACGGCGTTGCTTACGGTATGGGCGGCGGCTTTGTGTACTCTCTTATCCAGCTTTGGCAGGGAAGCGGCAATTTGGCGTATGTTCCCACCGCGGCAGGTATAGCGGGCTGTATCCTGCTTGATTATATTGTGCCCTTTACTCTGCTGGGCACTGCGGGCATCTTTTGTCGCAAAGGCCAAAACGTAAGCCTTGCTACAGTGCTGGCAGGCGTTGTTACCGCAACGGTGCTCCGCTTTGTTTGCCACTTTGTGGGCGGTGCCGTAGTTTGGTATGAGATAACCAAGGAGGGGCAATGGAACGACTACGTTCAAAAAGTGGGTATGTGGACCTATTCCTTCGTGTACAACATCACCTACATCGGCCCCGACGGTGCTATGGCCATAGCCGCATCCGTTGCTTTGCCCGCGCTGGAAAAGGCGCTGAAAAAAGCAAAGCTTTAAGGTAATATTATCGCCGCTGACGGCATATACATATTGCAGAGGTGCTTTTTATGGGGGCAAATTTGCAGGATGTATTCTTAAAAGCTACGGCGGCAGTCCTTGCTTGCTTTGGCGGGCTGTGCCTGCTTAAATACGTTTTAAAGGCCGTTCCCCGCTTTTGGGGGACGGCTTTTCGCGCTCTTGCGGATTGGGGGCTGTGGCTTTGCTTGCAGCTGTTTTTAAACCTTGCCTTTTTGGTAAGCTACGTTTTGTACGTTAAAAACGGCACTGACCTTGGGGCTGCCGACCTTGGGGTGGCGTTTATAGCGGTTTCGATAATCCTGTTCTTTTTGGCGTGGCGGGGAAAGGTGCTAAGCGACGGCGTGTATACCTTGTTGCCCGCCGGTCTTTACAGTGCTTTTTTGCTGTATCGCTTTTTTGCCGCGGACGGTGGACTAGGTTTTTTCGGCTACGTTTTGTACAACCCTATGTTTGCCTTTATAGGCAGTAATTTGCAGGGTAAGGAGCGCGCCATTGCCTGCCTTAGTGCCGTTTTGCCCTTGGTTTGCGGAGTGCTGGGCAGAGGGCTTGCCCTTAAAAGGATTGACAAAAGTTAAAAACTGTGGCATAATAAGCAATAACGTTAAACTCCGGAGGATATTTATGAAAAAGCTTATAACACTTTTGTTAGCCTTGGGGCTTTGTCTTTGCTCTTGCGGTGAAAAGGAAAAAGAAACCGACAAAAACGACAGCCAAAGCAAAGCGGAAAGTTCGGTGCAGTCCGAAAGCACAGATGAAACAACGGAAAGTGCTGATGAAAGCACCGAGGAAGACAGCACTTCCGCCGAGGAAAGCACTGATGGCGAAAGCAGTGAGGAAGACCGCCCTAACGTAGGTGATTTGGAGGACATAACCCCCTACATCAAGCTTGGCGCGTGGAAGGGTATTAACATAGCCAAAAAGGTAGAGGTTACCGAGGAGCTGAAGACCCAAATCCTTAACGAAAACTACCTTGCAAAATACGCAACACAGGAAGAAACCGATGCACCCGCAAAAGAGGGCGATACTGTGATTATGGATTACAAAGGCTATTTGGTGGACACAAACGAAGCCTTTGAGGGCGGCGAAGCTAAGGATGCAGAGTTGCTTCTTGGCTCCGGCAAGTTTGTAGATGGCTTTGAAAGCGGCATTATAGGGCACAGCAAGGGCGAAAGTTTTGATATATACCTTACCTTCCCCAAGGATTATCACGAAGAGCTTGCCAATAAAGAGGTTAGGTTTGCCATAACATTAAAAAAGATTACCCAAACCGTGTATCCCACTCCCGACGAAAAAATTCTTAAAGAGCTGAAGTTTGACAGCGTAGATGCTCTTAACGCCGCCGTACAGAAAGAGGCGGAGGAAACTGTTTACACCGAAAATCTTACCAACGTGTGGGCGGCAGTTTTGAAAGAAGCAGAGGTTTTGGCGTATCCCGAGGAGCTACACAAAGACCATGTTGACTATTTTATTGACTATTACGAAGGTATGCACAAATATTACGCAACCTACTACGGGATGGAATATGCCGACTATTTACAGGCAGCTTTTAAGATGACCGAGGAGGAGTTTAAGGCAGACCTTGAAAAAAACGCCAAGGAATATGCAGACGGCGCGCTTAAAGAGGAGCTTACCGCTTACGCGGTGGCAGACGCCGCTTTTAACAGAGAAGTAAGCGACGAGGAATACGATGCCTTTGTTGAAAAATACGCAGCAGACAACGATATGACCATAAAAGACATTACCACAAAGTACACAAGGGATGAGATTATTGAGAACATCCTTTGGGACAAGGTAATGGTTTATCTGTACGATAACGCTGTGTTTGGCGCGCAGACAGAGTAGGCGTGATAAATGGTACGGGCTTTGGCGAGTACCATTTTTTGCTTAATAAAAATATCACAAAAAAACAAACAAAAGCTATTGACAAAGCGCAAAAACAGCGGTATAATAAAGCTAAGATTTTATCTGTATAAATAGGTTAATATTCTTTTGCGTTTTTCGCGCGATATAGTTTAAAGGTGATATTTATGAGAAGATTTACAGTTTTATTGCTAAGTATAGCTGTTTTGGCACTTAGTTTGTCGGCAAGCATAACGGCTTCTGCTTATACTCAAGAGGATTTGATGGAGGAGTTTAAGACCATCCCCGCATCCCATTGGGTACTTGCGGATTTTGAGAATTTGTCCCGTACAATGCGTTTGACCGAGGACCAGTGCAATCAGCTTTGGCCCATATTGCAGGAAGTTAAGGCTTTGTTACCTACGGATAACGGTCCTACCGTACACGCAGGCACAAACAACGGCAATACGGGTAGAATGTACTCTGCAGAGGTTGTGGCAAAGGTTATGGATCATATCCGTGCCGCTTGCCGTGTAACGGGCTGCACATTTGTTAAAACCTTGGTACCCAACCCCACCCATAGCATAGATATCGTTTTTAAGCTTTATGACAGCACCGGCAAGCTTATTTTTGAGTACGACGGTGACCTTATAAAGCAGACCGGTACAGACGTTGCAGTTGATAATTCTTCTGCTTCTGCTTGGTATCTTTTCGGCGGCATAGGTGCCTTGCTTATTTCTCTTGCAGGTGCGGCTTTTGCAGGTAAGCGCGTTCGCGGTGCTTTGGCGGCTGCGTAATTTCCGTTGGTTTTTCCCTGCATTAAAGTGTATGGCATGGCGGGGGTTTTAATATGAACGGCTATTATAATTATTCTAAGGAAAGTAAAGGAACAGTAGCAAAGCGTAGGGCTGTGCTGCTTGTTCCTTTTGTTTTTTTTGCTGTGGCGGTCGCCCTTATCTGTGCTTTTATGGCAGACGTTTTTGTGTTTGGCAGTCCCTATTGGAACGCTGTTTTTACCGAGACGGTTGTGGAAACGGAACAAGAAAACTTAAACTATATAAGCAAAGAGAAGACGGAACGACCCGTGCAGCCCCAACAAGCGGAGGATGGCGTTACTGTTACGCCTCCTGTTTTACAGCCTATGGAGCCTGAGACGGAAGAAAAACCCTTTAGTTATCTGGATGAGCTGCCTTCTTTGGAGGAAAATGCATATATTTCTTCAGCAGAGGTGGGGGGCTTTGCCTTGGGTGAGCTGTGGGCGACAATCTCCGTTAACGGGGATGAGCTTGTGCAGGAAATCCCTGTATATCAAGGCGATAACAGCAGCATCCTGTCCCAAGGCGTAGGCCATTTGTACGGCTCTTCCTTCCCCGGCGAGGGCGGCGTGTGTGTGTTGCCTGCTCACGTAAGCGGCAGGCTGGGCTATTTTGGCAATCTGGCAAACACGGATATATATAAGGAAGGCACCCAAATTAAACTGGATACCGCCTACGGCGTTTATGTTTATGAGGTTGTGCATACCGAAATACTTAACTATACCGATACCAAATATGTTCGTAAATACGGATATGAAAACGGTAAGACCGTTAATTACTACGACATATTAACAGAAAAATTCGGCGCGGATGAGTTGCTTGCAATGTACACCTGCTATCCTGCTGGTACTTCCTTCCGCACCCAACGTTATTTTGTAATAGCACGCCGCATATACGGCTACAGCTGGAGGTAAGTGAATATGAAAAAGCTTTCTACATTCCTGCGCGTGCTTGCGGCTGTTTTTGCTTGCCTTTTTGTGCTGCTTTCTGCCTTGGTGTTAATGGTGCGCTTGTGCTTTTTGGATGAGGACAGGTACGTTAACTCCATTCTTAATGAGGAGTTTTATCAGCAGTTGGAAAAAGACCGTGCCCGTAGTTTGGATGCACTTGGTACTATGATAGAGGTTAACGACGGCGTGTTTGACAAATATGCTTCGGTTGAGGATTGCCGCGCTTTGGGCGAAAAATATGTGCGCGCCCTTGTTTATGATTTGATGAACGGCAAAAGCACCGCCGCAAAGATAAAGTTTGATAACTCTGACCTGCTTAATTATCTAAAAGCAGACTATGCGGGCTACGACTTTACGCAAGCCGGCTTTAAAACCTCCGATGCCGCGGCAGAGGCGGCGTATACTATGATTTGTGACCGTGTAAACACAGCGGTTTTGTTTGTGCCCGAAAAAATAATGGGCAAGCTGGACGTGGTATCAAGGCTTATAGCTTTGGCGGCACAGCTTAGTTTCTTCTGGTTTGTACCCCTTCTTCTGGGGCTGGGGCTGTACGCCTTTGTGGTACTGAGCAGTCAAAACCGTATAAACGGTTTGTTTGGCGCATCCGCTTCCTTTTGGTGTGCGGCGGTGCTGTGCTTTATGCCTGTGCTGGTGCTGTTCTTGGGTACAAACGAAAGCTATTTGGATTTAGACCGCAACTCCCTTTACTTTTTCCTAAACGGTTGCGTAAGCGCGGTTAGAACCTCGGCGCTTTTGTTTGTCGGTGTCTTTTTTGGGCTTGCAACGGTGTTTGTTGCCGCCTTTGGATTAAAGGCCACGGCACCTCGATATGTGGCGGTGCCCGCGCCCACTGTTGCTGACGACGAACTGCAAATTTCGGAGGACTGAAATGGAAGACTTTTGGGGTCACAGAGGAAGACTTAGAGCGCAATACATACAAACAGGCGGCAAAAGCTTTGCCGCCCATAATTTGTTGGAGCTACTTTTGTTTTATGCCATACCGCGGCGGGATACCAAGAATATAGCCCACGCGCTTTTAAAACGCTTTGGGGATGTAAGCGGCGTGTTTAACGCCACGGTGGAGGAGCTTTGTCAGGTAAAGGGCATAAGCGAAAATTCTGCCGTGCTTATAAAGCTTACGGCAGAGCTGGGAAAGCGTTATTGCGATAACGATATGGTTGACAGCGTGCGCTTTTATACCTATGATGATATAGGCGGTTTTTTGCAGGACCAGTACATAAACGTAACAAAAGAACGGGTAATAGCGCTGTATTTGGATAACGTGGGCAGGCTTATAAAGCTTGGTATGGTTTGCGACGGCGGCGTTAATTCTGCCCGCTTTGACGTACGCAAAATAGTTGCGGATGCCATAGCAGCGGATGCAGGCGCGGTTGTGGTGGCTCATAACCACCCAAGTGGCTCCCATATTCCCTCCTCGGACGATTTGGATGCCACAAAGATGATGAAAAAGGTTATAGAATCGGCAGGCATAGAGTTTGTGGAACATTATGTGGTAGCAAGCGACGGCACCTGCCGTTTGCTGGAAAAATGTGCAGAACAAGGGAATGTGGAGCTGCGGCAGTATTTCAAATTCGACGTATAACGCTCCGCGTTTTTAAAAGAAACACCATAAGCAGAAAGAAAAAGGAACAATAAATTAACGAAGGCTTTTCGGCACGCGCCGAAAAGCCTTCCTTTTTTCTTCTCTATTCTTTATTCTTTATACAATGAAAGTGTTTGTTTTAGATACATGACATGGAACAGATTGAGGATAACACTCAAAAAAACGAGGATAATCAATACAAAAGACATGATTGCATAGGGATCCGCTTCTGCAAGAACGGCCATTACGGCAACGGCCAAGGTAATAAAAGCAGAAATCAAGCCGACAACCAATTCATAGTAAAACAGCGAATGCCAATTTTTTGAAAGTTTGGCATTTTTAGGGGCGGTGATTTCGGAGTGAGCATTGAGTTGTTGGTAGGAGGCGATGATAGAACAAATAGATATAACCAATCCTAATATATCTTTATTCAAATCTTTATTCAGAAATGCGGAAAGGATGCCGCCAACAACTGAAATGCCATAGAAAAGCGCTGCCTTACGGTATCTTTCATTGACCGCTGACAGGCTGAACAGCGAAACAGTTATTATGATTGTAATTATGCGGGAAATCCATTCAACACTACTTCCGATTGCGCCGATTGCTCCAAAAGCCGTTGTGAATAGACTGGCAACTTGACAAATATACAAAACTTGCACCCATTTTACGATTACATCTTTGTGGGAATCAAAACAGGGAACTGTCTTGACCTTTTTGTTGGTATTGCTCATTTCGATGCTCCTTTCTTGATATCATGCCTTCTTCTGCTTCTGCTGACAGTCGTGGGGGAACGGTGACGGTTTTTATAGTGGTCCCCGTTGCGAACAAAGTGAGTAGTGGGGTGTTTCAAGAGCGAACGAAAATGGGGTATTTTCTATTCTTCCCAGTTATGCCAAACATTCTGAACATCGTCGTTGTCTTCGAGTGCGTCCAGAAGCTTTCGCATCTTTACAAGCTGTTCTTCTTCCGTAAGGGTAACATAGTTCTGGGGCACCTTTTCCGCTTCTGCGGAAACATAGGTGTAGCCCAGCTTCTCCAAGGCTTCTGCCACGGAGCCAACCTCTGCGGGTGCGGTGTATATCTCAAACACATCGCCTTCGTTGGACATATCGTCTGCGCCGCACTCAATTATATCTTCAAAGAGCTTGTCTTCGTCAACATCTTCGGCTTCGATAACTATAACGCCCTTGGTGTCGAACATAAAGGACACACAGCCGCTGGTACCCATATTGCCGCCGAACTTATCAAAATAATGGCGTATATCCGCGCTGGTGCGGTTGCGGTTATCGGTAAGGGTTTCAACAATAACAGCAACGCCGCCGATGCCGTAGCCTTCGTAAACTATCTCGTCGTAGTTGCCGCCGTCACCGCCTGCCGCCTTCTTTATAATACGGTCGATGTTGTCGTTGGGCACATTGTTTGCCTTTGCCTTAATGATTAAATCCCTGAGTTTGGAGTTGCTCGTAGGGTCGGCGCCGCCTTCCTTTACGGCAACGGAAATCTCTTTACCTATTTTTGTAAAGACTTTTGCCTTTTGAGCATCGGTCTTTTCTTTTTTATGCTTGATATTACTCCATTTGGAATGTCCGGACATTGTCGGTTCCTCCTTAACTTATATTTCTTCTGTACGCTTCATACCCAGCAGGTCAAGGCATTTGCCCAGCACATGCTTTGCGGTGGCGGTAAGCTGCAGGCGGAACGCCTTTGCCTCACCCTCTGCCTTGAGTATGGTGCAATTATGGTAGAACAGGTTGTAAGCGGCGCAAAGCTCAAGAGCGTAGCGGGCTATAACGCAGGGCTCGTGGTCAGCAAGCGCGGCAAGCACTTTGTCGGGGAATGTGCAAAGGAGCTTGATAAGCGCGCTTTCCTCAGCCAAGGGGCTGTATGCGCTGTAATCGCCCATATCACCTTCGGACTTGCGAAGAATGCTTGCGGTACGGGCGTATGTGTACTGAACATAAGGACCTGTGTTGCCGTCAAAGCTAAGCGCTTCTTCCCACACAAAATTGGTGTCCTTTATTCTGCCGTCCCTCAGCGCACCGAAAACTATTGCGCCAACGCCAACGGCTTCAGCCGTGCCACGCTTATCCTTCAGGTCGCTGTTCTTTTCTTCTATAATCTTTTCCGCTTTGGCAATCGCTTCGCCAAACAAATCGTCCAGCAATATTACATTACCCGTGCGGGATGCAAGTTTTTCACCGTTAACGCTCATGGTGCCGTAGGGTACATGCACCAAATCCTTTGCCCAGTCGTAGCCCATAAGCTCCACAACCTTAAAATACTGGGCAAAATGCAAACTCTGACCTGCGGAGGTAACATATACGCATTTGTGGAAATCGTAGTTGTTCTTGCGCCATATCGCCGCCGTAATATCGCGGGTGGCGTAAAGGGTAGAGCCGTCCTTCTTCAGGATTATGGCGGGTGGCATATCATAGTCGTCAAGACGAACTATAGATGCGCCGTCGTCCACCACAAGCAGCCCCTTCTCCCTCAGCTCGTCTACTATGGCATCCATCTTGTCGTTATAGAAGCTCTCGCCGTTGTAGCTGTCAAATTCCACGCCCAACAGCTCGTAAGTCTTCATATACTCACGCAGGCTTATTTCCTTAAAGCTCTGCCAGATGGCTATATATTCTTCGTCAAGACTTTCCAGCTTGGCAAAAGCGGCACGGGCTTCGTCGTTAAGGCTGTCGTCCTTTTCTGCCTCTGCGGAAAAACGCACGTAGATATCAACAAGCTCGCTTATGCCGCGCTCCTTAACCTTTTCCGCACTGCTCCACTTTTTGTAAGCCACAATCAGCTTGCCAAACTGGGTACCCCAGTCACCAAGGTGATTGATGCCCACGGTGGTGTAGCCGCAGAAATCGTAAAGGTTTTTAAGACAGCCGCCGATAGCGGTGGTTCCCAGATGCCCTACATGGAAGCGTTTTGCAATGTTGGGTGAGGAAAAGTCAAGACAAACGGTCTTGCCCTTGCCGACTTCGGAAGAACCGAAGTTTTCCTCTGCGGAAATACGGGCAAGCGCGTTAACAAAGAACTCACCCTTAAGGTAGAAATTAAGGTAGCCGCCCATAGCGTCTATCTTTTCAACCTGAGGCAGTGCGCCCTCAATAGCTTCCTTAAGCTGTGCGGCAATCATGGGAGGAGCACAGCGGAGCGCTTTGCTGAAACGGAAGCAGGGCAGGGAAAGGTCGCCGTTCTTAGTGTCGGCAGGGACCTCTAACAAAGAGGCTATATCTGTAGCTTCTGCCCCTTTGGATTTAAGGAACTCCTCCACCAAAGTGGCAATAGCGTTTTTAACTGTATACATAAACAATTACTCCAAACCGTTAATAAAAAGAAAACGGCACGGCGGCAGCCGAAACAGACCTGCCACCGCACCGTAAAAGACGGGATAATAATTTGTAAAAAACTTATCTCTTGCTGAACTGAGAAGCTCTTCTTGCAGCTTTGAGACCGTACTTCTTTCTTTCCTTCATTCTGGGGTCACGGGTGAGGAAACCTGCCTTCTTAAGAAGGGGACGGTATTCTTCGTTAGCCTGAAGGAGAGCACGGGAGATACCGTGTCTGATAGCGCCTGCCTGACCGGAAACACCGCCGCCGTTAACGGAAATAACAACGTCAAACTTGCCTTCGGTAGAGGTAACGCCAAAGGGCTGACGAACAACGAGCTTGAGGGTGTCAAGACCGAAATAATCGTCAATATCTCTCTTGTTTATAGTGATTGCGCCGGAGCCGGGTATAAGGCGTACACGGGCAACGGAATGCTTTCTTCTGCCGGTGCCGTAAAAATAAGGTTTCTTAGGTGTATACATATCTTATAGTCCTTCCTTTCTTTACTTAACCTCAACCACTTCGGGCTGCTGAGCCTGCTGCTTGTGCTCACCGTTCTTGTAAACAAGAAGTCTGGTAAGGCTTGCAGAGCCTATCTTGTTCTTAGGCAACATACCCTTAACTGCAGGGGAAACAGCCATTTCAGGCTTGGTTGCCATAAGAGTGCGGTACTTGGTAGCCTTAAGACCGCCAACATAACCGCTGTGACGGTAGTAGTACTTTTGGTCAAGCTTCTTACCGGTAAGAACTACCTGAGAAGCGTTGATAACTATAACACAGTCACCACAGTCAACGTGGGGAGTGTATTCGGGCTTATGCTTGCCGTTGAGGATGGTAGCCGCGAGTACTGCAACCTTACCAAGGGTCTTGCCGGCTGCATCTATAACGTACCACTTACGGTTGATTTCCTCTTTTTTTGCCATAAATGTGGACATAGGGGATTTCCTCCAATATCATAGAATTAGTTTTATCGTCCACCGATTATAACAGAAAAAAAATAAATGTCAATACCTTTTTGCAAAAAAATTTAATTTTTCTGCGATTTTCTTCGTTTTCCTGCGTTTTTGTTGCAAAACGGCGTTTGATAAATAAGTTTTTTGCTTGCCACAATTTCACCATAAAACGAAGCGCTTCTCGTACCACACTGAATTGTAGGACGCGGCATCCTCTATACTCCAATGCCAAACGACAAACCAAAGGGCAAAAGCCGCGAAAACCGCAATTCTTGCCAGTTGTTTTTTTGCACAAATCGTTGACCGTTATTTTGTTCACTCCTACAAAAATGCGTGTTCACCAAAAGGTTAACAGTTGATTTTTTAGGCTTTGAATGATATAATGAACTTGCGAAATATGATTCGTTCGCAAAGCGCAAAGCGAATAAAAGGAGGGATGCTTATGAAATGAGGTTGTATTTATGAAAAAAGGCAACACTTATGAGAAAGAAAGGAGCGATAGTATGAGAAACGTAAATAAACTTTTATCCCTTTTGCTGGCAATGCTTATGCTTTGCCAAGGGATAGTGCTTGTTTCCGCCGAGGAGAGAACGGAAGCACTCGAATGGACTTATGACAACAGTATGCTTATAAAAATCAACACCGAGGAGGCTAAAATCTTTACCCCCGAGGATTTTCCCGATACAAACTGCACAGAGGTTTTGACCACGGAAAAGCTACCCACCGAAACAGGCTACAGCTACGAGCTTATGCTTATCTTTGATACCGCCGCAGAGGGCTTTGATTGGCAAGCCATAGCAGACGGACTTTTGGAAAGAGGAATAGCCGTGGAGGTCGAGCGTAACATATATGCCGAGGATTATAACAGCAAGATTTGTAAAGTGACCCTAACACACAATGATTTGCTTGTGCCGATTGGCGGTACAGCAAGCTTGGGAATAGAAAGCGTTGATTTTGCTGAGTTTGATTACAGCGTGTACGATACAAAAGCTGTTTTGTTCACAGTAGACCCCGATATTATAGACGAAACGGCTTTTACCGCAGAAAGCTTTTCAGAAACAGGGATAGTTGAATTTTATCCGCAAATTGAATGGACGCAAGAGCTTGGTTGGGGCGACGAGCTGATACTGATTAACCGTCCTGAGGAATACTTGGGCAAAGCAAGCGATAGCCACAGCTATTACGGTGCGGTGGATTGGTATGGTCTGGGAGACAAAGCTTGTGTAACCGCAATTAACGCATTGACAGAAATGGAAGGAATCCTTTCCGCGACCATAATCATATATGACCGCAAAGAAGGTCTTTGCGATACCGAAATATGGGGAACAAAGACAGATATTGTTTCCGTAAGTCTTAGCGGAGGAACACAAGACCCCAACAACGGAAATGTTATAAACCAAAACGCGGAAATAAAAGGCAAGGCAGAGGGCGTTACCGAGGTTTATGTTACAAGACGAAACGCCGTTACTGCAAGCTGTAACGTGACCGTGTATTTGGCTGATGCAAATAATGACGGCGAATGTGATTCTTTAGATGCGGCTTTGGTGCTGAAATACGATGCGGAAATGGCAGAAGCAACCGAAGAATTGCTTTTGTGCGATATGAACAGTGATGGTATTGTCAACAGCCTTGATGCGGCGTTTATTTTAAGATACGATGCGGAGCTGGAGTAAATAGCTAAGGCATTTAAAAAGGAGCGATAGTATGAGAAACGTAAAGAAGCTTTTGTCCCTTTTGCTGGCAATGCTTGTACTTTGCCAAGGAGCTCTGATTGTTTCCGCCGAGGAAAGCTGCGAGGATAGTACAGAAGCGCCCGAAACAAGCTACAGCGGCATCTGCGGTGAAAACCTTACTTGGAGTCTTGATGTGGAAACAGGGGTTCTCGATATAACCGGCACGGGAGAAATGTACAATCAAGCGCCATGGCATAACTACAATAAGTATATCAAAACCGTAAATATTTCAAACGGCGTTACTTTTGTTGGGGCGAGGGCATTCAATGAATGTTCTTTCCTCAAAAGCATCTCCATTCCAGACAGTGTTACCCGTATTGCCATCTCTGCATTCTCCGGTTGTCATTCCCTTACAAACGTTACCTTAGGACGTGGCATTACTACTATTGCGCCGTATACATTTTATGGGTGTACCTCACTTACAAGTATTACAATACCTGACAGCGTTATTTCCATTCGTGGCGAGGCGTTCTCCGGTTGCCATTCTCTTGTAGACGTCACAATTCCAGACAGTGTTACTCGTATTGCCATCTCTGCATTCTCCGGTTGTCATTCCCTTACAAATGTTACCTTAGGACGTGGCATTACTACTATTGAGCCGTATACATTTTATGGGTGTACCTCACTTACAAGTATTACGATACCTGACAGCGTTATTTCCATTGGTGGCGAGGCGTTCTCCGGTTGCCATTCTCTTGTAGGCGTCACAATTCCAGACAGTGTTACTTCTATTGGAGACGCTTCGTTCTTCCGCTGCATCTCCCTTACAGAAATTATAATACCCGACAGCGTTACTCATATTGGGGCCGAAGCGTTCTCCATGTGCTATGACCTTGCAAGTGTTACCATAGGAGCCGATGTTACTTCTATCGGAGTTTCTGCATTCTACGGCTCTACCAACCTTTCAAGCGTGTATATTGATTCCTGTACGATTGCTGCCGATTTGAACTCTCATTCCGCTTGCGGAAATTTGGTTAACTACGCTGAATCAGTAATGTTTGGAGAGGCTGTTGCTGATATAACGGATTACGTAAAAAACGGTAACCCCTATGCCGAAAGCCTTGATTATAACGGCAAAACCTATTATTCCTACAGTAACCACGAACACGCTTGGGAAGAATATATCGTGGAGGTAAACGGATGCGCCAATCCCGGCTTTGATGGGTACAAATGTTCCGAGTGTTATGCGCTAAAAGGGGATTTTGTTACAATTCCTCATGATTGTTCTGCAAAGTGGTACTCCAATAGCAATAATCATTGGCACTTATGCTCCGTTTGCGGCGACAGAACAGACACAACCGAACACGCCTTTAGCGGCGATACCGACAAAGATTGTAACGTATGCGGCGAACTGCGTAATGTTTTCGGTGACGTGAATAATGATAGCGCAATAAACAGTCTTGATGCGGCGCTTGTGCTTAAATATGATTCCGACCTAATAGACGAAACACAGCTTGCGTTGGATAACGCCGATATGAACCGCGACGGCGAGATAAACAGCCTTGATGCGGCGTTTATTTTAAGATACGATGCGGAGCTGGAGTAAATAGCTAAGGCATTTAAAAAGGAGCGATAGCATGAGAAACGTAAAGAAGCTTTTGTCCCTTTTGCTGGCAATGCTTGTACTTTGCCAAGGTACCCTGCTTGTTTTTGCGGAAGAAACAGCAGAGACTGCGGAATGGACTTATGACAACAGTATGCTTGTAAAAATCAACACCGAGGAGGCTAAAATCTTCACTCCTGAGGATTTTCCCGATACAAACTGCACAGAGGTTTTGACCACGGAAAAGCTACCCACCGAAACAGGCTACAGCTACGAGCTTATGCTTATCTTTGATACCTCAAACGACTTCGATTGGCAATCCACCGCAGATGCGCTTTTGGCAACCCAGACGATTTGCAACGCATCTCGCAACGTATACGCCGAAGATTACAATATGAAGCACTGCACTTTCACGCTTACAGCTGAAGAGCTACACGTGCCTGTCGGGGGCAAGGCTTGGTTGCAAATCAAGGACGAAAAATACACCGGTTATTCACATAATATGTGGAACAAAAAAGCAATTGCGTTTACCGTTGACCCCGATATTATAGACGAAGATGCGTTTACATGGGGATATTTCAAGAGCTTTGGGGTTGATTCATTCTTTCCTGATATTGAGGGAATTGGTGATAGTCTGTGGGAGGTAGAACATTTAATATATTCTTGCCCTTCGGAATACAGAGATACAAAAAGCGAAATCCATCGTTATTACGGAATGGTGGAGTATAGCTATAACGGATACGAAGATACTTTAAAAGCCGCAAATACTTTGTCGCATGTTGAAGGAATCACATCAGTAAAAGTGTATGCCTTTTCTGCCCCTACAGGTACAATAACTTCTGAACATTGGCAGGTTGATTCAGAAAGCGTATCACTTTTATTATCCGGCGGTATAGATCACGATTATCCGGGAGGACCATACAATCAAACGGCAGAAATAACGGGCATAAATGTGGGGTCGGCGGTTGTATCCGTTTCAAAAAGGCTTGTAGCAAGCTGTAATGTGACCGTGTATTTGGCTGATGCAAATAATGACGGCGAATGCGACTCTTTAGATGCGGCTTTGGTGCTGAAATACGATGCGGAAATGGCAGAAGCAACCGAAGAATTGCTTTTGTGCGATATGAACAGTGATGGTATTGTCAACAGCCTTGATGCGGCGTTTATTTTAAGATACGATGCGGAACTGGAGTGACATAAATTAAGGAGACTATTATGAAAAAAAGCTTAATGTGTATTTTGTCTACTTTCTTTGCTGTTGTTTTAGCTTGTAGTTTTTCTTTTTCGGTTGGGGCAGAACATGTTGAAATTTTGCCAACAACTCAACTTGAAGAGCTGCAACCGGCAACTGATGATGGTGTAGGCTTACCAAGCAACATTAACTTAGCGGAAACCGTTTCCGAAACTACGGGGAAGCCATATTTCCCCGCACTCAGAAATCAGTATGGCGGATCTTGCACTGCATGGGCAACCGCTTATTATCAATTTACTTATCAGGTAGCCAAAGAATTTGATTTTGATATAGGATCCGCCAATATGTTTTCTCCCTATTATTTGTGGAATTACTATAACGAGGGGAACGAAGAAAGAGGCGTATATTACTATGAGGCTTACGATTTTTTATCAAAGAATGGTTGCTTGAGATGGTTAGATTATTCTCCGACTCCTTATTGTAATTCTTGGTACAACGCTGGTACAGATCTTCAAGCGTTATACGAGGCATTGGAATACAGAGTTTCCCTAGCTACATACGAAGTTTTTGCTTACGACCAAACAAATGCAACAACGCCCATTATCACAGGCAACAAAGATGCTGATTTAAACAAAATGAAGCGCTTATTAAGTGATGGCTATACTTTGACGATAGAGACGCCTACGGACAGCCCCAAAATAGGTTATGCAGGAGGATATCCTGTTACCTTTTATTCACAGCGTGTTCCGGAAAGTGGAAAAGAAAATCAAAGTCATGCAGTGCTTATTGTGGGGTATGACGACAATCTTTTATGTGATGCAAATGGAAACGGCGTTTTCGAAACACAGGAAAAAGGAGCGTTTTTGGTTGCAGACTCCTTTAACAATTTAGCAGAAGTCGGGCGTTTTTATTGGATTATGTACGATGCTTTGAACAACTGTTCAAATTACAATTCCGGCTATACCCAAACCTACAGAGTACCGGGAATAAACTATTGCAAATATTGGTATATTGACGTAGAGGAGTACACTCCTCAGCTTACGGTTGAGATAACTTTGGAACAAAAGTACAGGAACGATATTACCGTTAATCTTATTAGAAAATCTGTTAGTGGAACAAGTGTAAGAGCGGGAACATTTTTAAAAGGTTATGAAGACAACACTTCCAACACGTCAATTGCGAAGGAGAATAAATTATACAACATAGATTTTAACGGAAATAAAACCAATCCGCAGTACGATTCTCGTACCTTTGTATTTGACTATGGAGCCTATGGGTTGTACAGCGGAGACAACTACTATTATGGAATTGAGATAAAGGATATAACGGACAACAACGCCGTTACCACGGTGGAAAAAATAGTGTGGAAAAACGGAAATACCGTAATTAAACAAATAGCGTTTGCGGATGGGCTTGACGGTGAGACACAAACCTACTATACTGCGGCAAAACACGCCACCGGAATAAGCCTTTCAAAGCTACATCAAAATTTAAAGGTAGGTGATTCACACAGCTTGACAGCCACGGTAACCCCGACCAATGCTACAGATAAGACACTTGTGTGGACATCAAGCAACGAGAATTGCGTTACGGTTACACAAGGCGGTGTTGTAACCGCTGTGGCGCCCGGCACGGCGACCGTTACGGCAACAACAATCGACGGAACAGGACTTACCGCATCTTGTACCTATAAGGTGATTAAGGTTTATGGCGATACTTGGGAGGATGCGGTAAACTGTAGCTATGGTCGTAACGAAACCGCGTTTTCTCAAGCAGGCGATGGGTACTGGATAAAATATGTTCCGGCACAATCGGGGTATTATTTGTTTTACTCTGAAAGCAGCTTTGACTTGAAAGTGCATTTATTTAATTCTGCCGCAGATGAGATAGGTGAAAATGACAACATAAGCTCGTCTGACAAAAACTTTTTGTTATCCGCTTATTTAACTGCGGGACAGACATACAGGCTTTACATAACAAGCCCTACAAACAGTCAAGGAGAGTTTGCCTTTTATGTTATGAAAAGAGAGCCTTTTGATATTGCGGTGAGGACAAATGCAGATGCAAGGATGATACCTTTTTCGTTAAGTGTTCCCAATATATTTAATAGAGCGGTACTTGACATAGACGGTTATGAGGTGGAGCTTAGCATTGGCGCAAACGGCATTGTAAGCAACAATGGGATAAGAGTTATGGCTTTAACCAATCCTATATCTGAGCTATATGGGAACAACTGGGCTTTTTTAGTTGATATTTCTGAAGTTGATGCTTTGGTGGGAACAACCATTGACATAGAAGTAGAGTTTTTCCGAGGCAATGTATCAAGCGGAACATATAACGTAATCACAAACGATATTGCGTATAAGACAACTCTTTTGTCGGGCGTTGAAGTAAGTGAGAACAACAGTTTGCAGTTGTTGCTTAATGATATAGACCTAGAAAGCGGGGAATATTTAACAGTATTGGACAGCAACAAACAGCCGATAACCGTAACATCCACAATAAAGGCATCCACGGGGATGATTATTTTACGCAAAAGCACGGCAACCAACAAAATAAAAGAGGTTATGTTTGTTATTGTCGTGGGCGATGTGCAGGGCGACGGGTACATTAACAGCTTGGATGCTTCGGTGGTTGTACAATACGATGCAGAGCTGGAAGAGATAACGGGAGTTTATTTGATAGCGGCAGATGCCAATATTGATGGCGATGTTAATTCTTTAGATTCAACGGTGATATTACAGCACGATGCGTTGCTTATAGAAATAAGCCAGAATTTAGGGTGCACAGAAGCCCCTGTACGGATATATTACGACTATCCCGTTGGTTTTTAACTTAATCAAGCTGAATAAATAAGGATATTATTATCGGGCATAAAATCAAACGGTAGGAGTAAATTCCTACCGTTTTGAATTCCTACCGTTTTGTTATATTTGTGCGCGTGCGTTGTTCTTCCACGGGGAGCAAGCTAATCTTTGCATACATAATCGCAAATGCTTTCTGCGGCGTTGGGTGGGCAAATAGCCTTCATAGCTGCAGACATATCTCCAAGCAGTTTTGGGTTTTTAAGTAATTGCAACGCCAGATCCGTTATCTTTCCGCTGGTTTCCAGCGCGCCGCCCTTGCTTATAAAGAAGGTGCGGTTATAGGTCTCACACCCGCCCACGGCGTTTATAAGCACCATTGGCAAATGCTTTACCATAGCCTCGGTACAGGTTATGCCGCCTGCCTTGGTAATTATAAGCTCTGCGCTGTCCATATAGTAATTTATGTGCTTGGTATAGCCTACAACCCGCACATTGCCGCGGGGATATCTTATGGACTTAAGCTCTCTTCTAAGTTTTTTATTGCTGCCGCAAATCACCGTAAGATGTGCGTGGTCGGGCATAGAGGAGGCAAGCTTTTCCGTTATCTGTTTTAAGGGGCCGCAACCCATACTGCCGCACATCAAAAGCAGGTTTGCCTTATCCTGCGGCAGGCCTAACGCCCGTTTTGCCGTTTCTTTTTTGTGTTTTTTGTAAAACTCTTCTCTTACGGGCAGACCTGTGGCAATAACCTTGTATTCCGGTATGCCCTTGCCCGTAAAATCCGCCGCCGTGTCCTTGTGGGGGACAAAATACAAATCCATAAGAGTTTTTTCAACGGGAGGACTACAGGTATAATCCGTAGCTATAAAGCCGCTTTTTACCTTAACACCGTGCTTTTTTACGGCGGTGGTAAACATAAAGGCGGAAAAGGGGTGGGTGGAAAGCACTGTGTCATAGCCGTTTTCTTCTATATCCTTTGCCAAGTTGCCCGCGCCTTTATTTAAAAAGCGAGCAAATCCCGCGCCCCACTTGGTGTTTTGGTTTTTCTCCACCAGCTTATAGCCCAAGTCGAACAGCTTGGGCACCTTGCGGTATATGCGTACGTGCCAACCGCAGATAAAATCCGACATCCCACCGGAAATATAGGTCAGTACATCTTTTATAACACAGCTTACGCCGCGTTCCGCAAGTTTTGCGGCAACAGCGGCGGCGGCACTGTTATGCCCCTCGCCCGTGTTGCTTGAAAGTATCAGCACTTTCATTTATTTATCGTCGTCCTTCCTCAAGGATACTATATCAACGCCGTGGTTGCCGCCGGTATAGGTGGAAAGATAAAAGGCGAAAGAGCATATCATAGCCACGCAACAGCAAAAGGAAAGCAGCCCCACATGCTTATCTGCCATATTAGGGTTGATAACAAGAAGCCCCATAGAAACAAAAAGTACCGTGGTGCAAATTTTGCCTGCCCAAAGCGCACCGTTAAGCATACGACCCTTTTTCAGGTGCAAAAGCCCCATAACAAGCATAAAGCCTTCTTTAAGCACTAATATAAGCACAACCCATTTAAGCTGTTCCCACCAGCGCAGGCTTAGGAAGAAGAAAACCGCCGCCTGTGTAAGCTTGTCTGCAATAGGGTCTATTATCTTGCCAAAGGTAGATATCATTTTCAATCTGCGGGCTATTATACCGTCCACCGCATCCGTAAGCATAGATGCGGCAAGCACTATTGCCGAAACCAGATAATTATTCTTTGCTATATACAGATATCCGTATACCGGTATAAGAAGTATACGCACCATACTTAGTATATTAGGTATTGTAAAGATTTTGTTCTCGTACTTGTTCTCCACAAAATCACCTTGCTTTCAAAACGTCTTGGGCTACTTTTCGCTTATAAACGCCCTGTTTTTATAAACGTAGTCCACACCGGAAACCAGTGCAAGCAACACGGATATCCACACAAGCCCATCTGCAATTGCCGTAAGCACCTTGCCAACAACGGACCAATCCATGCCCCATGCCGCTATGTTATGCACTGCCAGCAATTCCGCTGTTGGATACGCCAGCATTACCGCTACAATACATACCACCTGAGATATGGTTTTAAGCTTGCCCCATTTGCTGGCGGCAACAACCACACCCTTGTCTGCACATACCAAGCGCAGACCGCTTATAAAAAACTCTCTGGAAAGTACAATTATAACCGCAACAGGATGTATATAGCCCGTTGCACAAAGCATTATAAGTGCCGATGCGGAAAGCAGCTTGTCGGCAATAGGGTCCATAAGCTTTCCGAAATCCGTAATAAGACCGTGCTTTCTTGCAATGTGACCATCCACAGCATCGGTTATGTACGCACCTAAAAATACTGCCGCGCCGATGTACATACTGTAATCAAAGGGCAGATAAAAGCATGCCACAAAAAAGGGTATAAGAGCTATTCTTAATAATGTAAGCTTGTTGGGTAAGTTCATAAAAACCACCTTTACTCAGTTCTTTGTTCCCGTTTTTTAAGCGTGTCTATCACCGCCGCATACCGCGGGCGGTTATAACGCTGTATTATTATAAAAACCGTATTCCCTAAGGCGTAAAGCACAAAGACGGTAACGCCGCCCACACCGTGCCATATAAAAAGGCAGGGAAACGCAAAAATTATAAGCAATAAATGTATAAGCTCTGCCACGCAGGTTTCCGCCTGCATAAGCATAGCTCGTTCCAAGCTAAGACTGCCTTTAATGCTTTTGGGCACCATATCTTTTTTAAAAAGCTTGCTCATATCGGGCACTATGCCCTTCCAATGCCGCACACCAAGCTTTTCGTATATCTTTCCGCCCTTTTCTGCGGCTCGGCATTTAAATAAAAAACCCTCGCCCGTAAAAATTCGGCGCGGCAAACGCATACCTATAAACTGGGACACTATCCCCAAAAGAGCCAGATATACCACGCAGTTAAGCAACGCCCGATAATCCATTGGTATAACCCTCCTTTTGCAGGATTGTACAGCCCATAGATGAACTTTATATTAACTAAATAAGCCCGCCGCGCTGTATGGCACCGAAGATTCTGTCCTTTAGCCCCTTGTCGTTTTCCGTAAGGCTTGCTATAAGCTCCTTTACGCGCTCACGCTCCGTGTGCCCGTCCTCCGGACACACCTTGCCGCAAACCTCAATCTCTTCCCGTCTTATAAAGCCGGTTATAAGCTTTTCGGGCAGGTATATCAGCGGGCGAATTACAGTTACATTTCGCCTGTCAAGATAAGTTTTTGCTTTAAAACAACCAAGACGACCTTCGTTTATAAGGTTCATCATAAAGGTTTCCACTGCATCGTCAAAATGATGCCCCAGCGCTATGGTGGTGCAGCCCTCTTTCTTTGCTGCATCGTGAATAGCCCCGCGACGCATACGAGCGCAAAGAGAGCAAGGACATTTTTCGTTGCGGTAGTCAAACACAATCTGCTTTATGTCCGTGGGTACTATTGTAAGGGGCACCTCCAGCTCCTCACACAGCTTGACAACGGGGCTGAAATCCGCCCCCTCAAAGCCCGCATCTATAAGTATGGCTTTAAGTTTGAAGTTTTTTGGGTGAAAACGGCTCAGCGCGCTAAGCACACACAACAAAGTAAGACTGTCCTTGCCGCCGCTAACGCCAACCGCTACCGTTTCGTCCTGCCTTATCATATCAAAATCGTCCACGGCGCGGCGCACATAGCTAAGCAAGCTTAGTATATCCTTATATTTTTTCATCCTTTGCCGCCGCCTTTCCCTAAGCATACCATAACTATTATATTATATCCGTTTCCGCTCCGTTTTTCAAGCCCCCAAATGCATTTTTTGCTAAAAATATATTACGCCCTCAAAACCGCGTGTTTTATGTGCAGATTCACCAAAGCACGGCGGCAATATTTTTACAAACCAACCAAATGTTTTTTGTCGTCCTTAAAGTCGTTGACGGCGCACCGCTGTTTGCGTTATAATAAAGCTACAAAATTATGAGGAGGTTTTTTATGTATTGTGCAAAATGCGGTGTTTATATCGAATCGGGCGAGATTTGCGCCCAATGTGCTGAGGCAGAAAACACTTACAACGCAAATTACTACGGCAACTACGGCGGTGTTGCCCCCACTGTTGCAACTTATACCAAGCCCAAAAGCGGCGCTGTTGCCGTGTTGGTTAAAATAGCTGCGCTTGTTTTGGCAATCCTTACCTTTGTTCTTCAGTTCTCTGACCTTATTACGGAAAAGAAAAGCAAGATAAGCGAAAGCGATTATCGCAATTATATGAAAAGGCAAGAGGACGAGGACGACGAGGAGGACGATTATTTGGAGACCGACTCCACCGGTGTGTATGAAAATGACGATTATGCCAAGGGCGGCATAGATTATGACAGACTTTCCTATGCAAAGCAGTTTTTGCAGTGGGCATTCTTGGCGTTTGCTTTGTATTTGGGCACTTTTGCCGCATCCTTTTACAGCAAAAACGAAAAAGCACACGTGGTTTTCCAAGGAATATTCTTCAGCATTATGCTGTGCGCCTTTTTGTTTGTGTGGTTTTCCACTTTTACGGGCAAGGCTTACCGCAGT
Organism: Clostridia bacterium; assembly: GCA_017397955.1. GTDB lineage: Bacteria > Bacillota > Clostridia > Oscillospirales > CAG-382 > SIG636. Next base: position 75,348 of record JAFQHL010000064.1, read on the forward strand.
CACTACATAGGTTATGACGAATACGCGTATTACACCCAAAAGGTGGGCATTACCTTTGCTTGGGTTTGCGCGTTTTTGTCCTCTGCCGCAGGGCTTGTGATGACAATTGTCGGCGCAAGAGGTCTTAATAAAGAATAAGCTTTTTTGCGAATAGTAAACAGGGCATCATTGGTGCCCTGTTTTTTTATTTTGTGTAAAATGCACAAAAAAACAAAGGTTTTTTCTTTTAATGTGCCGTTGACCTTAAAAGCTTTAATATGTTAACATAAAGTGTATTCGGTTTTTACCTTATATTTAACGTTTTACGCCTTTCGGGCGCATATATTTATGATAGGAGGTCTTTATTATGAAACGTATTGTAAGTATAGTACTTTCCCTGTGCTTTGTGCTTTCCATGGCAGTTGTTATGCCTATGGACGGTCTTTTTATTGAGGCTGATGCGGCGCTCAGCGTATCCGGAGGCACCCTTAACTCCGCAACCTTTATTATCGACCCCGGTCACGGCGGTTCTGACCCCGGCGCGTGCAACGGCTCCCGTCATGAGGCTGACGATGTACTCAGGCTCTCCCTGCGCGTTGCACAGCTTATTAACGCAAACGGCTCTTCCTGCGCTCTTACAAGAGTAACCGATGTTACCCAGAGCCTTGCTACCAAGTACGGTATCGCTAACGCAGGCAGTTTTACTTACTTTGTAAGTATACATAGAAACTCCGGCGGCGGCGTTGGTATAGAGAGCTATTATTACAGCGGACTCAGCGCATCCTCCACAGGTGCCAAGCTCTGTACGACCATTCACAACTCCATGGTTAACGCAGGTGTTTGGACAAAGAACAGAGGCGTTAAGACCGGAAACTTTGCTGTAATCAGGGAAACCAATATGGCGGCAACCCTCCTTGAGGTTGGTTTTATTGATTCCGCTACCGATAACAGCATTTTCGACAACCATTTTGAAACTATCGCTGTTTCCATAGCAAACGGCATGCTTGCTATGATAGGCAAATCCGTTTCTAACACCGGCGGCACCACAACCAAGTACCAGAGCTGTCTTGACAACCCCGGCGGCGGCAGCAAGACCAACGGTGCTATCTCCGCTTCTGCATCCGTTACCCAGTCAGGCGGCACCGACGCGCTCACTATCAGAGGCTGGACTCTCCATACCGACGGTATAAGTGCGGTTAAGTATAAGGTTGACAGCGGCAGCTATAAGGCACTCTCTACCTCTTTGAGAACCGATGTTCAAGCGGCGATATCGGGGTACTCCAACTACGATAACTGCGGCTTTGACGGCACCGTATCCTATAAGAACCTGTCAGGCGGTACTCATACCGTAACAATTCAGGCGACTACCAAAAAGAGCAACACCTATACCGTTGCTACAATAACGCTTACGGTCAGCGACCCGATTAAACCTACTCTCTCAAATGTTCAAATAACAAATGTTACTACAAGCGGTTACCGCGTAAGCTGTACCGTAAGCGATAACGCGGGCATCGACCGTGTAGAGTTTCCCACTTGGACTGCCGGCGGCGGTCAGGACGACCTTGTATGGCACAGGGGTACCGTAAGCGGCAATACCGCATACTATGATGTTAAGATTTCCGAGCACGGTAACAGTCAGGATGTATACGCAACCCATATTTATGCTTACGATATCTCCGGCAACCAGACTTCAGCAAGCTCTGCAGGCGCAAACCTCAGCTCCGACAGCACAGCGCCTAAGCTCAGCGGTTGCACTATCCAGAATGTAAACTACTGGGGCTTTGATGTAGTATGTAATGTTTCCGATAATATCGGTGTAACCAAGGTTCAGTTCCCCACTTGGACCGCAGCGGGCGGGCAGGATGACATCAAGTGGTATGATGTAAGCGTGTCCGGCGGCAAGGCTACCTTGCATGTTAATACCGCGGACCACGGCTACGCAGGCGGCACCTACAATGTTCACCTCTATGCATGGGACCTTTGGAACAACGAGGGCAAGGTAGAGATGACCGTTAATATCCCCGTTCCTCAGTATCCTACCGATGCTGATTATATCCCCGTAACCGCGTTCAACGCAGGTCAGTCCTCCACCAACGCACAGGTTATGACCTCCGGCACAATTAACGCTTCCGACTGGGGCGTGCTGGTGCTCGAAGCTTCCGGCACAAAATATGTTGTAAAATCCAAGCTTCAAGCAGGTGCGGCAAAGTCCGTTACCGCAACAAGCGCAAACCCCATTGTTGCTATACCTCAGAGTGCAGCAGCTGCTTTTGCCGCATTCACCAATACTCAAATCGGCGCAGAAGTAAGCATTGAAGGTATAAATCTCAGCACAGGCAAGGTACTTGCACAGGCGCACGTAAAGGTGCCCTATACCTTTGTTTTGGTTGACGATTCCAAGTATGATTTGGACGAAAAGTATGTTACTGTTAAAGCTACCGGTGCCAAGACCGCCGATATAGCGGCAGAGTTTAAGTGCACCGTAAAGCTGTTCTCCGCAAGCGGCGTACAGCTTAGCGATAACGCAATAGGCGGCACGGGCTGTGTGGTTAAGTATTTAAGTGATACAGGCGCACTTATTGCATCCGCTACCGTGGTTATCCCCGGCGACTTGACGGGTGACGGCGTTATTAACACCACCGACCTTGCTTGCGCTCATAAGCTTATCGGCTTGGGCTACGATTACTCTAACGTATTCAACATAGCAGGCGACGTTACGGGCGACAAGGTGCTTAACACCGCAGACTATCTGACCGTAAGAAAGCACTGCGACGGCTCTAATAACATTTACGGATAATAAAAAAGTATAATAGAAAGAGGCGGGCATTAGCCCGCCTCTTTCAAGCTGATGACAAGGCTTGTCATCAGCTTGTGATAACCGTGGCACATTGCCACGGTTATCTTTTTGTGTCGTTTTCTTATTATTGATACAAGGTTTTATACAAAAAGCACAAAAATCTCCTGTAATTTTCTCTCTATAGGACATTGACTAAAAAGGGTTTAATGTGTTAATGTAATAATGTAGAATTATTATTTATCAGCAATGGCAAAATTTTCAAATCTTAATTTGGTGCATATAATATATTTCGTAGGAGGCTAATGTTATGAAACGTTTGTTATGCTTTATTCTTTCCCTTTGCTTTGTCCTTGGCTTGGCTGCTGTAGCTCCTGCCGACAAACTGTTTGTTAAGGCTGAGGCTGCAAGCAGCGTAACAGGCGGAACCCTTAATTCCGCTACCTTTATTATTGATCCCGGTCACGGCGGCTCCGACCCCGGCGCTATGCTTGGTTCCAGAGAGGAAGCAGATGACGTGCTTAGACTGTCACTGCGTGTTGCACAGCTTATAGTGGCTTCCGGTGAAACCTGTGCGCTTACACGAATAAATGATGCTACCCATGACCTTGACGAAAAGACGGCAATTGCTAACAACGGCAATTTTGACTATTTTGTAAGTATACACAGAAACGCCTCCGGTGTTGGCGGTGTAGGCATAGAAAGCTATTATTACAGCGGCGCAAGCTCTACCTCCGCAGGCGCAAAGCTTTGCACAAGCATCCACAATTCTATGGTTGCCACAGGTGTGTGGACCAGGAACAGAGGTGTTAAAACCGCAGGCTATTATGTACTTAAGTATACCAATATGCCGGCAACCCTTTTGGAGGTTGGCTTTATTGACGTGGAAAGCGAAAATGTAATCTTTGACACACATTTTGAAACGATAGCTGTGTCTATCGCCAACGGTATGCTTGCAATGGTAGGCAAGTCCGTTAACACCACCAAGTATGAAAGCGGTATGGAATCTCCCTACGGCGCAAAGGTTACCAACGGTACGGTTTCTGCATCCGCAACCATTAGCAAAACCAAAGAAGTTGACAATTTTGCCCTTAAGGGTTGGACCTTGCATACCGAAGGCATCAGCTCTGTAAGATACAGCGTTGATAACGGTAGCTATACAAATCTTTCCACTGCTACAAGGTCCGATATTCAAAGTTCTGTTTCCGGTTACTCCGATTATTCAAATTGCGGCTTTTCCGGCAACATCCCCTGCGATAACCTAAGCGCGGGCAACCATACCATAACCATACAGGCAGTAACTAAAAAGAGCAATACTTACACCGTTGCAAAAATCACTTTAACCGTTGAAGACCCCATAGAAGATTTCGTTTTGAACAGTTCTTCTGACTTTACAATGGATGAAACTTTTGTTACCGTTAAGAACACGGGTTTAAAGGCTTCGGAAATAGCGGCAGAGTTTAAGTGCACCGTAAAGCTGTTCTCCGCAAGCGGCGTACAGCTTAGCGATAACGCAATAGGCGGCACGGGCTGTGTGGTTAAGTATTTAAGCGATACAGGCGCACTTATTGCATCCGCTACCGTGGTTATCCCCGGCGACTTGACGGGTGACGGCACTATAAACACCACCGACCTTGCCTGCGCTCATAAGCTTATCGGCTTGGGCTATGATTACTCTAACGTATTCAACATAGCAGGCGACGTTACGGGTGACAAGGTGCTTAACACTGCAGACTATCTGACCGTAAGAAAGCACTGCGACGGCTCTAATAACATTTACGGATAATAAAAAAGTATAATAGAAAGAGGCGGGCATCAGCCCGCCT
>JAFQHL010000006.1 GCA_017397955.1 Clostridia bacterium
AAACGTAATGACATCTAACGTCGTCATCGAAGAAGGCGTAACGTCCATTGGCAACACTGCTTTCCGAGGCCTCAGCAGTCTGGAGGAGTTAACCGTTAAGGGCGACGTTACCATTGGCAACTATGCTTTCCAGGGCTGTGCCAGTCTGGAGACCGTTACTTTTATGGGCAACGTTACCTCCGTTGGCAACAATGCTTTCCGCGGCTGTGACGGTCTTTCCACTATATATTATTACGGAACCACAGAGCCGAGCTACGCAAATGCGCTTAGTTCCGTTACGCTCTATTCGTCCAAAGGCGTCTCCTTCTGCGGTTTAACGCCAAGTAATCCACCTGCCACACAAGTTCCTTGTTCCGGCGACCATACCGGCTGGACAGAACTATCAAGCTTGACAGAAACGGTCCCCGGTTGTTATGAGATAACAAGCGGCGGAAAGTATTATCTTAGCGATGATGTTAGAAATAGTACAAATTATCGCCCTACAATCAGAATAACCTGCACAGAAGATGTTACGCTTTGCTTAAACGGAAAAACGATATACCCTGCCCAAAGTCCAAGTTCCATGGTTGTATCATTGAGCGCTGACAGCACGCTCAATTTGTGCGATTGTGCGGATACGGGTCGTATCCTCGGTGAGGAAGAGATACTTTTTGCTTACAACAATGCGACGATCAATATGTATTCAGGTACCTTAAAAGATAGCACAAGAGATGCTGTATATCTTATGGATGGTGCCTCCTTCAATATGTATGGGGGAACGATTACAGACTGCAACCAAGGGTACGGAGAAGCTGCGATTACTTCATATTATTTCTCGCAAATCAATATTTATGGTGGCAACATATCCGATAATCACAAATACGCAATACGCACTGATGGTTCCATTTATATATCCGGTGATGCAAAAATCACAGGCAACGTAAAGGGAGACGTTTATCTTCGAGAAGGCCAAACCATTACAACCGGCACACTTACATCGGGTGCAGATATAGGTATCACGACAGTCGCAAGTGAAAATGATATAGCAATCACAGGAAGCAATACTGCCGACTATTCGCGATACTTCCACTCAGATAATAGCAGTTATGCCATTACCAATAAAGGAAACACGATTTATTTACACAAGCACACTTGCACGTATTCCGCAACGGAAAACAAAATTACCCAAACCTGTTCGGTCTGCAATAAACACACCGCAACGGCTACGCTGACGGCTGACGATGTCATCTATACCGGAGCTGCTATTGCCACAGGTGCATCTGTTACCTTCTCGGACAATTGGGCAGGTTCTAAGGAACACGGCGAGATCACATATTCTGACAATCTTTTTGTAGGTGATGCTACCGCAAAGGTAACGGTTGCGGATAAAGAGCTTGTAACCACTTTTAAGATCAACCCGGCCAATATAGCGGAAACCACCGTTACGTTTGATCCTGAAAACGGCATATACAACGGCAGTGCTTATACTCCCGGCGTTACAGTTACCTTTAACGGCACAACCCTTGTAGAAGATAAGGATTACACCCTTTCTTGGGATTCGTCCGATCTTACAAACGCAGGCTCCCACACTGCTACCATTACCGGTAAGGGCAATTTCACCGGCACAAAAACGGCAGCATTTACAATCGATCCTGCGGATATCAAAGGTGTTGTTGTCACAA
>JAFQHL010000065.1 GCA_017397955.1 Clostridia bacterium
AAATTTGAAAACTCAAGATTTTTTGGTAAGAGTTCGAATTCATACGCAAAAATGCCGAAAATATCTTTTTTGTAGCCCATAGACAGAAAACGACAAGTTTCGACAGAAACTTGTCGTTTTCAGTTATATTCGCCTTTCGGCGAGTTATATTGGCTGCGCCAGTTATATTTGCTTCGCAAGTGATATTTGGCTTCGCCCAGTTTAAGGGCGAATATAATATCACTGAAACCACAGGTTTCAATATCACATTTTGCGTAGCAAAATATATCACTCCGTCGAAGACGGAATATCACTAGATACTAAATGTTATGTAAGAGTTCAAAGTCATACGCAAAAACGGCAAAAATATCTTTTTTGTAGCTCATAGCCAGACAGTGAAAATCCGAACCTTTATCCAGTTGGAGAAGGGTTCGGATTTTTCGTTATGTTTTGATGGCTCTTTGTCAACAGTTTGGGGGAAAGTTAAAATAGAATAGGATTGAAGCAAGCAGTTGCCTTTTGACGACTGCTTGTTTTTTGCTTGGGGCTGTTCCCTTGGTTTGTGACTAAAGTTATATTATATTGATTTTGATTTGCGCACACAATACGCACAAATTGTCATAATTTACTGTTGTTTTTTCTCTCTGTTGCTTCAAAGGCGCATCTACTGATTAATAAAAGTATTCGCTTCGTTTTAGTTGCAAAGCGACGGGGAAATATGAGGTCAAACTGCGGTCACACCTTTTTAAGCCTAAAGCGTGGTGAGAACGATTAAATTTGTGCCGAAATTGTGGATAACGTTTACGTACCACCAAGTATCACTTGCCGTTATACCTCTTGTGTGTTTATTTGCGTTGTTGTTTGCGGTGTTAGGCATAACGTATCTTTTACGATCGCGCGTTATTATTGTTGCAATCTCAAGCGCAAATATTAAATTTTTAATAAATTTATAGACGAATTAAAAGTTTTTGACATTATATAGCAGAAGAAGAAAATTTGGGCAGGAAAGAATAATTTTAGATTATTATTGTTAGGGGGAGAGTCCGATGTCCATAGATAAAATAATTCAAGATTTGGACAGTAATTGGTTTTAGATAAGCCGTGCAGTTCCTTTAAGAGTTTGTACGGTAAAAGTCCGCCGTGAATATTATTTTTAAAGAGAGGAAGTGTTACTTATGAAAGGTTTCGCAAGGATATTATCCGTATTTATGTGTATGCTGATGGTGTTGTATGTAATCCCAGCAGAAGTGTACAGCTTAAAAATTGGCGCTTCAGAGTTGACATCCGACAAAACAGAAGATACAAATAACGTTTTGTCTACGGCAAGTACGGAAGTAACTGCCCTTGGCGAAGATGTATCCAAGAGAACTGCAAGCAGTAAAACCATAAGAATGAGCGATGGCAGTTACCGTTTGGTTCAGTATGCAAACGAAGTGCACTACCAAGATGAGGGTGAATGGGTAGAATATGATAACAGCCTTTCGCTTTCTGCTTCCAAAAACACTTCTTTAAGCAGCGGCTCCGGGAAAGAAACTCCCGTATATAGTACCGCCTCTAATCCAAGCGGCTTGAAGTTCGGTCAAAGCGCGTCAAACAAGATAGTTAGCTTTTCCGAAGGCAACAAAAAGCTTGAGATGAATGTTGTTAGCGCAAATAAAAACAGCAATATAGTTCTTGAATCTAATCGTGCAGAGATAACGCCTGCAGATAAGCTTGAAGAGATAATAACCATAGAAAACTACAGTTCTACCGTTACATATTCAAACGTTTTTGCTAACGCGCATATAAGATACACCGCTGCAGGCAACCGTGTAAAAGAAGACATAATAGTGTTCAAAAAAGCCGACAGTTATTCATACAGCTTTAACTTCACCCTCACAGGTCTTAATGCGGAGTTACAGGTTGACGGCAGCATTGTCTTCACCGACGAAGCCACAGATAAAATGATGTACTATATCCCCGTAGGATATATGTATGACAGCGAGGGCGCTACCTCCTCCACGGTAAGCTACAGTCTTACTGAAACAGCCACAGGCTGTACCGTAACCGTTACCGCCGATGCGGGTTGGATAAACGCAGCCGACCGCGCCTTCCCCATTGTTATAGACCCTACTATAATCAGAGACAACGGCAACCTGTACGCATATAACGAAATACGAGATGTACACGCCTACGATGGTCAAACAGGTGATTTGCCCTATCAAAGCCAGTACATAAACGTAGGCTCGTTTGAAGGCCACGATTACAAAGGCTATATAAGCCTGTACGCAGGAGAAAACGAAGAAAATGTAGGCTTTGTACTACCCGAGGCAAGTGTTATTACCGAAGCCAAGCTTGTTCTGGACGTTATGAACTACGCCCCCAACACTATGGTGAACCTTCACGCCATAACTGAAGATTGGAACCACCAAACAACAAATTGGGGCGCACCCCAAGTGGCGAACACTATAACCGATTATAAGATTATAAATTCGCAAGACCTTTACCAATTCGACTTTACTTCGGTGGCGCAGGCATGGTGCGACCCACAAAACACCGCTACAAGCTTTTACAAAGGGCTAAGGCTGTCCTGCAACGGAACAGGCTACGTACAGTTTGCTTCCATAAACAAAACCGCGGAATTGGGAGACGCAACAGCGCCCTACTTCATAATTTCCTATCGCGACACCAAAGGGCTTGACGGCAGATGGACCTACAACAGCCAAAGCGCAGGCGGCGCAGGTGCAGGCGCGGTAAACCTGTTTACAGGCAACCTGGTTTTTGTACATGACGATATCACTACCAACGGCGAGATACTGCCCCTTACCGTATCCCATGTGTATAACGGCTATCTGGCAGGACATCAGTTTACGGCAACCGATAACATAATTCATACCGCCGACTATAGCGCCATGAACGTAGGTAACGGCTTTAAGCTTTCCATACAAGAGACGGTAACCGAAAAGTTCATATACGACAGAGTTTGGTATATATACAACGATGCCGACGGTACAGAGCTGTATTTCTTCCATGACGCCGAAACAGGCAAATATATAAGCGAAGACGGTCTTGACCTTACCATAGTAAAGAACGCGAACGGCTTCTATACCATGAGCGACAAGGTGGGCAACACCAAAAAGTTTGACAATAAGGGCAGATTCTATGAGCAAAACGACCTATTCGGCAACAAAAAGACGATAACATACTCCTCAAATGGCAGGATAACGAATGTAAAACATACCACCGCAACCAATGATACAGAAACTCAGCTTACCTTTACCTATAACCCCGCAGGTGCGCTTATAAGAATAGAGAACGCTAAGGATACAAGCGAATTCATAACCTTCGCGTATTCCGACGCTTGGAACGGAACGGTAGATCAAAACAACGCCGGCTTCCTCCGCGCTGTAACCTACAGCAAGGGCGCGGGTAGTTGCAGCTACGAATATTTTAAGACAGGCGAGCTTAAACACGCCATAGATGCCCTCTCGGGCAACAAGCTTGCATATCAATACAGTTCAGGTAAAGTAGCCTCTGTTTCCGAGTATAACGCTTCCTCTGCTCTGGGCCAAAAAATAAGCTTCATCTACGGTAACGAGACAACCGCAGTCCGCACAAGCGGTAAGGACGATGTACACGGCACCGCAGACGACCTGCTTACCCACTACGTATTCGACGACCACGGCAGAACGATAAGCGCATACTCTACCAATTTGAGCGGCACCGAGGTCTACGGCGCAAGCAATGCCGAGTATTCACCAACCGTGCAAGGCTCCAAAAAGAACAACACCATCATCAAAGACAGCGTCAGCGGTGTTCCCGCAGTAAACCTCATAAAAAATTCAAGTATGGAAAGCGCCGACAGTTGGAGCGGTTACTACAGCGGAACCGGCTACTCTTCGGCACGCTCTACCGACCAAAAATATATAGGCTCCTACTCCTACAAGCTAACATCAACCACCAACAAAAGCAGTGGCTTTATCGAACGGCGCCAAAACGTGACCCTGACCGAAGGCGGAACATATACGCTTTCCGCTTATGTGCGTGTGCAAAGCCTTGACGCTACCACCGGCTTTTACTTGGAGCTTGGCGGCGTTTCGTCCCGCAAAATTAAAGATAATTCCCCCGTATACGCCCAAAACGGCTGGCAACGCATAAGCGTTACCGCAGAGCTTGCCGCCGGTACCCATCAGGTGCGCCTGATATTGCAAAAATCCATCGGCACCGTATACGTAGACTGCGTCCAGCTTGAAAAATCGGACGGCGTATCTAAGTATAACATTATAGAAAACGGCGCAAGCGGTTGGACTCTGTCTTCCGGCGCCTCTGCCCAAAATGAAGAGCTTGTGTTGTCGGGCAACGCCCTAAGCACGGTAACCGCTACTCAAACTGTAGCCGTAAACCTACCATTAACAACCACCTTCGTCCTCTCCGGCTGGGCAAAGGCATCCTCTGTGGCTATTACGGATAACGACCGCTACTTTGGCATGAAGGCAACCCTGATATACAGCGACAACAGCTCCGAGGAAACCACCGTAAACTTCTGTGCAGAAAACGCAGCGTGGCAATTCGCCTCCGGCGCAGTTGTAAACAGAGCTAAAACAGGAAATCTTACCATAAAATCCGTAAAGATAGAGCTTCATTATGACTATAACGCCAATACCGCATACTTTGATAACATCTGCCTCGCCATAGAGCCTGCACAAACCTACCTCTATGACAACGACGGCAATCTTACCTCCGCCACCAACGCTGAGGGCAACAAAATCAACACAAGCTACAGCGCGGACGGCGTTGATATAACCTCATACACTAATATTGTTGGCGAACGGTATAACTATACCTACAGCTCCGAAATCCCCCACTTGTTAACCTCTATTACTAAATGCTATAACGGTGATAAGTACTTGCAAACCCTCTATGAGTATGATGACTGCGGTAACTTGACGAAACAGACAGTCAAGTATCCGAACCCTGCTTCATTGACGGATAAAATAATAAGCGAAAGCAGTTATGACGACTTTGGCAGGGTGTTGACCACAACAGACTCTCTGGGGCATACCACAACCTACAACCGCAACAGCGCAACCGAACTGCTTAACTATGTGCAGGATGCCAACGGTAATCGTATCGGGTATGGCTATACCACAGACAGCCGGCTTTTGAAAACGGTGTTCAACGATATAGATAAAGACGGCACCATAGATACCGGCGAGGAAAAGGTTGAATATACCTATAACAGCAAAAACCAGCTTGCCAAGATAATAACCGACAGCACCACCTATAATTTAAGCTACGACAGCTTCGGTAACCTAAGCACCGTAAAAGCGGGAACAAATACCCTCGCAAGCTATGAGTACAACAGCCGCAACGGTAAGCTAATTACTACCACCTACGGCAACAATTTTACTGTCACAAATGTCTATGACAAGCTTGACAGAATTTCTCAAATAAAGTATAATAATGTTGTAGCATACACCGTTTCGTATAACGGTGACGGCGCAGTTGCAAAAATAGTGGACGCCAAAAGCGGCATAACTACCGAGTACGAGTATGACTCCCTGGGCAGACTTGTCACAGCAACAGAGCGTGAAACAAGCACTAACACCGCCGTGCTCGGCACTAGCAACTTCTTTGATTCCTACGGCAGACCCCTTTTCTCA
>JAFQHL010000066.1 GCA_017397955.1 Clostridia bacterium
CCGAGGGCTGATGTCCGCTTGCCGCAAAGCTTATATTTTCGGGTTTGTAGCTTCTTACACCAAATTCTCTTGCCATATCCATACCTTCTTTCAATGTTTTTCTTGCTCTTACGAGCCTTTGTTTAACTGAATCCACGGAAACAGAAAGAGCGGCGGCTATGTCTTTGACAGAAGTGTTGTTTACATAGTAGGAGACAAGCAGTTCTCGGTAGTCTCTTTTAATAAACGCAAGCTCGCGCCTTAGCAAAGAAAGCTGTTCGCTTTGAATAATACCTTCAAGCACGCCTACGCCGTCATCCGCTATTTCGTAGTCGCCTATGTCAAAGCCGCTTTGAGTTGCCTGCGTTTTGCGTTTATCCTTTGCCCACGCCGCATATCTGTTGCGTGCGATTTTCCACACCCAGGCAGAAAACTCTGTGGGAACCGTACCGTTGCTGATTGCAGACACAATTTGTAAGGATATGTCCTGTGTCAGCTCCTCTGCCGCATCGGTGTTTCCAGTTTTCTTAAGGCAAAAGTAAAAAAGCTTATGGAGATAGTTTTCTGCAAAATCCGTCAAAAGTACACCTGTCATAGCTCTTCCTCCTTCCGCCTATATAGTGTGGCAAGTTTGGGTTTGGTGACAAACTTTTTATTTATTATATCAAAAAACACTTGCAAAGGGCAAGTGCTTTATGCATAGATTTTCTTCTTAAACCGGTCACAACCAACGGTTGAACAACTTTCAACGCTTAGGTTATTGAAATCAACGGTGGTATGGGATAAAATAAAGGCAAGAAAGCTTTCTGATACTGATTTTAGAAAGGAAATATGATTATGAATAAATCCATAGCCGAAAAAATAAGTGAATTTAGAAAACTGCGTTCCCTTTCCCAACAAGAGCTTGGCGAAAAGTTAGGTGTTACGGGACAGGCTGTGTCCAAATGGGAAAAGGGTGAAAGTATGCCCGACATTATGCTTTTGCCCAAGCTTTGTCAGATACTTGGAATAACTGCCGACGCTTTGCTTGAAGTGCCCAGTGCGGTGAAAAAGGATAGTTGTATGGCATCCCTTGCGGAATACGCCAAAGAAGTGGGCAGGCTTGAGGCAACGAAGCAAGCGGTAGAGGTTTGTGTTAGGGCAACGGATGCAAGGATGGTTACGGGATCTGCAACAGAAAGCAGCGACGGGATAAGCGTATACGCCGATACCGATGACGGTACGGTTATAAGCATAATATACGGCGCCGATATGTTATCAAAGCTTAAAAGCCAAAGCCTTGCCGATATCAAAAAGGTTTGTGATCTGCTTTCTGATGAAGATACCTTGGGTGTTATAGCCGCCCTTGATTTTTGCAAGGGTATAAGTGCCGAGGATATCGTTAAGAACACAAATATTCCCCTTGAAAAGGTGGAAAACGTATTGTTTAAGCTGATGAAGGGTGGCTTTTGCGACTGCGACTTCGACGGAAAATATGAGCTTGGGCACTCTGCATACGCACTTATGTCTATGCTTGCCGCAATTTTCTTCACTACCGAGAACGGACGCAAAGCCGTAAACAGCGTTACGAAGAATTACACCGTATAGCAAGCTGGCAGAGCGTTGAGAAAGAGTGCTCACACCACCCCATTGCTCACTTCGTTCGCAACGGGGACCCCGCGAGACGAACCGAGGCGATAAAACACCCCATTACTCACTTCGTTCGCAACGGGGACCCCGAGAACTGTACTAAGTACTGTGAGCTAAGGTTCGTCACGAACGAAAAATTACAATAAAATGCAGAAAATTGGGTGAAATTTGTCACCCAATTTTCTTCTTTGTAATGATGCAATTTGCCTTTTTCGTGTTCTGTGCCTTTGTCAGCGGTCTGTGGGCTGTCTCAAATTCTGAGACAGCCCCTTTATATTTTCGACAAAGCCGTTCTTAATGCTCCCGATTATTTACATACCATTTAGGAACTACGCTATTCATGCCGTCGTACCAGTCAAGCACGTCTGCGGCAAGCTTTCGCATTATCTCCACCTCACCCTCTCCAAAGGGAATTGCCCAAGGCAGAGATGAAAGTATGCCTGCGGTAACGTAGAGGGCTAAAAGGTGCCAAAAGTTTTCGGGGATATTACCGTCGAAATACCCATCAATTCTGCCTTTGGCAAACACAGGGCTTACTGCCACGTCCCAAGTTATAGGTTTAATGTCCTCCCACGGGTCGCCGAAATCGTTTCTGTCAAAGAAGTCTATTACATACAGCTTCTTATCCTTGCCTATCATCATATTCCCCACGTGATAGTCGCCGTGCTGATAGGTCAAGGGGCGGTTTACCAAAAGCCCTCTGTTTTTGTCAACGAACTCTGCAAGGAGCTCACCGTTTTCGTATTTAAGTGGACAGCTTTTGTATTTTTCAAGCTTGGTATCAAGCTTTTTGTTATATCTCTCCTCCCAATCGGGCAAATCTTCGGGGGCGGGTATGGAATGAAGTATCCTTTGTATACGTCCTGCTTCTACACCGTAGGCATAAAGCTCTGCATCGGTACAAAAAGGCAAAGCATCTCTGGCATCCTCGCCGTCTATCCAGCTATATACGCTGTAAACACCGTCATCGTCGGTCCAAAAATCCACAGGCATACACATAGGTATACCGAGGGAGGCTACCTCTTTTGCCATTGCGTACTCAGCCTTTTTGCGATCTGCCTTTTCGATAGGAGAGATACGAAGCAAATACTTATTGCCATCCCTATCAACAGCACAGAATTTTCTGTCCCCCGACCAGCCTTTGTGTATTTCGGTTTTACTGACAAAGTTGATCACGCTGTTCCCTCCTTTTTATGTATTCATTTAGTTGGCGCTTCGTGCGTATTACCGTGGTTTTATCTTTGTATTGGTTTTCTATGTCTTTGTAATGCTGTCTTCTCTTTTTTGTCCTTCCGCCAAAGAGGACAAAACATATAAAATCAAAATTAAGACTTTTAACGTAGCCCATTCTTTTGTATTCTTTCTCTCTTTTTATAACGCCCCACAGACATCTTAGCCTACCCGGCTTTACTATTATTATTTCATTAGCCGCCAAAAGCCTTTCTTTTTGATAAAGAGCGCTATAGTTGCCGTCTATTATCCAGCTTTCCTTCTCCATAAAAAGGGCAACCTGATTAAGGACGAGAGTTTTATCCTTTGCTATCCAGTTTTTATCATACTTTACGGCATCAAGATGCATTACGGGGACACCGTAATGCTTTGACAGCTTATCCGAAAGGTAGCTTTTTCCACCGCCTGAGTAGCCAACTACTGCAATTTTCATCTGTTTACCCCCCCCTTTTTTTCGGAAAAGTATTGAGAGTGTAACACAAAACGGTGTTTAAGTCAAGACCTTGTATAAAAACTGCCGCGAAAAAAACGCGGCAGTTTTCATGATAATTATTTTACTTTAGTGATGCCTTAAAGGCTTCGTATTCCTCTTCAGTGCCCTTGAAAACGAATTCCTGATTATCCGATATAACGAAGTTGTCGTTTATACCGCAGTCAATGCGCATAAAGCGCTTTGCAAGGTAGCCTTCCTTTGTAAGATTAAGCTCGTCATACTCCCAAGCGTTGCCTATCTGTATTGGCATATACGAGTTGTCGGCGGCAGGCACCTTGAAGCTTACAAGCTCGGCGGTGGAATCAAGGCTTTTGCCCCATATACAACGGAAACGGACCAAGCCTACACCTTTAGCTAACCAATATTCCTTAGCACCGCAAAAGGTATATTGATAGTTATGCTTCATATAATAGTCATCGTCCATACCTGCCTTTTCGCAAACCACCGTAAGCTTTATGGTATCCGCAAACACACCTGCGGCTGTAGTAACCGTACCACCTTCCGTAACGCTTACGTTTGCCGTGATATTATCGCCAAGGTCTTTGGTTTCGGTATACCCTATCACCCATTTTTTGTCGTACATACAGCCCAGGATTCGTTGCAGATAGCGGAAAGGCTTTACGCCGAAGATACGGTTTTCTTCTCCTCTCGAACCAAAGCGGTATGGGGAGAAGGAATACAAAACGTTTTCGCCGTAATGGTATACGGAGGAGTTTTCCTTAGCGCGAATATAGCCCGTATTGATAGACGAAGGACAAAAACGCCAAGCCTTTTTGTGATACTCGGAAAAACGGCTGAGCGCCTCTATACCGTTGAGAGCCGCAAAGGTTGCCGTTTGGTTGGTGTTTACACGCACAGCCTTTCTCAAAGCCTCAACTGCCTCGTCAAGCTTCCAGTCACAGCATAGCTGTTCACCTTGTGCTACGTAATAGTCGCTGTCCAAAGCACAGCATTGCTCGTAGTTTTTACGGAAATTGACGTAGGATAGAGTTGACAAAGTGGCTCTCTCGCCATCCGTCCAGACTATCTCATACTCAAAGCATTGGTAAAGGTAATCGGGCAGATCGGGATTGACATAGTGCCAACGGTTACCTACCCCAAAGGGGAAATATCCGTTACCGCCGACTATGTTGTATTCATCAAGCAGATACGATTCCGTGTCACCGTTTTCCTCGGTAAAGGTCGCCTTAACAAGCCCAACGTCCTTTTCATACCACGCATCGGAAACGCAGTCCTCTGACATGCATCTTACGTGCATACAGCTTTTGAATATACCGGCAGGTGTTTGAGCAACCGCATCCATACTGACAAGGGTCAGGGTGGTTCCGCTTGCATCGGTATAGCTTTGTCCTACCGACATAGAAAGGTCGTAAAACAATCTGCCTGCCAAGGACACGTAGTAATGTATGGAGTCCCACTTATGCTTTTCATAAAGCACCGGAGGAGTGCTGAAGCCCGGCTGGCTTACAAATATCAATTTGCCGTCCTTCTTCATACAGGTTTCCGACACTACGCTTATTCCCATAGTTGGGTCGTCGGTGTTTTCTATAGCCAGCTCCAGATTTTTAATACCGCACAACGCGCAGGCACGGTAAACCTCGTCTTCATTGCAAAGCCTTACGCATTCTTCAAAATCCGACCTTGCTTCTCCCAAATTTTTCAAGCGCACGTTGGCGGCACCACGCCAGAACATAAGAGCGCCTTGCTCGTTACTTGCACCCAAAGCCTTTAGCTTTGGGATAGCCTCCTCGTCTATTATGCGTAGCTTTCCCTCGTTATCATCGTCATCGGTAGCAAGGATTTTATCCACCAACAGCGAAGCGATAACCTTTGCGTTGCTTCCTTTTTCAGCCGCATCCTTGGCTTTTTCAATAATAACAGGGTCTTCGTTTTCCTGATAAGCCTGCATTAAGTACACATCTGCCAGCACCGCTTGTTTTTCCGCAGATTCGGGCAGCATACCGGCAAGCTTTTCCGCTTCGGCAAGCAATGCATCAAAGCCTTCAAAGGATGCTCCGTTAAGGGCGTAGTAATACTCAAGCTGTTTAAGCTTGGCACGCAGGATTTTATCAAAATCTTCGTTACTTTTGGATTGTGTATTTGTTGGGTTATTGTTTTCTGTCATAAAGGCAAGTCCTCCTTTTAGCTTCTTCCTCGCCTCGTGCAAACGGCTCTTGACCGTACCCACAGATACTTCCAGCCTGTTTGCGATATCCGAGACGGGCATATTTTCAAAATAGTACAGCAAGGCAACGCTTCTGTTTTTGTCGGACAGCTCTGAGATAGCCTTTCTTACAAGACAGGCGGTTTCGTTTTTAATAACGTAATCCTCGGGAGAGTTGCCCGTAGGTAAACCGGTGATGCCTTCTTCAAGGGAATCATAGCTTTCAAAGTTCTTTCTCCTTGTATAGTGGTTAAGTGCCTTGCGTTTGGCTATTCCGTACAGCCAGGGTGCAAGAGCGGTGTTATCACGCAGGGAGCCCAGTCTGAAAAAACCGTCTATAAAGGTTTCCTGCGCTATGTCCTCCGCATCGCCATCTCCCGAGAGGATATGTAAAATAACGCTATACACCATGTTCTTATAACGGGATATAACCTCTGTATATGCATCGGTATCGCCCTCAAGAATAGCTTTTACAAGCTCTTCGTCACTAAAACGACGGTAATTATTCTCCTTTGACAACGTATCACCCCTTTCCTTGCACTTCTTAATCGCGATTACATACTATAGTGTCTGTTTCTGCCTAAAAGGTTGGAAGTTTTTCGAAATTATTTTGCCTTTAAAAATCACCCCAAGAAGTCTGACGACTTCTTGGGGACCCCGACAATTATCCGCCAAAGTAAAACGAACTCTTCGGAGGACATTTGTGTTAAAGCTATGTATTTGATTTTATCATGAATCTTTCGCCGCCTTCAAAAAGCATACCGTCACCATCGTTAAGTCTTACCAATGTACAATTATTGTCAACTTCGTAACTCCTTAGCTTTTCTTCAAAGGCTTCGTAACGGTGGAGAAACTTACTGTAATGAGGAATAACGTGCACATCTGCTAAACATAAGCCTTTCAAATCTGTCAAGTTAATAAAATTCATTTGCGGTTCAAAAGCGTCTATTACAGCGATCGACGAGGTCATAACCAACGCCCCGGCGCTCCAGCCGATTAACACTTTATCCTTTGCAAGCTGTTCTAAGACAGAAGCGG
>JAFQHL010000067.1 GCA_017397955.1 Clostridia bacterium
CCGAGTGACAGGGATCGAACCTGCGGCCTGATGGTCCCAAACCACCCGCGCTCCCAGCTGCGCCACACCCGGATATCTATTCAATTTTTCTCGCTTTTGCGTGGAAGTGGGACAAACTGTGGTCAAACGCAAAATCCACGCTTTTTTGAGTTTCTCGAAAGTGGCGAAAGTCCGCATAAGTAAAGGCTTTTCGGAACTTTCGTAAAATCTCGGCTTTAACCGCTAGGCACGCTCCCAAAGCAAGCGCGCTACCAATTGCGCCACACCTCGATTTGAATTGCTTATTATAATTCTATGAGAAAACCCAATGCGTAATACATTGGGTTTATTTTTCAAATGGGGTGGATAACCGGATTCGAACCGGCGACCCTCAGGGCCACAACCTGATACTCTAACCAACTGAGCTATATCCACCATATAAAGTTTTGCGGGTAGCGGGGCGGCGTGCGCCACCCCGTAGCCCTTGGCGTGCCTTGAGGGACTCGAACCCCCGACCCTCTGCTTAGAAGGCAGATGCTCTATCCGGCTGAGCTAAAGGCACATATCACCGCTGAGGGTGCATTGGAGCGGGTGACGGGAATCGGACCCGCACGACCAGCTTGGAAGGCTGGGATTCTACCATTGAACTACACCCGCAGAACGTTTGGCAACGCTTATAATACCACAAGCCGCGCCCTTTGTCAAGGCTTTTTTGCAAAAATATGTGAGGTGCACGGTGATTTTTGTTTCAGACACTAACCTTAATTGAATACAGGGCTTACGGATTCTCTCGGGCATAAGTGGGCTGAGGCTACGTGCACATAAGCAGAAACTTGTGAGAGGTGTGAAAACACAAGAAAAGAAGCGTTTGGGCACAATTGGTCAGATGCAACTTGCACTAGGTTAAAGACGTGTTTGCGTTGCTTCCGGACTGTTGGCAGCTACTTGTCGCACACCGACCGCGGCGATGGGTATTGTTGGCTTGGTACATCTTATACTCTTTCTCCTGGCGTGTACAGAGTGGTATATGAATACGCTTATGGTTATGATGTAAGCTATAGCGGTGGCGGTTATGTCTATACAGCTCTTTCAAGAACATATTATTGTTATTTGACCATCAACTAAAATCACGGTTCTATTAAGCGGGCAGCCGATTTGGCTGCCCGCTTAGTTTTTGTGTGTTTCAGGTAAAAGGAGACCTTTTGTCTTTTCTATTTATTGCAGGAAACACTGATGCTGACTATCTCGCAGTTTGTACCGACCCGCATGGGCATTCCCCAAGTGCCTACCCCAGAGGATACGATTATATGGGGGCTGTCGCTGTCTTTGCGGTAATAGCCGTAATCCACGGTATACATAGCATTGGTAAGCAAGCTGCCGGGGAACACTTGTCCTCTGTGGGTGTGTCCGCAGAGAATCAAATCCGCTTCTGCGCCGTAGCTAAGTGCGTTGGCAGGATTGTGGTCCAGCACAATAACAGGCATAGTGGGGTCATCTACCGCAAGGAATTCCGAGAGAGCCTTTCGCTTTTTGTCCCCGTATCCGCCGATGGATGAAGAATCCAGGCGGCCAACCAACACAAGGCGATTGTCGATAACGGCAGCTGTGTCGTCAAGCAGGCGGATATCGGCTTGCCTCAGAAACTCCAGCATCTGCGGGTGGGTTTTCCCGCCGTCGTGGTTCCCCAAGCAGGTGTACACGCCAAAGGTAGAGCGAAGCTTGCCAAGAGTCTTAAGCGCCGCATCGGGGTCTCTTATAGTGTTAAAATCGGTATCGAAGAAATCACCTGCAATACATACCAAATCGGGCTTTTGCTCGTTGATTTCCGCAACGATTTTTTCAAGCCGCGCCTCGGAGCCTATGGCGCCCAAATGCAAATCGCTAATCATCACTATATTTATGTCCGAGATGTCCTTCTTGCCCGAAACGGAAACTTCGTAGGATACACGGTCAATCTGCGCCGCGTTGACAAATCCGTAAACGCAGGTGATACCCGTGGACAGCAAAACCGCAATGCCTACAATTCCATGGAAAAGGTGATGGGAAGTAAATGGCAGCTTTATAAGCCGCGGCACCAACAGCAGCAGGTCGGCAAGGGCGGTAAACAACAGCAGGTAAAACAGTACGCCCATACAGTAAGCACCCACCAGCCCAATAACATGCTTTGTGTTTTTGGAAAAAGGTATAAACCCACGCCCAAAGCCAAACATCAACAGCAAAACTGCTGCGGCAATGACCAACGCCACGTGCCAGAAGCGAAGCCCTGTAAAGAAGGTGACCAGCCCTTGATAGAGCCTGTAGGAAAGATAATAGCTTGCTCCTATGAGCACCGAAAGTACTATAAGTGTAATAATTGCAAACATAGCGGTTGTCCTTTCAAACGTCAAGCGGCTTTGCATACTGTTCTTGATTTGTCTTTGATTTATTATAACACAAAAGCGGTAATAATTCAATAAAAGCACGGAGACATAAGGAAGAAACTGTATCTGCCGAAAAAACTTACGATTTGTTTTTATAATTTGTGCCGATGTCTTGAATAGCTGCAGATGATATTTGCTCTTTTTGAATAGCCGCTATAACACAGTACTGAGAAAACAAAGGATTTTTGCACATTTTGGGCATAATATCTACGGGAGATGATATTATGATAAAAAATTTGCGTACCGATTTGGCAATGGAAAGCCGTCCGCCCCACACAAAGCGCGGTGTGGATGACGGAGTTAAAAGCGCAGAGCGATTTGAGGAGGGCTTTAAGGTTACGGAAACGGAGATATGCGCCGGTAGGGGAGAGGAGCTTACGGGGCGCGCCGCGGGGCGATATATAAGCCTTGACACGGGCAAGCTTTGGCTGGAAGACAGCCCACGCCGCCGCGCCGCCGCCGCTGTGCTACGCGGGCTTATAGGGGAGCTTTTGCCGAAAGACACCGAGGGCGGAGTGCTGGTTGCGGGATTGGGCAACGAGGGGATAACCGCCGATTCTATAGGGCCAAAGACCGTGGCGCGCTTGGTGGTTACACACCACCTTAAAGCCCTTAACCCCGCTTTGTACACAGACCTTGGTTTTGGAGATATGTCCGCTGTGGCAACCGGGGTGCTGGGACAGACAGGGGTAGAAAGCTGTGCACTTATACGGGCGGCGGCGGAATGTGTAAAGCCCGCCTGCGTTATAGCGGTGGATGCACTTGCCGCCCGCAGTCTTGGCAGGCTGGCAACCACGGTACAGCTTACCTGTGTGGGGATTTCCCCCGGCAGCGGCGTGTGTAACAGCAGGGAGGAGATATCGGAGCGGACAGTGGGTTGCCCTGTTATAGCCATAGGTGTACCCACGGTAGTGGACGTGCCAACCTTGCTGTGGCAGTCCGGCGGTAAGCCTGAGGACGGCACGGAAAGCTTTTTTGTTGCGCCCAAGGAAAGTGATGTGATGACCCGCGTAATGGCAGAGCTTATTGCCGCAGCCATAAATGGTGCGGTGCACAGCAAAACCAGCCATGTAGAGGAATATGCCCCCCTTTGATTTGGGACGACAAATTGACAAGCGCTGTTGGTTGTGGTATAATACACAGTACGCAGATTTCCCAAAAAGAGGTGATATGAGCGTTGAAGGTATTATATTCTCAATATACGGATGCAGGCGGCAGAGAAAACAACGAGGATGCCGTTGCGGTTGCCGTTGCGGAGCACGGGCATTTATTTGTGGTTGCCGACGGACTTGGCGGGCACGATGACGGCGAGAAAGCGTCCCGAATTGCGGTTGAGGAGATAAAACGCCGCTTTTTGGAGGACGGAGAGCGTTTTGACCCCGAAAATGCTGTATGCGCCGCCAATGGGCTGATACTGGAAAGACAAAAGGCAGAAGGCTCCTCTATGAGAACCACGGTAGCGCTTGCGTGGGTAGGGAAAAGCCTTACCCGTTTTGCCCACGTTGGTGACAGCCGCATATACGCTCTTGATAAAGAGGGGATTGTGTACCAAAGCCCCGACCACAGCGTTTCTCAAATGGCGGTGGAGCGTGGTGAGATAAGCCTTGACGGAATACGGGGGCATTGTGACAGAAACAAGCTTACCGGCGCACTTGGTGCAGACGAAAAGGTATCAGTTTGCCTTAACGCCGTTAAAAACAGAGAATACGACGGGCTTTTGCTGTGCACTGACGGGTTTTGGGAATACGTTTACGAAAGCGAAATGATAAGCCTTTTTGGGGAGGCGCAAGTCCCCAATGTGTGGATAGAAAAGATGCACCGTCTTCACGCCGCGCGTGTGGACGGAAGCCACGACAACAATACGGCACTTGCGGTTATAATCGACGGTGGAAATCCTGACGCGGAGGAGCTTAGCATTACAAAAACCTTTACGACACAACCATTTGCCCGTTACCCTGCACAGCTTGCAAGGGGAGGGGCAACTCCTAAAAGCTATAAAGGCAAATACGTTGCTACGGTTAAAAAATGGCTGCTTGTCCTTTTGGCGGCGTTTTTGCTTTTAGCTTTTGGCTATGGGGCGTATCGGCTTTTTGAAAAAAACATGGATACGGACGGCGCGCAACCCTCGGCAGAGATAAGCGTAGAGGACATCTTTTAAAGCCGTGCTTAACATATCGGGCTTTAAGAGCTTTAATTTTGCTTTGGCTGTTACGGAAGTTTTAAAGTTTTAATCTAATGCCTTTCGCCTTTGCGAAAGGTATCAGACCGCTGACAAAGGCACAGAACACGAAAAAAGAAAATACGGTTACTATAAAGTGAAAATTTCGGGGAAAAATCCCCCGAAATTTTTGTATATTTTCATATTTTTTCGTTCGAAACGAACCTCGGCTCACAGTACTCACCGGGGTCCCCACAAAAATGTATTTTTGTGGGGTGGGAATACAGTTCTCGGGGTCCCCGTTGCGAACGAAGTGAGTAATGGGGTGTTTTATCGCCTCGGTTCGTCTCGCGGGGTCCCCGTTGCGAACGAAGTGAGCAATGGGGTGGTGTGAGTACTCTTTCTCAGCAGTCTGCCAAGCTGATGACAATGTTTGTCATCAGCTTGATACCTTTCGCCTTTGCGAAAGGTATATTTTTTGTGCTGTTTTAACATTACGCCCTTGACATAGCCGTGTATATCTGTTATTATTGTATATAGTTATAACTGTCACTTTGTGCGCTTGCACGCAGGAGGAAAAATAAAATGAAAAGTGTAAAAAATATAATTGCGTGGGCTTTGGCTCTTGTTATGTTAATATCCGTGGGCGCTTTAAACGTATACGCGGCAGATTTTACCGTGTCGGTTTCTGCCCCTGCCGATACCGTGGGCGTTGGCGGCGTTATAAAGGTCAGCGTTACCGTTGACAGTATAAGCGGGGAGGCGGGTCTGCTTTCCGTCGATGTGCCCCTGCAGTATGATGACACGGTTTTTGAGTGTGTTGGTGTGGATGCGGTTTATCCCGAAGTTTGGGGCAACCCGCAAAACTTCAGCTACTCTCAGTTTTTAAACGGTGTTTTTTGGCTTCGTATGGTTAACGATGAGGATTCTTTTGGTGCGGATTCCGGCTGTAATCAAGGCGGCGTAATGCGCTTTGACGTAAGGCTTAGAGTTAAAAACAGCGCCGCATTGGGTATGACGGAGATTTCCGTGGCCGGTGACAATGTGTATTTTGTTCCATCTGCAACTTTGGCAGACGGTATGTGCACCCCCGTTTACGGTAACGGTAACAGCATAAGCCTTGAGGTGGTTGAAGGACAGGGCCTGCTGGGCGACGTTAATGGTGACGGCTCTACCGATAATTTGGATGCGGCATATACCCTTCGTCACGATGCTAACCTTATTCAGCTGACAGAAACACAAATGGCTATTGCCGACGTAAACGGTGACGGGCTGGTAAACAGCCTTGATGCGGCGGCTATCCTTAGGTTTGACGCAGGACTTATAACTCAATTTCCCGCACAACAGTAAATTACGGCGCACAGAGGGTGGCGACGCCTTTTTGTGCGCTTTTCTTTTATAAAAGCAATGTGAAGGAGCAAATATTTATGGTGTTTGAAGGCTCAAAATGGATAAGCAACGGCGCAAGAGAATACGTAGGCACCGTAGAGGGCGTGTATTCCAACCCTTCCCCTTATTTCCGTAAGGATTTTGAGGTTAAAAAGGGGCTTATTAAGGCTACTTTGTACGCCACCGCCAAGGGCGTGTATGAGGCGTACGTTAACGATATGTATGCGGGGGATGAGCTGTTTACCCCGGGTTTTACCAACTATGGCAAGCTTATTCTTTATCAGGAGTATGATGTTACCGACAAGATTAGAAAGGGCAAAAACTGCTTTGGTGCGGTGCTTTCCGAAGGCTGGTACGCCGGTCAGCTGGCGTTTCAGAAAAAACAGTACTTCGGCACTTGGCCCCTATGCCTGTTGATGAAGCTGGTGCTTGAATACAAAGACGGCAGCGTTGAAGAGATAGGCACGGACAGCAGCTTTAAAACCACTACGGGCAGAATACTTGCCAGCAGCTTTTTGGATGGCGAGGTGGTGGATAATCGGCTGCCCGAAAGCTATGAGATGTTTGATAAATCCATGAAGACCGATGACTGGGATAACGCCACCGAGGAGGGTGAGGATTTCTCCTTGCTTAAGCCGCAGGAGGAAGAACCGGTGCGTTTTTTGCACCGCCTAAAGGGTGTGCTTATCGGTCACGATAAGGGCGATATATACGATTTCGGTCAGAACACCGCAGGCGTTTTGTACCTTAACGTAAAGGCAATGGAAGATACAAAAATTACTTTGCGCCACGGCGAAATGATGGACGGCGACAAGCTGTATACCGCAAACCTCCGCGCCGCTCGTTGTGTGGATGAGTTTATTTGCCGTCAGGGCAGACAGATTCTTACACCTACATTTACCTTCCACGGCTTCCGCTATGCCGAGGTTATTATAGAGGGGGATGCGGAGGTAACGGAAATCTATATGAACGTTTGCCATAACGATTTGGCAAGGACGGGCTTTGTGGACACCTCCTCCGAGCTGGTTAACAAGATATTCAACAACACTTTGTGGAGCCAGCGCAGCAACTTTATCTCCGTGCCTACCGACTGTCCTCAGCGTGACGAGCGTTTGGGGTGGACGGGGGATGCACAGATATTCTCTATGACCGCAATGTACAACAAGGACTGCAAGGCGTTCTTTGCCCGTTATATGCGGGATTTGCGCCTTGACCAAAGACCTGACGGCGCCGTTACCGATGTGGTGCCCGACCTTTACGGGCTTGTTGGGGCGGGCTGTGCCGCGTGGGGTGATGCGGTTACGGTTATTCCCTATCACCATTATCTGATGTACGGAGACAAGAGCATACTTGAAGATAACATAGATGCAATGAAGCGTTGGGTGGGCTATCTTAAAAATGCAAGCACCGATTTGATAAGACCTGCCACGGGCTACGGCGACTGGCTTTCCATTGAAGACGATACGGATAAATCTGTACTTGCCACCGCATATTTTGCTTATTCTACCGATATACTTGTGAAATGTCTTGAATATTTGGGACAGGACGCCGGTGAGTATAAACAGCTTTCTGCAGACGTTAAGGCGGCGTTCAACAAGGCCTTTGTGGCAGATGACGGGGTGATAAAAAGCGATACCCAAACCTGCTATCTGCTGGGTATAAGCTTTGACCTTTGCGAGGACAAGGAAAGGTGCTTTAATCACCTTCTTCGCACGCTGGAGCGTAAGGGCTACAGACTATCAACGGGCTTTGTGGGTGTGCGCTTCCTGCTTCCCGTGCTTACGGAGATGGGCAGGGCAGACCTTGCTTATAAGCTGCTTCTTTCCGAAGAGTACCCCTCTTGGGGCTTCACCGTTAAAAACGGAGCTACTTCTATTTGGGAGCGTTGGAACAGCTATACCCCCGAAACGGGCTTTGGCAATGTGGGTATGAACTCCTTTAATCATTACTCCCTCGGCTCTTGTGTAGAGTGGATGTACGCATATATGCTGGGCATCCGTCCTCATAAGGAGCAGGTAGGCTTTGGCAAGCTTATAATCCATCCCGTTACCGACCCTGAGCATCGCATAAGCTTTGTTAACGGCAGTTATGACAGCGAGGGCGGCAGAGTAGACGTGGATTGGGCAGAGGAAGATGGCGTTATCGTGCTGAATGTTTACAAACCTGCAGAGATGGAAGCCGTGTTTGAGATAGAGGGCGAGATAATCGCCATCACCATTGACGGTGAGGAAGCTACTCTTGATATGGCGGCAAACGCCGAGGAAATCCAAATCCGTTATATACCTGCTAAATAATAAATTTAACATACAAGGAGCAAAGTTATGAAAAGAGTTCTGGCGTTAGTATTAAGCTTGGCAATGCTGCTTAGCTTAAGCGTAGTTGCTACCGCAACGGAAGATACACCTGCCGTTATGGACAGCGCTACTCAGGTTAAGGAGCATATCGGCAACCTTAATGTAGGCAAGTTTAATGATATCTGGGGCGGCATTACCACCAACATCATTACCCTTGTTACCCCCGGCAATTCCGTAACAGGTCTTTATTACGAAAAAATGTACACCAAGTATAACGAAGAAGGCGGCTACTACGAGGTAGTGGAAAAGGTTGCAAACCACCGTTCCTACACCAAAACCGTAGAGCAGGGCTATCTTGGTATATTATTCAATTATGCACCCCTTACCACCGCAGGCTCCGGTATAGCCAAGGAAAACTGGGCAGTATGGCAGCATATCAGGGTGGGCGACAGACTTTATCTTAAGAACATTGACCTTGAGCTGAAGAACCTTCAAACCAGCGGCGTATGGGGTTCTGCAAGCTACAAATCCGACTCTTACATAGAAGTTGAAACCATAAGAGACGTATACCCCACAGTTACCCCTTACAGCAACAAGTCCATAGTAGCACAGGGCGACAGTATCACCGTTGGCGGCGGCTGGACCTCTACTTGGAGCGATTATCTCAGCACTACCGTTATTAACGCAGGCTTCGGCGGCGATACCTCTTGGGCATCCCTCGCTTCCCGTTACGATGATTACGTTGCGGCCCATAACCCAGAGATAGTTATCGTTTCCTTCGGTATAAACGATGCGTTTAACGAAGCTCCCTCCACCACACTTATGGAAAAGTATAAGACCGCACTCCGCAGTATTTATGACAGGAATACAGAGCTTGGCGCAAAGACCATCTTTATGACCGCAAACGTTATTAAGATAGACGCTATCAAGGACGGCGGCGTGTTTGATAAGGGCGACTACAGCCCCTTCGGCGGCGAAGAAGCTTATCTTGACCAGTTTATCGACTGTATGCGTCAGGTTGCGGCAGAAAAAGAAGTTCCCGTTATCGACCTTTATTCTATGTGGAAGGCAGAAGGTCTTTCTCCCGATAATATTATCGACAGCTGTCACCCCAACGGCAACGGCTACGATATGAACTGGACTGTTCAAAGACCTGCACTTCTCGAAAATATGAAATACCTCTGCGGCGATGATATCCGCGTTCTTTACGGCACTACCGCAAAGCAGGCTATCGACGGTATGACCGATTGCACGGTTACCGTTAAGGACTTATACGGCAACGCCGTTGCAGACGACGCGCTCCTCCTCGACGGCTACACCGTAAGCTATGCATCTATCCCCGAAGAAGGTGAAGAAGCTGTTGATTACGGTACCTACACCGTTAAAACCTTCTGGGCTGATAAGGCTTACATTAAGGAAGATGCGCCTTTCTCTGTAAGAGACAGTGCTCTTTATTTCACTGACACGATTACCGTTTCCTCTGTCAAGGGCAGTATCCTTAATCCTTTTGTTGTTGTTACCGATGACGGAGACATATTGGATGACAGTGCGGATCTTTTTGTGGGCGATGTCGTTACGGTTAAGGATGACAACGAAAATATCATTGCTACCTATACCGCGGCAGACGGCTCCGCTGTTGAAGATGGCGGCGGAGAAGATGATGAGGACCCCTACGAAGGTTTGGAGCTTGGTGAAAACCTCCTGCTGAACCGTCCTTACACAGCTACCTATAACGCATTCAGCGGTTTGACGTATACCGATTCTAACAATACAATGCTTACCGACGGCAAGTATCGCGGTGACGGCACAGTTGCTTGGAACGGTGACATCGGTACGCCTTTTACTA
This sequence comes from Clostridia bacterium, assembly GCA_017397955.1. Classification (GTDB taxonomy): domain Bacteria; phylum Bacillota; class Clostridia; order Oscillospirales; family CAG-382; genus SIG636. Next base: position 10,087 of record JAFQHL010000067.1, read on the forward strand.
CCGTTGAATACGCAGGCACAACCGCTACCACATCCATTCAGTTCACCTTTGATACTCCTACAGATATCCACCTTATAACCATAAAGAATGTTCGCATCGCTTCCAACCGCGGTTTCCTTATGGATAGCGTTGGTGTTTCCACCGACGGCGAAAACTTTACCAACATTCCCTATAAATTTACCGAAGTGCTTGTAGAAGGCGCACCCGGCTTTGGTTCTTCCGGCGCACCTCAGTACTATGACGTACAGGTAAGGGCAGATGTAGAAGGCGCAACAGGTCTTAAAATTTCCTTCACCACCGGCGGTGCATATATCGTTCAGCTTGACGAAATAGAGGCGGCGGCTTACATTGTAGAAAACGAGGATTCTTCTTCCGAAGCTCCTTCCGAGGACAGTTCTTCCGAAACTCCTTCCGAGGATATCCCCTCTGAAGACCCCTCCGAAGATGCCTCCTCTGAAGAGCTTTCTTCCGAAGAGCTTTCTTCTGAAGATTCTGTTGAAGATTCCTCTGAGGATTCCTCTGAAGTATCCGAATCCGACGAAAGCTCTGAAGAAGTTGCTGACGTGGATTACGGTGACGTAAACGGCGACGGCAGTATTAACAGCCTTGATGCGGCGCAGGTGCTTAAGAGCGATGCTCAGCTTGTGACCCTTGAGGCGGATGCGGCTGCTGCCGCAGACGTAAACGGCGACGGTGCCGTTAACAGCCTTGATGCCGCACAGATTCTTAAGTTTGATGCACAGCTTATTCAAGGCTTTCCCGTAGAAGCGGCTGAATAAAATTATTACAAAGCGCAAACAGGGGGGCGCACCCCGCCCTCCTTTATATAGCAAAAGCCACAACCGCTTTTTGCGGTTACCGTTGTAAAATAATAAGCAAAGGAGTAAAAGCAATGAAAAACTTTACAAGGCGCATATCCCTTTTCTTGGCTTTCGTTTTTGTTTTATCCCTCGGAGTATTTACCGCTCCTAAGGAAACCACAGCCTCCGCAGCAGAGGTTAAGACCTATATCGGTCAGATGACCATATCTATCTCCGGCATTAACTGGACCGATTCTCTTTACACTCAGAATCAGCTTATGTATATCAAGCCCGGCTCTGCTCTTAACGGTGCGTATTTCGACAGAATATACGCAGTTTATGATAGCTCCAAGGGCGGCTATGTAGTTACCGAAAAAGCAGGTACCCACTGCACTTACAGCAAGACCGTTGCCTCCGGCGCTATCGGCCTTGCGCTCAGCTATCAGCCTCTCGGCAACACCGGCGAAGCCTTCACCCGTGAAAACTGGAAGGTTTGGCAACAGATAAGAGTCGGCGATATCCTCACCTTCTCCGGCATTGACCTTGCTACAGGCTCCTTTACCACCAGCGGCACTTGGGGTCAAAGCAACTTTACCTCGGGCGCAAAGGTAAGCGTTACCACCGTTCGTGACGATGCGGCGGCTAAGACGAAGTTTTCCGGCAAGACTATTGTTGCTTTGGGCGACAGCGTTACCGCAGGCGGCAGATGGACAGAAGAAACCGAAATAGCTCTTAACACCAGAATCGTTAACGCAGGTACCCCCGGTGCAAGAACCGACGAAGGCCTTGGCTATTTCGCTACCCATGTTGCTCCCTATAACCCCGATATTGTTTTCATCAAATACGCTATTAACGATACCGCTCAGTACACTATTGCGGAAAGCAACCTTACCAACTTCAAGAACAATCTCAGAGAGCTTTGCGATATGTGTCTTGAGATAGGTGCACTTCCCATACTTATCACCACCAATAAGATAAGACTCAGCGATTCCAGCAAATACTCTGTAGTTGGCGGTTTGTATACCTTCTACCCCCGCTTTATCACCGCTATAAAGGAAGTAGCGGCAGAGTACGACACTTACTGCATCGACCTTTACAATCAGGTTTGGAGCTCCCTTACTGCAGACAGCACCACACTTATGGACTCCGTTCATCCCAGCGGCTCTTCTTACGAAAAGGAAATAGCTTACATAGTTAAGTATCTCAAGGATAACCAAGACGGCATTATTGAAAAGGCAAACTCCGTTTCCGGTGAAGTTGTAGGTATGCCCTCCGCTACCACCAACTACGCATTGTCTTCTCAAGGCGCTCAGTATAAGTACGACGGCTCTTATCCCGGCGGCAGTGCATATTACAATACTGCATATTACGGCGATAACGGCAATCAGGGCGGCGCATACTTCAGCGGTAAGCTTAACGATGACACCACCCCTGCAGACAGTATTGCAAACACCAACAACACCAAATGGGCAGTGTTCTTTGCGGCTGCAACTACACCTACCGTAACCTTTAAGCTTTCCAAAAAGGTTTACCTTAACAATGTAAGTATCCTTTGCCTTAACGGCACAGGTAGCGGCATAACCTATGTGGCACCTGTAGTAAGTGCCGTTTATACAAGTAATGACGGCGTTAATTTCACACCTACCACCGCTTTTACAAACAAGCTCAGCACAGCCGGCACTATCAGCGCAAGAATCAAGCTCAGCTTTACACAGGCTATCAGCGCTCAATATGTTAGGGTGGTATTTGCTACACCTGCCGACCGTACCGCTATCGGCGAAATTCAGATTTGGGGCGACACCTCCCTGTTTGGCGTAGAAAATGACCCCTTTGAATTGATTGACGGCTCTAAGCATCAGCTTAGCGATGATTATGCTACAATAAATGGCATCGGCATTTCTGTGGCAAACATCAAGGCGCAGTTTAAGTGCGAGGTTAGCTTGTTTGATATAAGCGGTAAGGCTGTTTCCGACACGGGCTACATCGGCACGGGCTTCAGCGTTGTTCAGTACGATGGGGCAGGTCAAGTGCTTAACACCGTTGTTATCGTTATCCCCGGCGATCTTTCCGGCGACGGTAATATAAACACCACCGATATGGCGGCTGTACGCAGGATGCTTGATACCGTAGGCGCTTCCGATGTGGAAAAAGAAGCGGCAGACATAACAGGCGACAGCGTTGTTAACACTACCGACTACCTTACACTCAGAAAGCATTGCGACGGCTCTAATCTTATCTACTGATAATTGAGCGTTGCTCTTGTTGCGGGCAAGCATTAAAACCACATAATTTACAGATTTCGGCAGAGGCTTTTGACCTCTGCCGTTTTTGTTTTGGGGCATTGGCGCGGTGCATTTGCATAAAATGTACTGAGGTGATTTGTTTTGATAATACATACCGTAAAATCGGGCGAAAGCCTTTACAGCATAGGCGCTGATTACGGAATATCGCCCGCTCTTATCGCACAACTGAACGGGATAGCAGAAAACGGTGCGTTGGCGGTGGGACAGGCGCTTATCCTGCGATTCCCGCGGCAGACCCATATCGTAAGGGCAGGGGACAGCTTGTATTCCATAGCCGCCGCCTACGGTGTTACGGTGAATGCCTTATTCAGGGCTAACCCTGCCCTGTACGGCGGCGAAAATCTGTGGCAGGGGCAAAGCCTTGTTATAAGCTATACGGATGTGCCGGAGCTTGACTTTTTTGCCGGCGGCTATGCCTATACCTTTACGCCGCAAGCTTTGCTTAATCAGACTATGCCTTTTATAAACGTGCTTATTCCCTTCACCTACGGTTTCCGTTCCGACGGCAGCCTTTACAGCCTTGACGACAGCCGACTTGTGGACACCGCTAAACGTTACGGCGCAGCGGCGTGGATGCACCTTTCCACTTATACCGAGGGTGATCGCTTTGATACACAGCTTGCTACGGATTTGCTTGCATCGGCGGGGGTGCAGGAGCTTTTGCAAACAGCTGTTAAGGAAAATATGGTGGCAAAAGGCTATGACGGACTTGACGTGGATTTTGAGTTTATAGGCAGGCAAAACGCCGCCCCTTACGCAGACTTTTTGGAAAAGCTTACACAAAGTTTTAATGCCGACGGCTACACAGTTGCCGCCGCTCTTGCCCCAAAAACAAGGGACGACCAAACGGGTGACCTGTACGAGGGGCACGATTATGCCGCGGTTGCCGCCGCCGTTAACTATGTACTGCTTATGACCTACGAGTGGGGCTATACCTTCGGGCCGCCTCTAGCTATATCGCCATTGCCCTCCGTCAAGCGGGTTGTAGAGTATGCGCTGACAAAAATGCCTGCGGAAAAGATACTGCTGGGCATTTCCAATTACGGCTACGATTGGACGCTTCCGTATAATCCCGACAACCCCACGGCTGCCCCCTCTCTTTCTACCGAGGAGGCGGTTGCCCTCGCCCTTTCCACAGGCGCGGAAATACAGTATGACGAGGAGGCGCAGGCACCGTATTTTTATTACTACAAGGACGGCGTGCGGCATGAGGTGTGGTATGAGGATGTGCGAAGTATAAACGCCCGCCTTCAGCTTATACCGCAGTACGGCTTGCGGGGCTGTTTGTACTGGAATCTTACCCGTCCCAACACAGGCAACTTAAGCCTGTTGGCGGCGATAAATAAAGGTGTAAATCAAAACTAAGGCTTTTAAAAAAAGTGTTGCAAAATATAGAGATTTGGTGTATAATGGCACTTGGAATAATTGTGTTCGGAGGTAGAAATATGACAAACCAAGCAGATAAAACGTTTCTCGCTAAAAAACGTGCTTTGTTTGATAAGCTGTATGCAAAACTTAATGATAAACAGCGTGAAGCTCTTTACACAGTAAAGGGTCCTCTGCTGGTGCTTGCAGGTGCAGGCAGTGGTAAAACCACGGTGCTTGTTAACCGTATTGCCCATATAATTTCCTTCGGCAATCTTTATTATTCCAATACAGTGCCTGAAGAGGCAGAAGCGCTTCTGCCGCAAATGGAAAAGCTTTTGCAAAGCGGTACGGAGGCAGAAATACGCCTGTTTTTGGGCGCGTTTGCAGAGGATAAGGCAGACCCTTATGAGGTGTTGTGCATAACCTTTACCAACAAGGCCGCAAGTGAGTTTAAGGCAAGGCTGGACGGATTGCTTGGCGAAAAAGCAAAGGACCTTTGGGCGGGCACCTTCCACTCTATCTGTGTGCGTATACTGCGCCGTCATATAGAGCTGCTTGGATACAAGAGTGCTTTTACAATCTATGATGCAGAGGATTGTAAGCGCGTTATTACAGATGTAATGAAACGCCTTAAAATAGATGAGGATGTGCTTACACCTCGGACTATACTTAACAATATCAGCCGTGCTAAGGAAAAGCTTGTGGAGTGGCGTGAGTATGCGCTTGAAGCAGAGGGCGATGCAAGGCTTGAAAGTATTGCAAAGGTGTATAAGGAGTACACTAAGGCTCTTAAGGAAGCTAACGCCCTTGACTTTGATGACATAATATTGCTTACGCTAAAGCTGTTCAAGGAAGAGCCGGAGGTGCTTGCAAAGTACCAAAACCGCTTTAAATATATTTTGGCTGATGAGTATCAGGATACAAATCTTTCTCAAAGCGAGCTTATCAACTATATCGGCGCCAAGCATCGCAACGTGTGCGTGGTGGGTGATGACGACCAAAGCATTTACGCCTTCAGAGGTGCATCGGTTGAAAACATACTTGGCTTTGATAAGGTTTATACGGATTGCAAGACCGTAAGGTTAGAGCAGAATTATCGCTCTACCCAAACAATACTTTCCGCCGCCAACGCCATAATCTCCAACAACACGGGAAGAATGGGCAAAAACCTTTGGACAGATAAGGGTGATGGCGAAAGGATACTGCTTAAAAAGCAATTTACCCAAAGCGGCGAGGCAGGGTATATTGTTAATTACATTAAAGAACAGGTTGCCGCAGGCAAGGCGGAATTCAGCGATTTTGCTGTGCTGTACAGGCTTAACGCTCAGGCAAACGCGCTGGAAATAATCTTTTCCAAAAGCCGCGTGCCCTACAGGATTTTCGGTGGCGTAAGGTTTTACGAGCGAAAAGAGATTAAAGATTTGGTGGCGTATCTGGCAGTTATATCCAACCCCAGCGACGATACTCGCATTAAGCGTATAATAAATGTGCCCAAGCGCGGCATTGGCGCAACTACCACACAGGCGCTGTTTGATATAGCTGATAGAGAAGACGGCGTTTACAGTGTGCTTAGCCGCATAGAGGATTATCCCGAGATAGGCAAGGGCGCGTTAAGGCTTAAGGCGTTTTACGAGCTGATTGAGGATTTGCGTATTTATGCCGAAAGTCATAAGCCCTCCGAGGTAATAAAGGAGATAATCGGTCGCACAGGCTACCGTGATATGCTGGAGGCAGGAGAGGAGCCGGAAAAGGCAGAGCTGCTTGATGAGCTTGTTTCCTCCGCAATGGCGTTTGAGGAACAGAGCGAGACCCCGGATATCGACACGTTCCTTGGGGAGATAGCCCTTATAACAGATATAGACAATTACGATACGGACGCAAACGCCGTAACTCTTATGACAATACACAGCGCCAAGGGATTGGAATTCCCAACCGTATTCCTGCCGGGCTTTGAGGAAGGGGTGTTCCCCGGCGATCAAAGCATCCGTAGTGAAAAGGAGTTGGAGGAAGAGCGCAGGTTGGCTTATGTTGCCATAACCCGCGCGGAAAAGCAGCTTATAATAACTCACACCAACACCCGTCTTTTGTACGGTCAGACAAAGCAAAACCCCCTTTCCCGCTTTGCAACGGAAATCCCTAAGAATCTGGTTACCATAGAGCAACCTGTTAAGACCGTTTACAGCAATGTATCCGAGGCTAAGCGCAGATACGTTTCCTCTCAGGAATCCTTTGTTAAGAACACAAGGATGAACGTGCCGGAAAAGAAAGAGCCGAAGCCCGCTTTTGAGGCGCTTTCCGCAGGTGATGGGGTAGAGCATATGGTGTTCGGCAGGGGCAGGATAAACTCTGTTAAGGATATGGGCGGCGACGCGCTTTATGAGATAGAGTTTGAAACCGTTGGCACCAAAAAAATAATGGCTACATACGCAAAGCTAAAAAAACTTTAATAAAGATAATTTAAGGAGAATATAACAATGGCAGACATCAGGCCTATAAAAGCATTAAGATATACCGACGTGGCAGGCACAATTTCCTCTAACGTGTGCCCCCCTTATGACATAATCAGCCCCGAGGAGAGGGACGAGCTTATTGCAGGCAGCCCCTACAACTTGGTGCGCCTTGAAAAGCCCGAAGGTGAAAATCGCTATAATGACGCGGCGAATCTTTTGGAAAGCTGGCTTTCCAAGGGCGTGCTCGGCAGAGATAAGGAAGAAGGCATTTACGTTTACGGCGAAGACTTTGAAGTGGACGGCGAAAGATATTCTCTTAAGGGTATAATCTGTTTGTGCAGACTTTACCCCTTCTCCGAAGGGATTGTGCTTCCTCACGAAAATACCCTTTCCGGTGCTAAGGCAGACCGCTTTGAGCTGATGAAGGCTACCTACTGCAACTTCTCCTCCATCTACGGCTTGTATGTGGACGAAGAACGCATTATTGCCGACGAGGTAAGAAAAGCCGCATCTCAAGCACCTGAACAGTGCTTTACCGATAACGAAGGTGTTACACACACCCTCTGGCGCATTACCGATAAGAACGTGCTTAAGCTTATTTGCGACACTATGGCACCTAAGCAGGTGTTTATTGCAGACGGACATCACAGATACGAAACCGCCGTTAAGTTTAGAGACTATCTTGAAGAACGTGGTGAATGTCCCGCAAATCGCGACTACGTGCTTATGACTCTTGTGGATATGGATAACGACGGTCTTGTTATTCTTCCTACCCACAGACTTATAAGAGATATGGAAATAGACAAGGAAAAGCTTCTTGCTTCCTTGGCTGATGAATTTGAAATAGAAGAATACCCCAATGTTAAGCTTGCACCTTCCATTCTTTCCCGCTATGCAGACCGTAAGGCATACGGCCTTTACACCGGCGGCGAAGGTTTTACACTTCTTGTTTTCAAGGGTCAGCTTCCCGATGTGGATGACGGCGGTCTTTCCGCTCTTGACGTTTCCGTGCTCCACGACCGTATACTTGAACAGCGCCTTGGCATAGACAAGGAAAATATGGCACGTCAGCTTAATTTGCGTTACACCCGCCTAGTATCCGAAGCGGTTGAAAGCGTAACAAGCGGCGAAAGCACTGCGGCATTCATTCTTAACCCCACTAAGATAGGCGAGATTAAGAGCGTTTCTCTCAGCGGAGGTAAGATGCCTCAAAAGTCTACCTACTTCTATCCCAAGCTTAAGACAGGCTTGGTTATGAACACCATTAAAGAGGACAGATATTGATATAATTCGAAAGGAATATACGGGATATGCAAAAGCAACTTGAAAAGAAATACGATCCCAAAGCGGTAGAGGATAGGCTGTACGCTTTTTGGAGCGAGGGCGGCTTCTTTGCGCCTAACCGCAAGGGCGCAGAAAGCTATACGATAGTTATACCCCCGCCAAACATTACAGGTCAGCTCCACATGGGGCACGCATTGGATAACACCCTGCAGGATATTCTTATCCGCTATAAGCGTATGTGCGGCTTTGACACCCTGTGGCTTCCCGGTACCGACCACGCTTCCATTGCTACCGAAGCTAAGATAGTTGAGGCTATGCGTAAGGAAGGCGTAAGCAAGGACGATATCGGCAGAGAGGGCTTTCTTGAACGCGCTTGGGATTGGAACGATAAATACGGCAACCGCATTATAGAACAGCTTAAAAAGATGGGTTCCTCCTGCGATTGGAGCAGACAGCGCTTCACCATGGATGAAGGTTGCTCTAAGGCAGTTAAAGAAGTATTTGTTACTCTTTACAACAAGGGACTTATTTACAGAGGTCTGCGTATAATCAACTGGTGCCCTCACTGCCTTACCTCCATTTCCGATGCAGAGGTTGAGTATGAGGACCAGGCAGGTCATTTCTGGCATCTGCGCTATCCCTTTAAGGATGGCAGCGGCTATCTTGAACTGGCAACCACCCGTCCCGAAACCATGCTTGGTGATACTGCCGTGGCAGTAAACCCCAACGATGAACGTTATAAGGACATAATCGGTAAAACTCTTGTTCTTCCCTTGGTTGGCAGAGAAATTCCCGTTGTTGCAGATGAGTATGTAGAGCCGGATTTCGGCACGGGCGTAGTTAAGATTACTCCTGCTCACGACCCCAACGACTTTGAGGTTGGCGCACGCCACGGGCTTGAAATAATCAACGTTATGACCGACGACGCCCGCATAACCGAGGATTATCCTGCTTATGCCGGTATGGACCGTTTTGAAGCCAGAAAAGCTATAGTTAAAGATTTGGAGGCACAGGGCTTCCTTGTAAGAGTGGAAGACCACGCCCACAACGTTGGCACTTGTTACCGTTGCGGCACTACCATTGAGCCCAGAGCTTCTCTCCAGTGGTTTGTTAAAATGAAGCCTCTTGCAGCACCTGCCATAGAGTCTGTAAGAAGTGGTGAGATTAAGTTTGTTCCCGAACGTTTTGACAAGCTTTATTTCAACTGGATGGAAAATATCAGAGACTGGTGTATCTCCCGTCAGCTTTGGTGGGGTCACCGTATCCCCGCTTTCTACTGTGACGATTGCGGCGAGCTTGTTGTAACCAAAGAGGACAGCGCTACCTGCCCCAAGTGCGGCAAGGCAATGCGTCAGGACCCTGATACTTTGGATACTTGGTTCAGTTCCGCGCTTTGGCCCTTCTCCACCTTGGGTTGGCCTGAGGACACCGAAGATTTAAAGCGTTTTTATCCTACTTCTACCTTGGTAACAGGTTATGACATTATAACCTTCTGGGTTTCCCGTATGATATTCTCAGGGCTTGAGTACACGGGCAAAGCCCCCTTCAGCACCGTGCTCATCCACGGCCTTGTAAGGGACGAGCTGGGCAGAAAGATGTCCAAATCCCTCGGCAACGGTATTGACCCTCTTGAAATAATTGATACCTACGGTGCAGATGCCCTCCGCTTTACTTTGGCAACAGGCAACAGCCCCGGGAACGATATGCGCTTTACCGATAAGAAGGTAGAGGCATCCCGTAATTTTGCCAACAAGCTGTGGAACGCCGCACGCTTTGTATTGATGAACCTTACGGAAGAACATTCTCCCGATACTATCGATGTAAATAGTCTTGCGCTGGAAGATAAGTGGATAATCAGCAAGTACAACCGCCTTGTTAAGGATGTCAGAGATAACCTGGACAACTTTGAGCTTGGCGTTGCCGTTGCAAAGCTTTACGACTTCCTTTGGGACGTATTTTGCGACTGGTATATAGAGCTTGTTAAGCCTCGCCTTAACGATAAGGAATCGGAAAGCGGCAAAACCGCACAGCACACCTTGGTTTACGTGCTTTCCGGCGCAATGAAGCTGCTGCATCCCTTTATGCCCTTCATTACCGAGGAAATTTGGCAGACACTGCCCCACAGCGGCGAAAGCATAATGATATCCGCTTTCCCCGTATACAAGGAAGAGCTTTCCTTTGAAGCGGAAGAACAGGGTATGAGCGCACTTATCGAAGCGATAAAGGTGCTTCGTAACCGCAGGGCAGAGCTTAATGTTGTTCCATCACGCAAGGCAAAAGTATTTATAAAGACCGATAAGGCAGAGCTGTTCGGTGCAGGCAAGGTGTTCTTCCAAAAGCTTGCTTCCGCATCGGAGGTAGAGCTGGTTGGCGAAGACTTTGACGGCGAGGGCATGGTTCAGGCAATAACCTTTGATGCAGTGCTTTACCTGCCTATGGAAGAGCTTGTTGATATGGCGGCAGAAAAAGAACGCCTTGCCAAGGAACTGGAAACCGTTAAGTCCGAAATAGCGCGTGCCAAGGGCAAGCTGGAAAACGCTTCTTTTGTAGAGCGTGCACCGCAAAAGCTTGTTGACGCGGAAAAGGAAAAACTGCAAAAGTTTACCGAAAAAGCCGCTGAGATAGAAAAGGCACTTGCAAAAATGTAAGTACGGAGTAGTTTATATATGAAGTCATTTATTCCACAAGGATATAAAAGCACTTTGAATCTGCACGATACCCAATACGCCATAGGCGCACTTAAGCGCATATTTGAAGACCGCTTGGCGGGCGAGCTTAGCCTACAGCGCGTTTCAGCCCCCCTGTTTGTAAGCCCGGATACAGGCATTAACGATGACCTTAACGGTATAGAACGCGCCGTGTGCTTTGACGTGCCGTACACGGGTAAGGATGCGGTGGTCGTGCACTCCTTGGCAAAATGGAAAAGACTTGCACTTTGGCGTTACGGTTTTCGCCCCGGTGAGGGTTTGTATACCGATATGAACGCTATTCGCAGGGATGAAGAATTGGATAACCTCCACTCGGTTTATGTGGACCAATGGGATTGGGAGAAGGTTATATTCAGGGAACAGCGCACGGTGGAATACCTAAAAGATACGGTAAGAAAGATTTGCTTTGCAATCTACGTTGCTCACAACGACCTTAAGGGTATGTTTCCGGAAATAGATACCCAAATCCCCATCGAGCCTTATTTTATCACCTCTGAGGAGCTGGAAGCTAAATATCCCGACCTTGACCGCAAGGCAAGGGAAAACGCCATAACCAAAGAACACGGGCTTGTGTTCCTTATGAAAATAGGCGTACCCCTTAAGGACGGTAAGCCCCACGATGGGCGCGCACCCGACTATGACGATTGGCAGCTTAACGGCGATATCCTCTATTGGTGCGACCTTCTGGGGTGTGCTTTGGAGATAAGCTCCATGGGTATTCGTGTGGATGAGGCGGCTATGGAACGTCAGCTTGCTGCTGCAAACGCGCTTGACAGAAAATCCCTTTATTTCCATGACCTGCTGCTCAAGGGCGTGCTGCCTTATACTATAGGCGGCGGTATCGGTCAGTCCAGACTGTGTATGTTGCTTTTGGGCAAGGCGCATGTGGGCGAGGTACAAAGCTCTATATGGGATAAAGAAACCATAGAGCTGTGCGAGGCGGCAGGAGTGGAACTGCTATAAAAACACCCCACCACTCACTTTGTTCGTGGCGGGGACCCCGAAAAAACACCCCACCACTCACTTTGTTCGTGGCGGAGACCCCGAAAAAACACCCCACCACTCACTTTGTTCGTGGCGGAGACCCCGAAAAAACACCCCACCACTCACTTTGTTCGTGGCGGGGACCCCGAAAAAGCACCCCATTGCTCACATTAGTTCGCGAAATAATAAAGAATAAATAAGAGATAAAATGGCTTTTCGGCATCACGCCGAAAAGCCTTCCACTTTTTTTATTGTTTATCTATTACTTCTCGCTTGTTGCTTTTAACTGCAGTGGGTAGTGGGGAATCTTTACTTACAACAGCCGCCTCTGTCGCCTTTGTCACCTCTGTCGTATCTGCTGTCACCTGTGTCTGCGTAGGGGAAGAACTCATCCATAGGGAAGTGCATTCTTCCGAATACATTGCAGGGGTCGGAGGAGCTGATAGCGGGAGTGCTGTCCTTTTCGGGTAGGCAGAAACGGGATGCAGGTATAATAATCTGCACGGGACGTTCCATACGGATAACCGAGAAGATACCCACGGAAACAAACAGCTCGTTAACTCCTGCACCGTCCACAAGACAGCCGTCAAACTTGCCCTTTATACCGTCAGGCAGACTGTCGATATTGCAGCAACAGTTGCCAAAGTTGCGGCAACGCTCAACCAGCTTAACATCAAGGCATATAGGTGGTGCAACCTCTACGGTAACGGTGGGCAGCTCAGGCTCGTTCTCACATTTAAGCTTGGGGGGAAGCTTGCAAAAACCGTTGTTTTCGGGGTCAGAGGTGAACACGCTTACGTTCTTTTCGCTGCCGAAAAGAATAATCTTCTTATCGTAAACGGCAAGCCCCTTAACTTCATAGGATTTACCGCAAACACAAACTTCTACCGTAATGCACAAATAGTACCTTATAAGTACTTGATAGAAGCCCTTGTTAAAGGGTACGGGGTCTATGGTAATGTCCGTAGTCATAACCTCGGCGCCCTTGCAACGCACGGCGGTAGCGCGGTCTATAAGCTCTTGTGCACACTCGCACAGATAAACTCTGATATCCTCCAAACAATCCTTGTCCTTGGCAGAATCAAAGATTTTATTTGCGGTAATACAGCAAACGTTGTCGGAGGCTTTGCCGCAACCAAGCGGCTGGCAATTCAATCTTTCACCCATTGGATATATCCTCCTGAAAAATGATAAGCAACGCGTTATCGGCACGCGTCCTTCTGTATCATCTTATGCGGATGAGTGCCGATTGTGAAAAACTGCTGTACAAAAACGCCATAAAAATGCAGATAAAATTGAATACTTTTACCACTTGACAAAGAGATTTGCGTTATTTATAATAAAGAATGCTGTATTATTATCGATCTTTATCTTTGTTTTTAACAAAGAAAGAAATAAAAAAAAGGAGACTCCTTATGACACAATCAAAAAGATTGTTGGCTGCGATCCTTGTTCTTACAATGATCGTATCCTCCGCATCCTCTTTGTTTGTTGCTTCCGCGGCGCAGAATATCGGCGTTGACAAGACTGTTTCCGGTCTTGACACACAGGAATTCACCGGTACCGTTGGCGGCGACTACAACACCGCTACTCAGGGTAACGTTAAGGTTACCGCTCCTACCAAGGTTAATGTAGGCGAAACTTTTGAAATAGTTTACGAATTCTCTAACCTTGAGGTAGTAAACGGCAGTCTCGGTTGCTTTGTAATCAACAATGTAATCGATACCAGATATGTTCACATTACTGCCGCAGATCCTACTTCCGTTTATATTAAGGAATGCGACATCAGCACTTGGACAGATGCTTCCAACTACGGTACCGTTGCAGGTCTCGCAGCAATTGAAGCAACTGATAAGACCGCTGAAAACCCCGTTGACTTCAACTGGGGCTTCGTAAACGAAGAAGTTATCGATGCAATCGATGACTCCATCACCGTTGTTGGTAAGTACGTAGCTTCTAC
>JAFQHL010000068.1 GCA_017397955.1 Clostridia bacterium
CAGAGCTTGTTGAGCTTCACTTTTCTTCATTTTATAAACGTATTGGCGAACTTTTTCGTAAAGTTCTTCTTCGCGTTTTTCTTCCTCTTCCTGATAGGCGATTGCTTCGTTATAGATTCGCTGAGCTTCTTCCGGAAAGGCAGTGAAATATACCGCCATCATATGTTTGCACACGATACGCTTTCCATCTGCATGAGGACAGTTACATTTGGATTTTCGAGGGTGTGCAATATTGATCTCTACAACGTAAGGTTCATCAGAAGTTCCCTTAACATCAGCGGTGAAGATCCCCGGTGATGTTTCAATTAAATTCTCAACTTTGTTTTCTTTGTAATAATCATAGCCGCGCCAGAGAGATGCGCCGCTTGTGCATTCAATCATTTCCATATTTTTACCTCATCTGTATTCCAATAAGTAGGTTACTTTGTGCTTTCTTCCATTAACTGCACAAGCATCTTTTTCAGCTTGGCGTTGGCAGGGGAGGATGGATCAAAGCAGAACTCGATAAAGTCATTGATACTTGCTTCGGAAGGTAAGGACGGCTCATCCTTTTCGTAAAGATGTCCCTTAGGATCATCGGTTCTGCCGAAGATATAGTCAAGAGAAACCACAAATGTTTCTGCGTACCAAAGCAACTTGTCCAGCGACACATCCACAATGCCTTGTTCGTATCTGCCGATTGTCGCTTGTGTGGAGCCGCACATCTCTGCGATCTGTTGCTGAGAATAGCGATTATCCATACGCAGCTTTCTTAATCTTTCACCAATAATTTTCGTCACGAAAAACACCTCTCTTTTGATATGTGTCTATTATAACACAAAAAAAGCGTATAGTCAACGCAAATGCAGATTATATATGCAAATTATGTGTAACATCTTCGTGACGAAAATCTTACATTAAAGATTGCGGAGAATAAGATGAATAAGGTCCTATAACTAAATGATTTGTGCTATTATCGGTTTGAGAAAATTAGCGTCTCAAAATCATTAAAAACATAGACGCCTAATATTTTGAGGCATTTTCCATTGAGTCCATTGTTTGTGTTTTCCTGTGTTTAGTGGTAAATAATGCGGACTAAATTAGGAAAAACAATGCGAAATAAGCCTAAATGGGGAGCACACTACTGTTAACCGCGTTGTCAATGAGTCCATTTAGTTCTGTTTTTATTTGTTAAGTATCCATTAGCGCCGTTTTATGCGAAAATATTGGATATATCTAAAGATTGAGAACTAAATGGAATGGATTTGACTGTAAATTTGATGTAAAATTTCAAAAGGAAAAGAGCACCGAGCTTGGAAACTTCTCGGTGCTCAAATTTATATCTGAAATAATGGTAAGATTTTTGTAATTTCCTTCTTCTGATATTCGGGAAGAAGAGGGGAATATGTGTTTGCGGTGATACGGCTATCGGCATGACCGAGGATCTTCGAAACCGTTACAATATCTATATCTGCTTCCAAACATCTGGTAGCAAAGGTGTGCCGCAGAGAGTGAAATGTAGCATCCTCAATACCGGCAACAGCCAACAGTTCCTGATAGTATTGGTAGAATCTCCTGGGCTCAATGGCAGTGTTCTTGCCGCTGGTAAATAGGAAATCATCTTCGCTATGCTGGAAACCGTGTTCTTCCTTCCAGGTGATCACTTTATCTCTGTAAGCAAGTAACTCCGACTTAAGCGCATCGATTATATACACCATACGGATGGATGCTTCGGTCTTGGGCGGAGCAATGTCCAATACAGAAGGGTGGGAGGGGTCGTCTTTGCTGTGATGTCGAGTCAATTGCTTTGTGACGCTGATACATCCTTTTTCAAAATCAATATCCTTCCATTGAAGCGCTAAGAGTTCACCCTTGCGAAGCCCGGTGTACAGATCCAAAATCACAGCAAACATCAAAAGTCGTTCACATTCTCGGGCTGCTGCCTCCAATCGCTTTTGTTGCTCTACAGTCAATGCTCGGGTGGGGTGGTTGACTCGTTTGGGTAGCTTTACGCCCTGAACAGGATTGTAGTTCAGCATACGATTTTGAATGGCGTAGTTAAAAACAAGAGAGATAAAGTTGCGGACATTGATCAACATTTTTGGACTAAGTTTTTCTCCGGTAGTTATATTTCTCAGCGATAATAGATGGCTTTGGATCATTAGGTTAGTGATATCTGCGAGTCGTTTATTTCCTAAATCACCCAGGTGTCGTTTTATGATGTTCTTGTAGGAGTAATAGGTGCTACCACGAACGTATTCCTTGGAGTACGTTTCCACACACTCGGTAGCCCAGTCCGATAGGGTAGTGGTAGCAGCAGAAAAGTTTTGCAGATTATGAACCTTTGCATACTGGATTTCTTTTACTGCTTTTGTTAGCTTTTCAAGGGTTTCCTTTTTCGTCCTACCGTATATGGACTGTCGTTTGCCTTTGAACATAACGGTAACAGCATATCTGCCATCTTTTCGCTTTTGAATGTGATACTGTGATGGATTTTTCATAAAAATTCTCCTTTAATGGTGTTTTATTGAAACTTGATCAAGGTTTCAAACAAATTATAAATAAAAACACATCTGAAAGGAGAATGGGGTGGGTAGAAAAAGTAACAATTATGTGATATAATACTTGTCAAAGGTTCCCGAACATATATACAATAATCTAAGACGAGGATCGAAAATGAAAGATGAATGTTTAATTTGCGGTGCGCCGCTTAAATATTTAGAAAACGATACCGAGATGGAGTGCGTCATCTGTCACAAAAAGGAAAATAGTAAAACCGTTTGTGAAAAAGGTCATTACGTATGCAACGATTGCCATACGCAAGGAATAGACAGCATTATCGGATTATGTCTTGGCGAAACCTCAAAGAACCCGATAGAGATCATTCAAAAGATGATGGATCTTCCTTTTTGCCATATGCACGGCCCCGAGCATCATATTATGGTGGGCTCAGCACTGCTTACCGCCTATAAAAACGCAGGTGGCGAAATTAATCTTGAAAAAGCCCTTGTGGAAATACAGTCCCGTGGCAAAAAAGTTCCCGGCGGTGTTTGCGGATTTTGGGGTGCTTGCGGTGCAGGTATCAGTACCGGTATGTTCGTTTCTATCATAACAGGATCAACACCCCTTGCAAATGAAGCGTGGGGACTCTCCAACAAAATGACTTCTGCTGCACTCGGTGCGATTGGAGCGGTAGGCGGCCCCCGTTGCTGTAAACGAGATTCTTACCTTGCAATTACCAAGGCGGTGGAATTTGTCAAAGAGAACCTCGGTGTTGAGATGGAACTTGGTAAAATCAAATGTATCCACTCGTCTCAGAACAATCAGTGCATCGGTGTGAGGTGTCCGTTCAAATGAAAAAGAAAATAGCATTTATTTGCGTACATAATTCCTGCCGCAGTCAGATTGCCGAGGCACTCGGCGATCACCTCGCAAGTGATAAATACGACTTTTACTCGGCAGGGACAGAAACTAAGCCGCAAATTAATCAAGATGCTGTAAGACTTATAAGACAACTTTACGGCATTGATATGGAGCTGACACAGTACAGTAAGACCATTGATAAAATACCTACACCCGATATTGCTATTTCTATGGGATGTGAGGTTAGTTGTCCCTTCATCGGTAAAGCCTTTGATGATAATTGGGGCTTGCCCGATCCCACAGGGCAAAGTGATGCAGTATTTATTGAGGTCATACGGCAGATAGAAAATAAGATAAGAAACCTATGAAATTACGGTGGCGGGGAGATTAATTCTCTCTGCCGCTTTTCAATTTTACATCGATTTTACACGGACTTGATTACGGATTTTACACCCTTGCTGTAAAATAGTCGTAAAATGCAGGTAAAATGCGTTTGAAGAATAGATTATAAAAATATGAGGTTGTGTAAATGGACATTTTTGACGTACTTACGCTCATAGGCGGACTTTGTTTGTTCCTCTTCGGAATGAACCTTATGGGCGGCGCACTGGAGCGAAGCGCAGGCAGCAAACTTGAAATTATGATCGGCAAGTTGACATCCGGCAAGCTTGCAGGTTTACTTACCGGTCTTGGTGTTACAGCGGTTATTCAAAGTTCATCCGCTACAACGGTTATGGTCGTTGGCTTTGTTAATTCAAGACTTATGAATCTGAAACAAGCCATTCACGTTATTATGGGTGCCAATATCGGTACTACCGTTACAGCGTGGATCTTGAGTCTTAGCGGTATTTCGGGCAGTAATATGTTCTTGAAACTACTGAAGCCTTCTTCTTTTACGCCTGTTCTTGCGCTTATCGGTATTGTGCTCTTTATGTTCACAAAGAGCAACAAGAAGAAGGACATCGGTATGGTGCTTCTCGGATTTGCAACTCTTATGTTCGGTATGGAAACGATGACCGGTGCAGTTTCAGGGCTTAGAGATGTTCCTGCTTTCCAAGAACTGTTTATTATGTTCAAGAATCCTATCCTCGGTGTACTTGCCGGTGCAATTCTTACTGCCATTATTCAGTCCAGTTCAGCCTCTGTCGGTATTTTGCAGGCATTGGCGGCAACGGGTGCCGTTTCCTACGGTGCGGCAATCCCGATCATTATGGGACAGAATATTGGCACCTGTGTTACCGCAATGATTTCTTCTGTTGGTACAACAAAGAATGCTAAACGTGCGGCACTTGTGCATTTGTCCTTTAATATCATAGGAACCGTTGTGTGTCTCATTGTATTCTCACTCGTCAATGTGCTGTTTGCACCGGCATTATTAAATGAATCTGCTTCTTTTGCGGGAATTGCAACGGCACACTCCATCTTTAATATTGTATGTACATTGCTCCTGCTTCCTATGTCTGGACTCCTTGAAAAGCTTGCATATAAGCTCGTTCCCGATTCCAAGTTGCCCGAAAAAGTTTCCGAACTTGATGACAGACTTCTCTCAACTCCCGCAATCGCACTCGAATGCGCACACAACCTCACTTGCGATATGGCAAAGATCGCTACCGACGCACTGAAAAGCAGTGTGGAATGTCTTGGCACTTATGACAAAGCCAAGGCAGAGGCAATTCGTGAAGCGGAAGATAAAACCGACCACCTTGAAGATGTTATCGGCAGCTATCTTGTGAAGCTGAGTATGAAGCAGCTTAATGAAACCGAAGGTGCAATAGCTTCTATGCTTCTGAAGGCTATCGGTGACTTTGAACGTATATCCGACCACGCCGTAAACATACTTGAATCCGCAGAAGAAATGCGAGAAAAAGGCATTGTGTTCTCTGATAGTGCAAAAGCCGAAATGGATTCGCTGTGTGCGGCTACAACCGAAATCGTCACACTCTCTTATAGTTCGTTTGTTGAAAATAATGCTGAGCAAGCCAACCTTGTAGAACCCCTTGAACAGGTCATTGACAGAATGAAAGAGCTTCTCCGTACCCGCCATATCGACCGCTTGCGTGTGGGTGAATGCGGTATCGAAGCAGGATTTGTATGGAGCGACCTTATTACCAATATGGAGAGAGTATCCGACCACTGCTCCAATATTGCAGGATGCGTCATGGATACCAAAGAGCAGAATATGAACCTGCACGAGTCCTTGAAACTGCTCAGAAGCGACAATGAGTTCTACAGAGAAAAATACACGGAATATACCAAAAAGTATCTTTCTTTTGTATAAGTTACCTTGATGTGAGGAACTAATAATCATATCGCCGCTTCCACGTGAGGCGGCGTTTTTCTTTTACTCCGATTTTACACTGATTTGGTTACGGATTTTACAGCACAGCGATAAAATGTAACCGTAGTCGAGAGAATCGACAAATAAATGCAAATAATAATCAAAAGGAGATTTTGAAAATGAAAAAGATTATTGGTTTACTCACAGTAGCAGTTTTACTTGTATGTGCGCTTACCGGTTGTGGTGGCAACAAGGAAGCAGTCGCGACAGACGGCTCTACATCTATGAACAAGGTTATCGGTGCTTTGGGCGAGGCCTTTGAAGCCGACACCGGAATTACCGTAACCTACAACGCTACCGGCTCCGGTGCAGGTATCCAGGCAGTTCTGGAAGGCAGATGTGATATTGGTCTTTCCAGCCGTAACCTCAAGGACGAAGAAAAAGCCAAAGGACTGGAAGGCACCGTACTTGCTTACGACGGTATCGCAATCATCGTAAATCCCAACAACCCCGTTTCTGACCTCGATGTTGAAACCATCGCTAAGATCTACACCGGCGAAATCAAAAATTGGAAAGAGGTTGGTGGCAACGATGTTGAGATCGTACTCATCGGTCGTGAAGCAGGCAGCGGTACAAGAGATGGCTTTGAGTCCATTACCGATACCGAAGATAAATGCAAGTACCGTCAGGCACTGACCTCTACCGGTGACGTTATTACCACCGTTGCAAGCAACCCCGGTGCAATCGGTTATGCTTCTCTCGCTTCTGTTAAAGATACTGTAAAGGCACTTACCGTAGGCGGTGTTGTTGCAAGCGAAGAAACTATTAAGGACGGCAGTTATGTAGTGCAGCGCCCCTTCGTTCTCGTAATCAAGAAGGATGCTAAGCTTACCGAGAGTGCTCAGAAGTTCTTTGATTACATTACTTCTGAAGCAGCAAACGAGATCATCAGCGGCGCAGGTGTAGTTCCTGCAAACTAAGGATTCAAAGCGACGGCGCACAAGTGCCGCCGCTTGTTCCCATTGAGGTTAAACTATGAAGAAAAACAGATTATTTGAGAATATCGTACACGGCATATTCCTCATACTCGGTTTAATAACCGTCGGCTGTGTTCTGCTCATCACGGTGTATCTGATTATATCGGGTATTCCCGCCATTAAGGAAATCGGACTTTTCAATTTCCTTTTCGGCAAAGAGTGGGCATCCACCGCTGCTGAGCCGAAATACGGGATACTGCCTTTTATACTGACAAGCGTGTACGGGACGGCAGGTGCAATACTGATTGGTGTGCCGATCGGATTCTTTACCGCCGTTTATCTTTCAAAGGTAGCAAATAAAAAGGTACGTGCCGTTATTGAAGCCGCTGTCAACCTGCTCGCAGGTATTCCTTCGGTTGTATACGGTCTTGTCGGTATGCTTGTGCTTGTACCGGCAATCCGTGAGATTTTCAATGTGCCGGACGGAGCGAGCTTACTTGCCGCTATTGTCGTGCTTGCCATAATGATACTGCCGAACATCATAAAAGTGTCTATCACCGCACTTGATGCAGTTCCAAAAGAGTATGAGGATGCTTCTTTGGCACTCGGTGCAACGCCGACTGAAACCTTTTTCAAGGTGTCTGTCCCTGCCGCAAAAAGCGGTATTGCCGCCGCTGTGGTGCTCGGTGTAGGTCGTGCAATCGGTGAAGCAATGGCGGTTATGATGGTTGCGGGTAACGTGGCGAATATGCCCTCTCTCTTTGAGAGTGTCCGTTTCCTTACCACAGCCGTTGCAAGCGAAATGGCATATTCAAGCCCCGGCAGTTTGCAGAGGAACGCTCTGTTCTCCATTGCCCTTGTGCTGTTCCTATTTATTATGCTGATAAACGCTACGCTCAATTTCTTCTTGAAGCGTAATAAGGAGAAATAATATGAACAAGAAAAGAAAAATATATATCGGTTTGATGCGTGGCGCAATGATTGTTTGTACCGCACTTACAGCGGCACTTGTGCTGTTCCTTATGGGATATGTGCTTATAAACGGTATCCCGAATATTTCTTGGGAACTGCTCTCCACTAAGCCGAGCTACTTAACCGAGAGAATCGGTATCCTGCCCGATATTCTAAATACGGTTTATATCGTATTCGCCACGCTCGTTATTGTGCTTCCTCTCGGTGTCGGTGCGGCAATTTATCTTACAGAATACGCCAAGAACAAGAAGTTGGTGGCTATGATCGAATATGCCGCTGAAACACTTTCGGGTATTCCGTCTATCATATACGGTCTTGTCGGTATGCTTCTGTTTTCTAACAACTTCGGAACAAGCCTGCTTGCCGGTGCGCTGACGCTCGTTATTATGAATTTACCTACAGTAATGCGTACCACCCAAGAGAGTCTTAAAACCGTTCCGCAGAGTTACCGTGAAGGTGCTTTTGGATTGGGCGCGGGCAAATGGCGTGTGATCCGCACTGTAGTCCTTCCCGGATGTGTGGACGGCGTTATCACGGGTTGTATCCTTTCTGTCGGTCGTATCCTCGGTGAGTCGGCGGCACTGCTCTTTACCGCAGGCTTTGCCCACGCACTCAACGACATTTTTACGGGATTGACTTCTCCCGGTGCAACCTTAACCGTTGCCCTTTACGTCTATGCCAAAGAAGAAGGCGAGTTCGGAGTTGCCTTCGCTATTGCCGCAATTTTGATGATACTGACATTGCTGATCAATCTGTCTGCCACGTTGGTGGGCAAATACTTCGCTAAAAGGAGAAACGTATGAGTGAAATAATGACGGCTAAAGACTTGTGCCTTTGGTACGGTGAAAATAAAGCCTTGAAAAATATCAACATATCCATCCTCGACAAAAGCATAACCGCCTTGATCGGCCCTTCGGGATGCGGTAAGTCTACTTTCCTTAAAACTCTTAATCGCATGAACGATCTTATACCGATTGTAAAGATTACAGGTGAGGTGTGCTATAACGGACACAACATTTTCGATAAGGATGTGGACGTAAACGAGCTTCGCCGTGACGTCGGCATGGTGTTCCAAAAACCCAATCCGTTCCCGATGAGCATTTACGATAATATTGCTTACGGCCCCCGTACACACGGTATCACAAGCAAGGTAAAGCTTGATGAAATCGTAGAACAGGCACTTCGTGATGCGGCTATTTGGGATGAAGTAAAGGACAGACTTAAAAAGAATGCTCTCGGTCTTTCGGGCGGTCAGCAGCAACGTTTGTGTATTGCCCGTGCGCTTGCTGTAGAGCCTAAAGTTTTGCTGATGGACGAGCCGACTTCGGCGCTGGATCCTATCTCCACTTCTCGAATTGAGGAACTTGCATTGAAATTAAAAGAAAAATATGCTATAATTATAGTGACTCATAATATGCAGCAGGCAGTTCGTATCTCTGACAATACGGCATTCTTCCTTCTTGGAGAGTTGGTGGAATTCGGTGAAACAGAGAAATTATTCTCACAGCCGGTTGATAAGCGCACTGAGGATTACATTACAGGAAGGTTTGGTTGATATTATGAGAAGTAGATTTGACGAGCAGCTTAAGGTACTGAATAAAAAGATGATCGAAATGGGCGCACAGTGTGAAGAACTAATCGCCCTTGTAGCGAAAGCCTTGCTAAACGGGGACGTTGAAGGCGCAAGAAAAGCGAAAGAGCAAGGTCACGAAATCGACCAAATGGAACGAGAAATTGAATCCATTTGCCTAAAGCTCTTGCTTCAACAACAGCCCGTAGCAAAGGATCTTCGTGTGATTTCCGCAGCCCTTAAAATGATTACCGATATGGAAAGAATCGGAGATCAGGCTGAAGACATTGCCGAGATAATTCCGTTCCTTGACGGAAGAACAGGGGCAGAGTTTGCTGATTTCAAGCCTATGGCAGAAGCAACCTGCAAAATGGTAACCGACAGTATTGATGCTTACGTAAAGCAGGATGTTGCTCTTGCCAAAGCCGTAGCCGAACACGATGATGTTGTGGACGATGCCTTCGGCAGAATGAAAGATATGTTAATAAAAATGATATCCGAAAATAAAGCAGATGGAGAATATGCCGTTGACCTTTTGATGATTGCTAAATATTTTGAGCGTATCGGCGACCACGCTGTTAATATTGCTGAGTGGGTTGAGTTCTCTGTAACGGGTATTCATAAAGGAGAGTAGCGCAAAAATGGAGAAAGCCAAAATCAAAAGTAATCCGTTTTGCGCCCGCATTACGCTACGCGTAATGCCTAAGAAAGAGAGGTGTATGACATGATTTGGTGCGTTGATGATGACAATACCATCCGTGAAATTGAGGTTTATACGCTCACGCAAACGGGCTTTAAGGCTCGTGGTTTTGCCGACGGTGTTTCTATGCTTGAAGCGCTGAAAACCGAAATTCCGGATCTTATTGTCCTCGATATTATGATGCCGGAAATGGACGGACTTCAGGTTCTTTCTAAGCTCCGTTCTGAATCAGCATATAAAGATATTCCGGTAATTATGGCGACAGCCAAAGGCACCGAGATGGATAAGATCGGCGGCCTTAATTCCGGCGCAGACGATTACCTCGTAAAACCCTTTGGCGTTATGGAGATGGTTGCCCGTGTAAAAGCGGTGCTTCGCCGTACTACAAAGGAAGATGCAACGGGCGATATTACCGTAGGCAATATCACATTAAAGGAAACAGAGCATAAGGTTATTGCAGACGGTGAAAAGGTTGAGCTTACCCACAAAGAATTTGAGATGCTCAAGCTCTTTATGCAGAATCCGAATATGGTATTTTCAAGAGATAAGCTGATGAGTGAGATTTGGGGTATGGACTACATCGGTGAAACCCGTACCGTTGATATGCACATTAAAACCCTTCGCCAAAAGCTCGGTAACGCCGGCGGTCAGATCAAGACCGTTATCGGTGTTGGGTATAGATTGGAGAATGAAGTATGACAAAAAAGATATTTCACTCCATATTCACGGTAGCATTGGTGGTGCTCCTTGCGAGTATCGGCATCGCCACAAGCTTTTTATATGATTATTTTAACGATTCTCAGGTAAAACAGTTAAAGGCAGAGTTGTCCCTTGTTGCCGATACCGTCAATGAAGTGGGAGTCGAATATTTTGAAAACTTTGACTCCACCGTATTCCGTTTTACCGTTGTGGATGCTGACGGCACCGTGCTTTACGACACACAGGTAAATGCCTCTGAAATGGAAAACCACGCCGACCGTGAGGAAATTATCGAAGCGTTTAAGGATGGTAAAGGCAGTAGCGCAAGAAATTCCTCAACGCTGACTGAAAAAACTTTTTATGAGGCAGTAAAACTCCAAAACGGTGATGTGCTTCGTATTTCGGTAAGTCAGCTTACTGTTGGCGCATTAGTTCTTGGTATGCTTCCTGCCATTATTGCCATTATTTTGATTGCGGCAGTAGTTGCCGGTATTCTTTCTCACACTATGGCAAAAAAGGTAACCGAGCCTTTGATGAAGCTTGACTTGGAGCATCCTTCTGACAACAGTACTTATGAAGAATTGACTCCCATACTCACTAAGGTTCACAGACAGCACAAGCAAATTAAATCGCAAATGGAAACCCTGCGCCGCAAATCCGATGAGTTTGAGCAGATTGTTTCTTCGATGAATGAAGGGCTTGTGCTTCTTGATGAACACGGAATGGTGCTGAGTATGAATACGGCGGCGAAGAAGATATTTGCTGTGAAAAAGGATGTTAAAGGCAGCGATTTCCTTCTTGTTGACCGTACAAGCAAAATGAGCAAGGCGATCTGGAATGCCCTTGACGGCAACCATAGTGAATACACCGAAGAAAGAAACGGCAGCGAATATCAGTTCACCATCAATCCTATCGAGTCAGACGGTAAGGTCCTCGGTGCGGTTATTCTCGTGTTTGATATTAGCGACCGTGCTTTTGCAGAACGTAACCGTCAGGAGTTCACTGCAAACGTTACCCATGAACTAAAAACTCCGCTTCAATCCATTATCGGAAGTGCAGAACTGCTCGAAAACGGACTTGTGAAACCTGAAGATACTACGAGATTTGTCGGCAACATCCGTAAGGAAGCAACAAGGCTTGTATCTCTTATCAACGATATTATTCGTCTTTCTCAACTCGACGAGAACAATGAACCCGCAACCGAAACGGTAGAACTGACAGAGGTTGCAAAAGAGGTCGTTGAGGTGCTTACCGTATCGGCGGCTAAGAGAAATGTTGAGCTTAGCATCGATGGTGAACCGCAAACTATTTTCGGAGTGCGCCGCTATATTTACGAGATTATTTATAATCTCTGCGATAACGCTATCCGTTACAATGTGGACGGTGGCAAGGTGGAAATTAAAATCGGTAAGAATAACGGACGTGCATTTGTTTCCGTAAAGGACACCGGTATCGGTATTGCACCCGAACATCAAAACCGTATCTTTGAACGCTTCTACCGTGTGGATAAGAGCCATTCCAAAGAAACCGGCGGTACGGGTTTGGGGCTTTCTATCGTAAAACACGCCGTGCAATATCACAACGGTAAGGTAACGCTCGATAGTGAAGTCGGCAAGGGAACGACAGTAAAGATTGTATTCTAATCAAGAACAGTAATCATAAATTTATATCAAACCTCAATAACGCACGTCAGATGGTAATTTCTGGCGTGCGTTGTTGTAATAAATTGTTTATATTTTGGGCGAAAAAGTTGTTGCCGCCCCTTTACAATTGATGGAAAAGCGATCATTACTCATACGAAGAGTAAGGAATTATGAATTTAGGTTGGTGTCTTATAATACTTAAATTCGATCCGCAAATTGATGATAAGTGGATTTTGTTACACTGAAATAAAATTTTTTCGAAAAAATTGAGGTTTACCCCTTGACTTTTTTGCCCAAAACTCATATTACTTAAATAGAAGCATTTTTAATATGCTGTTTTTAGTTACGAAGGAGGAGTTGATGAATCTACAAAAAAGGAGGTAATAATATGGCTGAGAATAAAAGCTTGTTTTATGACGCTAAGGAAGTCATGGAAATGTTGGATTTGAAAAAATCCAAAGGGTATGCTTATTTGGATAAAGCCATGGCAACCGGTAAGCCGTTTGTCGTGATCCGAATCGACAAGCTGTATCGAATCCCTAAAGAGTCATTTGATTCCTGGATGAAGCAGATCAACCAACCCGTCCAGAACTGATTCCAAAACAAAAAACAAGCAATAGGAAAGGATACTCGATCATGCCGAGAAAGAAGAAAATTCCTCGAAATGATTTGGGTATTCCGGAATATGAAATGGAATCTTTAGCAAGAATGTTACTTCCGATTTTGAAGAAGTATATCGACTCAGAAGAAGGAAAACGGGATTGGCAGGAATGGCAAGCCCGAATGAAAGACGGTGCAAATTGCACCGTGAGCAAGGGATTAAAAGAAGAACTAAATCTTAGTGATAAAAACTAAGGGATACCCAAAATCACAAAGCCACAGGCGGGAAACCGTCTGTGGCTTTGCATATGTATACTTAGAAATAAACGATAA
Source organism: Clostridia bacterium (assembly GCA_017397955.1). Taxonomy (GTDB): domain Bacteria; phylum Bacillota; class Clostridia; order Oscillospirales; family CAG-382; genus SIG636. The sequence goes on from JAFQHL010000068.1 coordinate 13,115, forward strand.
AGGCGAATCCATCTCCCAAAGGAAATGGGTTCGCCTTTAACTTGTTTGGTGGAGCATACGGGACTCGAACCCGTGACCCCAACACTGCCAGTGTTGTGCGCTCCCAGCTGCGCTAATGCCCCGTGGGTTTTATTGTATCATAGCCCGCTGCGGTTTGTCAAGGAAAAATATCTTTTATTTTTTCAAAAAAGTATTGACAAACTGCTTTTCCTGCTGTATAATAAAACCGCACCAAAAAGGTATTGTATGGAGGGCCTATGAAAATAACTCAGGAGGCAGACTACGCCTTGCGAATAACAAGCGTGCTTGCGATGAGTGAAAAGCCCATTGGCGCGCCCACCGTGGCGGATAGGGTAGCGGTGCCACAACGCTTTGCAATGAAGATATTACGCAAGCTTTCTCTTAAAGGTATAGTAAAATCCACCCGCGGTGTGGCAGGCGGCTACAGCTTGGCGGTATCGGCAGATAAGCTCAGCCTCAGAAGAGTTATTGAGGCTATCGACGGCGAGATTGCCATCCGCCATTGTCTGTGCGAAGAGCATGTATGTACCAACAGCTCCGATAAAAGCAAGTGCCGCTTTCATAACGCTTTTGCCTATCTTAACAACCTTATTACCGAACGACTGGATAGGCTGACCATAGCTGATATGACAAACGCGGAGTTGTCCACTGAACAGATTGTTGAAAAATTAAAATAAACATTATTATGGAGGAATTTTAAAATGAAACAGTACAGATGTAAAGTATGCGGCGAAATAATCACAGGCGACCATATCCCCGAACAGTGCCCTCGTTGCCGTGTAACCGGCGCGGATAAGTTTGAAGAGGTTGTTGCCGACAAAATGTCCTGGGCAGCAGAGCATATCCTCGGCGTGGCTAAGGATGCCCCCGAAGCTATTAAGGAAGGTCTGCGCGCTAATTTTATGGGCGAATGTTCTGAGGTAGGTATGTATCTGGCAATGGCAAGAGTTGCACACCGTGAAGGCTACCCCGAAATCGGTTTGTATTGGGAAAAGGCAGCTTATGAAGAAGCAGAACACGCCGCAAAGTTTGCAGAACTGTTGGGTGAAGAACTTACCGACTCCACCAAGAAGAATCTTGAGATGCGTGTTGCCGCAGAAAACGGCGCAACACAGGGTAAGTTTGAACTGGCTAAGATGGCAAAAGAGCTTAATCTTGACGCTATCCACGACACCGTTCACGAGATGGCTCGCGACGAAGCTCGCCACGGCAAGGCATTTGAGGGTCTGCTTAAGAGATATTTCGGTTAATATATAAATGGTTGTTACAGGTATATTACATAACTAAAAGCTGTAGAGAATCACCACATAAATCCGTCGGATTTATGTGGTGATTTGTGTAAAAGGCACGGCGTGTAACCACTGCCTATTTTTTGAGAAATATTTTTATGCATGGGCTTTACTTTTCGACAGGCTTATGTTTATTTATAATATCATACCGCAATACATTTTAATATGAGACGAATTCTTTATCTGCATAGAGAAATACTACCTTGGCAAAATGCATTCTCTCTTTGTATCTGTGCAGATATTCATCGGTGTAGTGTGGTAACGAAACCGAGAGAGATTTTTTCGGCATGCCTTTCGGGGTGTGCTTTTTTGTTGTGAATTAAAGTATGAGCAAAATGCAAATAAAAGATGCTTCAGGTGCCACGTTAACTTCGTCAACGCAAGTTAGAAATTGCTTGGGGAACGATAAACATCCGAAATATGAGTGCTGTTGTGAGGACAGTGATTGTTTTTTTGTTTTGTTTCCCTCATTATGTTTGTCCTTAAATAGGGACAGGCTAAAAAAGCAGCTTTATAAGTTGATTGATAATACTTTGTATGAAGCGAAATAACACGGTAGGCGTAATTAACCTACCGTGTTGTTTGTTATCGCAGAAAATGTATTCAGTTTGTTATGCTGTAATGCTTCTTCTCACACTAAGCAGGTCGGCGGTGTTTATAAATCCGTTGTCGTCAAAATCGCTTGCTTTTTGCTGAAGCCGAGGAAGGGCGACACTACCACTAAGTTTTGCAAGCAGTATAGCATAGTCGGTGGTACCAATCGCACCGTCGCCGTTGATGTCACCCAGCACCACAATGGTGCGGCTTTCGGTGAATCCGATTTTTGTGGAAGCGATTGTACAACCTGTGCACACAAGCTCGGCTCCTTTAAGGATTGTGCCGTCGGGATGGGATATTTTTACATCGGTATCAGCAAACAGATAAGCGGTGGCTTGGGCGTTTAACGCGCCGGCTTTTAACAGAATCAGCTTTTCATTATTGCTGACAACAACATTTTTCTCGTTTGTGCTGGCTGCTAATTCAAAGTGATAGACGTAAACTATTTCAACAGACTTTAATTTGTTGTTTTTTTCTGAAATTGATATATTTGCCCACTGTTGTTCTGAGCCAAGGTAATATAAGGTGTTCACCTTGGAATTATCAAGGAAATATTTTCCGATAGATATTACACTGTCTGGGATTGTGATGCTTGTAAAGGAACCGCAGAAAGAGAACGCATAGTCACCAATAGAAGTAACGCTATCGGGGATGTTAATTGTCGAAATAGCTTTGCAACCACTAAATGCATTCGCGTTAATAGCGGTTACCGTGTTGGGAATAGTTATGTTTACAAGTGAATAGCAACTATTAAAAGCGGATTCGCCGATAGTTTTAACACCTTCAGGAATTGTCATATTGACGATAGCACGACAATTATAGAACACCCCTGCTTTAAGTTGGGTTATCCCCTTGGGGATATTGATGTTTGCAAGTGCTCTGCATTCCTTAAAAACTTCAGCTCCTAAAGAAGTGACACTGTCAGGAAGAGTGACTTTGACAAGAGATTTACAACCGTAAAAGGCGGAATTACCAATGGTTTCAACGCTTTCCGGCACAACAACACTTTGTATATTACAACCGTAAAAGGCAAAGTCTTTTATCTCTTTTATATTTGACGGCAATACAAGATTTGTTATTAAATTTTCGTTGACATAAAGATTTTTTCCGTCTATCAAAGGGTTTGAATAGCTTTCAAATTTTATGGAGCACCAAGCTTTAAGGTCAGAGATAAAAACATTTTTTAGGGATGTACATTCTTGAAACGCAAAAAAGTTAATAGCTTTTATACTTGCCGGAATGTATACGTTTTCAAGCAGTTGACAATCGTAAAAAGCGTAATCGGTAATGGAAGTAACCCGCTGACCGATAAAAATGTTTTTGATTTTATCTTTATGTGCACGCCATGGAATATTTGTACCCCATGTTGTGGCGGTGTTCATATCGCCTACGCCCCAAATTACAAGGAATCCGTTGTTGTCAAGTTCCCATGACAATTTTCCCCAAGTGCCGTTTGCGATGATACATATCTCGGAAGGTGGAAGGCTTTCGTCAGGGACAGACGGCGGCGTATCTGTTGAGATTCCGTAAGCGTTTAGAGATTCTTCTGTTTGATATGCAAATTCTGCGAATTTTCTTATGAGGTGCTGAACGTCCGCATCCGTCCAAGTGTTAAAACCCAGTTTGCTCATAATTAAGTATATACCGTCTAAATCAGCAATATTTCCTAGCATATAAGCATCCATGTAAATGGAAAAAATACTGGGGGATGTATTTACCCAATGTCTATAAGTCATATATGCCAAATAATAATTGTAGCATTGAGCCATATTTCTGCCGGTTACAAATTTAACATGGTCCAAAACCGCACCAATGTCTTTAACAAAGGATTCTAATTTGGCGGGTAAATCTACAACGGAGTTATATGCATTAACCGCATCAAAAATATACTCGGACTCATCAAATATTTCGCTTACGATGTTTTTAATGTTGCTTTTTATACCGCCTAAAGCTTCGTTAGCCAAAGCGGAAGCGCCTGCATCGTCAATACCGCTTCCCGCTTTGGCTTCCAGATATTGTATTAAATTTACGCGGGAAGCCTCTAATTGCGCGTTCGCTTCGGTAGAGTTGGCGTTAATTACTCTATACATAGTTACAAGAAATGCATATTGAGCGGCAACATATTCAGAGGTGCCCTCTTGGTATTGCCCCGTCATATATTTATACATAACAGTCTGCTCATAAGACATTTCTTCCACATTGCTTTTATTATAGATAAAACAAAGATAGCTTTTTGCTTCGTTTGCGCTTAAATACTCTACCTTATCCGTAACGCAATCGGTAAAATCCGTTGCGGCAGAAACATTAAAGTTTGTTAAAGACGGTGAAATAATGGCAAACACTAATAATACAGCAAATATCTTGCTCAATAAACGCCACTTCATAAAGTTTCCTCCCAAACCAAATTGTTACTTATACACTCATAATATCATGCATTTATGAAATTGTCAACGCGTTTTGCACAGGGGTTGTGGGAGGAAAAATAAAAGCGTTTCGGCACAACCGTGCCGAAACGCTTTTTAATGTTATTAACTATGTTAATCAGAACTCCAGCTTGCCTGCGATATAGTCCTTAAGCTCTGCGATGGGAAGTCTTACCTGCTCCATGGTATCTCTGTCGCGCACGGTAACACAGCCGTCGGTTTCGCTGTCAAAGTCGTAGGTGATGCAGAAGGGGGTGCCTATCTCGTCTTCTCTTCTGTAACGCTTGCCGATAGAGCCTGCGTCGTCAAAATCAACGGTAAAGCTCTTGCAAAGCTCGTTGTAAACCTCCATAGCCTTGTCGGAAAGCTTCTTGGAGAGAGGAAGAACAGCCGCCTTGAAGGGTGCAAGTGCGGGGTGCAGGTGCATAACCGTTCTTACATCGGGCTTTTCGGGGGTGCCGATATCTTCTTCGTCATAAGCCTCTACAAGGAAGGCGAGCATAATTCTGTCTGCGCCCAGGGAAGGTTCGATAACATAGGGGATATATTTTTCGTTGGTTTCGGGGTCAAAGTACTCAAGGCTTTCGCCGCTGTGCTCGGAGTGCTGGGTAAGGTCGTAGTCGGTTCTGTCGGCAATACCCCACAGCTCGCCCCAACCGAAGGGGAAGAGGTACTCAAAGTCGGTAGTAGCCTTGGAGTAGAAGCAAAGCTCTTCGGGGTCATGGTCGCGGAGCTTAAGGTTTTCCTTAGCCATGCCGAGGCTGTAAAGGAACTCTGCACAGTAGTTCTTCCAGAATGCAAACCATTCAAGGTCGGTGCCGGGCTTGCAGAAGAATTCCATTTCCATCTGCTCGAACTCTCTTATACGGAAGATAAAGTTGCCGGGGGTGATTTCGTTACGGAAGGACTTACCTATCTGACAAACGCCGAAAGGCAGCTTTTTTCTGGTGGTGCGCTGGATGTTCTTGAAGTTTACAAAAATACCCTGAGCGGTTTCGGGGCGGAGATAAATCTGCGCCGCGGTGTCTTCGTTAACGCCCTGGAAGGTTTTGAACATAAGGTTGAACTTCTTAATGGGGGTAAAATCTGCTTTTCCGCAGTCGGGGCATACTATGCCTTTTTCTGCGATGAACTCTGCCATATCCTCAAAGCTCATAGCGCCGGGGTTAACCTCTATACCGTTCTGTGCGGCGTAGTCTTCTATAAGTTTGTCTGCTCTGTGACGGGTCTTACATTCGCGGCAATCCATAAGCGGGTCGGAAAAGCCGCCAACGTGACCGGAAGCTACCCAAACCTCGGGGTTCATAAGGATCGCGCTGTCAAGCCCTACATTTTCGGGGCGTTCCTGCACAAACTTCTTCCACCACGCTCTTTTAATGTTGTTCTTCATTTCAACGCCGAGAGGACCGTAGTCCCACGCGTTGGCAAGACCGCCGTAGATTTCGCTGCCGCTGTATACGAACCCGCGGTTCTTACAAAAGGCAACGATTTTTTCCATGGTCTTTTCTTTGTTGTTCATCATAAAACTGTACCTCTCTATATAAACTTTTTTTATTTGTGAAATTCCGTGGTGATATCTCTGGAAAACAAGCCGTCAAGGGTTGCTTTTGCATCTTCACCGCAATTGATTATCTTGTGTACTGCCGTACAGATAGGAAGCTCAACGCCAAGCTTATTCTGAAGCACCATAAGGGCAACAACCGTATATGCGCCCTCTGCAAGCTTATCAAACTTTACGCCCTTTACAAAATCTTCACCGTAGCGGCGGTTGTGGCTGAATTTAGAGAACACGGTTGCCTCATAGTCGCCAAGGTGACAAAGCCCGTATGCGCTCATCTCGTTACCGCCCATAGCCTTTATAAGTCTTGCTATCTCCCTTGTGCCTCTTGCCATAAGCGCGCCCTTGAGTGACGGAATCCCCAGCCCGTCAAGAAGCCCTGCGGCAATACCTATAACATTTTTGGTTGCCGCGCCTATCTCGTTACCGATAAGGTCCTCGCCGTAATAAAACCGTATAAGCTCGCTGGTAAAGCTGTCAACAAGCATTTTTTTATAGTCTGCATGGGCACTGTCGATAACCATACAGTTGGGTTTACCATCCGCAAACTCTTGCGGGTGACCGGGACCTACCCAAACCGCACAGCGGTTTTCCGGCAAAACATCTGCCACAACTTCGCTAAGTCGTTTACCCGTATGTATTTCCAAGCCTTTCATGCAAAGTATTATGCCCTTGCCTGCCATTACTTCTTTGCCAAGCCCTTCAAGTATTTCGCGCAATCTCTGGGAGGGGACGGAAAATACAACTATCTCCGCATCCTTAACCGATTCCACAAGGTCAAATATAAAGGGAACACGGTCGGGCATGGTAATAGTGCCGTTAAAGCGCTCTTTATCAAACTGACGGGCGGCTTCGTCATTGGGTGCCGCGCCTATGGTAACCTCGTTACCTATGCGGTCCAGATAATAGGCTATAAAGGAGCCCCATCTGCCGCAGCCTATAACGGTAATTTTCATTATACTGTTGTCCTTTCTGCCTTGTTTTGAAGCTTGGAGGTGCTGCGCTGTGCCATTACCAGCTTGTAGTACCTGCCGCCGCTACGCATAAGCTCATCATGGGTGCCTTCTTCCTCTACCGTGCCTTTTTCCAATACAACAAGCCGTGTGGCGTTACGCAGAGTGGAAAGTCGGTGAGCTATGGCAAGTGTGGTGCGCTCTTTGGTTAGCGCCGCTATAGAGTCCTGTATTTGCTTTTCGGTTTCTGTATCAAGGGAAGCCGTAGCTTCGTCAAGTATAAGTATCTTGGGGTTACGCAATACCGCGCGGGCTATCTGAACGCGCTGCTTTTCGCCGCCGGAAAGGCTTGCGCCTCGCTCGCTTACATAGGTATCATATCCGTCGGGCTTGCCCATTATGAAGTTGTGGGCACCGCCGCTTTTTGCCGCGCGGATAAGGGTGTCGGGGTCGGCACCGTCCGCACCGTAAAGGATGTTTGCGGCAATGGTGCCTTTAAACATAAAGCTTTCCTGCAACACCACGCCTATCTGGGAGCGCAAGCAACGCTGGCTGTAGTTCTGGATGGGGATGCCGTCTATAAGCAAGGTGCCCTCGTCCAAATCGTAAAGGCGCATCACAAGGTTTATAAGGGTGGATTTACCCACGCCGCTTCTGCCCACTATGCCTATCATATCGCCTTTTTTAATGTCAAGGCTTACATCTTTAAGCACATAGTCCAGATTGTTGTAACCGAAAAAGCCGCGCTCTATGCGGATATCGCCGTGGATTTCCTTTTCCACGGGTTTTTCGCTTTCCTTAACCTCCGGCTCTTCGTCAATAATCTCAAACACCTTTGCCATAGAGGTTGCGGAGCGTGTTATTCTGCGCGGGATGTTGGAGAACCAACGCAGGGGGTGGTATATCATGGAAGAATAGGAGATAAGCTGTTGAACGGAGCCCATGGTAAGCGCACCGCCCAGCACCAGACTGCCCGATATCAGCAGCACTGCGTACTCACCTATACGCATAAGAAAATCCACGGTGGGGATAAGCAGGTTCCAGAACAGCTCGTTGCGGAACGCAATATCGCGCTCTTTTTTTATAGCTTTGTCAAAGCGTTCCAGCTCGGTCTGCTCCGTACCGAAAACCTTTACCACACGGATACCCGAAAAAACATCGTGCAGAACCGTGTTGACCTCGCTGTTAGCGTGCCACTGCTGATGGTACAGCTTGTGGGTGTAACGGCGGGAGGTTCTGTGCATTACAAGTATAAGGGGTACGGGCAGTATTACAAATACCGCCAGCTTCCAGTTAATAACAAACAGAATGGTTATTATGGCAAGCAGAAGCGTGCCGTATTGAAAAATCTCGGGTACAATGCTTATCAAAAACTCTTTAAGCACCTGTGTGTCGCTTGTTACCCTGGTAATAAGCTCGCCGGAAGAACGGCGGCTTATATCGCCTACCGACATGGCGGGGATAGCGTCAAACACTAAGCCTCTGAGCGTTACGGCGATTTTGTTACCAACTTTTGCCACAAGTATGCGGCGGATTACAAGGAACACAACCTCGGAGAGGGCAACGATTATCATCAGCGTTATAAGGCTGTAGAAACCACGGCTCAGCTCGCCGAAGGGCTTGTCGGACATAATATAGTTGTCAACCAGACTTTTTTGCAAAGCAGGGGCAAGCACCCCCAGACCGCTGCCTGCAAAGTAAAGCAACACCGCAAGCAACAGCGGTAAAATATGGGGCTTTACATAGCGGAGCAGTCTGCTGTACATATTCTTTTTGTCGGTGCACAGCTCACATTTACTGCTGCCCTGACGGTAGGGCTTACCGCATTTGGGGCAACGGGTCTGCTTTTCGGGCGTGCTGCGGTCAAATGTTCTGCCGTCGTTTATGGCGGCGGCACGTTTTACAAAACGGCGCAGGTTTTCCGCGTTGCTCATGTCGCTGCGGCAAAGTTCGCAAAGGTCCTCGCCTTCACCGTATTCCACGGCTACACAGCCTACGTATTGAACAGTTCTTATCTCCTTAAGGGAAGAAACCTCAAGCACGCGCTCACCAACCGCCTCGTCAAACAGATACAGCTTATCATCGGTAAGTGCCAGTGCGCCGTACATAAACTCCTGCTCAAAGCTCAGGTTATACTCGGAAATGGCAACGGGCTTTACACCCTGCGGTACCATGGATTTAAGCTTGCGCCTGACCTCTGTACGGCGGGGCGATAAAAGAGCGCTGTTCCGTTTTGCGGAAAACATCTTTGCCATTTTTATCTTCTCCGTTTAGTTTATAAGTAAAGCTCTATCTTTTTGTAGCTCTTTCTGTCAAGAGCCGTAACATCGGGGATGGTGTAGCGGTTGCCGCTTACATCCATAATAACAAGGTAAGTGTCACTTACCCTGAGGATACTGCCGAAGGTGTCCTTCAGCACCAGCTCCAGCTCGCCTATATCGGTGTCAACCTCCCAGCAGGAATAACCAAACTGCTCTTTAAGCTTGTGTATCTTCTTTATTTCGGGGCAAAAATACTTGCGTTTAAGGGCTTTGTCAATAATTTCTCTGCCCTTGCCATCAAAGTCGGAAAGTGCGCGGATAATGCCGTATTCACGCCCGTCCTCGTCCTGCACGGATATAAACTCCTCAGGTCTTTCAAAGGGGAATGCTTTGTGAAACAGCACTCTGCCCAAGTCCTGCCAGCGGGGCGTTGTGTCCCCGTCCTCCGCGTATACAGAACCCATGGCAACACGCCCGTTCCTGCCGCGAGTGGGTGCGGGTTTATCTGCTTTATCCTCACCAAACGCCGCTAAATCGTCCTTGTTTACGGGCGGCACAAAAGCGCGCAAAGCGGCAAACCCGTTCTTAGTGCTGTAAAACTCCGCATTTTCGGGGGTAAAATATATAATATCAACCAAATCGGTAAAAGCTTTTGCCATAATATGCTCCTTTTACTCTATACCCACGGTTTTAAGCGCTTCTGCTTGAAGCTTGTAGAGCCTGTAATAAACGCCCTGCGCTTTAAGCAATTCCGTGGCGGTGCCTCTTTCCACAACCTCACCCTTTTCCACTACAATAAGGCTGTCTGCCTCTCTAAGCGTGGAAAGTCTGTGTGCAATGATTATGGTGGTGCGCCCCTGTGTAACGGCGTTAAGTGCCGCCTGTATCTGTCTTTCCGTCTGTGTGTCCATAGCGGCGGTGGCCTCGTCAAGTATAAGTATCTTAGGGTCGGTAAGCAAAGCGCGGGCAATGGAAACCCTTTGCTTTTCACCGCCGCTTAAGTCTTTTTTACCGAAGCCTACCATTGTCTGGTAACCGTCGGGATATTTTATGATAAAATCGTGGGCAGATGCCGCCTTTGCCGCGGCGATAACCTCTTCCTCGCTAGCCTGCGGTTTGGCATAGCGGATGTTATCCATAATTGTACCTCTAAACAGGTACGTCTCTTGAGATACAATTGCAATGCTGCCGCGCAGTGCTTTAAATGACAGTTCCTTAAGGTCAACGCCGTCTATTTTTATGGTGCCCGCATTGGGGTCATAAAGCCTTGTAAGCAGGTTTGCCAGCGTGGATTTACCCGCGCCCGTATGACCGACTATACCAAGCGTTGTACCATGGGGCACTTTAAAGCTTACGTTTTTTATTACTTCACGCCCTTCTTCGTAGGAGAAGGATACGTTTTCAAACTCCACGTCGCCCTTCAGTTCTTCCAAAGTAACCGCTCCGTCTTTTTCCGCTACGTCGGGGGATGCATCTTTTATCTCAAACAATCTCTGCAAGGCGTTAAGGCAGTCTGTCCACCAATTAGCTACATCTGCAAAGAAGTTGATGGGGGAGTATACCATACTGATATAAGCAACAAACGCCATAAGGTCGCCGTAGCTCATACTGCCGTTGCTTTCAATAACCTGTCTGCCGCCTATTGCCCACACAACAAAGGAGCCGGTCTGCAAAAGGAAGCCAAGGAAGGGGAATGTCTTTGCGGAGGTAACGCTTATGCCCATCTCCGCATCTGCCGCATCCGCATTCCTGCGGGCAAAACGCCCTTTTTCCAAATCCTCACGGGCAAAGGTCTTAACCACGCGCATGCCGGAAAGCACATCGGATACCAAAGAGCTCATAGATCTCTGCTTGGAAAACCGCTTTGCGTGCAGCTTGGAAAACATTTTAAACAACGACCTGTAAAGGATAAAGAATACAGGTACCGTAACAAAGGTATAAAGGGTAAGAACAGGATTGGTTACAAGCATTATAACAATAACGCCTATAAGCTGCAGTCCGTTGGTAATTATGTATGGGAACCCGTCACAGAAAAACCAGTAGATGGTGTTGGCGTCGCTGTTTATCTGTGTCATAAGCCCGCCTGTCTGACGGGAGGAGAAAAAGTTTAGCGACAGCCGCGTAACGGCTTCGTAAATAGTCTTCTTTAGGTCATAGTTAACGCGAGTGGACACCCTTGCCGCAATGATTGCGTACAGCATATTGAACAGCATGGACAAAAGTCGTACGCCGAATATCAGCCCTACCACCAAAAGTAATTTGCCATAGTATTTACCGCCTTCGGTAAGCACCTCGTTGTAAAACATTTTGGAGGATATCTGGGGCACCAAAAGTCCAACACCCGTTACCAAGCCGATGGAAAGTATAATTAAAAGCATATAGCTTTTGTAACGCATAAAGAAAAACGACAGCTGTTTTACAAGGCGTTTTTTATCAACACAAAATTGGCATACCTTGCGCTTGTGGTCGGGATATTGCCTGCCGCATTTGGGACAAAAAGGAAGCTCACCCACGGTTTCCTCCAGCTTCTTTTCGTCAACCGTACCTTCCTTGGCAAGCTCGGAAAGCGCATCTCTTAAAATGCGTACGTCGTGCTTGCACAGCCCTGTGTAGTTAAACAGCGCCAAAGGCTCTTCCTTCTGCTTGCAGGTAAGTATGCCGCCGCTTAGCTGTTCTTCCATTTTAAACGCCGTAAGGTCTTTAACGGGATAACTTGCAAACAAAGTTTCCTTAAATACGGCAACCGCACCGTCACGCCTGTCAGCCCCGCGGGATATTTCTATACTACCCTCGGCTACTATCAAAACCTCGGGGCACAGCATAACCCATACGTCCTTTTTAACAAGGTCTGCGCCAAGGTCAGCACGCATAAGCAAAATGCCGCTGTCGTAAAGACCGGTGCGACTACGCAAATATTCAGTTACTGCCGCGGGGGTCTTTTGTAAATGTATCATAAGCGTGCCCATACCTTTCTAATCTACTATTATATACCCCGCGCAGTAAAAAATCAAGACAAAAACAGCGTTTTTTACCAACAAACGCGGTTTTTTCTTATGTAATAGGGGTTTGTATTGACTATTTGCCCTTTTGCTGATATACTTGGTTTATAAAACAAATTACGGAGGTATTGCAATGGCAAAAAGTATTAAGGAGATTCTTGAGCTTATAAAAGACAAAGGCATAAAAATGGTAGATTTTAAAATGGTGGACATAAACGGTCAGTACCGTCATGTTACCATCCCCGCCGAAAACTTTTCCGAGGACACAATGAAAAGCGGTATAGGCTTTGATGCTTCCAACTACGGCTATGCGGTGGTTGAAAAAAGCGATATGGTGTTTATCCCCGACCCTGACACCGCCTTTGTTGACCCTTTTTGTGATATTCCCACCTTGTCTATGACGGGTAATGCCATGATAATAGGCGCGGCGGAAAACAAGCCCCTTGCCCAATATCCCCGTAATATAGTACTTGCCGCAGAGCAGTATATGAAGGATTGCGGCGTTGCAGACACTATGCTTATACTGCCCGAGTTTGAGTTTTACCTCTTTGACCAAGTGGGCTGGGAGGTACAGCCTAACAGCATAGGAGTGTCGCTGGATGCAAGACAGTCCTATTGGAACAGCGCTACCGAAGGTATGGGTTGTGTTGTGCCTAAGCAAAAGGCGTATCATATTGCAAAGCCCTTTGACGCTTCCTACGAGTGCCGCAGCGAAATGTGCCTGCACATGAAAGATGCGGGAATAGAAATAAACTATCACCACCCAGAGGTTGCCGCATCCGGTCAGTTTGAAATAGAGCCTCAGCTTGGTCAGATGTCCAAGATGGCAGATGCCACCATGATGATAAAATACATCATCCACAATACCGCCCTTAAATACGGCAAGACCGCAACCTTTATGCCCAAGCCCATCTATGGGGAAGCAGGCAGCGGTATGCATGTGCACATGCTTCTCTTGAAGGACGGAAAGCCCGTATTCTCCGATGATAACGGCTATGCAAGATTAAGCGAAACAGCCCATTATTTTATGGGCGGCTTGCTTAAGCATATCAACTCACTTTGCGCTCTTACCAACCCCAGCACCAACTCCTTCAAACGTCTTGTGCCCGGCTATGAAGCTCCTGTTACCGTTGGTTATGCCACCTCTAACAGAAGCGCGGTTATCCGTATACCCGCTTATGCTAAGAGCCCCGAAAAGCGCAGATTTGAGCTTCGCAACCCCGATGCTACCTGTAACCCCTATTTCTGCTACGCAGCCATACTTATGGCAGGTCTTGACGGCATAAAGAACAAGATAGACCCCCACGCCAACGGCTGGGGCCCCTACGATGTTAATCTGTATCACCTAAGCGATGAGGAAAAGGCAAAGCTTAAGCACCTGCCTACCTCCCTTGAGGCGGCACTTGATGCCCTTGAGGCAGATAACGATTATCTTACTGCAGGCGGTGTATTCCCCAAGGAGCTTATTGAAAGCTTTATACGCACCAAGCGTGAGGAATGTCGTCAGCTTGCGGCTATCCCTCATCCTGCCGAATTTGACAGGTATTATAACCTTTAAGTTTTATAAAAACGCGTTTTTTTGGCAAAACTTATTGCAAAACGTCATTTGCTGTGTTATGATAAGATGAATAATGTTCGGAGGACGTTTAATTATGTTTAATATAGCCATACTCGGCATGGGCGTTGTGGGCGGCGGCGTGTACGAGGTTTTAAAGAATAATGCTTCTGCTATATCCCACAAGCTTGGCGGCAACGGTGAGCCTCTCATTAACGTGGCACACGTATTGGATTTGCGCTCCTTTGAAGGGCACGACCTTGAAAAGGTTGTTACCAAGGATTTTGATAAGATAGTTAACGACCCTTCTGTTTCCGTAGTGGTTGAAACAATGGGCGGTGCACAGCCTGCTTTCGATTTTTCCCTTAAGGCTTTGGAAAGCGGCAAAAGTGTCGTTACCTCCAATAAAGAGGTTGTTGCCAAGTATGGTGACGTGCTTCTTGAAGCGGCTAAAAGAAACAATGTTTGCTATCTCTACGAAGCAAGCGTTGGCGGCGGTATTCCCGTCATTGCGCCTCTTATAAACTGCCTAACTGCTAACAAGGTTACCAGAATTGCAGGCATCCTTAACGGCACCACAAACTACATACTCACTAAAATGCTGTACGAGGGTGCTGCGTTTGAAGACGTGCTTAAGGATGCACAGGCTAAAGGCTATGCGGAAAAGGACCCTACGGCGGATGTTGAGGGCTTTGACGCGCTTCGTAAGATTTGTATACTTGCAGGCATCGCTTTCGGTAAGCATATACCTACCGAGTCTGCGGCGCTACGCCGCGGCATTACGGGTATTGACAGCGCGGATATTGCCGCAGCTGCAAAGGCAGGCTATGCTGTTAAGCTTCTTGGCGTGGCAGAGCAGGTAGGGGACAAGGCAAGCATTATGGTTGCACCCCACCTTGTAAAGCAAGGCACACAGATAGCTTCTACAATTGACGTGTTTAACGCGGTTTCCGTTACCGGCAATATGGTGGACGAGCTGGTGTTCTACGGTCGCGGTGCAGGCAGTTTGCCCACGGCGAGCGCAGTTGTCTCCGATATAATCCAGGCAATCCGTTGCCCCGTTGCGGAAACCCCCAGAAAGTGTTGCGAGGAAGGCTTTGTGCTTTCCCTTGACGAAACGCCGGTTAAGCTTTACGTGCGTACAGCCTCTCCTGCCGACGAAAGCCTTGGTACTGTTATCGCTCTTGAAAACGGCGAAAAGGCAATTATTACCGAAAAAGCCCCCTATGGTGAGCTTAAGAAGAAGCTTGCTTCCGTTGAAATAATAGCAGAGCATTTTGTGCTTTAAATTATTAACTTTTAAAAATGAGCCCCCGCCGATTGGCAGGGGCTTTATCATGTCTTTATTTAAGTACGGTGGCAAATTTAAGAAGCTTGCCCTTGGCAAAGTTTAGTATCAAACCGTAATCTGCGGCATTTATTGTTTCGGAATTGGGGGATGCCACGTTTGCGGCCATAAGATTTTCATTTGCAAGCTTTAATCTACCCTTGGCGCAGTTAAGAACTATGCCGTAGTCTGTGGCGTTAACCCTGCCGTCGCCGTTAACATCGCCAAGAACAATAATTGTGCGGCTTTCGGTGGAGCCGTTTATTTCAGAAGTTATTATAAAGCTTGTGGCTATAATCGCATCGTTTGCTAAAACTGAGCCGTTCGCTTTGCTTATGCTTATGTTTTCGTTTGCAAACAGGGCGGCAACATCAGCCACGGTCATACTGCCTGCTTTAAAATACAAATATTTCGGGTTTTCGCTTACTATTACCTTGTCGTCTATATCGGGGTCAGTAATAACAAAATGTTCTGTATACTCGCTAACTTTGTAGCAGGCGGTGTAGGTGGCACTTGCAGAGATATTGCTGAAGTCGCTTACCATAATGCCGTTTTCGCTTGCCCAGCCGGCAAAGGAATATCCGTTAAGCTTGGGCGCTTCGGGTGCGGTGGCGGTGCCGCCTTCTTCCACGGTCAGTCGGGAAATAACAGTGCCGTCAATTCCTTTAAATATTACCGTGTAGGTAACAATCTGCTTGTCGTAGGTGGCGGTAAAGACGGTATCTGCGCTGATATTGCTAAAGTCGCTTACAATATTGCCGTTTTCGTCTGCCCAGCCAACAAAGTTACAACCTGCAATAACGGGTGCGGCAGGAGCAATTGCAGTAAAGCCGGTCAAAACCTTTTGGGTGCTTATCACGGTGCCGCTGTTATCCTTAAAGATAACGGTGTAGCTGTTAAGAGCAAACAGTGCGGTTACGGTGGCATCTTCCTTTATTATGCCCGCTGTTGTATCCCAGCCTATGTGCCTGTAGCCTGCGTTGACGGTTACTTCGGGATAAGTAATATCCGCAAGGTCGGTGCCGTAAGCTACTTCCAGCTCTGTAAAGGAGAGTGTAGCGTTTTCAGCGGCAAAGCTTACCTTAATCATAATCTGCTCGTAAGCCGCGGTAAATGTAGCATCGGTAGTGATAGTGCTAAAGTCGGTAACAATATTACCCTCCGCATCAGCCCAGCCGATGGCAGTAAAGCCCTCACGTACAGGCACCTCAGGTGCAGAAACTGCGCCGCCGTGAAGGACAGTTTCGGTTTCAACAACGCCGCCGTCAACACCGATAAAGTTAACGGTGTATCTGTTAAGCGCGGTAATAGCGTTAATTGTAATCTCTGCCGTTATTACGCCTTCTGTAGTTTCCCAGCCTTCAAGGTGGAAACCGTCAGCAGGTGTAACTTCGGGATAAGTAATATCCGCAAGGTCGGTGCCGTAAGCTACTTCCAGTTCTGTAAAGGAGAGTGCAGCATTTTCAGCGGCAAAGCTTACTTTAATCATAATCTGCTCGTAAGCCGCGGTAAATGTAGCATCAGCGGTAATGCTTGTAAAGTCGGTAACAATATTACCCTCCGCATCAGCCCAGCCGATGGCAGTAAAGCCCTCGCGTACAGGTACCTCAGGTGCAGAAACTGCGCCGCCGTGGGTAACTGTCTGTTCGTGAATTGTGGAGCCGTCAATGCCCGTAAATACAACTGTGTAGCTGTTTACTTCAAGCATAGCGAAAACGGTAATAGCTTCTTTAACAATGCCGTTCTCAAGGTCCCAGCCTTCAAAGTGGAAACCGTCAGCGGGTGTAACTTCGGGATATGTAATATCCGCAAGGTCGGTGCCGTAAGCTACGTCCAGCTCTGTAAAGGAGAGTGTAGCGTTTTCAGCGGCAAAGCTTATCTTAATCATAATCTGCTCGTAAGCCGCGGTAAATGTAGCATCGGTAGTGATAGTGCTGAAGTCGGTAACAATATTACCTTCCTCATCAGCCCAGCCGATGGCAGTAAAGCCCTCACGCACAGGTACTTCGGGTGCGGAAACAGTAACATCTTCGGTTATAATTTGAGTATCTACCACGATGCCGTCTGCACCTACAAACGTAACGGTATAACTCTTTCGTTCGGCAGCACTTATGCTGTGCTTTTCGTCCGTAACACCATAGTTTTTAAAACCAACGCCGTTTACTGCCATTGCGTATTTGCCTGTGGTGCTGTCGTTTATAACAGAGACTGTAGCATCACCTGCGGCAATTACCTCAAAGCTTAAGGTAAAGCCCAAGCTGTTGTCTTCTTTTACGTAGTAAGCGCTGTTGGTAAGCAGGTCGTCTGCATTGCAGGCAAGGCTCAGCACATAAGGAATGCCTGTCATATCCGCAGGGCTAAGGTTTATGTAAGCATCACCCCAAGCGGCAGGAACAATAGGCTGTGCAGAAACAAGCTTAAGTATGTCAGCATCGTAGCTTATGGGCAGGTCGATTGCAACCACACCGTCGGGGGTGGTAATGCCGTTAACATATACATCAAGCTCTATCGTGTCGCCGATTGTGGCTTCGGATACGCCTTCAATAGCGGCAACACCGCCCAGCTGGAAAGGACCGGTGTATTCTTCGTCTTCGGAAGAAGTGCTGTTGTTGCCGTATGCTTCTATTTCGTCATACTGACAGCAATAAGCATCGGTAAAAAGGCTTATTTTAAGCTCTGTTACGCCTTTAAGCTCTACGGGAATAATAATATCAAAGTACTGCTCCTCACCGTCAATACTACTTGCAGGTGCGCCCTCAACAGAAACTTTTTCAAGCTGGGAAGAGGGGATAGCCTCACCGCCGTTTACGGTAACAGTACCAAACATTCTGTTGGTGTGGATACGGACGGTTTTGAATATAATAGTGTCTATGTTGGTGGGAGATGTAAAGCTGAATGTGTAGTTGATGGTTTTGGAAGTGCCCAGCCATTCCATAGAAACGTCGCCTTTAACATCGCCAAACCATTCGCTGACACCGTCACCACGGTATAGACCGTCGGTTGCCAAAACACCGTTGTCTGCTAAGTCAGCATCGGAGGTTACGGTGTAGGTCTTTTTGTAAAGTAGGTTGTTGCGGATTGTTTCGCCGCTGTCCTCACTTGTTTCTTCGGACTCTGTTGTTTCCTCAGAGGATTCGGAAACTACCGCAGAAGATTCTGACTCTTCTTCGGAGGACGCTGTAATTTCAGAAGATTCGGCTACTGCGGAAGACTCAGAAGATTCGGAGGTTTCCGCACTTTCCTCGGAGGAATCCTCGGTGGGGAGAGCGATACCGTAAGCTTCTATTTCATCGTATTGACAGCAGTACATCTCTGTAGTGAAGGAAATAGTGAGCTCGGTTACGCCGTTAAGCTCAGCGGGGATGGTAACATCAAAGTACTGGTCAGCTTTTACAATGGTTCCGTCCTCGCTTGTATAAAGGGGAGCACCTGCTATAGCCGTTTTTGTCAACTGACTTGTGGTCATAGATGTGCCGTTGTTTATTGTTACTGTACCAAATTGTCTGTTGGAAGCAAGACGCATACTTTTGAATACTACCTTGCTGATATTAACCTCGGAATTGAAGCGGAAGGTGTATTTGACGGTTCTTCTTGTACCCATCCATTCAATGGAGGCTTCTGTCTTGGTATCGCCGCCCCATTGATTGATGCCGTCACCGCGGTACTGACCGTCGGTTGCCTTTATACCGTCATCTGCCATTGCAGATGTGGTGGATGTGACGGTATAATCCATGCCGTAAAGCAGGTTGGTTTCCTCGGCTGTAAGGGCGGGAGAACTTTCATCTGCAAAAACAGAAAAAGAGCAAAGCCCCAGGCATAGACTTAAGGCAATAAATAAAGCTAAAAATCTTTTCATAACTACTTCTCCTTGTGTGCCGCAAATTCACTTTTGGGCATATCGCCCAAAAAACTGCACGCGACTACAAGAATTATACGCCAAACCTTCCTAAAAGTCAAGGCAAAACGCTCCATTTGTGCAAAAAAAGCACTATTTTAATGGCAGAATAAATAATAAAAACGCTGCTTGTGCTTTAAAAAGCACAAGCAGCGTTATATTTTTGTTTAATCGCCGCTTATAAGTTTTCTTACGATGGCGCAGTCGGTGGTGTTAACCACGTTGTCATAGGTCATATCGCCGGCTGCAAAGAAGTAGCCTTCCATAGTGCTGTCGCCTTTTACGTGGCGCATCATTTGCAAATAGTCTGCAGTGGAGGTATAAGCATCACCGTTAACGTCGCCGTTTACAACAAGGGTAAGACTGCTGCCAACGCCGTTTATAACGGTGGTTATAACACAGCCCGTAGATGCTCTTGCCGTGTCGGAAACAGCGTTGCCGTTAGCATCGCTTATGCTCATATCTTCGTCTTCAAACAACGCTTTTATATCGGCAGAGAACAATGCGCCGGC
>JAFQHL010000015.1 GCA_017397955.1 Clostridia bacterium
CAATCTTTGTCGTAAAATATTTTACACGACATCAGGTTTCATGTATGCGCCGCGTGGCGGCGGGAGATAAAACCCCGCCCTACAGTAGTGTTTTCCGTTTTTGCATAGACGTCTGGTGGTACGGTTGTTGGTTGCATTTTTTGTGCTAACGCCTATAACATGACGGAAAGCTTATGAAAACCCATTTATGGGTAGCAGGTAACAAATGCATGGCTGGCAGGCCAATACAGAGCGCACTTGTGCGTAGCCAGTAGTTTTTAGGGCTATGCCCGAAGATGAAAAACCGCCCGCATAGCGGGCGGATTGTTGTTTGGTATACCAATAAAAAAGCCTTTGGGTATCTCCAAAGGCTTTTTGAATGTATTTCTTACTATTTAAGTATCTTTAAATAATCCAGTACCGTAAGTACGATGCCGCAAAGTATGTAAATCTCAGCAATTGTGCCGATTATACCTGTTATTATTCCTACAACGGGTATTTTGCCTACCAAGCTAAGAACCACGCCGATAATTGCCCCTGCAACCAAATATATTATTATTTTAATTATAAATGCCGCTACATCTTTTGCGCCAAAAGAAAAGGGAAAAAACTTTTTAAGTGCGTCCATATAGGGTTTCCTTTCATAATATATTCTATTACTTATTGTATAACTTATTCCATAAAATGTCAATGCGCTTGCCAAAAAACTTTAAACAAGTTTTAATAAAGCAAGCGCATTTTATTTTGATTATTCGGTTCTCAGTGCAACTACAGGGTCTTTCTTAGCGGCAATTCTGGAAGGAATAAGACCTGCAATAAAAGTAAGGAACATACTTACCGCTACAAGTATCAATCCTCCGCCTGCCGGCAATGCAGAAATGTTACCTATTTCCGCAAAGCTGTTGATTATTATATTAACGGGTATGTTAAGCAATATCGTTACCGCAATACCCAAAGCACCCGCAACAAAGCCTACAATAAGGGTTTCTGCATTGAAAACTCTTGCTATATCGCGTTTTGAAGCGCCCATTGCACGCAAGATGCCTATTTCTTTTGTTCGCTCTAAAACAGAAATATAGGTTATTACACCTATCATAATGGAAGAAACCACTAAAGAGATGGACACAAATGCTATAAGAACGTAAGATATGGCGTTTATAATGGTGCTTACCGAGGAAAGCATAACAGCCAGTATATCGGTATACTGTATCTGTTCTGCTTCTTCTTTGCCCTTGTTAAAACGGTCTATTTCGGACTTAACTGTGTCCTTTGCCTGAAAATCTACGGGATAAATGTTTATGGACTTAGGTGTATCAAAATCAACGGAACCAAACAGATCCAAGTTGCTTTCATAGGTGGAATCGCTGTTTTCCATAGTCCCCATATTGGACATCATACCCATAAATTCGGCTTTTTGTTCATCGTTAAGCTTGGTTATAAATCCCATCCATTTGGTTCGGTCATCCGTGCCTAACAATGCGTAAAATTCTGCTTGCAGTTCACCTTCAAGTTTTTCGCCGAATGCCTCAAATTCGGGGGGGACAGCGTTGCTGTTTTGTCCGCTGTTTTCATCAGCAAAAGGCTTGCCCGTCAAAACATCAATATCGGGGGTTTCTTTTTGTGCGATTACAATGGGGCTTTTGTTTGTTTCGTTTATTATATATTCCACTAACTCATGGGAATATCCCAATACGCCCGTCATTGATTGTGCAACAGAATCCTCTCTTGGACGGATAATACCGACGATTTCTATTTCCAAGCCGTTGTCAACCAAGTCTTTGATAAATGCGGGGTTGCTGCTGTTGTCGTACCACTTTCCGTTGCCTTCTTTGTACAAGTCACAATTAAGCACCATCTTAAACTTTGTTTTAAGCAGTTCTTCAAAGGTATAAGCGTTTCTTGTGTATTCAATCTTGCCGCCGTTTTCTGTATCCTTAACCTGCTCAAGCATTTTTGCAAGCTCTTCACGGGTTTTAAGGTTCATACCGAACTCAACGAATTCGTTAATTTGATAGTTTTCGGATACGCACAATACGACTTGATTATGTTCTTTGGGCCAATGTCCCTCCAAAACCTCATACTGACTGTCAAGCAGTTCTTGATTATCAATAAGCTCGCACCACATATCCATTGATACGGTGTTTGCAATACTGCCTAAGGCACCGCCCATCATACCGGACATGGAGTTTAGCATATCCGTATAACTCATACCTATCATTTCTGTGTAAATAGTATCTATTATTTCTAAGGTATCGGCTTTTACAACGCCCTTCGTGGTGTCTGCACAGTAGAAATTAAGGCTTAGACCGTAATTGTACTGAACTGTGGCAACATCCTTAATTTTACAGCCTTCAAGGTGGTAAAAACCGTCTTTGCTTTCGTCGATGTAAGGTATAGGCTTGTTTTCAATAAAGGCTTTAAGCCCTCTAAGGTCGTTGTAATGTATATCCTGTTGTATAGAGTTATACAGATTGGAAAGCATCGTGCTGGAATATACCGTGTTGGGTTCTTTTTTAAAGTCCTCTTCTTCCTCCTCGTTGGTAAACATAACGCTCATACCGTTACTCATAGTTGTGGACATAATGGACAAAGGATAAGTTGAGAGTGTTTCTTCCTGAACGCGGTTTATATATCCTCTAAACCCGCTGGACATTGATAAAATAAGCGCTATGCCTATTATACCAATACTGCCCGCAAAGGAGGTAAGTATGGTTCTGCCCTTCTTGGTAAACAGGTTGTTAAGGGATAGGGTAAACGCAGTTTTGAGCGTCATGGACTTTTTCTTGGCTTTTTTCGTTTCGGTTGCCTTAACTACACCTGTGGAATACTGGGCTAAGTTGCAGGGATTGCTGTCGGAAATAACGATACCGTCTGAAAGTCTGATAATACGGGTAGAATATTCTTCTGCCAGCTCTCCGTTATGGGTAACCATTATTACAAGGCGTTCTTTGGCTACTTCAGCCAGAATTTCCATAACCTGCTTGCTGGTTTCGCTGTCAAGGGCACCTGTAGGCTCGTCTGCCAAAATTATTTCCGGATCGTTTATCAGCGCACGTGCTATGGCAACACGTTGCATCTGACCGCCGGAAAGTTGGTTGGGCTTCTTTTTGATTTCTGCCCCTAAGCCTACCTTTATAAGTGCTTCTTTCGCTCTGCGGCGGCGTTCCGATTTTGATACACCTGCAAGAGTCAGTGCTAATTCAACGTTGGCAAGCACTGTCTGGTGTCCTATAAGATTGTAACTTTGGAAAACAAAGCCCACGGAGTGGTTACGGTAAGCATCCCAATCCGCTGCTTTAAAAGCCTTGGTGCTTGTGCCGTTGACTTCAATATCGCCGCTGTCATATCTGTCAAGCCCGCCTATGATGTTAAGCATAGTAGTTTTGCCACATCCCGACGGCCCCAATATGGAAACAAATTCCCCCTTGCGGAATTGCAGGTCTATGCCTTTAAGCGCTTCAACCTTGCTGTCGCCAACGGTATAGCTCTTTTTTATAGCTGTAAGTTTTACCATATTTTTCGCCTTCCATTAGTTATAGATACACGATTATATTACCCTTATATAAATTCAACATTAACGTTTATTAAAAAATTCTTGACAATTGTGGCAGATAGGGGTAGAATTATTAGCGGAAGGAGGGGGTACCCCTTGAAAAAAACGCTTGTTTTAGTGCTTTTGCTTTCTTTTGTTTTGTGCGGTTGCGGCAAGGGAAATAAGACAGACAAGAGGGAAGAAAGCATAGACGTATTTACATATATAGGCACCTTGGAAGAAGATATGGAGCAATACATTATATTAGGCAAGTACAAAGGTGTTGCGGTTGAAGAAGTAAGCGTTACCGACGCGGATGTGGAAAGCTATAAGGCAGAGCTTAAAAAGAAATACTCCTATTATAAGCCTTTGGATAAAGAAAAAGTAGAGGTGGGCGACCATGTTAATATAAGCTACACCGCATATCTTAACGGCGTTACCTTTGATGGTGGCAGTACCACGGCAAATCTTATAGTAGGCGATGGGGACTTTGAGTTTCCGGAGGTAGAACAGCATTTGGTAGGTGCAAAAGTCGGTAGCACCGTAAGCACAAATATCACTGTTCCAAGCGATTATTTCAGCCAAGGACTTAGGGGCAAAACCTTAAAGCTGGAGATTACCGTAAAGCAAATACAGGAAAAAGACAAGACTGATGCTAATATTGATGATGCCTTTGTAAAAGAGCATTTTGGGCTGGATTCTGCCAAAGACTTTGATGCCTATGCAAAAAAGCAGCTAGAAAAGAAGGCGCAGGATACAATGTATACCAACGCTTGGAAAGCGGCACTTGCAAACTGCGAGATTATCAAATATCCCAATGATATAGTCTACCGTTATGTGGAAGAAATGTATAACCATTACAAAAAAGAGGCGGCAAAATACGGCGCTGGGGTGGAGATATTTATAGGCACCGATGCACAAAGCTGGAGGAAAGAAGCCATTGCTTATGCGGAGGACTATTACAAGTCTGAAATTGCCATGTATGCCATTCTTGACAAAGAAATAGGCAGAGAGGTAAGCAACGAAGAATATAAAAGCTACCTTGAAAAATACGCCAAGGAGGAAGGCATCTCTGCAGAAAAATTAGAAGAAAAGCACGGCAAGGATGACATTATAACCAGCATATACTGGGATAAAGTAATGGAATTCATTTGGAAAAACCGTGTAATTGCATAGAAGTAAAGGTCTGCGTAAAAAACGCAGACTTTCAGACCGCTGACAAAGGCACAGAACGCGAAAAAAGAAAATATAGTTACTGTAAAGTGAAAAATTTCGGAGAAAATTTTCCCGAAATTTTTATATATTTTTATATTTTTTTCGTTTGGAACGAACCTCGGCTCACAGTACTCAGTACAGCTCTCGCCTCGGTTCGTCCCATCTGTACTCTTTCTCAGCAGTCTGCCAAGCTGATGACAAGGTTTGTCATCAGCTTGGGTCTGCGTAAAAAACGCAGACTTTTTCTTTTTATGGTGAGAGTAATGGTCGCGGTTTTCGTCTAATATAGTGAAAGGGCAAAAAAGGAGGTAACAATGATGAAACATAAAACCTTGAAAGCTTTACTTGCTATAATTTTAGCATCTCTTATGTTGATTATATGCGCTTGCGGCGGTGACAATAAGAAACAGGAAAGCTCTTCTTCCGACCCTGTTACCGAAATCGAGGTAGAAGAAAGTAAAAATCCCTCCGCCAACAGCAAAGAAGACGAAAAAATTACCGTTGAAAACAAAGATGGCGTTGTAGAAGGAAGCCCCGAAGATAATACAAACCTTATGACAGGGATAGGGTCTGATTTTGAACGTGAAGAGGCGGCGGAAGGCATAGACGGTGAATACGCAGGTGCAGATGTGGATGTGCCCACTATGTTACCTTCGGAAGACGTTGTTTGCCCCGACATTTATCCGTATGGTGAAATACAAGCTCAGGCAGGTACCCTTACCGCAGGTGAGGTGCGGGATAACGATGACTTTTCTGCGTGGACGGCACTTTTGAAAAGCGAATGGCAGGAGTATTGCGATAAATGGTTGATATCCAGTGCAAACCGCATAAGTGTTGACGTGGTTTATGAAAAGCAAGCGCAGGGCAACGAAGAGCGTTTTGAAGTCTCCTTTATTGAAGGCGCGGCAGTAAAACTGCTTGATGCCGAGGGTAATGTGCTTTATTCCGCAGTAAGTAACGCGGCAGGTCGTGCGTATCTGTTTTACGGTTTGGACGGCAACAATGCCGCACCTGCAAAGCTTACACTAAACTACAACGGTAAAGAGCAAAGCAAGGACTATACCAAAGACGGCGAATACCGCTTTGTGGTTGACAGCATCAAGAGTGCAAAAAAACTTGACCTTATGTTTGTGGTGGACACAACAGGCTCTATGGGTGATGAGATAGCATACCTTAAAGCAGAGGTAGAGGAGATAATAAACCGTGCTTCCGCTACAGGTTTTGATGTACGCACCAGCGTAAACTTCTACCGTGACCTGCAGGACGAATATATTGTAAAATACTACGCATTTGAGACAGACGCCGGGAAGGTAAAACAAAACGTGGCAGAGCAATATGCGGCAGGCGGCGGCGATTATGAAGAAGCCGTTGACAAAGCCCTCCGTAACGCTGTTTACGACCATGCGTGGGAAGAAGACAGCGTAAAGGTAATGTTTCTCATACTGGATGCACCTCCGCACTCCAATACTCCAATAAAAGAGGATATCAGCAATACTTTAAGGGATGCCGCAGCCATGGGTATTAGGATTATACCCGTTGCATCCAGCGGTATAAACAAGGAGACTGAGATTCTTTTAAGAAGCTACGCTGTGCTTACAGGCGGCAGTTACGCATTTCTTACAGATACAAGCGGAGTGGGAGGCAGTCATTTACCGCCTTCCGTTCAACAGTACGAGGAGGAAAAGCTTGTTGACCTTATGACCCGTCTTATATACGAGTACTGCGGTGCAGAATATACTGCCCCCGAATATGTACCGCCTGTAGTTAATGACCCCCAGGATCAACCCATTGCCGATGCGCCTGTAATTGATCCTATGCCCGAAGATATAGTTGAAGTCGGCACAAAAACCGTAGTAAATATAGTTGACGAAAACGACTATGGTTTTATATGCCCCGCATACGATTACTTTTACACGGACGGTACCTATACCTATTATTTTACCAATTTAATAGGTGACCATATTATAGTGTACTATTCCGACGGCACAAGCGAAAACGTGCGTGATGCTTTCAAAACAGGCGTAGTTACTATTGAAGATTTGGATCGTTTCGGCATATACTACGAAAAGGAATTAGGAACTAAGGTGGGTATGGTTGATGATCCCCCCAAGCCAAGTTCCGGCGACGGCCCCAAGGGCGTGGACTATATAGAGGACCTTACCGACGGCGGCGCCGAAGCTCTTGAGGCGTTTTACGTGGACGACGATTATATATACTATTTCCCTTTTATACAAAGCACGGGGATAGTAGTGCATTATAAAGATGGCACCGCAGAGAATATAGTAGAAGCACTGGAATACAACCACGTAAGCATTGAACAGCTTAAGGAGTATGACATATTCTACTATGCAGAAGAAAAGACCGCCGAGGATGAGTCCTTCAGCGTAATGCCCGATTCAAGTAGGATACTTTCCGAGCACCCGGGCTGTGCTGTAAAGACTGACGGCTTTGTAAACGAAGACTCCGACCCCATAACCTGTTCCGAAGATGCGGTAGAGAGAGCGGCACTTGAGTGCACCGTGGAATACGATACTGTAGCCACCCACTATTCCCATATAGACCACACTTGGGCGGTACACTTCTCTATGTCCGGCACCGCAGGCGGTGACCAAACGGTTTACCTTAACCAAAGCGGCGTAACCCTTTACGTAATCAGCGGTGAATAGAGTTTACTCATAATTTTAAAGAAAGGAAGTGCTTTTATGATTAAAAAGATTTTTATCGGAATTGTTGCTTTTACCCTTTGCGTTAACCTTACGGCGTTCGCAACGTCACTATTTCCCATTGGGGACGTAACCTTTGACGGAACCGTAAACAGTCTTGATGCGGCGCAGGTGCTAAAGCACGACGCTAAGTTAATAAGCCTTGAGGGTGAGGGGCTTGTGTGTGCCGATTATAACGGTGACGGTGCGGTTGACAACCTTGATGCCGCAGGCATACTTAGGTATGATGCAGGGCTTACGGGTGACCAAAACAGTGTGCCGGGTCCCAAAACCGTGATAAACATAGTTGACGATTCCTACGGTAAAGCGGTAGGCGAGGCGTACCAATACTTTTACGAAGACGAAACATACGCCTATTTCTTCTACAGCTACATAGGCGAATATATTACCGTCTTTTATTCAAACGGTGACAAGGAAGATTTGATTACCGCTTTCGAAAACGGAAGAGTGACGGTAGAGGATTTGGACCGCTTTGGCATACACTATGAAAAAGAGCACAGGTTTTACAGCTACGGCGCAAATCGCTTCGATTGGACCGCAGTAATGGAAGGCGCTTACATCGGCGTAGAGAATGAGCTGGAGCGTATAACCGAAGGCTTTGTTAATATACAGCCTATAGATATACCGCTTCCCGTAATAGACACCCTTGAAGCCGCTGAGGAGAGAGCAAGGGCGGAATACCCTAACGAGTATCGCCATGTAGTATTCTCCTATGACGATGCCAAAGAAGTGTTCTGCGTAGCTTTTTACGAAACTCCCTCTCTATATGACACAACCCCCTATCAATGCGTATACATGGACAAAGTGGGTGTTACACTTCTTATTACCAAGTGTATCCCGTACGTGATAGAGTGTGAATGTTGATGATCAAAAAGGTTTTCGTTATTTGCGGTATGATTATCGCTTTGGTATTGTTGATGCTTATAATGTCCGTGTGTGAAAATCGGTAACAGGGAAACAAAGATATAAAGAAAGAGCAAAACAGCCTGACCTTTTCTGTAAAGAAAGGTTGGGCTGTTTTGTTATCGTAATGATTATTCTATACTTTCAAGCAGTTCTCTAAGCGTAGTGTTCCTTTGCAGCTTGCGGTCGTTCATAACCATCTGTGCAAGCCGCGCGGATTTACCTATGCCTATAAACATCTGCTTTGCACGGGTAACACCTGTATAAAGCAGACTGCGGTACATGAGCATGGGCGGGAAATCAAAGAAGGGGATAATAACGATAGGGTACTCACTGCCCTGACTTTTGTGCACCGTTACCGCGTAGGCGTGGTCCACGTCTTCAAACATAGAAAAATCATATTCCGCTATGCGGTCGTCAAACTTAATTATGGCGGTCTGGTCGTGGGCATCAAGCCTTTTGATAATACCTATATCACCGTTAAAAACGCCCGTGCCGTCAACCCCGTCCGCGTTCCAAGGGATGTCATAGTTGTTCTTTGTCTGCATAACCTTGTCGCCTTCGCGGTACAGGGTGCTTCCTATCTTGCATTCGTTTTTACCCTTTTCTTTGGGGTTAAGCGCATCTTGCAGCGCGGTATTAAGTGCCGCCGTGCCCATGGGCCCTTTGCGAGTGGGGGTTATTATCTGTATGTCGCTTTTGGGGTCTATTCCGTAGCGATTTGGCAGCCTTGTTTTGCAAAGCTGGCTAATCAGCTCTGTCATTTCCTCGGCGTTTTGTCGCTCCATAAAGAAGAAGTCTTTCTTTTTGTCTGCAAGTTCCGGCAGTTCGCCTGCGTTTATGCTGTGGGCGTTAACAACTATAAGACTTTCTCTCGCCTGCCTGAATATTTCGTTAAGCCGTATTACGGGGAATACCCTTGATGCTATAATGTCAGAAAGTACATTACCCGCACCCACGGGCGGAAGCTGGTCGCTATCGCCGATAAGTATAAGATAAGCACCGTCCCGTATAGCCCTCAGCAGGTTTTCCATAAGCAAAGCATCAACCATGCTCACTTCGTCAACAATAATTGCGCTGTAGGGCAGGGGGTTGTGTCTGTCGTGAACAAATATCTGCTCGCCCTTGTTGTTGAATTTGGTTTCCAAAAGGCGGTGTATGGTTTTTGCTTCGTTGCCCGAAGCCTCGCTCATACGCTTTGCCGCACGCCCCGTGGGCGCGCAAAGCATAAAGCTTATGCCCGACGCGGCAAATATCTCAAGTATCGCCTTTATAACCGTGGTTTTACCTGTACCGGGTCCGCCCGTAACCACGGTAACGCCGTTGCTTGTAGCGTATTTTATAGCCCGCTTTTGGTTGGGCGCGTATTCTATGTTATACTTCTTCTCCAAAAAGGCTATGCTGTCATCTATTCCCGATATTCTAAAAGGAAGCTCACAACACGCCATGGAAGCAAGCTTCTGTGCGATAAAACGCTCCGCCTCGTTATAAAGCTTAAGGGCGCATCTTCCGCTACCCAGAACAAGCTGACCAAGCTGTGCCAGCTCGTTCATACAGCTTTCGGCATATAATGGGTCTATTTCCAAACTCCGCGCTACCGTTTCCGTTATCTCATCTATGGGCAGATAACAATGACCGCCGTTATATGCCGCAGTTAAAAGTATATGCTTTATAAAGCTTTTAACGCGCTCAGGCGCATCAGGTGGAAACTCCAAATCAGCCGCCATCTTGTCTACACGTTCAAAGCCTATGCCTGCAATGTCGTCACAAAGCATATAGGGGTTGGCTTTAATCAAATCCACCGCCGCGCCGCCGTAACGCTTGTAAATCTTGGTGCAAATAGCCGTGCCGAAGTACTTACTGCAAAACATTATTACGTCACGCATACCGAACTTCAGCTTAAAATCCTCGCCAATGGCAAGGGCACGCTTACGGCTTATCCCTTTAAACTCTGCCAACCATTCGGGATGATTGGAAAGTACGTTAAAGCTTTCCTCCCCGTACTTTTCCACCAAGCGCATTGCGGTAACGGGTCCTAAGCCTTTAATATAACCGGAGGACAGAAATTTGTACATACCTTCTGCACCGTCAGGCAACTGCTTTTCGTAGCTTTCAATACGAAATTGCCTGCCAAAGCTGGGGTGGTTTGTCCAAGCACCGGCGGCGACAAGCTTTTCACCCTCAACCGTGGAGGGCAACAGCCCCACAGCGGTAACAGGCTCTCCGTTTCCGCAGTCCAAAAGACAAACGGTATAGCCGTTATCGGGGTTTGTGTATACAATATGTTCAACTATACCTTCAAGCTTTTCCAACTGCTATTCTCCTTCTTAAAGTATAAGGGGACGACTTTACAGCCGACCCCTTTGATGTAATTAAAGTTTGCTCTTAATAGCTTCCACCATATCGGTGTCTTCCCACTTAACGCCAAGCTCTTCTCTGCCAAAGTGACCGTATGCGGAAAGGGGACGGTATATGGGCTTTCTAAGTTCAAGCTTTTCAATAATAGCCGCGGGACGAAGGTCAAATACCTCGTTAACAATCTCTGCCAAACGCTGGTCAGAAACAACGCTGCAGGTGCCGCGGGTGTCTATGTATACGGAAAGAGGCTTTGCAACGCCTATAGCGTAAGCTATCTGCACTTCACACGCAGAAGCGATGCCGGAAGCAACAATGTTCTTTGCAACATAGCGTGCCATATAAGCCGCACTGCGGTCAACCTTTGTGGGGTCTTTGCCGGAAAAGGCGCCGCCGCCGTGGCTTGCGTAGCCGCCGTAGGTATCAACAATTATCTTTCTGCCGGTAAGACCGCTGTCGCCGTTGGGACCGCCGGTAACAAATCTGCCGGTGGGGTTAACATATATCTTTGTGTTTTCGTCAATATAGCTTGCGGGAACGATGGGGGTAATAACATTTGCAATAATGTCCGCTCTTATCTGTTCAAGCTCAACATCCGCCGCGTGCTGGGAGGAAACAACAATGCTGTCGATTCTTACGGGCTTGCCGTCAACGTATTCAACGGTTACCTGTGTTTTACCGTCAGCTCTCAGGTAGGGGAGCGTACCGTTCTTGCGTACGGCGGTAAGCTGCTTGGAAAGCTTGTGGGACATAGATATGGGAAGGGGCATAAGCTCTTCTGTTTCGTCACAGGCAAAGCCGAATACCATGCCTTGGTCGCCTGCACCCGTGTCGTACTTATCGGAAAGTGTGCCTTCCTTAGCTTCAAGCGCCTTGTCAACGCCCATTGCAATATCCTTGGACTGCTCGTCAAGTGCTACGATAACGCCGCAGGTGTTGCAGTCAAAGCCCTTGTCGGAAGAGTCATAGCCTATTTCTCTTACAGCTTCTCTTACAATGCCCTGAATATCAACGTAAGCATCGGTGGTAATCTCGCCCATTACCAAAACCAAGCCTGTGGTACAAGCGGTTTCGCAGGCAACTCTTGCCATAGGGTCTTTTTCAAGTATCGCATCAAGCACGCTGTCACTTATTTTGTCACATATTTTGTCGGGATGTCCCTCTGTAACCGATTCGGAAGTAAAAAACTTTTTCATATTATATATCCCTTTCTGTAGGTAATTTATTTATGCCTTAACGCCTATTTTTTCGCCGTATTTAACAATTGTTTCAACGCCGTTTGAGCTGTTGTGCAATATGTCTTCATCCAAAATTGCAGCGTTTTCTTTAAGCAAAAGTACTATGGTAGAGCCGCCAAACTCAAACATACCCTTTTCTTCACCACGCTTAAAGCTGTGCGCGCCATGGAAGTTTTTTATTCTACCCACCATCATTGCGCCAACCTCAACCTGTACCACTTTGCCAAAGTTTTCGGTATCCATAACCGTATACTCACGACAGTTGCGCTTGTAAATGTTGTATTCGCCCACAACAATAGGATGCACCGTGTGCAAAACCCCTTTAAGGTAGGTGTTTGCGCCTTTTTTGCCGTTATCAAAATAGCAGTAACGGTGGTAGTCATCAACCGCCAAGCGGAATATAAGACAGGTGCCGCCTATGTATTCTTTATATATCCCGTCACCGCCAAGCAGGTCATTAACAGTGTACGGCGTGCCTTTTATAACAAAACTGCTGTCCTTGCCGATGGTGTAAGCGGAAAGCTTGGAATCACAAGGGCTTATAAGGGCGTGTGGCATCATATCCACAGTTCTGCCACCTTCTTTTAGCTTGCGGGTAAAGAAGTCGTTATAAGACTTAAACTTGCTTTTTTCAAGCATTTCTGTTTCTATCTTGCGCTTCTTAATGGCATTTTTTGCTGCAAATGCACTAAGCCTGCTGTCAAGCACCTTGCTGGTGACCTTAGAAACCACAGGGCGTGTCAAAAGCTTAAGCACCATCCTGCCGGATACCGTCTTGTATAAAAATTTCAGGGTACGCTCTTGCTTATTGCCTACAACAATGTACGTACCGTTCCTGTCCTTTAACAATAACGCCATAGCGAATCTTATCCTTTTATCATATTCCACATCATTATACAATAAGCACCGCCTTTTGTCAACATAAAAGGACTGCAAATTTTGTATTTTTGCTGTTTCTTTTTGGCATATTTTGTGTTATAATCCATTACAGAAGGGAGGTTTATTTATGTTTGACATTATGGTTGTTGACGATAACCTTAATACCTGTAAGCTTTTAAAGGCACTTCTTGTGCGTGCGGGTTATAACGTTTTGGTCGCCCACGACGGGGAGGAAGCTTTGGAGCTTCTTGATCGCAAGCATACGGATTTGATTGTTCTTGACGTAATGATGCCCAATATGGACGGCTTTGAGTTTGCCGAAATTCTAAGGGCAGGCGGAATGAATACACCGATAATTATGGTTACCGCAAAGGATACTGCCGCAGATAAGCGTAAAGGTTTTATCTCCGGCACAGATGATTATGTTGTAAAGCCCGTGGACGAAGAGGAGCTGTTGTTGCGTATAGCCGCCTTGCTTCGCAGGGCTAAAATAGTAAACGAAAAACGCTTATGTGTGGGAGGTACCGTCTTCGATTTTGAGGCACTTTCCGTTACCTGTAACGGTAAAACCGAAACTTTGCCGCAGAAGGAATTTTTGCTTATATACAAGCTTTTGTCTTCACCCGGTAAGATACATACCCGTCGTCAGCTTATGGATGAGCTGTGGGATATGGAAAGTGATACGGATGAACGTACCGTAGACGTACATATAAACCGTTTAAGAGACCGTTTTCGCAGTAATAATGACTTTGTAATAGAGACCGTAAGAGGCTTGGGCTACAAAGCTGTTTGCGGGGGTGACGTCAAATGAGGCGTCGTTTGTCAATACGTGCACTTATCCTAACCGCGGTACTTGTAACGTTGCTGTTTGCGGGCGCCTTTGCCCTTGTGGGGCTTTGGATATATTTGTGGCTTAAAGAAAACAACGCAAGCCTTGGCGGACACTATCCGTTTATAATTATCATATTTTGTTCCGCGGTAGTAATCAGTACTCTTTTTTCCATACCCGTTACGCGCTTTTTTGTATTGCCTATAAAAAATTTGGCAAAGGCTACTCAGCAGGTGAAAAACGGTGATTTTTCCGTAAGGGTGGAGGAACGTGATACCTCAAATGAACTGCAATCCTTGGTGTCGGGCTTTAACGGAATGGTGGAGGAGCTTGGCAACATACGCCTTTTAAGAACGGATTTTATATCCAATTTTTCCCACGAGTTCAAAACTCCGATCAACTCCATAAAGGGCTTTGCAAACGAACTGCTTGTAGATGACAGCTTGGACGAAAACCAGCGGCGTGAATACCTGCAGATTATTGTTGATGAATCGGAACGCCTTGCGGATATGGCGGCAAATGTACTGCTTCTTACCAATTTAGAGCATACAAGCACGCCCGTAAAACAAGAGAGCTTTTCTTTGGATGAGCAATTGCGCCGTTGTGTGCTGTTGCTGGAGAAGCAATGGACCGCTAAGGAAATAGAGCTTGATGTGGAGCTTGATACGGTCTATTACAGTTCCGATGAGGATATGCTGTCCCATCTGTGGATAAACCTTATTTCCAATGCAATAAAGTTCAGTCCTAAGGGTGGTCTTATATCTCTGCGTTGCAAAGAAGAGGCGCAATGTGTTGTGGTGAACGTATCCGACCGAGGACAGGGGATACCCGCTGATAAAATAGGTAGGATATTTGACCGTTTTTATCAGGCGGACGTTTCACATCAATCGGAGGGCTATGGACTGGGGCTTTCGCTGTGCAAGCGTATAGCAGAGCTTTGCGGCGGCAGTATAAGCGTAAAGAGCGAGATAGGGAAGGGAAGCATATTTACCGTTACCTTGCCTGTTAAGAGAGAGTTAAAAAAGCAAAAAACAAGAAAAAATGAAGGGCGTTAGTTCTTTGATTAAGTTGATGACAAATCTTGTCTTCAACTTGGCACACGGTTGAGAAACATTATGCAAAAATGGCAGGCGAACGCCTGCCATTTTTATTGTCTTGGTGTCCACGAAGTCGTAAGACTTCGTGGGGTAATTTTAGGTTTACTTATTCAGCATCTTCGTCTTCTTCGCTGATGATGGCATCAACGGATTCTACGGAAGAAACTTCAGGGCTTTCTTCATCAGCTGTATCTTCGATAGGGAAGCTGTCTATAAGCTGTGCGTCAAACTTAAGAATCTGTGCAGCATCAAGGCTGTTAACGTCTCCGTCGCCGTTTACGTCAGCAGCGATAAGAGCAGCACCGGTAAGCTCAGCAAGCTGTGCATCAAATCTAAGTACCTGTGCGGCATCAAGGCTGTTTATGCTGTCGTCGCCGTTTACGTCACCGTAAACTGCATCAGCCACGTCTTCTGAAGATTCACCGTCGGTGCTTTCTTCGGATTCGGAAGCCTCGGAGGATTCGGATTCACCTTCTGCTTCGGAAGATTCAATAATTTCAGAGGACTCAATAACTTCGGAAGATTCAATAACTTCGGAGGATTCGATAACTTCGGAAGATTCAATAACTTCGGAGGATTCGATAACTTCGGAAGATTCAATAACTTCGGAAGATTCAATAACTTCGGAAGATTCGGATTCGTCACTTCCGTTTGCTATTGCGCCGTAAGCTTCAATTTCGTCGTATTGGCAGCAGTAAGCGTCGGTAATAAGCTGAACTGTAAGCTTGGTAATGCCCTTCAGCTCAACAGCAGCAGAAATATCAAAGAACTGTGCAACCTGTGCATCGCTGTAAAGAGGTGCACCTTCAATAGCGGTCTTGGTTACGTCGGCAGCAGTGAAGAAGGTAGAGCCGTTAATTATAAGAGTACCGAACTGTCTGTTGGATGCCATACGAACACTCTTGAATACGATTTCGTCAACGTCAACGGGGCATGCAAAATTAAAGGTATAAGTTATGGTTTTGCCGGTGCCCATCCATTCAATGGAAGCATCACTCTTAAGGTCGCCGTTCCAAGCATTTGTACCGTCACCGCGGAAAGCGCCGTTAGTTGCCTTGACGCCGTCATCTGCCATGGCAGATGCATCGGAGGTAACGGTATAGTTGCCGTTGAGCAACAAAT
This sequence comes from Clostridia bacterium, assembly GCA_017397955.1. Taxonomy (GTDB): domain Bacteria; phylum Bacillota; class Clostridia; order Oscillospirales; family CAG-382; genus SIG636. The sequence continues at coordinate 15,873 of JAFQHL010000015.1, forward strand.
TGCCGTCTGTAGGGATAATGCCTGTATCGGTGTCAACAGATTCATCAGAGGATTCAGCAGGTTCGGAAGATTCTGCGGTAGAGTCATCTGCAGAAGACTCCTCAGAGGAATCGTCACCGCCGCCGAGTTCTATTTCACCAACGGTGTTGATTTTACCCTGCGCCCAGTCAAGAGTAAACTGATAGCCCATAACAAGAACATCTGCAAGAAGTTCAGCGGTGCCGGTGCCACCCATAAGAACTACTGTAGTGTCAGAGGTGGGAGTATCTTTCTTAGTTACCTGTTCTGCATTGATATCAGTAATGATGTAGGTACCGTCTGCCTGTTCTGTAGCTATCCAAACGGTATTATACATAAAGGACCAACCGCCGTTAGCTATAGTTGCGCCATAAGCGGGGGTGTATGCGTACAAGCCTTCCTTGGAGTACTTAGCGTTGTAGCCGCCGTCGAGTGTGCAGCTGTGGTAGGTGGAGGGAGTTTCGGTTGCGGCTATAAACTGAACGTTTGCAAGTCTTGTCCAGCCGCTTCTGTCGTTGTAACGAATCTTACCCCAAATACCGTTTGCCTCATAAACCTCAACCTCGGTACCTGCGGGAATGGTAGCAAGTACAGTGGATGTAACATCGGTGGTTTCGTAAAGAGGCATATCGTTGCCGAGTTTGTAGATACCCTGTGTAGCATCTGCATAACGTATCTTCTTAGGAAGGTCAAACTTTTCAAGAACAGCCATGTTAGAGCCGTCGCCCGTACCGGTAGCAACTGTGAAGTGCAAACCGTCACTGTCAACGTCTATCATAACGCCGCCGAGGTAATCTGCGGAAGCATAGCAGCTAAGACCAACGCCGTTTGCACCGGAGTAGCTGGGATAGGTAGAGGTGTTGGTAACAGCGGGAGCCTGAAGGATATAGGTGCCCTTTTCAGGGTCGGTATTAACCGCGCCTGCAACGAGAGAGTTGGAACGGAAATAGATGTGGTTGTCGCCTGCGAAGAATACGTCTACGTTTGCAGAGTCGAGGAAGGACTGCCAGCGTTCGTAGTATTTGCCGTCTCTGCTGGTACCTGTGTTACCGTTAAAGAGGTTGAGGTGGTTGGTAGCAAAGAGGTAATCGTAGTTGCCCTTGTTGGAATCAACAACGCCCTGTGCCCATTCAAAAGCTGCGGGAAGCTCACCGTCGTAGGTCATAGCATAGTAGTCAAATACAAGGAACAAAATGCGGTTGTAAATAAACCAGTAAGCTCTGCCGTTGGTGTCTTCATAAGCACCGGTAATCTTTTTGCCTGCAAGAGAGCCTTCGTCAACAACAAACAAATTGCTGGAAGAGGTGTTTGTGTAAGCCGCGTATTCAGAGCCAAGATAGCCTGCTATTCTGCTGGAGGCGTGAGCATAGCCGTTGTCGGGATAGTTAGCGGTTATGCGGAAATATTCGGAGGAACCCCAGAACTTTGTAAAGTTAGGGTCATCATCCATCATACTGTCAAACAAGTCGTGGTTACCAACAGTTGCGGCATAGGTGTAGTTTTTAAACAAATCATAGTTGTAGTAATGCTGCCAATAGCCGTATCTGTCGCCGCTGGCAACAACGTCACCGGTGTTGAAGTAAAGACCGATGTCGTATTTTGCAAGCGCGCTTACATAATTTATAGCGGAGGTAAGCTTAGCATCCTTAGCGGAGTTCTTGTCAAGGTGCATATCAGAAAGCCAAAGAATAGAGAACTCATCCTGACCAGCGGTTTTGAACGCATAGGTTTCGGAATAAGCACCTTCACCGTCACAGATTCTGTAGATGTAATCTGTATCGGGGGTAAGGTCTTCCAATTCCGCACCGTAGTTAAGGAAGGGGGTGGTGTGGTAATCGGGACCGATGGCGTTTGTGGTGGAACGGTCCATAAACCACAAATAGTCGTCGTCATCATAGCTGCCGTTAACCACTGTTGCATTTGCAAAAGCGGTATCGTCAGCGGTGGTGTACTCAACATAACAGCCGGTGTAGGTAAAATCGGAGTGCCAGCTGATGTTCATCTGGGTTTCCATATTTTCGCCGGGGTTGGTGACAATCATGTATACGTGGGGTGTAACAACCGCTGTAGCGGGCAAGCCCACTGCGCTGAAGCAAGGTATACACATTGCCAATGTGAGGAGAATAGCTAACAGCTTTTTCATAAAAATGCCCTTTCCGCAGATATAATCTGCCTTAATTATTTGATACGTGAATTATAACAAATAACCTGTCTGCTGTCAATAAACATTACACAAATAATGTTGTTTTTTATAAAATCTCTTCAAGAATTCTATCGTCTTCTCTAAGTCTTCGAAAGCATCCCGTAAAGCCCGATAGGCTTTATGGGGCCCCTGTAAAAAGCATGAGGGGCGCTATGCGCCCCTCACGTGTAATGTTTTGTAATTTAGTTACCGCTAAGCATCTTAAGGAATATTGCAAGGTCGGTTGTGCTTATGTAGTTATCAAGGCTTACATCGCCTGCGGTAGCGTAGTGACCTTCAAATTCGCCGTCGCCGCTTATAACTTTTCTAAGTGTAAGACAGTCGGTGGTAGAGCAGTTGCCGTCACCGTCGATATCGCCGTATACTATAATGGCACAGCTGTCTGTTTCCTTGCCTGCGGTATCATAGCATTTTACGGTATAGCCGGAGCCGATTGTAGCTGTTGCGGCTACTTCAGCACCACTTACGTTAAATACTTTGACGGTAGTGTTATCAAGCTGTGTAATAAAATCAGAAACCTTGGTGGAAGTGGATACATTCTTTATGTATGTATCCTTGGTGTAGGAAGTACCTTCCTTAAGAGTTATTGTTTCGGGCACTTCAGGCTCTGTACCGGGGATGTTGGGTGTTACGTTAGCTTCACCGGGGTTAGCGGTGTAAACGGTTGTTCGGTTAGAGTCCAAGGTGAAGTAACTGCCAACGGTAAGGGTGGCCATGAGCGAGTTGTAATTAGGATAGCTCTTGTTAATGAGGAATACGCAGCCGTTTGCGGGGATGGGAGTAGTGTTCTTTGCGTTGCCGCTGGTGTCGTGTGCAGTTACCTTGTATGCGCCGTTGCTGTCTCTTACACCCGTAATGGTAACGTTACCGCTGAACAACCAACCGCCGTTAGCGATGGTGCTGCCGTAAGCAGGGGTATACGCGTTAACCAGGTGTGCGGAAGCGTAGCCAACATTTACATTGGAAATTTCAAACTGTTCGGGTGCGCTTACATCGGCAGTGTAATGGGTGGGAGACATATCGCCAAGGTTAACCCAACCTGTAAAGCCGTTGTAGCGAACTCTGCCCCACTGACCGTTACCTTCGTTAACTTCGAACACGGTGCCTGCAGGAATGGTGGTGAGGGACTGTGCGGAAGCATCGGAAGTTTCTTTAACGGTGAGTGCACCGGGAGCGGTGTAGATGCCGGTAGCAGCATCGGTGTAACGGGTCTTCTTGGGAATGGTAAAGGTTTCGTGTGTAGCCATATTAGCGCCCGTGCCGGAGCCTATACCAAGCTTAAAGTGCATGCCGCTGCTGTCAACATCTATTGCAAACGCACCAACATAGTCAGCAGAAGAATATCTGGAAACACCGTAGGGTTCCTTAGCGCCTGTGTAGGTAGGATAGGTAGAAACATTGGTAATAGCGGGGGCCTGGATGATTACCGTGCCTTTTTCGGGATCACTTGTCTTTGCACCACCGTAAAGCTTGTCAGAGCGGTAATAAATATGGTTGTCACCGCAAAGGAAAATGTCAACATTTGCAGTATCAAGGAAATTCTGGTAATCAGTATAATATCTGCTGTTACCACCGTCGCCCCAAATAAGGTTGAGGTGTTCGGATACTATGAGATAATCATACTTCCCCTTGTTAGCATCGATAACATCGTATGCCCAGTTAAAGGCGGTTTGCTTTTCAGCTGTTGCGGTCATTGCATAATAGTCAAAGCTTATATAAAGTATTCTGTTGTAAAGGAACCAGTATGTTCTGCCGTTAAGGTCTTCCTTTGCACCGGTTATGTATTTACCTGCATATTTACCGGAGCCGGGGTCGAAAAGGGTAGAGGAAGACTTGCTTGCGTGGGCAGAATAACCGTCATCTACAAGGTAGCCGCTTATTCTGGAGGATGTCTGAACATAACCGTTGTCGGGATAGTTGGCTGTAATACGGAAGTATTCGCCGCCTTTCCAGTACTGAGTATATTCGGGATCGTCATCCATCATGCTGTCATAAAGGTCGTGGTTGCCGACTGTGGAAGCGTAAGGGTATTGCTTGAATACGGAGGGAGAGTAGAACTGCTGCCAGAACTTATATCTGTCACCGCTGGCAACAACATCACCGGTGTTTATGTTTAAGCCGATTTCGTATTTGGTGTTGCTTACAGCCCAGTTTATAGCGTTTTGATATTTGGTCTGCTTTGTTGTTTCGGTATGTGTCATGTGAATGTCGGAAAGCCAAATCATAGAAAACTGGCTCTGACCTGCAGTTTTAAACGCATAGGTTTCGGAATATGCACCGGCACCGTCGCAAATTCTGTAGATGTAATTGGTGTTGGGGGTAAGACCGCTAAGGTCAACATTGTAGTTTAAGAATTTGGTTGTGAACTTAGCAGAGGTGGTGGAGGATGTGGTGTATCTGTTGTAGAACCACGTATAGTCGTCACTGTCGTAGCTACCCGTTGCCTTCTTTGCGCCGGCAAAGGAGGTATCGTTAGCGGTGGTATACTCTACATAGCAACCTGTGTAGGTATAGTCGGAATGGAAGCTGATGTTCATCTGAGTGTTCATATCCTGACCGGGATTGGTAACAATCATATAAACATGGCTGGAGGCGGCCGCAACCGTCGTTTCGGTAATGCCGTTTATTGCAATAACGGGAATGCAAAGGGCAAGCACCAAAAACAGGGATAACAGTTTTTTCATACTAAACCTGCCTTTCCGCAGACTGTGACGTCTGCACACATAATATAGATGATATATTATACCAAAAGAATAGAATCAAGTCAATATGTTATTGTGCGAAAATGACAAATATTTTTTAACTTTGCACCGATTTTTACTTGACAAAACACTTGAATATGATATAAACTAAAATCGAGGATGCGGCGCATTCTTTTGTGTGCTGCGTAAAGCAAAATGTTTTTGGGAGGAAAAGATAATGAAAAGAATCCTTGCGTTGGCTCTTGCTGCGATAATGTTGCTTTGCACTTGTGTTTCTGTAAGTGCAGATGAAAGCAAACGCGTTGAGGGCAGTAATGTGGTTGAAAACATAGGTAAGCTTACCGTTACCAAGTTTAACGGTATATGGGACAGCGTTACCGCTAACCACTTTTCCATTGTTACACCCGGCAACAGCATAGGCGGTCTTTACTATGAGAAGGCTTACGCAAAGTATAATGCAGAGGGCGGCTACTACGAGGTAGTTACAAAGGTTGCAAACCACCGTTCATACTCCAAGGTAGTAGAACAGGGATATATCGGTATATTGTTTAGCTACGCACCGCTTACTTCTGCAGGTTCTTCTATTTCAAGGGCAAACTGGTCCGTATGGCAGCACGTAAGGGTAGGGGACAGACTTTACCTTCACAATATTGATGTTGCCAACAAGGTTATAAGCACCTCCGGCACCTGGGGCAGTAACTTTACTTCCAATTCTTATATTACCGTGGAAACGGTAAGACCTCAGCTCCCCTTGGTTACTCCTTACAGCAACAGGAAAATAGTTGCAGAGGGCGACAGTATTACCGCAGGCGGCGGCTGGACCTCTGTTTGGAGCGATTATTTCCATACCACGGTTATTAACGCCGGCTTTGGCGGCGACACCTCCTGGGCTTCTCTTTCCGCACGTTACGAAACTTATGTTGCATCCCATAAGCCTGAGATAGTTATAGTTTCCTTCGGTATAAACGATGCTTATTCAGCGGCACCTACCACCTCCCTTATGGATAAGTACAAGACCGCACTCAGAGGTATTCGCACAAAGAATAACGCTCTTGGTGCAACCACAATGTTTATGACCGCTAACGTTATTGATATGTCCACCACCGTGGGCGGTGTGTTTGATAAAGGCGACTACAGCTCCTTCGGCGGCGAGGTTGCGTATCTTGACAGCTTTATCGACTGCATGCGTCAGGTTGCGGCAGAAGAAAACAACCTTGTTATCGACCTTTATACCATGTGGAAGACAAAGGGGCTTTCTCCCGATTGCCTCATAGACAGCTGTCATCCCGATGATGCAGGTTATAACGCTAACTGGGAAGTTCAAAGACCTGCGCTTATCAAAAACATGAAGAAACTTTGCGGCAACGACATCCGCGTTATTTACGGTACCACCGCAAAGCACGCTATTGACGGCATGCCTGACTGTACCGTAACCGTTAAGGATGCAAACGGCAACGCAGTTGCAGACAGTGCAGTTCTTAAAGACGGATATAAGATTAGCTATACTTATACCGAAAACGGCACCACCTACGATGTAGGTACATACACCGTTGTTACCTTGGCTAACGAGTTTGATGCACCCTTTGAATTGGTAGACGGCTCTGAGTATACCCTTGAAGAAAACTACGTTAAGGTTGGTACGTTGGGAATTACCGCTGCAAAACTTAAGTCTCAGTTTAAGTGCGAGATCAGCGTGCTTGCAATTAACGGTGGTTCACTTGCAGATGCCGGCTATATCGGCACGGGTTGCACCGTTGTTCAGTCAGATGCAGCGGGTGCGGTTATAAACAGCGTAAAGGTTGTCATCCCGGGTGACCTTTCCGGCGACGGTGCGGTTAGCACAACGGATATGGTAGCGGTACGCAGATTGCTTACCGATTCTAATGTGTCAGATTTGGAAAAAACAGCCGCAGATCTTACGGGCGACAGCCTAGTAAACACGGCAGATTTTTTGATGCTCAGAAAGCATTGCGACGGCTCCAACCTCATCTATTAAAACGTATAAACTTAATCGGCAGAGGCGTAAAAACCTCTGCCGATATTTTTAACGGTAGTATTGAGCAACGAAGGAGTGAGAAACGGGGGCCTGTCCTAAAGTATATTTGCTGTAGCTATGGCTTTGTAGTTGTTGTAGCCTATAGTCAGGCACTTGTCGGAATTCTCACCACGGCAGTCAAAGTAAAGCCTTTCCTGCTCCAGTTCCTCTATTCTGTCAATATTGCCTGCCAAATAATCTGCAATAGTATGCATTACAGCCAGATAACGTCTTGACAAACCGCCTATGCGTATATCCTGCGTGTCAAAGCCGCCGGGTCTGCTTTCCTTCATCCAGCCGCTTCGGAACGCCTCGTAAAACGCCTCGGTGCGTGCATAAATTTCGGACATTACTTCGTTGGCAAGCCTCTCCAGCTCTGCCTTGTCGCCCTTGTCATAGGCGGCTTTCAGCTCAACACCGAAGGTAGCCTTAAGCTCCAGAACGCGGCACAGCTTTGCTTGCACATCAAATAAATAGCCAAAGCGACCGCCCTTTGTGCTGAGCGCGCCCAATTCTTCGGCACAGTCGGCATAAAACTTGCCAAAATCTGCGGTAGTGTGCTTATCAAACATCCCCTTAAGCGGGTCGTTGTAGAACAGATACTTGGTAGGGTTAGCGTAGGGAGTAAGGTTTTCGGCAGGTGTTACAGAAGGACGGCACAGCTTAAAGAACTCCTCTACCGTGTAGCCGCAGGCCTTAAGGGTGTTCTCTTTTGCAAGCTCTGCCGCTTCTTTTCCGTCCGCTAAACGGTTAGCACCGTAAAGCGCAAGCACGGGCATAATGCAGGCAGAAAGACATTCAGCACCGTCATCACCCCAACAGGTCGCCATAACCTTGCCGACGCCTCTCTTTTTTACTTCCTCAAGAACTATTTCGGATACCTTCCAACTGTGGTCTATGGAGGGAGTGAATCCGCTCCATTTCCATGCGCCGCCCGCAAAGGCTATTTCGTTGTCAAACATAAAGTGCTTGTCAAGCTGTTTTATATATTTGTCGCGGTCGGTGCTGTAATAGTCCCAATAAGCCAAGGTTACATTTTCAGGCACTTTTGCAAGCAGTTCGGGGTATATGCTCTCATCGCTGTAATAGCCGCCGAAAGCGATTCGGAAGAACATATCGCTCCACATCATGGGCTTGAAACCGTATTTTTCGCATATATCAGCAACACGCTTAAGGTGGCGGCACATAATATCAAACTTTGCTTCTGCACCGTGCTTGTCAAGGTGCTTGCCTCTGCCAAGAAAATGCGCTTCGTCCATACCTATGTTTATGTACTCGGTACTGCAAACGGCACGCCAAGCGGCAATCATCTTTTCGATAAGCTCGTAGGTCTTTTCTTCATCTGCAAGCATAGTGTCGCCCATATCGGTAATAGGCGCGTAGCAATACCAACGCAGAGCTTGGTTAAGGTGAGCAAGAGTCTGTATGCAGGGCACGGTTTCTACGCCGAACTCTGCTGCAAAATCGTGTATCTCTTTTATTTCTGCAGCGGTGTATCTGTCACGCATATACCCAAAATAAGGCTCACCCTCTATCTCAAAAGTGTCCTCGTTATAAAGGTAGAGGCAGTTAAGCCCTAACGCAACGCTGTACGCCACATATTCCTTTAACTGTTTAAGGTTAGTCACCGAATTTCGGGAGTTGTCAAGCATAGCACCGCACAGCTCAAATCTGCTGTCAAAAGCGGCGCTGTAGCCTTCTTCTTTGTTGGCAAGCATAAACGCTCCGCAAAAGATGTCTGCCTTCTCTTTATATGTAACCTTTGCTGTGCCGTCGGTAAGCGCTATCTCAAAACGCTCACCTGCTTCGACTTCAAGTGGTATACCGCCCTCTTGAAATTGCAGAAGTCCAAGCTCTGCCATGTATTCAAACTGGGGCTTGTAAACCGCCGTACTTTCCGTAAGTATGTAACTCAACATTTAATAGTCCTCCTTATTTATAACTTTCTATGATTGCCGCCGCGGTTCTTTTAAGTTCTTCTACCGCCTCTTCAGGGCTTTTTATTAAAATATCGCCGCCAAAGCTCATTACCCAACCGTAAAAAACAGGGCTAAGTACCAGTTTTGCCGTAAGCTCAAAATAACCGTCGTCACCAAGTCTAAAGGGCACATTTTTGCCAAAACGGTCTATTATTACGCCTGCTAAGGAATCTTTGCAACGCAGGGTAACAAGACATTCTTTGCCGCCGAACATACCAAACAGCTTGTCCGTGTATGCGGCAAGGGAAAAACCTTCAACCTTGGTACGTTTTTCCTCCAAAATCTCTATGTTTGCCATTTTATCCACGCGGTAATGCCTTATACCGCCAAAGTCTTCGTCATGGGCAACAAGGTAGTAATACTCGTTATCCCAACAAAGAGATAAAGGGCTTGCGCGGTACAGTTTGTTTCCGTGTCTGAACACCTTTTCCTTGTGGCGGTTGTGGTCAAAATAGTTAAAGCTTATTCGTCTGTCACTGTCGATGGCGCCGTGCAGTGTGTCAACGCTGTAGAATATAGTCTCGTTCATATTCTTTATCCTGCCGCTTACTTGCACCTGTCGGGAAAGACTTTTGCCTTGATGCACGCTGGCAAGTGATGCAAGCTTTTTTATAAGCCCCGCGCTCTTCTTTTTCGTTATAAAACGGGAGCTTTGCACAGCATCAGTCAGCAAAACCAACTCGGAAAGCTCAAATTCACGGCTTACAAGACGGTAACCGCCCTCCTTGCCTTTGGTAAGCTGTATGTCGTAGCCAAACTCTTTAAGTTGTTCTATATCATCGTAAAGGGTCTTTCGTTCGGCATTTATTCCTGCGTTTTTAAGCAGCTCCAAAAGCTTTTGCACACTAAGCCCGTGTTCATCGTCGGTACGCTCCGACAAAAACTTTAAAACATAAAGTATGCGCTTTTTGTGTCCGCTTTCCTTGGGCACGGTTTATTCCTCCTTTTTATAAAAATAAAGGCCTTATGTAACCACAATAGCACACATAAAGCCTTTTTGCAAGTATCAGTTGCTTATATACGGGCGTAATTTCATAAACAGGGCAGTATCACCACGCAAGGTATATTTAAGCCTTTCTCCGTTGCGGTACTGTACCAATACAGTGTATTCCTTATCCTCAGGCGTGGCTTTTTCGCCCTCGTTGTTGTAGCACACCTGCCTAAGCACACGTGCTTCTGCAACACCGCCGCGCTTTTCTATAACTGCGCCCACACGCTCGCGAAAATACCTTGTGACAATAATCCCCGCGCAAAGACCAAAAAGCCCTGCCCAAACCTTACCTGTAAGTAAAAGCATTGCTATACCTGTAAGTACGCTGTAAGTCATAATAAAACCTCCTAAAAGCATTGGTTTTCCTTTCGGTGGCTTTATTATGCAACATTTTAGGGGTAATAAAACGGACTTAAAAAATAAAAAGCGAAGGCTGTTTATGCAACCTTCGCAGAAAAACTACAGTTCCTCAGAGTATTCTTTTTCTATGTCGGACAAAGTGTCGTCAAGCCCTTCGTCAAAACTGTCAAGCTTTTCGTTAATTTCGTTGGTAACTTCATCTAAAAGCCCCTCGTAGTCTATTTCTTCTTCCTCGTCCTCAAAATCAAAATCATCCGTAGCGTTAAAGCCGGGTATCTGCACATACACGTCGCTTTCCTTATCCTCCGTGGCGGGGATGTAGGTTATGCGCGTTGCAAGGCTTTGGGCAGAAAGCTTAACAAGCTTGTTGTCCTCGTCTTTTTCCGTTTCTATTTTATATGGAACAAAAAGTGCTGCAACTGCCGCAATCTTTACCCATGTAGGTATAAGCTTTCTTCTAGCCATAACCTTTACCTCCTCATAGTTTTCATAGCTTAAGTATATCACTTTTTTATCGCCTTATCAAGAGTGTTTTATAAAAAACGCAGGACATTTTTCTGCATTATAAAGCTTTTTTATACAAACTTTTGTATACCCCTGCACCAACGGTTGCCATAAGTGATATTTCTTTTACCTCAAATGTTGCCTGCGGTACAAATACAAACGGCTCATCCTGCTTTTTAAATCTGCGTACAATGGTTATGTGTGGCTTAAAGGGCTTTTCGTCAAACCAAACATTGTTTTCTTTTAAGACCTTTGTCAATTGTGTTTGCATATCGTTAAGCGCTTTGTTGTCACTAACAGAAACAAAGTAAGTGTTCCCAAAATTTTCAAGTTCTTTTGTACTGAGGTAAAAAGGCAAAGCCTCAATTAAATTCATGGCTTTTTTTATGTTGTCTATATTCTCCGTTTCACCCAAAAATGCTAAGGTTATGTGATAAGAATCTTTGGGACAAAAGCTGCCTTCGCCAAAAAACGCAAGGCTGCCTGCCGTAGATGATATTGCGTTTTTAACTCTGTCGTCAAGCTCTATGGCAATAAAAAGGCGCAAAAAACATTCCTCCTATCAAGGCTTTGCGGTATTTTACCATTATTTTTATAAAAATACAAGAATTTTTGTATAAATTTTATTGCAAAAAAGAATTAAATATGTTAAACTTTCACAAGGAGGTGCTTTTAACAATGAAACGTTTAATGTCTTTTGTTCTAGCCATGGTGCTTTGTATTCCGTTGATTTGCTTGGATTTTGAAGAAGTACACGCCTATACCTCTTACACAAAAACACCAAACCCCGTTATGACCTTGAAAAATCTGGGTACAAACAAGGCGGTACAGCAGTTTTATTTCTATAACGATGGCGAGGGGAATCGCTATGTTTTCACTACACAGCGTGTCACTTCCTCTGTCTACCTGTCCCGCTGTCTTGTGTCCGATGACGGTCTTACTGCCACCTGCCTTGACTATGTAATACTGAAGGATTACGGACACGGTGAGGCACTGGCGGTGCACGAGTATCAGGGTCAGGTGTATGTATGGATTAACGGTAACACTATTACCGATACAACCGACGAGCTGTATACCTCTACTTACTGGGCGCGTAATGTGTCCCGTTTCATCTATACGCCCGACGCTTCTTCATCTACAGGTGCAAAAATAACAAACGAGAAAAAACTGACTAACTTTTTATATGCTTCCTCAAGCGGCAGCTCGCTTGTTTCCGGCGGCAGAATCTTCCGTTTGGCGTTCAGTATTTCTCCCAACTCCGACAGAATAATGTTCTGGCTTAAATTTGCCAAAGGCTCTTCTTATGTTCAGTATCTGTGTTGCTACAGCCTTTCTAAGCTTGAGGCTGCGCTTTCTGCCAGTTCGGGTTCTGTTTCCATGGCCAACATGGGCAGCCATCAGCTTGCACAGATAAGCTACAGCGGCGACCTTCCCAACGGGTCTATGCAGGGATTGGGGATTGATGGCACAAGCACTTTGTATTTCTCCGGCGGTTCCAGCTCTCAAACACCCAAGGTTTACAAATACAGCTATACCGCTTCTTCCATCACCCTTAAAGAAGTGTGGACCGTTACCGCAAAAGCAAATGTGGAAATAGAAACGGCATATATGCTTAACGGTAACTTTTATTGTATTTTTATAGACGACACCACGGGCGACGGTAAAAAGAACAAAACAAAAATATATACCTTGGATGACTATACCATGACTCAAAAGCAAGCAAACCATAAGCACACAATAAAGGGTTTGCCTGTTGATGATATAGTCCAGAATTTTGCATATACTGAGAATATGGCGGAGCTTTATGTCAGTCAAAAGCACGGCACGGATACGTATATTACCCGTTGCCTGCCCAACGGCAACGTGGCGGAAGCAAAGGATTACATAGTGCTGAAAGGTGCGGGTATCGGTGAAAGCCTTGATGTGGACCAAAGTATAGCAGGCACCACTTATCTGTGGACGGGCGGCGCACCGGTAACGGGAAGCGACAGCTTTGCGACTACAATACAAAGGCTTCAGTACAAGGTGGATGCAAGCTCCGCAACGGGCGCATCCTATACGGCGGTTACAGTAAACGGCTTACAGTATGCCAGTGCCGACGGAACTGCTCTTGACAGTACAAGCGTAAAACGCGTAAATGTTACTAACACCTCGTCGTCAGACGATAGAATTGTTTTTCGCACTCAATTCAGCTCCGATGATATTTATTACACGGTATATACCACCAGCTTGCTCAATCAGGCGATAAACAGCGCAGGCGGCAGCAGCTACTCTATGAAGAACGCTGCCTCTTTGGTAAAAAGCAAATTTTTGCTCAACAACAAACCAAATAATTCATTCCAAGGCTTTGAGGCGGACGGCGTTGGCACAGACAAGAAGTTTTTGTATATGACGGGCAACTCAGGCTCTAAAATGCAATTGCCGCGTATATACAAATACCTTTATACAAACGGTGGCAACACTACCCTAAGCGCGGTTTACAGGCTGCCCGCATTTATGCAAACAGCACAGGGCATAAAGGTTTATAATGATACTGTTTACGTTGCAATACAGCCAATTAAGGATAATGCAAACCAAACTGTTATCCGTACCCTCAGTGACAGTTACCTTGCAGACCCTGTTATAAGCGATGATTTTAGCCTTAAATTCATAGGCGCCGAAGACAGATTTGAAAACAGCGTGCTTTGCGGCTTTAATGCAGGTATAAAGGGTGTGGACGTAACCGCCTTGTTCGGTAATACCAACCCCTTGCAGATAGTGGACGGAGCAAACGCTGTTGTCACAAGCGGATACATTGGTACGGGCTTTAAAATTCAAAGCCTTGACCGTAGCGGCAAAGTGGCAGATGAGGCGGTTATTGTAGTAAGCGGCGACGTAAACGGTGATGCCAATATATCTACGGTTGACTATTTGCAGATGATAAGACATATAGCAGGGGATGCACAGGTAAGCGGTTATTATCTCTCTGCGGCAGACCTTACCGCCGATAAAGCCGTAAACACTACGGATTGTGCAGTAATAAGAAAAATTATAAGCGGCGGTTGATAAAACGGTATATTTTAAGCACCGCAAAGGGAGAGTTTTTTCCTTTGCGGTGCTTTTGTTTTGTAAAAACGGTTGACTTTATTTTATTTATGAGTTACAATAAAAGATGAACTTTTATTTATATTGGAGGAGTTTTTTTATGTGCAACTGCAATTGTACAAAAAGCGACCTTACACTTTTGGACGATGTTCTTAAGCGTTACGGCGGCGACAGCGGAAATCTTATAACGGTGTTGCAGAAAGCGCAGGATATTTACGGCTATCTGCCCATCGATGTAATATATCATATAGCTGAAAACACCAACAGCACCCCCGCAAAGGTTATGGGTGTTGCAACCTTCTATACCCAATTTAGACTCAAGCCCGTTGGCAAGCATCTCATAATGCTTTGCAAGGGCACGGCTTGCCATGTTAACGGCGCAGACGGTATAGAAAAAGCTATATGTGAGCGTTTCGGTCTTGAAGACGGCGGCACCACTGAGGATGGCTTGTTTTCCCTTAAAAACGTGGCTTGCCTCGGTTGTTGCAGTCTTTCTCCCGTTATGATGATAGACGATGCAACCTACGGCTCTCTTACCCCCGATAAAGCCGTTGCAATACTTGAAGGCTTGAAGAAGGAGGCGGCAGAATGATGCGTATAGTAGTAGGTCAGGGTAGCTGCGGTCTTGCGGCAGGTGCGGCGCAGGTATACGGCGCATTAGAGGCAAACCGTAAGGCAGAGGACGTTTTTTCAATAGAAATAACAGGCTGTATAGGCATGTGTTACCTTGAGCCGATTGTTGATATTTACGAAGGTGAAACGCTGGCAAAGCGTTTGGTGCGTGTTTCCGAAAAAGACGGCGAAAGAATAGTAAACGCTGTAAGAGCAGGGGAGTTTTCTTCCCTTGCCGATATAGAAATCTCTGAGGAAGACAAGAGCTTCCTTGAATTACAGACCCGTATTGCGCTCCGCAACTGCGGTATAATAGACCCCGATAAGATAGAAGCCTACGAGGCTCACGGTGGCTACAGTGCTATTCGCAAGGTGCTGGGCAGTATGAGCCCCGAAGCAGTTATAGAAGAGATCAAAACCTCCGGTCTTGCAGGCAGAGGCGGTGCAGGCTTCCCCACTTGGTTTAAGTGGAACGCCGCAAGAGCATCTGCGGGCGATAAGAAATATCTTATTTGTAACGCTGATGAAGGCGACCCCGGCGCGTTTATGGACCGTGCTGTTATAGAAAGCGACCCACATACTCTTATTGAAGGTATGCTTATCGGTGCTTATGCCATCGGCGCCTCCGAAATGGTTGTGTATGTTCGTGCCGAATATCCTCTTGCTATCAAACGTCTTGAAAAGGCAATAGCGGCGGCAACGGAAAAGGGTTATCTTGGCAGCAATATTATGGGTAGTGACTTTTCTTGCACTATGCGTATCAAAGCAGGTGCGGGTGCTTTTGTGTGCGGTGAGGAAACCGCACTTATCGAAAGCCTTGAAGGCAAGCGCGGTATGCCTCGCCTTAAACCTCCTTTCCCTGCACAAAAGGGGTATAACGATCTGCCCTCTAACATAAATAATGTAGAAACTTTTGCAAACGTTGCGTGGATAATAAACAACGGCGGTGAGGCTTTTGCCGCAATGGGTACCGAAAACAGCAAGGGGACCAAGGTGTTTGCGCTTACGGGCAAAATCAACCGCGGCGGTCTTGTGGAAGTTCCTATGGGTAAGACTTTGCGCCATGTAATTTACGATATCGGCGGCGGTATCCGCGGCGGCAAGGAATTTAAGGCTGTGCAGATGGGCGGTCCTTCCGGCGGCTGTATCCCTGCAGAACTGCTTGATACGGTTATAGACTACAAGTGCCTTGGTGCAACCGGTGCAATTATGGGCTCCGGCGGTATGGTTGTTATGGACGAGGGCACCTGTATGGTTAATATGGCAAGGTTCTTCCTTGACTTTACCGCTAAGGAATCCTGCGGTAAATGTATTCATTGCCGTATTGGTACAAAGCGTATGCTGGAGGTGCTTACCCGTATTACCGAGGGAGAGGGTAGAGAAGGCGATATAGAATTGCTTACCGAGCTGTGCCTTGGTATAAAGGACGGTGCACTCTGCGGTTTGGGTCAAACTGCACCCAACCCGGTACTTACCGCAATCAAGTATTTCAGAGAAGAGTTTGAAGCTCACATCAACGATAAAAAGTGCCCCGCAGGGGAATGTGCCGCATTGAAGCAGTACGCGATAGACAAGGAAAAATGTGTTGGCTGTTCTTTGTGTTCTCGCAATTGCCCCGTTGGCGCTATCAGCGGCAAGGTTAAGGAATATTTTGTTATCGACAGCGATAAATGTATTAAGTGCGGAAAATGTGCTTCCGTTTGCCGCTTCGGTGCAGTAAAAGTAGGATAAAGGGGGATAAACATATTATGGAAAAAATAAAGATTATAATCAACGGTATCCCCTTGGAGGGCGAAAAAGGCGAGACAATATTGCAAATAGCCCGTCGCGGCGGTGTGGAAATCCCCACCCTTTGCGAAAGCGAGCTTGTTAAAAACTACGGTGCTTGCGGTCTCTGCGTTGTTGAGGCTAAGGGCATGCCCAAGCTTATGCGCGCTTGCTCTACCGTAGCAAGCGACGGTATGGATATAGACACAAACAGTCCTCGCGTGCTTGCATCCCGCAAGCTGGCGCTGGAGCTGCTTATGAGTGACCACGACGGTGACTGTAAAGGTCCTTGCGGTCTGAATTGCCCCGCAGGTACCGATGTACAGGGCTATGTAAAGGCTATAGCGGACGGTGACGATGCAGAAGCAGTACGCATCCTCAGGGAAAAACTGCCCCTGCCCGCCTCTATCGGCAGAGTGTGCCCTCACCCCTGTGAAAAGGCGTGCCGCAGAAAGTATTTGGAAGAGCCCATATCTATAGCACAGCTCAAATTCTTCGCCGCAGACAGAGTGCTTGCGGCTGACGAACAGGAGATAGTAAAAGAAGCACCCACAGGCAAAAAGGTTGCGGTTATCGGTGCAGGCCCCGGCGGTCTTACCTCTGCATACTTTTTGGCGCTTAAGGGTCACTCAGTAACGATTTATGAGCAGATGCCCAAGGCGGGCGGTATGCTTCGCTACGGTATTCCCGAATACCGTTTGCCCAAGGCTGTTCTTGATAAAGAGATAGCCCATATCCAAAAGGCGGGCGTGGAAATACGCTGTGGCGTAACAATAGGTAAGGATATCAGCTTTGAGGAGCTTAAAGCGCAGAACGATGCTGTTATAGTAGCCATAGGCGCGTGGACGGGTATGAAGGTAGGTTGCCCCGGTGAAGAGCTTAAGGGTGTATACGGCGGTATAGAATTTTTGCGTACCGTAGCAGAGGGTAATCCCGTGCCCCTTGGTGAAAAAGTGGTTATCGTCGGCGGCGGCAATACCGCTATGGATGCGTGCCGCAGTGCGGTAAGACTGGGTGCAAAAGAGGTAAGCGTGGTTTACCGCCGTACCGAAAAAGAAATGCCTGCCGAGAAAATTGAAATTGAAGAAGCCAAGGAGGAAGGCGTTAACTTCCGTTTCCTCGTAAACCCCTGCGAGCTGATAGGGGAGGACGGTGTGCTTAAATCCGTTAAGCTTCAGGTAATGGAACTTGGTGAGCCCGATGCAGGCGGCAGAAGAAGCCCCGTGCCCGTAGAAGGTAAGTTTGAGTATATAGAGGCTGACAGCTTTATAGCCGCCATAGGTCAAAAGGTTTGCCCAAAGGGCTTTGAGGCGTTGGAGCTTAATCGCAGAGGTATAATCGCAGCTGACGAAAACAGTTTCCGCACCAATATAGAAGGCGTATTTGCTATAGGTGATGCAACCAACAAGGGCGCAAGCATAGCAGTAGAAGCTATCGGCGAGGGCAACCGTGCCGCCGCAGTAGTGGATGCATATCTAAACGGTGCAGATGTACCTTACAGAAGACCTTTTGTTTCCGAACGTAATGTGTGCGAGAAGGATTTTGAGGACAGAGAAAAACTACCTCGCGCGGTAATGCCCACCCGCCCCGCAGAAGAGCGCAAGAATGACTTTAGTGAGATATATTTGGGCTTCTCCGAAGAAGCGGCAAGGAAAGAGGCAAAGCGTTGCCTAGAATGCGGTTGTCACGATTACAAGGATTGTAAACTTATCCGTTATAGCGATATGTATCTCAATGATATAAGATTTGAAGGCGCAAAACGTCGCACCGAAAGCGAAACAAAGCTTGTGCACATAGAGCGCAACAACGGTAAATGCATCCTTTGCGGACTTTGTGTACGCGTTTGTGACGAAGTAGCCAACAAGGGTATACTCGGCTTGGTTGGCAGAGGCTTTACCACTGTTGTAAAGCCGGAGTTTGCAGATGTCAACGTTGCAAAAATCTGTGCCGAGTGCGGCAAATGCGTAGAGCTTTGTCCCACAGGAGCCCTTAAAAAATTGATATAGTTTAAAGACAGAGGTTTAAAATGAGCGAAGTCGGTTCTGCGGTCAAAGCACCGCAAAAGGAAAACAAAATGGGCACTATGCCCGTTGGCAAACTGCTTTTTACAATGTCTATCCCTATGATAATTTCTATGATGGTGCAGGCCTTGTATAACGTGGTGGACAGCGTGTTCGTTGCAAAGGTAGGTGCTTCCGCGCTGGATGCGGTAGGTGCGGCATTCCCCGTACAGAACATTCTTATAGGTGTAGGTACTGGCACCGCTGTTGGTGTAAACGCTCTTCTTTCCCGTTCCTTGGGTGAAAAGCAGTTTGAACGCGCAAACCGTATTGCGGAAAACGGTGTATTTCTTGCTCTTGTAGCGTATCTGGTGTTCCTTGTTTTCGGCTTTTTCGGTGTGGATATTTATATGGATTCCTGTAAGGTTGATGCTCAGACCAAGGAATACGGTATGCAGTATTTGCGTATAGTATGTCTGTTCTCTTTTGGTGTCTATTTCCAAATAATGTTTGAGCGTCTGCTTCAATCTACCGGTAGAACCGTATATACCTTGTTTACACAGGGTATAGGCGCAATAATTAACATAATCCTTGACCCTATATTTATCTTTTCCGAGGGGCAGGAGGTATTTGGTATAACAATGCCCTTCGGCTTTGGGCTTGGTGTTGAGGGTGCGGCATACGCTACCGTTATCGGTCAGATTTTTGCCGCTTGTATGGCGGTTATCTTCAATGTCTTCAGAAACAAGGACATAAAGTTTAACTTCCTAAAATTCCGCCCCAATCCGGGCATTATCGGTAAAATATACGCTATTGGTGTACCCTCTATACTGATGATGTGCATAGGTTCATTTATGACCTATTTTATGCAGAGAGTACTTAACGGCTTTGAAAATAAAATGGGCTACACCATTTATAACGTATACTTTAAACTTCAAAGCTTCTTCTTTATGCCTATGTTCGGTCTTAACAACGGGCTTATCCCCATTATGGCGTACAACTTTGGCGCAGGCAACCGCAAGCGTATGATGAAGACCCTGCGCTATGCGATGACGGCAGGCTTCTGCTTCCTTACCGTGGGCTGTCTTGTAATGCGTTTTGCGGCTCATGGATTGCTTGGAATCTTTGAGCCCGCAGGCTGTGACCTGGTAAGCTTTTACAATGTTGGCGAAAAAGCCTTGGGCACCATAAGCCTGCACCTTCCCATAGCAAGCTTTTGTATTGTTATCGGCTCTGTCTTTCAGGCTTTGGGCAAGGGCGTAAACTCTATGATAGTTTCTGCCGCCCGCCAGCTTGTTGTGCTTATCCCTGCCGCTTATCTCCTTTCACTCACAGGCAAAATCTCCGCTGTATGGTGGGCGTTCCCCATAGCAGAAGTAATGTCAATAACCGTAAGCCTCCTGCTGTTTGCCTCTCTCTACAAAAAGATGATAAAGAATATACCGGACGGCGCGGCTGCTTAAGAAAGGTAGTTTCTGAATGGATATAAAACAACTTCTTTCCCGCGTGGACCACACTTTGCTTAAGGTGGATGCCACTTGGGCGCAGATAAAACAGATATGCGATGACGGCGTTTGTTATGGTACCGCCTCCGTGTGTATTCCCGCGTCTTTTGTTAAAAGGTGCAGCGATTACTCGGAAGGCAGGGTGAAAATTTGCACGGTAGTAGGTTTTCCCAACGGTTACAGCACACCTGCCGCAAAGGCTTTTGAAGCCCGTGAAGCCGTGGGGAATGGTGCGGACGAGGTGGATATGGTCATCAACATCGGCGCCCTTAAAGAGGGGAATTACCCCTTTTTGGAGGAGGAAATCCGTCTTGTTAAATCCGCCTGCGGTGATAAAATTTTGAAGGTGATTATCGAAACCTGCTTGCTAAGCGATGAAGAAAAAATCAAGATGTGTGAAATCTGCGGCAAAGCGGGTGCGGACTATATAAAAACCTCCACAGGCTTTTCCACAGGCGGCGCAACCCTTGCGGATGTAAAGCTGTTTGCCGCCAATGTTCCTGCAGGTCTTAAAATAAAGGCGGCGGGCGGCATAAGCTGTATTGAGGATGCTGTTGCCTTTGTTGAGGCGGGCGCAGACCGACTGGGCACAAGCCGTCTTGTAAGTATTGCCAAGGAGATGGAAAAAGGTGTATAAGGAATTGGCACTTGCCGCTGTAAAGGCAAGAGGTGCGGCATACGCGCCCTATTCCGGCTTTAAAGTGGGCGCGGCACTGCTTGCCGCCGACGGCAGAGTTTTTACGGGATGTAATATTGAAAATTCCGCATTCAGCCCCACTGTTTGCGCTGAGCGCGTTGCATTGTTCAAGGCAGTAAGCGAGGGAGTGCGGGAGTTTAAGGCTATCGCAGTTGCAGGCGGTAAGGACGGGGTTGTTACCACAGCCCCCTGCGGTGTGTGCCGTCAGGCACTTGCGGAGTTTTGCGGTGCGGAATTTAAAGTGTTGCTTGTTTCTTGTGCAGAGGGTAGGTATGAAGAAACCGCCTTGGGCAAGCTCCTTCCCTGTGCTTTTACGGAAAAAGACATAAGGGGTTAACATAATGCATATCACCGATATAATTATAAAAAAACGCGACGGCGGCAGGCTAAACAAAGAAGAGCTTGAATATGTAACGCGGGAATATACGGCAGGTAACATTCCCGATTATCAGGTATCGGCGTTGCTTATGGCAATTTGCCTTAAAGGTATGGACGAAAATGAAACGGAAGACCTTACCTTTGCCATAAGAGATTCCGGCGATATAGTTGATTTATCACCTATAGACGGTGTAAAAATAGATAAGCACTCGACCGGCGGCGTGGGTGATAAAACTACCCTTATAGTTGCGCCTTTGGTCGCTTCTCTGGGTATTAAGGTAGCAAAAATGAGCGGCAGAGGGCTTGGACATACAGGTGGCACCGTTGATAAGCTGGAGTCTATAAAGGGTTTTCGCACTTCGCTGAGTAAAGAAGAGTTCTTTGCCGCTGTAAACAGTGCAGGACTTGCAGTCAGCGGTCAAAGCGGTAACCTTGCTCCCGCCGACAAAAAGCTTTACGCATTGCGTGACGTTACAGGGACGGTAGAAAACCATTCCCTTATCGTTTCAAGCATAATGGGCAAAAAGCTCGCATCGGGCGCAGACGGAATAGTTTTGGATGTAAAGGTAGGCAGCGGAAGTTTTAACAAAACGCCGAAAGCGGCAAAACGCCTTGCGGAAGCTATGGTAAATATAGGCAAATCCGCAGGCAAAAAAACAGCGGCACTGCTTACTGATATGGATGTGCCTTTGGGTAAAGCCATAGGCAACGCACTTGAGGTCAAGGAAGCCATAGAGGTTTTGCACGGCGGCGGTGACAGCGCACTTGTCACCTTATGTACTGAGCTTGCGGCAGTGATGCTTTATCTGGGTGAAAAAGGCAGTCTTGAACAGTGCCGTACCATGGCAAAAGACGCGCTGACGGCAGGCAAAGCCTTTGACAGCTTTGTGGCTATGGTGAAAGCGCAGGGCGGTGATGAGTCGTGTATATACGATACCCGACTGTTGCCCGCGGCAAGTCATATATACCCTGTAAAATCCACGGCGGAAGGCTATATCGTGGCGAGCAACGCCAAGGAATATGGCAAAGCGAGCCTTGTTCTGGGTGCAGGCAGAGAACGCAAGGAGGATACTGTAGACCACGCCGCAGGTATAATAATAGAAAAACACCGCGGCGACAAAGTGAAGGTCGGCGATGTGATAGCGTATCTGCACACAAACCGCAAAGAGGCAATTGCCGAGGCGGCAGAGCTTATACTTTCCGCTACGGAGATAGGGGCGGAGCCCCCTGAGAGCAAGCCTGTAATACAGGGCTTGATACTTTAAGACGGAGGTGTAAGGATGGATAGTCTTACTTTGAAAACCGATAACGAAATGCGTAAAAAAGGCGACCTTAAAAGCCTTTCCGTACTGTTTGTTGTTTTTTCTTTATTGGCTGTTCTGTTTACATACAAAAGCAGCATCGGCACTATGCTGGCAACGGAGGGGCTTATTGCTTTGGCTCTTGGATTTACCTATTACAAGTCTGCCAAAAACGGCAATGTTACCCTGCATTTCAAGGGTGATAGTTTAGATATAGTATATTCCGACGGCAGAAAGTTTAATGTAAAGGATGTAGACCGCAGTTTCTTTACACTTTTGCAAACTGAAAAACAAAAGGAGCTTGATATCGGTACTCTCACCGTACAAAGCACAAACTTTAAGGTGCAGTACATAAAAGATTTTTCCTCTCTAAGACAATATATAGAAACACATTTTGAAAAAAAAGAAAAAAAGAGCATTTATTATTTTGATGAAGAAGACGAAGATTAACGGTCTAAGCGCGCAAAGGCAAAATTGCTTTTGCACGTTTGCTTTTTTATAAATAGCCAAAAACTCAGTTGTGTTTTTGTACAAAATTGACAATAAAACAAGTGTATAAATTGCACAAAAAAGAAAATGTTTACAAATTGCTATTGCTATATGTAGTGGCTTTATGCTATAATACAGCGTAAGTATATAATATACATAAAGAAATGTATTTTAGGAGGGATCTTATGAATTATCGCAAACGCCTACTTTCTTTGCTGCTTGTCGTTGCAATGATGATAAGCACCGTTTGCACATTCTCTTTCGGTACAACTACAGCAACAGCCATTGCTGATGCAGATTTTGTTGCACCCGAGGTTTATGTGCCCGATTATCTCCAGCTGCCTAATAATGACTTGCTTACAAACAACACTTCCTTTATGATGGCAGAAGGTACTCGTAACGAAATTAAAATGACAACTGAGTTTATTACCTCCGGTAAGGCAAACCGCCCCGGCACCATAAACTCCATGAAGTATGTTGTTGTTCACAACACAGGTGCTTATCCTGTAACTTCTACTTCTCTTGCAAACCATAACTACGGTAGGACCACTACAGCATCCGTTTCCTGGCACTACACTTGCGGTAACGATGGTCTTTATCAGATGCTTCCCGTTAATGAAAAGGGTTGGCACGCAGGCGGTAACTATTGGTCCTCTACCACCGAGAAATCTAAATACTATGTTACCGATTTGTCCAACAGCACAGGTATAGGTATAGAAACCGCAACTCCCGGTTTCCCTGCAGATGCTACCTTCTCCGGTGAACATTGGAACCAGCCCGATATGTATGACTGGTACGCATCTACATTTGATGATACCGCTACATATCTTGCAATCCTTGTTGCGTTTATCTGCGTAAAGCTTAACTTCAACCCCTATACACAGGTTTACACCCACTACAATGCTGCAGGTAAGAACTGCCCTATCCAGATGAGATATGTATTCGGTACCAACGCATCTTTCAGTGTTGACGGTACTTATTACAAGGTTTTCCGCGACAGAATGTATGACTATTACAAGGCATTCGGCGGCACTTATATCTCCTCCGATACTTGTAAGAACACTTATTACAACCCCAACTACAAGTACTACAAACCCGGTCTTTACAAGGCAAACTCTTCCGTAACTGTTTACCGTGCAGGTAACTCTGCAACCGGTTCCGTTGGTACTATCGCCTCCGGCACAGTTGTTGATGCTAAGATTACAGGTTGGGATTGGGGTAAGGTAACCCTCGCTAACGGCACCGTTGGTTGGGTAGACCTTGATAATTTCTCCTTTGTAAGAAACGACTATGACTACGGTACATACAGAACATCTACCGGCAGTATAGTTAATGTTACAAACATCTCCGGTTCCACCGCAACTTACAGCGGCGGCACAGCAGATATAAGCACCCTTACCAGAGTTTATAAGGTAAGTGTTAAGAACGATACCGCTTTCGGCAGCACCGTTAAGTATCTCGCAAAGGGCGAAACCTTTACGGTAACCGCAGCGAACTCCAGCGCAGGACTCTTTGATATATGGGAAGTTAAGAACGGTATTGCTACCATTACCGATAAGAAGGCTAAGACTACCACGGTTAAGGTTCTTAACAGTGATATCGAGCTTGAAGCAACTTACCGTACCGACTTTGACCTCTCCATCACCTACGGTGTAGGCAGCGGCAGATATGCGGCAGGCACTGTTGTTAACATTTCCGCAAGTACCAGAACAGGCTACTCTTTCTCTCATTGGTCTATTGTAAGCGGTAGTGGTACATTCGGTGATGCTAATTCCTATAATACTACCTTCACTATCGGTAATACCGATGCGGTGATCACTGCAAACTATGAAACAGCAGGCGAAATAGACACCACAGGTCTTACCAACTACGCACTCAATAAGTCCTACAGCACCACATGGAAGGGCAGTACCGATATAACCTATCAGTATACCAACCAGCAGGATACCAACAGAACCAAGCTCACCGACGGTGATAAGGCTAAGGATAGCTACGGCACCACCGATACACCTTATGTTTCCTTCCAGGGTACAACCCAAAAGTTCGGCACAACAATCGACTTGGGACAGCTTAGGAATATCCGTATGGTAGCGATTTGCGACTTTGGCGACAGCGGCAGCAGCGTTGGCGATTACCAGACCAACAGTGCTGAAATCGAGTACTCTACCGACGGTGTTAACTATTATTATGTAGAAAACCTAGTTGACACTTTGCTGTACTCCTATGTAAACGGTTCTCAGCTCAGCAATGTTTACACTCATAAGATTGACTTTGCTTGGGTTTCTGCAAGATATATAAGGGTAACCTTTACTTCCGCATCTTATGTAACGGCGTTTACCGAAATAGAGGTTTACGGTTCAGATAATGTTGTAATTCCCGAGCCCGAACCGGAACCTGATCCTGAACTTGAGCTTACCACAGGTGCAACGGGCGAAGGTTATTCTATGGATGAAACCTATCTGTACGGTAGTGAAATCGGTCTTGATTTCACCTCTCTTAAGGCATTGTTTACTGTAGACGTAAGCGTTAAGAATGTTGCAGGTAACGCGGTTACATCCGGTTACATCGGCACAGGATACACTATAACGTACAAGGATAAAGTAATAGAAGTAGTCGTTGGCTTTGACCTTGACGGTAGTGCAAGCTGTAATACCACCGACCTTCTTATGCTTAGAAAGTATATTGAAACTACCAAGGGTATATCCTCTGCAGGTCTTATAGCGGGTGACGGTAACGCAGATAAAGTTATCAACACCACAGACTTTGCAATTATGCGTAAGTTGATAGGCGGTTAACCCTAAAGCGTAATAAATTTATGGCCGCCGTGGGGGAATCTCCACGGCGGCTTTTTGTCGGAGTCCCATAAAGCAGATAGGCTCTATGGGGTGATGACGTGTTTCCCGTAAAGCAACAGGTTTAACGGGGATAATAGCGGTATAATGCAAAGAAAACAAGAGGAACAAATATGACTGTTTTGTTTGAGGATAAAGATTTGGTCGTTTGTGTAAAGCCTGCAGGATTGCTGTCGGAGGATGGTGCTGAAAGCGCGCCGGAAATACTGCGCCAACAATTGAATTGTAATATTTTTCCTGTGCACAGGTTAGATCGCGGGACGGGCGGCGTTATGGTGTATGCAAAAAATTCAGCGGCGGCGGCAAAGCTTTCTGCCACAATCACAGGCGGGCAATTTGTAAAACGCTACCTTGCCGTTGTACGCGGTACGCCTGCAGAGCCAGAAGATATATTAAAAGACTTGCTTTACCATGACCGAAAGAAAAACAAAAGCTATGTAGTAAAAAAGGACAGGGCAGGGGTCAAGCAGGCATCTTTGGAATACAAGCTGCTTTCAACAATTCAACACGCCGGTAATACCCTATCTTTGCTAGAGATACAACTGCATACAGGGCGTACTCATCAAATACGCGTGCAGTTTTCTTCTCGCCGTTTGCCTTTGTACGGCGACGGCAAATACGGCGGCAGAACCGAAGCGGAAGGTATGGCACTGTGGGCATATAGCTTAAGCTTTCCGTGGATGAATGAAACAAAAGATTTTAATGAACTTCCACAAGGCACGCCTTGGTGTTTGTTTGAAAAAAGCTGTTGAATTCGGAAAAACATAATGACAAAAATATCGCATGTATGGTATAATTGTTACGTTAATTATACATCGGAGGTAAATTATGAAAATCCATAAGATAATTGCCTGTCTTTTGTGCCTAAGCTTTGTTTTGGGCGCGTTGGGAACTACGGTTGTAAGCGCTATTGCAGCTTGTGAGGTAAGCTCTATGACCGCGGTATATAATCCCCAAACAGAAATGGTAAACTGCACGGTAAAATACAGCGGAACCTTTCTTCCTAATCAGAACTATGTTTTTGTTCTGACCAACGCCAACGGGGCGCAGTTGTCTTTGAGAACTGTCAGTGGCACAAATCTCGCTACTGTAGATAACAGCTTTAGCTATGGCTTTGATTTAAGTGCTGATGTTGTTACAAGTAACGCCCAACCCTTAAAAGTAACGGTAAGAAGCATCCAGCCTTCTGTTATCTCTACCTACACCACCGATGTTGTAATAATAGACAAAAACCCCACCGTAAGCTTTGTAGGCAAGGATGGCACTGTGTTGAATACCCAAACTGTCGAATACGGCAGCGCCGCAACCGCACCGGAAGCTCCTAAAATTGACGGTTTTGATTTTGTCGGCTGGGACAAGGATTTTTCAGCTGTTACAGCTGATATGACAGTCACGGCTGAATATAAGGCAAAGGAGTACAACTTGACGGTAACAGATGGTACGGGTAGTGGTACCTACACCTACGGCACGGATGCGGCAATAGAATTCATCCCCCCCTTAGGTGCTATATGGCAGTTTGACGGCTGGACGGTGACAGGCGATGCAGTAGTGGCAGATCCTACAGCAGAAAATACTACCGTAACCGTATACGGTAATGCAATTATAACCGCAAACTATACGGAAGTGTTTATGGTAAGCATAACAGGCGGCAAGGTAGCGGAAAGCGATGCCAAGGAATACTACAAAGCAGGTGACGTAATAGAGATAATTGCCGATACACCCGCGGCAGGCAAAGAATTTGCAGGCTGGGAAATAGTGTCGGGCGGCGTAATAACAGATGCAAGCGCAAGCACCACCACTCTCATTGTAAACGGCAACGTAATAATAGAATCAAGCTACGAGGATTTATTGTATAACCTTAATGTAGTGCGCGGCACAGGCGGCGGTATTTATACATACGGAACCGAAGTGGAGATAAAATTCACCCCCGCCGCAGGCTTTGTTTGGGAATTTAACGGCTGGACAGTAACAGGTGATGCAGTAGTGGCAGACCCTGCAGCAGAAGATACAACAATAACCGTATACGGAAACGCCACGGTAAAGGCAAACTGCACTAAGCTATACACAGTAACCGTAAACGGCGGTAAGGTAGCGGAAAGCGATGCTAAGGAATACTACAAAGCAGGTGACGTAATAGAGATAATTGCCGATACACCCGCGGCAGGCAAAGAATTTGCAGGCTGGGAAACAGTGTCGGGCGGCGTAATAACAGATGCAAGCGCAAGCACCACCACTCTCATTGTAAACGGCAACGTAATAATAGAATCAAGCTACGAGGATTTATTGTATAACCTTAATGTAGTGCGCGGCACAG
>JAFQHL010000069.1 GCA_017397955.1 Clostridia bacterium
GCCGGCGCATTGTTCTCTGCCGATATAAAAGCGTTGTTTGAAGACGAAGATATGAGCATAAGCGATGCTAACGGCAACGCTGTTTCCGACACGGCAAGAGCATCTACGGGCTGTGTTATAACCACCGTTATAAACGGCGTTAGCAGCAGTCTTACCCTTGTTGTAAACGGCGACGTTAACGGTGATGCTTATACCTCCACTGCAGACTATTTGCAAATGATGCGCCATGTAAAAGGCGACAGCACCATGGAAGGCTACTTCTTTGCAGCCGGCGATATGACCTATGACAACGTGGTTAACACCACCGACTGCGCCATTGTAAGAAAGCTTATAAGCGGCGATTAAACAAAACACAAAAGGGCGGTTTGCGCTTAAAACGGCGCAAGTCGCCCTAAAAGTTATTCCCTATTGGGGGCATAAATAATAAAATAAGGGGAGTTTTTATGAAAAGAAAAAGTTGCTCTGTACTGCTGGCGGCTATGATTACTCTTGTTACCGCAATAAGCTTTGTCCCCGTACAAACCGCAACCGCTTCCTACGTGGACGACTTTTTGGCAACCGTAGGTCCCATGTGTACCAACGATATGAAAAACAACCGAATTTTGGCTTCCTTTACTATGGCGCAAGCCATATACGAAAGCGGCTGGGGACGTAGTGAGTTAGCTGTAAACGCCAACAATCTGTTTGGTATGCGCGCCTACAGCACTTGGGAAGGCAAGGTATACGACAAAAACCAAGGTGTGCTTTACAACAGCTGGGCTGAGCTTGTAGCTAAGAAGGGCAGTTCCTACGTTAACTCCTACTCTATGTCATTTTGGCGTGCTTTTGACAGTTGGGAGGAAAGCGTACACAGCCACAGCGAGCTGTTTAACAGCTCCTCAAGGTACTCTAATTTACGTGGCAACTACAACTATAAATCCTGTTGCAAACTTGTTGTGGAAGATGGCTACTGTACAGACAGCGGCTATACGGAAAACCTTATAGGGCTTATAGAATCCTATAATCTGGAGCAATACAACTACGTTTTCGCCCCGGGTGAAGAAGACGAAAACAAAGAACCGACAATCGAAGAGCTTTACGGCAAGAACCTTTTTGCAGGTCTTAACGTAAGCTATTACCTTAAAGGCAAATGGAACGAATATAACGGAACCACCACGCTGGCAACCGACGGGAAATTCCGCGGCGACGGGTCAAATGCATGGAGCGGGAACTCGGCTGTTTCCGGCGTTACCTATGACACCGCAAATTACAACGGCACCAGTGCCACCACAAATTATTTTTGCTTTAATATGGCATCGGCAGCGGATATAGCACTTATACAGATAAAAGGCTACAGAGAGGACGGGAACAGGAACTACGCAAGTCTTGAGATATATGTAAGCGAAGAAGCCGTAGCCGTTAACGCCGACAACTGCCAGACCATCACCGCCGAGCTTAAAAAAGCGGATTACACAATGGAAAAAGCAACTATTCAAGATGCACCTCAATCCAATGCAGCAGACCAGTTTTTTGATTTAACCCTTAGCTTTGAGGATTTAAAAGGCGTAAAGGGCGTTTTGATAAAAACAAATGCAGATTGCTCAAGCCAAGGATTCTTTCAGTTTGATGAGATAACAGCCTATTCCCCTATCCCCTGCGACCCCTTTACCTTTACCGAAACGGCTGATACCGCCTACATAAGCATCGACAATGAAAAGACATATCTTACCTTTAAAGCCGGCGCATTGTTCTCTGCCGATATAAAAGCGTTGTTTGAAGACGAAGATATGAGCATAAGCGATGCTAACGGCAACGCTGTTTCCGACACGGCAAGAGCATCTACGGGCTGTGTTATAAC
>JAFQHL010000070.1 GCA_017397955.1 Clostridia bacterium
GACGTTGACGAAGACGGAAGCGTAACAAAAGCGTAACAGAAAAATCGCAAGCCGAAACCACCAGAGACAATAGAGATAATAGAGGCACGAAATGCACCAGAAAACACGACACAAAACCTCGTGCCAACCCGCTACGAAAGAATGGGAATAAGCAAAATTTTTCGCAAGTGACAATTTAGACACTTTAACAAGCCAAAAACCATCTGTTCAAGATGGTTTTTGGCTTTCTCTTTTCCTCCGTGACCGCATTTTGACCGCATATTATTAAGAACAATATATGTCTTTTCTCACAACCGAGAACGGCGGCAGGGAGATCAACACCCCTCTGCCGCCGTAGGCACGGGCTGTACCGTGAATCAGGTAGGCGGTACGGGGGTTGCCACTTTGGTAGTCGTGGGCGATATCAACGGTGACGGTGCAACGGGTGCCACCGACCTTATGGCGATAAAGACCCACCTTACGGGGCACACTGCTCTTAAAGACATGCTCTACGAGGCGGGAGACTATAACTCCGATACCCTTGTGAGCACCGACGACTATCTGGCGCTGAAGGTGCTTATCAAAAAGGGCACCTCCAAAGGCTTTAAAGCCTTTGGAGATGCCCTTTTGTTATGGGGTCAAAAAACGTTTTACAGCGTGGTTTTGACCGCCGTTATTTTGCTCTTCCTCATCAAAGCTTTCGATAAGGCCTACCTCAAACCTGAGCACCAAAGCGGCATCAAGGCTGTTAACCTTGCCGTCGCAGTTGACGTCAGCCGCTATCATTCTGAGCTCGTCAGCGTCTATGAGGTAAGCGTCATATCTGAGGATGTAGTGGGCATCTCTGCTGTCTACATAGCCGTCGCAGTTGACGTCGCCAAGAATGTAGTTCTGCTTGTAGGTTGCGGTTACGGTCATATCGGTGGCTATGCTGTCAATACCCGTTCTGTCCCAGCTTGCGTCATAGTTTTCTCTCTCGGGGATCGCAGGGAATGCAGTGCCTGCCAAAGACTGACCGTATTCCATTCTGATAGTGCTTATCTCAACACCGTCTACCACGAATCTTACGGTATATACGTTTCTGGTGTAAACCGCATTAACGGTAAGATCGCTTACGATATCGTCAAGGTCGGTGTTATCCCATACGGGAGCAGTCTGGTCATGACCGGTCTTGTCGGGGATAGCAGGGAGGCTGTCAATAGATGCGCCGTGGATTACTGTCCTCGTAGCCACTACTGCGCCGTCCGCCATAAAGGTAACGGTGTAGGTGTTTACAGTATAGACAGCGTTTACAGTCATATCGCCTGTTATGTTGTTGAAATTGGTAACATCCCAAACGGGAGCGGTCTGAGTATAGCCTATCTTTTCAGGGATGGCAGGGATATCGCTGAGAGTGTCGCCGTGGGTCACGGTCTTCTCTGCAACTACCGCACCGCCTGCCATAAAGGTTACGGTGTAGGTGTTTCTGGTGTAGACAGCGTTTACGGTCATATCACTCATTATGTTGCTGAAATCGCTTACTTCCCATACGGGAGCGGTCTGAGTATAACCCTCCTTTTCGGGAATAGCGGGGATATCTGTAAGGGCGTCTCCCTCGTTTACAGTTCTTTCTGCAACTACCTCACCGTATGCCATAAAGGTAACGGTGTAGGTAACAAGAGGAATGTAGAACTCACGGGTAAGGGTAAGCGTGCCGTCATCGTTA
>JAFQHL010000016.1 GCA_017397955.1 Clostridia bacterium
CCCAACACTCATTACATTCGTGTCGGGGACCCCGAACAGAATACCCCAACACTCATTACATTCGTGTCGGGGACCCCGAACAGAATACCCCAACACTCATTACATTCGTGTCGGGGACCCCGAATAGAACACCCCAACACTCACATCCGTTGAAAATATAAGAGATAAAAGAGAAGAGTGAAGAGGTAAGGTGGATTTTCGTTGTAAACGAAAATCAGTATTTATAATGTGTTTTGGCAGTGGTTTTGCGTGGATGGGCATACGGACCCGTCTGCAATACCCAAAGGAGAAATTATGGCTGAAAAAAGCTATTATTCAAGGAATGCCGCAGAAACCGAGGATATCGCCGCCGAGCTTGCAAAAGCTTTGAAGGCGGGCGACACTTTGGCTTTGTACGGCGAGATGGGCGCAGGCAAAACTGCCTTTGTGCGCGGGCTGGTAAAACAGCTGTTGCCGAATTGTGTTCGTTTGGTACATAGCCCCACTTTCGCCATAGTTAACGAGTACCGTGGAGACGAGTACTCCATGTACCATTTTGATTTTTACAGAATAAAGGATGAGGAGGACCTGTACTCCGTTGCCTTTTACGATTATTTCGACCGCGGCGGTATTATTGTTACCGAGTGGAGTGAGCTTTTTGACGATTTGTTACCTGCAGACCGAAAAAAAGTGCGTATTGTTAAGGACGGAGAAAACGGGAGACACATCTATGCTGATTTTGGCGATTGATACAAGCGCCGTTACCGCAACTGCGGCGGCGGCAATATACGAGGGTGGCGAAATTAAAAAATACGCCCTCACAACGGTGCATAGCGGACTTACTCACAGCGAGACCCTGTTTCCGCTTATAGATAATGTCCTCAAATCCTTGGACAAAACCGTAGCAGACGTAAAGCTTTTCGCAGTAGCTGCAGGCCCCGGCTCTTTTACGGGCGTGCGTATTGGCGTGTCGGCGGTAAAAGGACTTGCCTTTGACGGTCGACCTGTTGCTTCTGTTTCCGCTTTGGAGGCCTTGGCGGAAAATATAGGCGCTGAGGGAGTTATCTGCCCCCTTATGGATGCCCGCCGCGGCGTGTTTTACAACGCACTGTTTAAGCGTGAGAACGGGGTGCTTACCAGACTGACAGAGGACAGAGCAGTATCTGCTGAGGAACTTTCGGCAGAGATAGGGGAGATAGGCAAGGTTTACCTTTGCGGTGACGGCGCGGCTTTATACCAAAGTTTGCACAGCGGTAACGGTATTGCAGTACCTCCTACGATAAGCGAAAGATATCAAAACGCCCTTTCCGTTGCGGTTTGTGCCGCAAAACAGTGGGAGCAAGGGCAAACCACCAATGCACAGACCTTGGCACCCGTGTATTTAAGAAAACCGCAGGCAGAAAGAGAGCGCGAGGAGCGTTTAAAAAAGGAGAACGAAAAATGAAAATAGTTATAGCAGCCGACCACGGCGGATACAATATTAAGCAAGCGATAATATCTGCACTCAGCACAGAAGGTCATATAGTTGAGGATTTAGGCACAAATGACGGCGAAACCTCTGTAGATTATCCCGTATACGCAAAGGCTCTTTGCAAAAAGCTTCAGCAAGCAGAGGCGGAGCTTGGTATACTGTGTTGCGGCACGGGCATAGGTATGTCCATGACTGCAAACAAGCAAAAGGGCATACGTGCCGCTGTGCTTTCCGATGCGTTTTCTGCCGAGATGACCCGTCGCCACAACAACGCCAACGTGCTTTGCTTGGGCGGCAGGGTGCTTAGCGAGGAACAGGCTGTTTCCTTGGCAAAGCTGTTTGTTTCCACCCCCTTTGAGGGCGGCAGACATCAGCGTCGTATTGATATGATGGAAGACTGATTTACAAACGATATTGGAGATTTTTGCTTATGGACAATGCTCCTCATAAACCTCACGGCGATACTCGCGTTGCCAACACCGTACAAGGCGGACTAAAGCAACTCAATTCGGGTTTTGCCGTAGGGGGCGTTAACAAGATAATAGAAAAAAGCTTTAAAAGGCGTGTGGCTCGTTTTGCACAGTCGAACGGGGTGTTGCTTTTGGCAGTACTTATGACTGTTTCTGCCCTTCTAAGCTTCTTCAGACCCTATGTTATGCCCGTAAACTGTTTTTTAGCGGCAGAGCGTTCCGTAATGGCGGTGCTTCTTTGGGTAATATACGGTACCGGCGGCAAACACGGTATGGGGCTGTTTGCGTGGCTTGGCGTTATAGAAACCGTGGTCGCTTCGGTAATGTTTGCGTTTTTTGCCGCTTTTATCGGCTGCGGTATGTTTTCTATGCAGCTCCTTCTTAAAAATCAGGCAGATTTGGTGCGCGTAATAAAGGGTGCAGGGATGTGGGCAGTTGTTCCCGCGCTTTTATGCCTTGCAATCGCATATTGCATCTTCCTTTTTAAAAGGCACGAAAGGCATGTGTGCTGCAACCTGCGTGATGCTTTGCGGTACGGCTTTGCGTTTGACCGCGGCTCGTATGTGTTTGCACGCAATTGCGCCATTGTTGCCGTTGCAATGCCTGTCCTCTTTATTGTAAGAGGCAGCTTTGGTGACTTTGGCGGCATAGATGCGATTTCCGACGGTGCGCGCAAACTGTTCAATACGGTTTTGCCTTTGGGTAAACATTATTGGCTAAGCTTGGTTGGCGTGTTCGTTCACTCTGCCGCTTTGCTTCTTTCCGGCGCTTTGCTTGTAAGGTATTCCGCTATGGTAAAAAAGTACAAGGAGCACAAAGAGGCAAGCCGTGCTTATGAAGCGGCGGCACAGGAAAGCATAAAAGAGCTTACAGAGCTGGAAGGGGCACAAAGCCCTGTTTCTGCCGCTCAGTAAGGCTTGGCAAAAAAATGTAAAAAAAGCAAAAAAATATTAAAAAACCCTTGACAAAAGACCCTAAGCGGTGGTATAATTGCTTTACCTCTGCGGAAGGTCTTTTTTTTCGTGCCTTTTTGGAGGGACGAACCTTACCGTAAGAGGAAGGTAACAAATAATGGAGGTGCCGAAATGAGAGTTAAAATCACGTTTGTTTGTAGTGAGTGCAAGCAGAGAAACTACGAGAGCATGAAGAACAAGAAAAACGACCCTGACAGACTCGAGCTCAAGAAGTACTGCAAATTCTGCAAAAAGCGCACTGCTCACAAGGAAAGCAAGTAAGGAGAAATGATTATGAGAAAAACATTTAGCGTAATCGCGCTTTTACTTTCCCTGCTTACAGTTCTTTCCTTTAGTGCCTTTTCCGTTTCCGCTGCAGACAGCAGCGAAGAAGTTTCTGCCGTAGAAAGCAGCGAAGCAGCTTCCGAAGAGGAAAGCTCCGCTACCGAAGGCAGTGATGCAAGTTCTGAAGAATCCGAAAAAGAAGAATCCAAGGAGGAATCTAAGAAAGAAGAATCCAAGGAAGAATCTGAAGGTTCCAAAGAAGAATCTAAGAAGCCTGAGGCTTCTGATAAGAACGACAAAAATGACAAAAAGCAGCCTGAAGAAGACGAATTCCCTTGGGAATTGGTAATTTTCCTCGGCGCATTGGTTGTTTTTGCTGTAGTATGCTTCATTTGCATTAAGAGAGAAAACAAGTTCGGTAATTGGCTTAAAAAGTTCTTTAAGGATTACAAGAGCGAGCTTAAGAAGATAGTTTGGGCTTCCAAGGACTTCACTGTTAAGAGCACCATTGTTGTTATAGTTTGTCTTTTGGTTTGTGCAGGCGTTATAGGTCTTTTGGACGTTGGTCTTAACGCTCTTATCCTTTGGCTGATATAAAAGGACAGGGTTTGTAATGAATATAGCGCACGAAGATACCCCGCTTTGGTATGTGGTTCACACATATTCGGGGTACGAAAACAAGGTTGCTACCAATCTTGAAAAGATTATAGAAAACCGCGGTATTTCTGACCTTATACAGGATATACGGATACCAACCGAAATGGTTTCCGAAATCAATGCGGAAAACGAAACGCCCAAAGAGGTGGAAAGAAAGCTTTTCCCTTGCTATGTTCTTGTAAAAATGGTTATGAATCCCGAAACTTGGCATATCGTTCGTAATACATCGGGCGTAACGGGCTTTGTGGGTCCGGGGTCCAGCCCCACTCCTCTTTCCGATGCGGAAGTAGAGGCTTTGGGTGTTGAGATACACGTTATCGAGGTTAACTTTGCCGTTGGCGACAGCGTTAAGATTTGCGGCGGCCCTCTTGCAGGCTTCATAGGTGTTGTAGAGGAAATCTCGGACGATAAGCGCAAGGTTACGGTTTCTGCTTCTCTCTTTGGCAGAGAAACCAAGGTAGAGCTGGAAACCAACCAAGTAGAAGCGGTGGAACAGTAATTCGGTGCGGAAAAACACCGCCCGCCTTACCCCACGCAGCTTAAAAGATTTAAAATTAAAATAATAGGCTTATTGCCTCAAAACAAATGTGGGAGGGAGCCGCCAAGCTCCCGATTACGATTACCACGGAGGTGTACAATATGGCAAAGAAGATTATAGGTTATATCAAACTTCAAATTCCTGCAGGTAAGGCAACTCCTCAGCCCCCTATCGGTCCTGCTTTGGGTCAGTACGGCGTTGCTATCCCTATGTTTACAAAAGAATTTAATGAAAGAACAAAGAACGATATCGGTCTTATCATTCCTGTTGTTATCACAGTTTATGCTGACCGTTCCTTCTCTTTCATTACCAAGACCCCCCCTGCAGCAGTTCTTATAAAGAAGGCTTGCGGCATAGAAACCGCATCCGGCACTCCCAACAAGACAAAGGTTGCACAGATAACCAAAGAACAGGTTCGCAAAATAGCAGAAACCAAGATGCCCGACCTTAATGCGGCATCCATCGAAACCGCTATGAGCATGATCGCAGGTACAGCTCGTTCTATGGGCGTAACTGTAGTTGACTAAGGGAGGGCGCAGAAATGACTAAAGGTAAAAAGTATGTAGATAGCCTTAAGGCTTTTGAAAAATCCAAGATTTATGAAAGTGAAGAAGCTCTTGGCATCGTTTGCGATATCGCAAAGGCTAAGTTTGACGAAACCGTAGAAGTTCACTTTAGAATGGGTCTTGACTCCCGTCACGCTGACCAACAGGTTAGAGGCGCAGTTGTACTTCCCAACGGTACCGGTAAAACCGTTAGAACCCTCGTTTTCGCTAAGGGTGACAAGGCTACCGCTGCTGAAGAAGCCGGCTCCGACTACGTAGGCGCAGAAGATTACGTACAGAAGATTCAAAAAGAAAACTGGTTTGAATTTGACGTAATCATCGCTACTCCCGACATGATGGGCGTTATCGGCCGTTTGGGTAAGATCCTCGGTCCTAAGGGCTTGATGCCTAACCCCAAGGCAGGTACCGTTACTCAGGACGTTGCTAAGGCTGTTCAGGAAGCTAAAGCAGGTAAGATTGAGTACAGACTTGACAAGACAAATATTATCCACTGCCCCATCGGCAAGGTAAGCTTTGGCAAAGAAAAGCTTAAGGAAAACTTCAACACTCTTCTCGGTGCTATCATTAAGGCTAAGCCCGCAGCAGCAAAGGGTCAGTATATTAAGTCCTGCGTTATTGCTTCTACTATGGGCCCCGGCGTTAAGGTTAACCCCAGCGCAAGACTTGAAGGCTAATTTTAAAAAATATTAAAAATACTGTTGACAAATGTCATCAACAGTGATACAATAACAAGGCTGAATTAAAGATTTTCCGCAGACAGCAGGTTCCGTATTGGAATAAAGGCTTCACCCGCCTGCCGAGGAAGCAAATAGTTTTACCTATATGGTGAATTGTGCTCCCTCGCTGTTTGTCGGTGAGGGAGCTTTTATTTCACATACAACATATACAAATCGGAGGTGAAACTTATATGGCAAGTGCACAAATATTGGCTCAAAAGCAGGCAGTAGTAGACGCATTGGTTGAAAAAATCAAGTCTTCTGTTTCCGGCGTATTGGTAGATTACAAGGGCATCAATGTTGAAGACGACACTAAGCTTCGTGCAGAGCTCCGCAAGGCAGGTGTAGAGTATACCGTTATTAAGAACACTCTTATCTCCAAGGCGTGTGACGAGGTTGGTTACGGTGAACTTAAGGATTACCTTAAGGGTATGACCGCTTTCGCAATCAGCATGGACGACCAGGTTGTAGCAGCTAAGATTTTGGCTAACTACGCAAAGGACCACGAAAACTTCGTGCTCAAGGCCGGTTACTGCGACGGTAATGTACTTGATACCGACGGTATTAAGGCATTGGCAGAAATTCCTTCCAAGGAAGTTCTTATCGGCAGAATGCTCGGCTCTTTGCAGTCCTCTCTTTACAGCTTTGCATACGTATTGCAGGCTATTATCGACAAGGACGGCTCCGCAGAAGCTCCCGCAGCAGAGTAATAAAACAGCTGCATAATAAAATTATTGCTTAAAAATTATTTATATTATATGGAGGAAAATATAATGAACGAGAAATCCCAAGCTATCATTGATATGGTTAAAGAACTTACTATTCTTGAACTTGCTGACCTTGTAAAGGCACTTGAAGAAGAATTTGGCGTATCCGCAGCTCCCGTAGCAGTTGCAGCAGCTCCCGGCGCAGCAGCAGCTCCCGCTGAAGAAAAGACCGAATTTGACGTTGTTATCACCGGTATCGCTGACACTTCTAAGAGAACCAGCGTTATCAAGATTGTTAAGGACCTCGCAGGTGTTGGTCTTAAGGAAGCTAAGGACATCGTTGATGCACTTCCCAAGGCTATCAAAGAAGGCGTTTCCAAGGAAGACGCAGAAGCAGTTAAAAAGCAGCTTGAAGAAGCAGGCGCAACTGTTGAAGTTAAATAAGTTAAGCCTTACATCAGAAAAAGGTGTTGCCAATGGCAACACCTTTTTGTTTGTTAACAGCTGAATTGTACTTTATGACCGTTTTCTGCACATTAAAAAGCCGCCTTTTGGCGGCTTTTAAGTTTAATTATAGTTGTGCTGTTAAAATTACGCTTTTTTACCAAAAATCTTGTTCTTAAAAATTGTTAATACGCCTACAATAACAAGCAATGCGCCGATTATGACATAAACATAAGGGGGAATGCTGTTTGTGCTGTTTTTACTGTTGTTTTCGTTTTCGTGTTCTTTATCGGCAACGGAGCTTTGCTCTGCTTTTTCTTCATCGGTAAGTGGCGTTTTATCGTAGGTTGCGGTGTATTCCAAGTCCTTAACTACTACCTGTACGGGCTCCGGACTCCAGCCGGCAAAGCTGTATTTGTATTCGCCGTCGCTTTCCTTGGTGGGAGCTTCTATTGTGGGCACCCAATCGTTATAGTCACATTCTTCGCTGTGCAAAACGCTGCCATCCTCATCATAATAGGTAACGGTGTACTTTGCCGCCTCCCATATAGCGTAAAGCTCTAAGTCTTTATCATCGGTGTAAACGTCACCCGCCTTAATATTAGGCTCGGTACCGCCCTTTGTATCCGTCCAGCCCACAAATTTACAGCCTTTTTTGCTGGGCACCTCGTCGGTTATTGTAATCTTGCCGCCCTTAAGCTTGCGTTGATATTCCTTGCCCTCACCGCCGTCCAAATTGTATTTTATGCTGTAAACCATATAGTCGGCGTCGGTGGTGTGTGGCATATAAATCCAGCCCTCGGTACCGTCAAACTCAATTTTGCCCCAGTTGCCGTCGCGTTCGATTACCGTAACCTCGTCATATTTAACAAGCGCGCCCAAAACCTCGCTATCGTTGCTTGCGGCGCTGCGTACATTAAGGTTTTTTGCGTTAACAATAAACGTACCCGTCTTGTTTATGTTGTCCATAAGCAATTTTTCGTGATTCATGGTTGCTTCGCTTGCACTGTATTTTGGAATACAGTAGCCCAGCACGTAACTGTCAGTCAAGTTATAGCTGTGTATGCCCACAATACCGCCGTTGTTGCCCTCTACAGTATATACTTTTCCATCAAGCACACCAAGCACCAAACCAACGTGGCTGGGGTCGTTGTTGGTAGAAAACATTATAATATCACCAATGGAAGGTATATAGCCGTCTTCGGCATAGTAAAAAATCTTGTTTCTTATGTACCAATCGGTCATACCACTACAGCTTATGCTGTTGGTCGCTTGTGTATAGGATACCCCCGCCTGACGCAAACACCAAGTGACAAAGCTGGCACACCAAGCATAGCCATAGCTTACGCCGTTGCCTTCTTTGTTGTCAACCATCCCATATAGTCGGTTGTACTCCACAAAGTTTCTGTCGCCGTCAACGTTAAGTCCGTCCATATCTTCATCGCTGTCACCTTCGTGATATCCAAGCTGGGTCAACGCTATGGAAATAACGTCATATCTTATATCGCCCGTAAGCTCATAGGCAAGCAAACGTTCGTAATACCCGCCGTCTATGTATTCTTGGCTCACTTCATAGCAAGGCTCTACAGCCGCCGCGGAAACAAATGCCGTCAACGCCATAGAAACGCAAAGCATAAGAGTAAGTAGGCTTAACAACAGTTTTCTCATATCAAAGCACCTCATTTCTTCTTATATGGTACACTAATAAATCAAAAAAGTAAATAGCTACAGTAAATTTTTATTTGCCAACGGCATTTTATGTGTTATAATTATGTTGTATTATAACATAGGAGGTTACAGTAATGGATTTTTTAAGTATAGCAAAGGCGCGTCAATCCTGTCGCGGTTATGACAGCACCCGCCCCGTAGAAGACGAAAAATTGCAAAGCATACTAACAGCCGCCGCCCTTGCCCCCTCAGCCTGTAACGGTCAGCCCTACCATATTACCATTTGTAAGGGCGAAAAAGCCGTAGCGGTTGCAAAGGCAACACAGGGCGTGGGCATAAACAGATTTGCTACCGAGGCACCTGTTTTGCTGGTGATATCGGAAAAGCCCTATGTTAAAACCGCCGCTTTGGGTGCAAAACTTAAGGGCAACGATTATCGCTCTATGGATATAGGCATCCTAGCCGCATACATTACCGCAGAGGCAACTTCACAGGGCTTGGGTACTTGTATTCTGGGCTGGCTTGATGATGATGAAATACGCAAAATTTGCGGCATAGACCAAGCGGTGCGCTTGGTTATAACCCTTGGCTACGCTAAGGATGATACCCTGCGCCAAAAGAAGCGCAAACCACTTGAAGAGCTGGTAAGTGTAGCGGAATGAAAAAAGTTTTGGTAATAGGCTGTCCCGGCGGCGGAAAAAGCACTTTTGCCCGCAGGCTGCGGGATGTTACGGGTCTGCCCCTTATTCATCTGGACTTGCTGTATTGGAACAGCGACAAAACCACTGTTACAAGAGAGGTATTTGACAGCCGCCTTGAAAAGGTGCTTGCGGAGGATGCCTGGATAATAGACGGCAACTACGCTCGCACTATGGAGCGCAGGCTTCAGAAATGCGATACGGTGTACTTTTTGGATCTGCCCACAGAGACGTGCCTTGCAGGAATATGGGCAAGGGTGGGTATATCCCGCCCCGATATGCCGTGGGTGGAGCAGGACACAGACAGGGAGTTTGTGGAGTTTGTAAAAAACTTCTCCGCCGAAAATCGCCCGAAAATATTAAAGCTGTTGGAAACATACGGAAATAAAAACATACTTGTATTTAATAATCATGCTGAGGCAGAAGAACATCTGCAGGCCTTAAAAAGGAGCTGTTATGGAAAATAAGCGATTTTGTTGGGAAACACGTCCACTGGCGTTAAAAGAAAACCAAATAAAAGGCGCAAACTATCGCTTTACTCTGCTTACGGAAAAGCTTTTCAGGCTGGAATACTGTGCTGAGGGCGTTTTTGAGGACAGGGCAAGCCAGGCGGTATTTTACAGGGATTTTCCGTCAGTGCCCCATACTGTGGAACGATCTGAGGGAATCCTTACGGTAAAAACCAAAGGCCTTATACTTAAATATATCGAGGACGCGCCCTTTTCCGCCCAAACCCTTAGCATAAAGCTGGTAGATGAGCCTGCAAGCACGTGGTATTACGGTGACGATTTTGAAGACCTTGGCGGTACCGCAAGAACCCTTGACGTAACCGATGACGGAATCCCCTTGGGCAGAGGCGTTTGCTCCCTTTGGGGATTTTCCCTGCTTGATGACAGCCAAAGCCTTGTTTTGGGCGACGACGGCTGGATAGAGCCAAGGGCGGAAAACAGCATCGACCTTTACTTTTTCGGTTACGGTTACGACTACTTGGCTGCGGTAAAGGATTACCTGCGCCTTACGGGTGCGCCGCCCCTTTTGCCTGCCTACGCCCTTGGCAATTGGTGGAGCAGGTATCACAGATATACACAGGAAGAATACATAAGCCTTATGGAACGCTTTAAGGCACAGGACATACCTTTTTCTGTAGCGGTTGTGGATATGGACTGGCATATAGTGAACATTCCGGAGGAACTTAAAGAGGAAGAAGAGCTATTTAAAAGCGGCTGGACGGGATACACGTGGAATGAGGAGCTTTTTCCCG
The DNA here is from genome assembly GCA_017397955.1 of Clostridia bacterium. Taxonomy (GTDB): domain Bacteria; phylum Bacillota; class Clostridia; order Oscillospirales; family CAG-382; genus SIG636. Next base: position 10,414 of record JAFQHL010000016.1, read on the forward strand.
ATTACAAGGCATTTTTAAAGGATTTAAAGGGCTTGAATTTGCATACCGCGCTTAATCTGCATCCTGCACAAGGTGTGCGCCGACACGAGGCGATGTATGAAAAAGCCGCAATAGCCGCAGGTATAGACCCCAAAAGCGGCAAACGGGTGCCTCTTGATGTTTTGTCGCCAACGGCTATGGCAAACTATTTTGACATATTGCACCACCCTTATGAAGAGGAAGGTGTGGATTTTTGGTGGATGGATTGGCAACAAGGCACAGATTATTGGTGGATACACAGCCCTAATAAAGACGGTGTACTCCAAGACCCCGGAGAAAAGCTGGATCCCCTTTGGATGCTTAACCATCTGCATATTTTGGATATATCCCGTAACGGAAAACGACCTATGTTCTTCTCCCGCTTTGCGGGTGCGGGCAGTCAACGCTATCCGGTAGGCTTTTCGGGGGATACACGCGTTACTTGGGACGCCCTTAAGTTTCAGCCTTATTTCACTGCGACCGCATCAAATATCGGATATTGCTGGTGGAGCCATGATATAGGCGGACACATGCACGGCTACAGGGACGATAATTTGGCGGTAAGATGGGTACAGCTTGGTGTATTTTCTCCTATCAACCGCTTGCACAGTACAAGCAACCGTTTTCAGCTTAAGGAAGCGTGGGAATACGGAAAAGAGGCAGAGGATGCCATAGGCAAATGGCTTAGAATACGGCACGGGCTGTTTCCTTACATATACACAATGAATTACCGCTGTCATACACAGCTTGAGCCCTTGGTGCAGCCTATGTATTACAGCCACCCTAAGTGCACTGCCGCGTACAGCGTTAAGGGGCAATTTTGGTTTGGCTCTCAGCTTATGGTTTGCCCTATAAGCGAGCCGGACGGTCTGCTTGATATGCAGGGGAGGGCAGAGGCGTGGTTGCCTGCGGGCGATTGGTTCGATTTTGAAACGGGCTTGCATTATAACAGCAAAAAGGGCAGGATTATGGAGCTTTTCCGTGCTACGGAAAATTATCCCGTGTTGGCTAAATCCGGTGCCATAGTGCCTATGTATGCTCATACTGCCCATGATAACAGGCTTATAAACCGCGAGAATATGGAGCTTGTGGTGTTCCCCGCGGAGGATAACGAATTTACACTGTATGAGGATGCGGGCGAAAACCATGGATATCAACGGGGAGAGTATGTAACTACTCAAATCCGCCTAAAATGGGGGAAAACTGCATTACTTACCGTTTTCGCCGCGCAAGGAAAACTGTCCCTTGTTCCCGCCCGTAGAAATTGGTGCATAAAGCTACGCGGCTTTAACAAGGATATAAGTCTTGCTGCAACGGTGGGCGGCGTGCCCTGCAAGGTACAAACGGTATATACTGCCGCCGACAACACCCATAGTATAAAGCTTACTGCTGATGTGCGTTTGCCCATACAAATTTCCATAACGGGTGATAAGCTTATCCACGATAACGGCGACGCGACGGAGCGTATATTCAAACTGCTTGCGATGTCCCAAATCTCTATAGCGGAAAAAGACCGTCTTTACGGCATTGCAACGGATGCAGATTTAAGCCTGCACGATAAAATCTACAGACTCGGAAACACCTCTCCGCAGCAATATCACCTTGTAAAGGCAATAAAAGAGCTGCTGACCCTTACCGAAGAGGAATATGAATAATAAGTCGAAGCTTGCTTGCAAAACCGTTTTAGGAAAATAATAACAAAAAAGCACTGCAAAAGCGTTTAAGCTTTTGCAGTGCCTTTTCTTTTTAAAGCTTTTTTTTGTTTTTGCAGTAATCCAGCACTGTTTGTGTATATTTGCCAAGCAAGGGACCGTTTGCGTATTGATAATATAAAACGCCGGGCCCTTTTATGTTGTATTCCATAATTGCAGGGGTGCCGTTTTCGTCAACAACAAAATCCCATCCGACAAAGCCAAAATGACCTAAATACTTGTGGACGTTTTTCACTATTTTCGTCATCTTATCAAAGCTTGGTATTGTCACGCCGTTAAATTCTGTGCCGTTAGGACATCTGTTAATCTTTTTACCGCAGGAATGAAACGCCTCTGACTTTAATTTGCCGTCGTTGTCAATGCCTATGACGAACATACCCATTCCGTCTTCGGTAATGCAATTGTCGTTAAAAGAGCCCTCCGCACCGCATCTCAGTGCTGCCATTACGGGATAAACCTCTCCATCTATCATCAAGCTAATATATCTGACAATGTTAACAGAAGATTTATTAAATTGAGACAGGGTGCTGTGTTGACGAAAAACTTCTTGAATTACGTAATCTTTGCCGTAAGAGGCTAACACTTTATCAAGGTCTTCTCCTTTTTTTACCAAACGCACACCTTTGCCTATACCGTTGTCTATAGAAGGTTTGATTACAAAAGAGTCAAGCTGTTGCAGGAAGGTAATGGCTTCTTGTTTGTCGGCTTTGTTAAAATCCTTGTCAAAAAGCACGCCTGCTATATTTCTGTAAATCGTATTCACAAATTTTACGTCCGGAAAGAAAAAGTCAAAATACGACTTATCCGACCATGCATTTTTAAAAGACGGAGAGTTCAATTTAAGCTCTACCTCTGTTCTAAAGAGCTTTTCCGGCATAATATAGGGGTCAAATCTGTTTGTTGTCGAATAAACCAATCTATGGGTATTATAATCGTATTTTCCAAAACCTTTATAAATGTTGTCTATTTGTTCTTTTTGTTGTTTGCTAAGCTTTTTATAAGGAATATTATGCATTTTTAACAGCTTGCGATAATGCTTGTTAGACTTGTTGCAACAAAAAGAACGGTATTTGCTCATTAAAAACACATAAAACTTGTCAAACAGTTGCGTTGTGTCCATGATATGCCTCCTTATTCCTCTTCGTTGCTGTTAACGGATTCTCTTATTACGTATTGAGGAAGCTGGTTCATTATCATATACATTCTTCCCAAATACTCTCCCCAAAATCCCAAAATCATCATTATAACCCCGCTGGAGAACAGCACAATTGATGCAATTGATGCATAACCTGCCGCTATGTTGGGAGAAACAAGCTTCCTTATAACGACAAACAGTCCGTAGAAAAGGCCAAGGAAGGAGAAGATGAAGCCGCAAACGGATGCAAGTCTAAGAGGCACTACCGAGAAGTTGGTTAAAGAGTTCATCCACAAATTAAACAGCTTTTTTAAATTATATCCGGAGGAGCCTTCCATTCTGCTTCTGTGCTCGGCTTCAACATTGCACACCTTGGATGAGATTTTCATAATAAACCCACCCGTAGAGGGGAAGGGGCTTTTGTATTTTTTTACTTGGTCTACTGCAAATCTGCTCCACCCCTGAAATGCGGATACAAAAATACCCTTTGGCTTTGTACCGGAGATTTCGCTTATCTTTCTGTGTATGACGCTTGTCAATTTTTTAAATCCGGAATGCTTTTTGTTTTTGAAGTGTGCATATACAAGGTCATAGCCTTCAAATACTTTGTTTGCGATATCAATAATATACTTTGCGGGATGTTGACCGTCGTCATCCATATAAACAAGACAATCACCTTTAACAAAATTCAATGCCGCAAGCTTTGCGCTGGTTTGACCGAAATTTCTGGACAAATCTACGCCAACAATCTTTTTGTTGCTTTCGCAAAGGGAACGAATAACATCAAAGGTATTGTCCTTGGGCGAACCGTCGTTGACAAGAATCAATTGATAATCGTGCTCACTTTGGTTATTAAAAACATCAACTATTTCTTCCACTACCTTTGGCAGAGTTCTTGAAGAATTATAACAGGGGATTGCAATTGAAATAAGCACCGTACTTTAACCTCCGCAATTTTTTGAATTTATAAATCATTTAATAATACGCATCTTTTGGTTTTTTTCGACCGTTTTAAAACCTGCCTGTTTGCCCTAAGTATTTAAACATATCGCAGGATTTTAAATTAAACTCCGTGCCTAAGCCCGCCTCTTTGCATTTTAAATACACGTCATTCGCTATAGCTATATCTACATATGACAACCCTACGGCGTTAAAATATATAAACTCTTTATCGTTCTCTCTGGAGGGGATTTCACCGGATAACAGGCGGTCTATTTCACCGGTAATATCAGAATCCTTTAAAAGTCCCGCAACAAACATTTTACTTATTGTTTGAGAGCCTCTGTGCTTAACTGAGTCCCAATTATCGCAATAAATCTTATCTGCCTTTTGTGCAACAGAGAAGTCGTCCTCCCAACCGCCTGTGTGCAGGTACAAAGTTCCTTCCGATATCCATTCACCTTTTATAAGGGGTGTTTGCCCGCTTATTGCAGATACAAGAATATCGGCGTTCCTTGTTGCCTTTTCATAGTCTGCGTTGCATTTTATAAACTCTACATCTTTGTAAATCGAAGCGAAGGTTTGATAGAATTTATCCTCTGTTTTTGTCGTTCTTGATGAGATGTAGCATTTTGATATTTGGGGATAAACCGTTTTTATTGCCAAAAATGCAGATTTTGCCTGTTCACCCGCGCCCACAAAACCAATAGAGGTGGGGTTGGATTTAGCTAAATATTTGGCGGCTACTGCATTAACACACGCTGTTCTTACATTAGAACAAAGGCTACCCTCCATAAACGCCAGAGGCGCCCCGTTAACTGTGCTTGAAAGCACCAGAAGCGCGTTTAGATTGTTTAAATCATATTTTTTAGGGTTTTGCGGGAAAACAGAAACCCATTTCATACCGCATACGTTTTCGTTTATAAGAGTAGCGGGCAAACAGTTTATTCTGTCCTGCGTTTCTTGGTCAAACACCTGCGAAACCTTGCTGGGAAAAATAACATTACCGTTAATATATTCGCGTATGGCTTTTTCGGTTACTTTAATGGCGTTGCCAAAGTCCATACCGCCCGCGCGGAATATATCGTCCTGAGAAAGCAATAATATATTTACGTTGTTATTCATAAGGAACCACCTTTATTTGCCAAGCAAAACAGCAAATTGTTATTGTCCCTGTCGTATACCTTTAAATTGTCAAGGACGTCTTTTATAATACTGTGCAAGTTTTCTGCATCGTCAAACAGTATGTGCAAATAACAAAACACCTGATTAACGGTGGCATCTGCTTTTATTTTGTCGCCTACGGAATGTATAGGTATATACTTATACATATATTCTGCATTAACAAGGTAATCCTCACCGATTATTTTGTCGATTATTCCGGATGATACATGCAAAGGCAATATGCAATACTGTTTGTTGGTGTTTTTAAGAACGGGCACAACCGGTTCTTTTTTGTTCCCCAGCGAATAATCCAAAAGCAACTCCAATTGGTCTATGCCGTAAAAATATTTAACAGGATGAAAAGTCATAGACCCGCCGAATCTGTAGCCCATCTCGTTAAAGTAAATGTCACCGTTGTTGTTAAACGCCTCTATCCAAATCGGACCGTTTTGTATGCCTATGGATTTAAACATTTTAACAACCTTCTTATCCAACTTTTCTATATATGTATTTGTAAAATCCGAAGGGAAGACTTGAAGCGACATTACAGAGGAATTTTTACCCTGAAGGCTGGAAGACTTTTTGTCGGACATACCGCAAAAATATATGTTGCCGTCAATGGCGGTATAGTGGATAATGGCCGCATCGTAGGGCATATACTGTTCTATAAGCACGCTGTTTGTGCGTGAAAACTTAACGGCTCTTTCTATTGCCGCTTTAACTTCATCTATTGTGTTGCAAATATTAAAGCCTTGACTTCCACAGCTGTCGGCAGGCTTTACAACAACGGGAAAATCTTCTTCTTTTAATTCTTCAATAGCGTATTTTCGTGCAACGGGAACATCGTTTTCTATACACAGCTGCTTGAACTTTTCCTTGTTCATACATATATCCCATTGGTCTACGTTGCAGTAACGCGGAAGGTCGCAAGCGGTAGCCGCTTGTATTGCTTTGGGCACAATGTATTCGTTACAGCCTGTAAATATACCGTCAATATTTGCTTCTTCAACAAGCTTTGTCAACAAATCGGGGTCAGCTGCGTCAACATCATACGCTTCTTCCGAAATTCTTTTTAATATAGTGTCGGGATATATACCGGTTGCCGTTAAACAAACGTTGTTGTTTTTTGCATACTCTTTTATCTCGTCGGCACAGTTTGTACCGCCCAGCAACAGTAATTTCTTCCTTTTATCCATAAAACCCTCCGATTTTTTGCACAATAATAGAATAAAGCAAGAGAACAGGGTAAAAACGCCCCTTATCATCCAATTATAATTATAAGAAAAATATATTATTTGTCAATAAATTTTATATACATTATATTTTGATGTTTCCGGAAATTTTAGCAAAGGCGTTTGTGTTAGGTATAGCAAAAACTATAACAGTGCTTTGCGGTTAGTTCAGCAAAATACGTTGTCGCGTTCTGATATAATCTAAAAAACTCAAGCCTTGTGCGGTAATCGCCTTCAAAGCAAGCGCGCGGGAATGGCCTCTAACATATTAACCGCCCACAAGTCTTTATTTAAGCTTTTTAAATTGCTTTCTGCGGCGAAAAGACAAGGCTACCCCGTAGGGGAAGGTAAGCAGAGTTGCCGCCTTGCAGTTGGACTTCTTTAAGTACTCCGTATGTCCCGCATATATCGATAACGCCGTCATTTGTGCGGCACAGCGGCACTTGGCTTTAAAGCCTTTACGCAACAGCATATTTTGGTTATGCATCATTGCAAATCCCATGGGATTAAGCTTTACCAGTTTGTCGTTGCGGGTCTGCCCGTCAGGCAGATAGTCGCATATATACAGCTTGTCCCCGCGCCAGCGGAATTTGTATCCCGCCAGCGCAATAGCGTTGTAATTAAGCTGTTCCGGCGCGTATTTTTCTGTTTCCCAGTACTGAAAAGGAAACTTTTTAAGCAATTCTACTCTGTGCACCTCTGCCATATCCATATCCAAGCCATATAAAGGACGTTCCACGTTTGTAGCATCAACATATCCTAAGGCAGGGTCTATCTTTGGCGTTTGCTTTTTCATATATTCACCGTTGGGCTGGCATTTGCCAAAGCCTACCCCAACAAAATCAGCCTTGTCCTCTACCTCCGCAAGCCATTTTATAATGCTCTCTACGGCGGTGGTTGCAAGCTTGTCATCAGAATCAAGCATTAAAAACCAATCGGTAGAGCTGCGTTCCACGCCGGAGTTAAGCGCTCTGGGAATCCCCACATGGGGCAGAGGGTTATATATTATGGGGAATCCGTTGTCTTTTTCCTGCCAACTGCGTACTAAAGAGTCGGTTCCGTCTGTAGAGCCGTCGTCTGTAATAATCCACTCAAAGTCCTTGCAGGTCTGGGCGCAAAGAGACTCGTAAGCTTTGCCCAAGATATATGCCCTGTTATAGGTTGCAGTGTGTATGGTAAGCTTCATTGCCGTTTCCTCCATCTTGCCTTTGACAACATTTTATCAAATCAATGGCATTATAATTTTTAAGCGGTGTGTTTGCAGCGGAAGTCCGTTCACTCTTGTTTGACATAAAACTCTCTTTTCTTTTGTCGTGCTTTTTTTCGGGCGGCAAAGCTCAAACCCGGACAATGCCTCCTACCAAAATAATTTTAACATAATTGTGCAGAATGTCAAGCGTAACAATTATTTAACGCCGACATTACGAAAACGAGGAGGTTTTTATATAAAAATGCTGAGAATAACAAATAATCAAGCGCAGTTATCCATAAACTAACGACAATAAGAGCCCAAGTATGTTGTTTAGTTCACTTTTTTGTTGAAAATTGCTCATTTCCCTTGACAAGCACTAAAAAAAGTAGTATAAATTATACATAGGTGGTGCTTTTTTAAAAAGCAGTGCGTATGATAAAAAAGAAAAGGAAGGTACACACTATGAGCGAGCAAAACAACCAAGAATTAAACGCTATGGAGAACGAGGCGCTTGAGAAGATGAGCCGCGGTCTCAGAGAAATCTGGAAAATTGTTATTTTTTGCTGTGCGGGTTGGCTTCTTATCACAATCGGTTTATCTATTACACCTCTTCTTGCAATCCTGGGCGCACTTGTTATTTCCGTTCCATCGGTAATATGTGTAAGAAAATACGGCTTTAAAAACATTTTCAATTACGATTACCAAATAGTTACTACATACGCCGACGGGCACAAGACCTATGATGCAGATTTAGGCGGTAAGCTGGGTTTGATGGTAATACAACTCTTTTTGACAGTGCTTGTAGGCGTTGTTCTTACCCCAATCAGATACATTGCATACTGCATTAAGTTTACTGCAAATTGCAAAAAACTGAACTGGACCCCCGCGTTTAAAGAGGGTATATGGTTTCCTTCGGCTATTGGCGCAGGCGTGTTTGTTTTGGGCATAATTTTGGTATCTGTACTCTAATTCCTAAGAACCTTTTATCTTTAAAAATCTAAATCTCAGTTTAAAAGCGGGGTGATTTCACTCCGCTTTTTTATGGCGCTTTATCTCTTTTCGGCGTTATATAAAATGTCGTACAAGCAACCGTATTTCAAATATTTTTGATAAGCAGTATTGTCTTTGTTGGGATGTGTTCCGCTCGGTGTGTTAAAAGCAGCGACTTCGATTTCGTTTAAGTCCTCAAGCAATTGGTCAAATTCGTCTTCGGTTAAATTGAATTCAACAATACAGGGGGCACTGTCGCATAATCCAAGAGCAACTAAACAATTATCTTCCGTTATCAATGAAAACGGCACATTTGGATAAAGCTCCGGAATAAGAGTTTGTAATATGTCAAATTCTTCCCTTTTGATTTTTATTTGTAATGCGGGTATATCCTCGTGATATCTGCATTTTTTGCATATCTCTCTGCACTGTTCGCTCCACTTGATTTCGTCAGGTATAAGCGTGGGCTTTATAAGCCCGTCTACAACATCGCAAACAATAAGGCAATCATCTCCGTTTATTCGGGCATCTTTTAACGGACAATATACCGTTTTCATAAAATCACCGCCTTTTACTTATTATATCACAACAAGCTTAAAAAGTAAATCTTTCAGTATAAATCTCCTCCTTTTTACAAATAATAACACTGCAAATGTAAAAACAAGGAGAAATTTATATATGAAAGCAACAGGAATTGTAAGAAGAATAGACGACCTCGGCAGAGTGGTTATTCCCA
>JAFQHL010000017.1 GCA_017397955.1 Clostridia bacterium
AATCCTATTTTTCGGGAAGCTGTACCTATGGCGAAGACACATTTACTGTTACAGTAAGCGATGTTTATAACAGCGATTTTTCTCACCTTCCCCCTCGATTGGTTTTCAAAAGTAAATAGCCTTTAAGATGGGTTGTGCAGGATGCACTCCCATCTTTTTGTGTTTCTCGGCAATAATATTACGAGTGCCTCTAAGCCGTACTTGAGGGAACGTCCGAATATTATTCCGCAGACCTATCGGAGAAGGTTATACGAGGGCTTACGGAGAATGCTCTAAAATGCAAATTCAACGGCGGAACCATTCCGATTGGGTATAAGGTTAACGGCAGCCAGTATTTTGAGATAGACCCACTTACTGCTCCTGCGGTGGTGGAGGCTTTTGAAAGCTATGCAAACGGAGCAACAATGCGCCAAGTGGCAGACGAGCTTAACGCAAAGGGCGTGAAGAACAACATTGGCGGCATGGTTACGGAAAACACCGTTGCCCGAATGCTTCACAACCGAAAGTATATAGGCGAGTACAAATTCAGGGACATAATAACCCCTAACGGCATCCCTGCGATAGTAACCGAGGAGCTTTTTGAACGTGTACAAAGCAGAATGGAGATAAACAAAAAAGCCCCTGCCAAGCACAAGGCAGAGGATGAATATATACTGTCGGGCAAGCTGTTTTGCGGCAAATGCGAAAGAATGATGACTGGCGAAAGCGGCACAAGCCATACTTTGGATGTACACAGATATTACAAATGCTCTGGCGTCAGAAAGCACCTTTGCGATAAGAAGACGGTCAAGAAGGATTACATCGAAAACCTTGTTATAAAGCATATACAAAGCATCATGTTCGATGATAAGCTGATTGATCGCTTGGCCGATGATGTTTTGGAAGAACTAAACAAAGAAAATACTGTTATCCCTGTTTTGAGAAAACAATATTCTGAGACGGCTAAAGGCATTGAAAACATCATCAATGCCATACAGCAGGGGATACTTACCCCGTCAACCAAACAAAGGCTTGAGGAATTGGAAAGAGCCAAAACAGAGCTATCTATGCAAATAGCTAAGGAGGAAACGAAAAAGCCGGCTCTTACAAAAGCAATGGTTGTGGAATGGTTTACAAAACTCCGCAAGTTTGACATCACCAAAACCGAACACCGCAGAAGATTGGTTGACGCTTTTATCAACGCAGTTTTCCTTTACGATGACAGAATAGTAATTGTATTCAATTACAAAAACAGCGCAAAAACAACATCCCTTGAAGACGTACACGCTTCTCCTATAGGTTCAGATTTAACAACGGGCACTGCACCAGAAAACGACAGATTCTGAAAGGAATCTGTCGTTTTTGACCTTATATGACGTCAAGCGTGGGTAAGATAGCCTTGATTTATGTTAATGTTGATGCTTGGGTAATATTTTATAGGTGATTTGTTTTGCGTTTCATTATAGTTGCTTTGCACAAAAAATGAAGGTGGATGTTGTAAAAAAAGACAAAAAATAGACAAAACTCTTGACAATTATAAGGGGGTGTGATAAAAATAAAATTAACCCATTATAAATTTAGAATACTTCGTGGAGGAGTTTATGAGCAAAGGATTAAGACTAACAATCAATGTTGTAACATGGCTGCTTATAGGCGTGGTGCTGTGCTTGGCAATACTTTTGGCAGGTTTGCGCCTGTTTGGTTATGACATATATACGGTTTTGTCCGGTTCTATGGAGCCTGATATAAAAACCGGTTCCTTGGTTTATGTAAAAGAGGTTCAAAGCTTTGCTCTTAAAGAGGGTGATACGATCACCTTTATGAAGGGCAATAAAGATACCATCGTTACCCATCGTATTTACTCTATAGATGAGCAAGACGGTCAGCTGCGTTTTTACACCTATGGTATAAACAACTTCCAAAGGGATGAAAACGGCGAGCCTTTGAGGGGTTCTAACGGTGAAATTCAGTACACAATGGATATTGAGCCTGTACACGAAAGAAATGTTTTGGGTGAAGCACAGTTTACCGTTCCTTATCTTGGCTATTTGGCAAACTTTATAAGCGCCCCTCCCGGAATGTATGTGGCAATAGCCTTTGGCGTTTTGCTACTCTTGTTGGTATTCCTGCCCGATATTATTTTCCCTGCTTCAAAGGATGACGGTAAGAAAGCAGCGGCAGTAAAAGTTACCGATAACGAAGGGGATGAATCTCCTAATACCGAAGGAGAAGCCCCCGTTGCCGAATAGGCAAGCACTAAGTGGATAAAGCCTTTAAAGGGGCAAAAATAAATCCAAAAAACATTAAATTTTTAAGAAAGGAGATTGCGTATGAAAAACAGAAAGTTCGCTAAGGTAGCACTTATTGCACTTGCTATGGTTTTGGTTTGCATCGTTTCCGTTGTAGGTACTGTTGCATATCTCACCTCTAAGTCTGCTGTTGTTACCAATACCTTTACCGTAGGTAATGTTACCATTACTTTGGACGAAGCTGATGTTGACGAAGCAGGCGAAGTGATCGAGAATGCTGACCGTGTTACCGAAAACACCTACAAACTTATCCCCGGTGAAACCTATACTAAAGACCCTACAGTTCATGTTGCCGCAGGCAGTGAATCTTCTTGGCTCTTTGTAAAGGTAGAAAATGGCATCGAAGCTATCGAAGCAAGCACAACCGTAGCAGAACAGATGGCAGCTGATTGGACCTTGGTTGTAGGCACAGATAACATCTATGCTTACAAAACAACCGTTAAAGGCGGCGACGATATCGTAGTGTTTGAAAACTTCACCATCAAGGGCGATGTTGATAACGACACACTCGCTTCCTACAACGACAAGACCATCGTTGTTCAGGCTCTGGCTGTTCAGTCCACAGGCTTTGACTCCGCTGCAGATGCTTTCGCCGCAGTAGGCGGTTGGCCCGCATAAACCCACGCGTTACACAAGGAGAATAACAAATGAACAAAAAAAGTTTGATTCTCGCAATTTCTTTAATGCTTATATTTGTGTGCACCATGGGCGTTACCGTTGCGTATTTGCAGGATTCTACCGACCCTGTAACCAATGTTTTTGTAGCAGCGGATTTTGCAGACCTCGGTCTTAGTGAAACAGACCCCGATGTTGAATACGACAGTAACGACGGCACTAACGACTATCTTGTTGTTCCCGGTATGGATATTGAAAAGGACCCTAAGGTTACTTTCAAGCCCCTTGACGGCGAGGACAATTTGGTAGACGCTTATGTGTTTGTAAAAATGGATGCCACAGGTTGGACAACTGCCGATAATAAGGCGTTTTCCAAAACAATCGGTAGCGCCACAGACGCTTTGACTTTTAGCGTTGATACATATTGGACCTTCCTTAAAGCGGACGGCGACAGCTATATCTACTACAGGGAAGTTCCTGCAAATACAACAATAGAAGACCAAAGCATTATCGTAGACGATAAAGTTACTGTAAGCACCGCTATAACCGAAACAGACCTTGACGGCGTTTCCGAGAACCTTTCTGTAATTACAGACAGTAGCCTGGTATTTAAGGCTTATGCAATACAGCAGATAGGTTTTAACGGTGCAGAGGCTGCTTGGGGCGAGGTTTACGGCGAAGCTCAGTCGCAACAGTAAGTTTTTTCTTTGTTCGTTTTAACGGAGGTTAACAAATGAGGAAAAAGATTATTATTCTCAGTATTGCGGCAGCTCTCTTATGCATTAGTACCGTGCACGCAACTCTTGCTTATTTTCAGGATTCTGAGTTTGACAAGAATGTTATGACCGTTGGTAGGGTTGATATTGTTCAAGATGAATATCAGCGTGACGATGACGGTGATTTTGTTGACTTTGAAGATAACAAGGGTATGTTCCCTGTAACGGGAACGGACAACCAAAAGGTTACCGTTAACGGTTTTGAGTACACAATGTTTAACAACAATATTAACTATCTTGATAAAATCGTTAATGTTACCAACATTGGCAATGTAGATGCCTATGTGCGTACTGTTTTTGCCTTTGAGATGAAAAATGTTGACGGCGAATGGGTTAATCCCATAGATGTTGACCTTTTCCCCGTATTCTCTGAACTTAACGGTGAAGGAATACTGTGGGTTAAAGACGGGACGGACGATGTGGTTATCGAGCTTGACGGAGTAAAGTATGTTATCGGCGTGTACTATTATGCAAATGGTTCTCTCCTTGTTCCCGAGGAAGAATCCCACGCAAGCCTGCTTCAGTTCTACCTTGGTAGCCATGTAGGCAATGAGTGGTATGAGGCTGTCGGTAATAACTACGAAATACTTACGGTATCTCAGGCAGTACAGACCAGCGGTTTTAGCAACGCCCCTGTTGCGCTTAACACTGCATTTGGGGATGTTAACTCCGCAAACTGTGCACAATGGTTTGCCGCACAGGCATAACCGAAAACCGTTTTTACAAAAACGGTAAAAATTTAACTTAGGCAACAATTATCTTCAAAAAAATAATAAAAAAGGAGACAAAATTATGAAAAAGAAGATTATTGCACTCGCAGTAGTTGTGGCAATGCTCGCTATCGGCGCAATCAGCTCCACCCTCGCATATTTCTCTGATTCCGAATTCAACAAGAACGTTATGACCGTTGGTAATGTTGACATCACTCAAGACGAAGTTTTCGAAGATAATATCAACATTCAACCCGGCCAGGAAGTAGAAAAAGAAGTAACCGTTAACAACATTGGTCAGGGTGATGCTTACATCCGCACCTTCATCGCTATGGAAGATACTTATGATATCGCAGCTAATGTTAGAGTGTTGTTCAACTCCGTTCCTAACTGCAACGGCAATCCTTGCACCGCATGGGATCAGCCCAGCGGCAACAACGATTGGCTCCAGATTAAGGTAGCTGACGAAGACGGTAAGTGGGTAGAAGCAGACGGTTCTACTTGGACCATCTACACCATCGGTCTTTTTGACTATGCACACGAAGGTCTTGTTGACAGCGTTCTTCCCGCAGGTCAGTCCGTAGAAAACCTTCAGGCTATCGAACTTAAGGCTGGCACAAGCAACGACTTCTATGCTCGTTCCGGTGAAAAGTATGATGTTCTCGTACTTACTCAGGCAGTTCAGACCGGTACTTTTGCAACCGCAGCTGACGCTTTTGAAGCAACCTTCGGCGATGGCGAAATCACTTTCGAAGACGATGATAAAGTAGCAGCATACTTTGAAGAATATCTCGGCGTTGAAGTTGAAGTATTCAACTACAGCGATTATCCTGCAGAATCCGAATGGCCCGTATGGCAGGATGCAGCAGGCTCCGTAACTGACGGCGAATACAACGTTCAGTAATTTAAAACCGTACATTTTAGTTTCATCTTTCAGATGATAATCCCCTCCTCCCCAAAAGGGGGAGGAGGGCGTATACGGATACCCGAAAATTACGGATATCCGTATACGCCCCGAAGCAATTTGTGTTAAGATTAAAGCAGGTTAAGAAATACGGTACTAAAGAGGTATTGCTGATGTATAGCAACAAAGCAAAAAGACGAATATTGTCCCTCTCAATAATAATACTTATGCTGTCCGTACTGTCCTACGGTACCTATGCGTTTTTTACATCGGATGATATTGCCACAAACGTTATAACTACGGGTAGTATTGATATAAAGCTTGTTGAGCAAAGTGATGACGGCAGCGGCATTCTTCGGCCCTTTGAGAACGTTATGGGTGTTATGCCCGGTGAAGAAGTTTCTAAAATAGTAAGTATAACCAATACCGGTAATAACACTGCGTGGGTAAGAATAAAGCTTGATAAATCATTAAGTTATGCCGACGGAGAAGCGGTAGAATCTCCGCATACTCTTTTGGAACTTGATTACAATACTGCCGATTGGACTTATGTTAACGGCTTTTGGTATTACCTTCAGCCCTTACAGGCAGGTGCAAGCACTGCACCTTTGTTTACCGCCGTTCGTTTCAGCGGCACCGGAATGGGTAACGAGTTTCAAAACTCCGTTGCCGTTATTGGTGTTTTGGCACAGGCCACTCAGTATAATAATAACGGCACCACAGTTTATGATGCCATGGGTTGGAGCGTGGTTGAAGAGTATTGATGTTCTTTGCCACGCTGTGCTTTTGGAGGTATAGAATTATGAAAAAAACTTATATTTTTATAATTGTGTCACTCCTTTGTGTCACTTTGGCAGTGTTAAGTGCTTTTCCTGTTTCTGCCTATGGCACCGTGACATATAATGGGAATTCAGAAAAATTTATTTTTGAACCGGGCAGTGAATATTCCCCAACAGATTTGTTTACCGACTATAAAAACGTAATGCCCGGTGATAGCATAACTCAACAGGTTTATGTTAAAAATGATATTTCTAATCAAGTTAAGGTTAATATTTATATGCGCGCTTTGGGTCCTACGCCGGATACAGATGAATATGTTTCCGAAGAAGCCAATGTAGCATTCCTTTCACAGCTTGACTTAAAGGTTGCTGTTCGTGACGGAGCAGAACTTTTTAAGGCACCCGCAAACGAAACTGCAGGGCTTACCGAATGGGTATTGCTCGGCACTTTTTATTCCGGCGCGCAGGTGACATTAGATGTTACCCTTGATGTTCCTCTTGATTTAGGGAATGAGTATCAAAACTCAATTGGCTTTTTAGATTGGCAGTTTAAGGTTGAAGAGTTCCCTGTAGAGCCTTCTGACCCTTCTCTTCCCGAAACAGGCGACGATAATCTTATTGTTGTTTGCGGCGTTGCAGCTTGTGTATGTGTCGCCGTTATCTTATTTGTAATAATTCCAATGCGTAGGCGCAAGGAGCAGGAGGAGGCTTAAAGCTCTCCCCGTGCTTTTTCGCGTATTTGGTGCAAGTTATCAGAATTTGCGTTACTTAGGAGGTCGTGCTTTATGAAAATGTTAAGAGTGCTTATCGTATGCTTGCTTTTGTGTCTCACATTTTGCGAGCTTGTTGCTTCTGCAACAAATACCGAAAATGTCTCTGCCCAAAGCACGGCACCCGTTCAGGACGAAGAGGGTAGCTTTGTTCAAATCAATGACGAATCTGACCTTAAAGCTTTAGGCATAGACTCTCCTGTTGAGTTTATTGACGGGGAAGAGGATGCTGTAGAACTAAAAAATGCAAAGAATCAAATAATTAAGGAAACTGCTTCTGCACCTGAACTGTCTCCTTCTGCAATCAGCCCCGATGTCCCTGCAAAGGACACTAAGGCTAAAGTTCAGCATTATGGCGACTGTATAGAGGGCGATGCTGCTGATGTTTTCGGCACGGAAAACAATGTTAATTCTACAAGCGAGGCTAATATAACCGAAACTACAACATGGCATATTTGGGGTTCTTGCAGAATTGACTATACAATCAATGTATATCCCGGTAAAAGCCTTACCATTTTTATCAAAAAAAGAAGGGTTATTACCGACTCTTATGGCGGTAACGAAGTTGCGCGCCTCTCCAGAGGCAGTAATCTCGCCAAAAATGCTCCTATGTTCAGGGTTTACCGTGGCGCAAAGCTTTACATCTATGGGGTTACCGAGGCAAATCTTGATACAATTAGTTCCTATAACGAGTATTATCATCTTCAAATAACAAACGGCGATAATGGTAATGATGCAGCCGAGAGCGGTGCTATTATCGACTTTGTAAACGACACCAGTGAAGCCGGTTACGAATCTACAGGTTATGCTACTTTGGTTTGCAAGCGAGTAACCTTCCGTAACAGTTATAAATCCGGCACCGGTGCCGGCATAGTTATAAACGCCCCCATTTCAAAATTCGATTTAAAGTGGTGTGGTTTCAGAAATTTAAAGGCCACCCACGGCGCCGGCATATATGTAAGTAACGCTTGTACCCATAGAATAGACGATTTCATAGTTAAAGAATGTAGATTTGATGTTTGTAAAGCTACCGACGGATATGGTGGCGCCATAGCTGTTGCAATCGGTTGCGACAGTGATGCAGGTACAAACAATCTTATAAAAATTACAACTATGGACCTTAGGGGCACAACGTTTGACGAATGTACTGCAACCGATAACGGCGGTGCTATTTCAATACGCGGTAGGAGTAATGCAAGCACCACAACCCCCGGTCAAGGTACGCAACTTGGTTTGAAGGATGTCAGTGGCAGCGGCTTGCTATTGGATGATTGTGTGTTCCAGTATTGTAAGTCGGGCAGTAACGGCGGTGCTATGTTTACTTCTGCCCGTTTCACGCTGATACGCTTCAACAATGCAACTTTTACGGCTTGTGAAAGCGGCGCCGGCGGTTCTGCGTTTTATTTGGGTGAGGAAACCGTTATTAACTCTTTTACCGCTACCGGTGCTACCTTTAACGGTTGTAAGGGCGCTACCAATAACACAAACTACGGCGGGGCTGTAAGAACCGTAGGCTTTGCGGCAGTTAACGCAACCCTTACCAATTGCACCTTTACCAATAATACCTCACAGGACGGTGCGGGCATTTATTGGAACTCGGGCCGTGTATACAACGGTACCACTTATATAGTTTCCGCTCCCTCCATCACCATAGACGGCTGTACCTTTAACGGTAATACAGCATCCCGAAACGGCGGCGCTATTTATAACGAAGCCAAGATGACAATAAAAAACACAAAAATTTATTCCAACAAGGCTGATGTGGGTGCAGGTATATCCATCCGTAATTATAACAATAAAACCGGTAATCTGCCCGACGACCTTTCTTTGGTTTTGGACTCAACTACATCTATATACAAAAACACCGCAACCTCACGCGGCGGCGGCATAAGCTTTATATTGCGTGACTCTGTTATGGAAGAGTCTGCTTCCTACAATCCCGGTGAGAGAATAAATTTTAAGTTGATATTAAACGGCGCTAAAATATACAGTAATACCGCACTTAACGGCGGCGATCAAACAAAAGCTTCCTACGGCGGCGGTATTTCCTTCCAGGCATTAAGCGGTGCCGATACCTTCTATGATTTCGAAGTGCAGCTTAAGACCGGTTCCATTTATTCCAATTCCGCCAAGTTCGGCGGCGGTATAAGTGCAGAAGCTGAAGACCGTGCACTTAATATCGTTGTAGAAGGCGGTACTATCGGCGGCAACGGTACCCCCAACGAAGCGTGGGCTTACGGCGGCGGCGTGTATTTGCTTAACTCTGATGTTACCCTCAAAATGTCCAACGGTGACATAACCTATAATGTTGCAAAATTAAGCGGCGGCGGTGTTTTTGCAGACAACGGAAGCCATGTTGAATACTCAGGCGGTAATCTTTCCTATAACAGCACCCAAGAAACTAACGGCGGTGCAATTTATGTTAAAACCGGCACTGCCAAGTTTACAGGCGGTACCATAAGCCACAACTCTGCAGCAAATAACGGCGGCGGCGTTTTCGTTAACGGCGGTAAAATTGAATTTACCGGCGGTGAAATAAGCAATAATACTGCCAAGGCAAACGGCGGCGGCGTTTATTTGACAGCAAGCAGTGCCGTGTTTACCGGCGGTACCATAAGCGACAATTTAGCTGAAGACAGAGGCGGCGGTGTTTTTGCTGATAGCTCAAGCACTGTTGAAATGTCTCCAGTTACAGCAGCCGATGGTACTGTAACCGGCTATGCTACCGTAACCAAAAATATTGCTAATGGCTCCGGTGGTGGTGTATTTGTTGCCGGGTCCAGTAAAATTACTATAAGCGAAGGTATTGTTTCATATAATAAAGCGCTTAAAAACGCAAACTCCAGCGGTAACGGCGGCGGTATAGCAATGTCAAGCGGTACTATCGTTGTAAACGGCGGTAGCTTTTACGGTAACGAGGCTTTAAAGGGCAGCGGCGGCGGCATAATGGCTACAGGTGTTAATTCCAGCGTTTCTGTATATGGCGGCACTATCGGCAGTGTAGATGATATAAGCCTTGCCAACTCTGCCTCTAAGGGCGGTGGCATACAAGTACAAAACGGTGCAAGTCTCACTGTTTCCGACGGTTGTATAGGCTACAACAAAGCTTTATATGTGTACGATGCTAACGGTGTGCTTGACAGTGCAACAGGTGTAGGCGGCGGTATAGCTGTTTTCAGTTGCAACGCTACAATAACCGGCGGTACGGTTATCGGTAATCAGGCCGACAACAAGGGCGGCGGTATATATGTATACAGCGCAAATCAAACAGAAAGCGTAACATTCTCCGATGGTACTATAGGTGTAGATGCAGACGGTAATCCTGCGGCAAACATTGCCAATTACGGCGGCGGCGTATATGTAAATAATGCTATTTTTAATATGACAAAATCCGGCGATGTTTCCGGTGCGATAACCAATAATGTAGCCATAGTGGATGGCGGCGGTCTTTATGTGGCGTTTGCGCCCGTAACAATAGCAGGCAATATCTCTGATAACATGGCAGCTAACAACGGCGGCGGTGTTTATCTTGAGAATGCGGCAATCAACTTCACAGGCGATATTCATTCCAACAAGGCAGGCTATTCCCTTGTTGCCGACGGCGCTTCTCCTGTAGAAGGGAAGGGTAACGGCGGCGGTATATATGTGGCATCCGATTATCAGGATGATGCGACAGTACAGGAAGCTGTGATAAACGGGACCATAAGCAACAACTATGCAAACCTCAACGGTGGCGGCGTTTACGCAAAAGGAGGCACTGTTGTAACCGTAAACGGCGGCGACATCCATTCCAATGAGGCAACAAACGGTAACGGCGGCGGCGTTTATGCCACCGAAGAAAACACCTTTATTGAGATTTTAGGCGGTAATATCGGTCTTGAAGAAAAGCCCAATATTGCCCTTAACGGCGGCGGTGTGTATATAGATGGCGCAGAGTTCATTCTTGACAGGACGGGTAACACAGAAGGGTCTATAGGTTACAATTTAGCTCTTGAAAATGGCGGTGGTGGCTATTTTTACAGTACTACCGTAGACATAAAGGGCAATATTAACGACAATACGGCCTATGCTAACGGCGGCGGTATATATCTTACCGAATCAACCGTTACCGTAGAGGGTGATATAAGCAACAACCGTTCCGTTTCGGTACAGGGGCTCAGAGCAACTGTAGACAGTGGCGGCGGCGCATACCTTATCAACTCCTCCGTGCTCAACATGGGCGCAGACGGTAACATTACAGGCAACACTACCGACGGCAACGGCGGTGGTATAGCTGCGTACGCAGGTTCAACCGTGAACCTCGGCGGCGGTGTTATAACCTTGAATACAGCTAACTACGGTAACGGCGGCGGCGTTTATGCTGATGCTTCTACAGTAGAAATTACAGGCAGTAATATTGTAGAAAACAGCGCTTTGAACGGCGGCGGTATAGCAGCTAACAGTAATTCCACCGTAAATCTGGGCGGCGGTTTGATAAAACAAAACACAGCAAGCAACGGATTTGGCGGCGGTGTGTATGCCAACGATTCCGTGGTAAAAATAACAGGCAGTGATATAAATGCCAACAGCGCCAAGAACGGCGGCGGCGTTTGTGTAACCAACGGCGGTAACCTTGTGATGCTTGGCGGCTTGCTCAGATACAACACAGCAATCGGCACCCCCGAGGATACGGTAACTACGGCGTACCACCTTGATGAAACACTTGCAGGCGTGGGCGGCGGCGTGTACTTGAGCAACGGTGTAGAAGCCGAACTGAGCACCTACGAACTTACAGGCACGGATAACAAGTTCGGTATCTACGGTAACTTGGCAGATTTTGCAGCAGACGATGTATTTGCAAACGGCGTAAATACACAGTTGACCTTGCCGAGAGCGTTGACAATGACGCTTAAGGATACAGAGTTTGAGCGAGCAACGGGATGGTTTGAAGACTACGCGAAGGATGATACCGAGTACGCAAACGGTCTAAACGGTAACCCTGACATAGGCGGTGAACGCTACAAAACCGCAGAGCGAACGGTTGTTGCGTATGTAAGTGAGGCAGACGCGGCGGATAAAGCTACGGAAAGCACGGTATATATAAACACAGCAAACACATATGTGTGCTTGACGCTGGGTGTGGCAAAGGCAGGCTATGGCGAGCTTACCATAATGAAGAGCGGTATCAGCATTGACCCTGACCAGTTGTTTGTGTTTACGGTGAGCGGCTATACAACCGAGTCAAACCGGTATGTAGAATACAGTGTAACAGTAAAAGGAGCAGGTTCGGTAACGATAGTAGATGTGCCCGACGGTGAATATACGGTAACCGAAATGACACAGTGGTCTTGGCGTTACAATCTTGCGAATATAGTTGTTTCCAACGGTAGCGTGGATATAGAAAGCTGCAGCGGTACAGTAGAAGTAGGCGCGGCAGACGCATCCCCTGACATTGAATTCTTTAACAACCTTGTAAAGAATTCCTGGCTTGACGGAAACAGTGATGTGGCAAAGAATGTGGCAGGCACGGCTAACCAAAACCGCGCTCTCGTAGCTTTTTATCCTATGACGGCAGACTTGCCGAGGAAGGAGCAGTTGGTATGAGCCCAAAGAAAAGTTTTGTTTCAGCCTTGAAAAAATGGGTGCTCAGCCTTAGCTTATCGGCGATAGTGGCATCGTTGCTTTTGGTAAGCGTTACAGTAGCTTTCCTGTTTTCGGTAAGCGATACCAAAACAAACTATTTCTTCCCGGGTTATGTGGATTGTGAGGTAGTGGAAAGTTTCGACGGCACAATTAAATCTTCGGTGAAAATCCAAAACACAGGTAATACAGATGCGTATATCCGTGTAAGCTTTGTAAGCTATACTCAAAATGTCAATGGTGCAATTATCGGAGAATCAGCGTTTGTACCTGAGTTTGATTTGGGTGAGAATTGGTCCCGTGCCGCTGACGGATATTATTATTATAAGCTTCCCGTAGCCCCCGGCGGTTTGACGGGTGAGATGCTTGGTAGCCCTATGGTATTGACACAGCAGACTGATGCAAATGGCAATGTTGTGGGTAATCAGGTAGTGGAGGTTTTTGCGGAAGCAGTACAAGCATATCCTGAGGATGCGGTAGTGTACGCTTGGGAGTCTGTAGCGGCAGTAACAGGTACTGATGACCATCTGGTATTAAAGGTCAAGGTATACGATAACTTCCTTGATTCAAACAAGTATGTTGCAAAATACAGAGGGATGGCAAATAATTCGGATAAGGAGACCGTTGAATGGAAAAACTATCATCAAGGTTTGCTTAACAATAATGTTGTTTCTGCAGATGATACTATAACCATGACTTCTAATGACGAAGGTAGAATAATCCTTTCTCTTTATTTTGTAAATGTAATAGAACTTAAAGATTTTGCACTTTACTTTACCAACGCGGCAAATGTAGCAAGTGTAATGGTTTATTCAACTGTGGACGAGCTAAGACAGCCCGACGAGCGTTATATTCTCGGTGCGGCAACAAAAAGTTCATTGTCCGGCAACTATATCTCTTCTGCCCCTGCAGAGCAGGAACTCGAGTACACATTAAGTATTAACGCAACTAAGCACAGTCGCTTTGCTACAATAATTATCAATACCGACGGTCCGCAGCAGCCCGTAGGTCTTTGTGAGATTCGTGTGATGGGCTATATGTCCCACAACAATGTAGCTCCTGCGGCACAGTACAAGGGCGGTGCAGGCACTCAATCCGTTGCTTTCGGTGATACAGATACTGGTGTTGACTACACAGCGTGGAACGAGTATCACACAGGCAAGCTGAACGATACTACCCGCTCCTCTGCGGAGTATGACGAAAAGCCACAGGAAAAGGTAATGGTTCGGATTTCGGATACTACTACCGATTCAATGTATCTAATCTACAAATTAGATAAACCTGCACTTATAGACATGGTGGATGTTTATATCGGCGCATTGAACCTGCACGGTAACCCCCACGATGCTGCTCCAACCGAAGTTATAGGCAACAATCAGGTTTTGGCTATGAATGTTTATGTCAGCGAAACAGAGAATCAAGCAGATTGGAAATTCCTCGGTACAGATAGCAACGGCATTGTTATAACCGAAGATATGTACTTGAGGATGTACACAGCGGCTGACAATGTAGAATTCGGTCAATATGTAATCATTGAGGTCAAGGGCACCCCCGGTCAAATGTACTATGGCTTTAATGAAGTACAAATCTGGTCTTGTGCAGACCTCGATATTGACGAATAACAAAAAAGTAAAAGCGGTTCGCTCACGGCGAATCGCTTTTTGCGTTTGATAAACTTTTCACTTCGTTCGGAACAAAGCGGCAGAGACAATCCGTGTACACAAAGAAAAACATAGGGTAGGCGAAATGCCCACCCTATGTTTTTGGTCGAGATGACAGGAATCGAAGGTTGCGGCTACCTACCAAAACATAGTCGGCTTGCCTGCTTTGCAGTCAACCCTCGTTGTTTTGGTCCGCCTGCACCTCGCTGTATCCGCCACAGGCGGCGCTCGGCTTCGGCACCTCGTCCCTCACTTCGTTCGGAACAAAGCGGCAGAGACAATCCGTGTACACAAAGAAAAACATAGGGTAGGCGAAATACCTACCCTATGTTTTTGGTCGAGATGACAGGAATCGAACCTGCGGCCTCTTCGTCCCGAACGAAGCGCGCTACCAAACTGCGCTACATCTCGTTCTCAACGGAAAATATTATAATACATACAAACCTAAATGTCAAGGAAAAATGTTGACAAGTTGTACTTTGCGGGTCTATAATTAAACAAGAAAAGGAGGTGGGCAAACTGGAGATAAAAAAGTGCTCTTGCGGTTGCAGACATTTTTGCGCTGTTGAAAAAGTGCATAACGGAGCGGGCGCGGTTACCCTTGTTCCTGACATGATACAAAAATACAAAAAAACTCTCGTTGTGGCAGATGAAAATACCTACGGCGCGTTTAAAGCCGGCAGAGGGGATATAAGTGAAAAAAACACATATTTTGTAATTTTCCCTGCTAAGCCTGTGCTTGTGCCCGATGAAGCAGCAATAGCAACAGTTGAAAAAACGCTGGACGAGCAAACCGAAGTCATCGTAGGCATTGGTGGCGGTACGGTGAACGACCTCTGTAAGCATATAGCCCATACACACGACCTGTACTACATTTATGTGGCAACAGCCCCTTCAATGGACGGCTACGCCTCCGACGGTGCGGCGCTTATTCTTGATGGCATGAAGGTCACGCTAAAAGCACGCCCGCCTCATATTATAATATGCGATACTAACATACTTTGCAACGCTCCCATAGAGCTTATTCGCGCCGGAGTTGGAGATATTCTTGGCAAATTCAGTTGCCTTAACGATTGGCGACTTGCTCATATTATAAAAGGAGAATATTTTTGCAACGAGATTTATACCCGCGTGTATAATTGCGCCAAGCAGGTGGCAGATAATGGACAGCGCATTGTGAACAGAGAGCCTTTGGCAATAAAACAGCTTGCACAGGCATTGATAGACGTAGGCGTGGAGATGAGCTATGCAGGCTCTTCCCGTCCCGCTTCGGGTAGCGAGCACCATCTGGCACACTTTTTTGAGATATATTCTTTAGAACATGGCAAACAGCATCGTCCACACGGCATAGATGTAGGCTGTGCCGCGTATTTTACCGCGCTGCTTAGAGAAAAAATAATAGAAAGCTCAACGGAGCCGAGCTTCGATTTTTGCCGGCAGAGCCATTTTAAACCTCTCGAACAGCTGCTCCCTCGCGCTTATGAGGGCATAAGGCAACTTCAGGATAGGGTAGGGCTGCACGGTAATGCCACGGGCAACTATGATATGACCCAAATCAAAGGTGTGCTTAAGCAAGCACCCACTGCTGCAGAAACAGCAAAAATGCTTGCCGCGGCAGGGCTTGCCCCAAATTCGCTTATAGATTTTTACAGCAAAGAAACCGTAATAAACGCCCTTAGATACGGCAAAGAGCTGAAAGACCGTTTCACCGTGCTTTGGCTTTATGAATACTTGGGATGGGAGATGCTTAATCTATGAAAAATTACTGGGATCAAGCTACAGACAACATAAAAATAATAGGACACCGAGGTGCTAAGGCTCTGTGGCCCGAGAATACCATGCTTTCCTTTGAAAACGCCGTAAAGCTTGGCGTTGATGGCTTAGAGATGGACCTTAACCTTACCCGCGACGGACGTCTTGCCGTTATCCATGACGAAACCGTGGACCGTACCACCAACGGCAAAGGGCTTGTTTCCGACTATACAATGGCGGAGCTGAAGACCTTTGATGCAGGCGTTCCTTTGCCCGATTTCGGCACCCAACGCATTCCCGAATTTGAGGAATACCTTGATTTTGTAGAGCATACAGATTTGCTTTTAAACGTGGAGATAAAGCAAAACAGCCCCGAAACTGCGGATAAAGCCATAGCCGCGCTGGATAGAAGAGGACTGCTCGACCGCACGGTTATGACCTGCTTTTACGGCGATGTTACCACCTATATGCATCAGAAGTACGGAGTAAAAACCCAAGGCTTTCCTAAACACAGAGTGAAGGGCTATAAGGATGACTGCTACAGCCATTATTATGCCATCGGCATAGGTATGCCCGATCTTACGGCAGAGCTGGTGGCGGAGCTGAAAAACCAAAACATAGACCCTTGGTGTTGGTGCCCGGATACCGCCGAGCCCGTGGAGTACGCCATAAGCTGCGGTGTAACACTTATGACCTGTAACGACCCCCACGCTGCCTTTGAAATATTGGCAAAACGAGACCTTAGAAAATAAAGCAAAAAGCTGCCCAAAAGACAATATAACCTTGTACCAAATAAAACCTAAACGCCCCCTCTTTGCGGGGCGTTTTTTTCGTCCTTGACAGAGCTTTTTTGCTGTGATATAATGTTAATGCCAAACAAAACCAAATATTAGCCTGAAATAAGTTTGTGTATTTTTATTTACTCAGATAAAAATACAGAGGCTCTTTTTGCACATGCTTTTTTCGGGCTTGCAAGGTTTTGTTTGGCGACAATCGGAGCTGCGTGTTTTTTGTGCGTCAGCTTCGGCTGTCGCGCTTTTTTGTATAAGAAAACCCCGCCACTATGGCGGGGTTTTCTTATACAAGAAGAGAATTCGGTGATAAAACTCACCGAATTCTCTGCATTTATTACATTTTTCCGTTCGAAACGAACCTCAGATCACAGTACTCACCGGGGTCCCCACAAAAATGTATTTTTGTGGGGTGGGAATACAGTTCTCGGGGTCCCCGTTGCGAACGAAGTGAGTAATGGGGTGTTTTATCGCCTCGGTTCGTCCCATCTGTACTCTTTCTCAGCAGTCTGCCAAGCTGATGACAAGGGTTGTCATCAGCTTGAGGCTTTTCGGCACACGCCGAAAAGCCTTTTTGCTGTTAAACTGTTTTATTTCTTCTTTGCGTTTTTGCCTGCAAACCAAGGCTTGAGCTTCTTGAATGCGGTAACGATGTTCCATTCGTCAACTTCGCCGTTTGCATAGCCAAGGTCGTCATAGTAACTTTCGCTAAAGAACTTGTAGCTTGCTTTTTCCTTCTTGAACCTTACAAAATAGAATACATACAAGCCAAATACCACAAAGCCTGCTACTGTTGCAACGGTGCCGAGGGTTCTGCCGGGGGTGTTGTACTCAAATTCCACTACAATGTCTTCACCTGCGGGGATTTGAACTGCCATAAGGCCGCCGAACACCTGCTGAATTTCGGTTTCCTTGCCGTTAACGCTTGCGCTCCAGCCGCCGAAATCAATACCCATGATTTCCTTAACATCGTAGGGAACGGAGAAGAACACAAAGTTGTCTGTTGCGGAATCAAGCACTGCGGTAAAGCCGTCGGAGCTCCACTCAAAGCTTTCGCATCTGTCGCCGTTTAGGCGTGCTTCTACAGAACTGTCGTATACCGCCTTCAGGTCGTCCGCGGAGGGCTTGCTCTTCAGCTGAGAATACTTAACCTCGGTCAGGTACTTAGCGTACATATCCGCTTCTTCATCGGGTACTACAAGATAACTGCACAGGTATGCGTGGCGGTTTTCTTTATCAATCTTTGTAAACTCGCTTTGACGCATAAATTCGGTATAAGTAAAGCCCATGGGCAGGAATTTTTCGTTTTTGAAAACGTAAAATTCGTAATAAGTCTTTACGCCGTCATCAGTTTTGCTGTAAATCTTCTTGCTCTTAACCTCGTCGGAGGTAACAACCTTACCCTGCGCGGAAACGGGGTCGTTTGTAAAGCCGTACATCTTGTTCTTTTCATAGCCTGCGGTAAGTCTGTTGCCGGAATTTTCGGCAAATACATACTTAACGGAAAGGAACGCCCTTAAACCGTAGTATTTGTTAGCGGGACGGGATGCAACGTCTCTTGTAACGGAGCCAACCACGTCGTTATAGAAATTAAGGATAGATGCGGGTACGGTGGAGTTAAAACACTGTATGCTGGGCAGACCGCTGTAAAGCCCTATGTTATCCAAAGAGTTTTTGTTGCTGCCTCTGTTATAACCGTCTATACGGTAAAATTCTTCATAAATATTATCCAAAGGCGCGTTGCCTATTTCTTCCGCGTCAGGCTCACTGTTAGAGCCTTTCATGGTAAAGTCCGCATCAATGTAATACTCTATAACGTTTTGAATACTGGAATCGGAAATATGCTGTCTGCCTATATAAAGGTGCAAAGCGCCGTAAAGCACTATTGTAATACACAAAAATACCAAAAGTACTTTCTCAAAGTGTTTTCTGCCCCTTACATAGCGTACCAAGAAATATGTGCCGATTATGCAAAGGGTTGTTATCACCGTGGAAAGCAAAATTCTTAAGGGGTATGTGGAACGGGTGGTGGACCAAATTATGTTACCCGCGCTGTCTGTTGTATCCTTCCAGCTTATAAAAGAGGGGATAAGGATAAGGAAACAGCAAACAGCAGTGGTTGCAATACCGCCGTTCCAACGGATTTCGTTTCTGTCAAGAGCGATTATGGTAGCAAGTGCCAGCATAAGTGCCAACATATACATCCAACGAGCGTAATAGTTGGTATTGCCCAAAACGAACAAAGAGTTAAGCACGGGCACCAAGGAGCAAACTATAAGGAAGATAATAAGCTTGGAAAGCCAGCTCTTGCGTCTGTTCCAAATATAGCTTATGGCGCCTGTCATCCCAAACAAGGGTATCCATACTGCATTAGATGACCAGCGAGTAGTGTGGCTAAGCAAGGAATCCTTTATATCGGTACCGCCGAAAAACTCGGGGCGGGAAGGAATATCGGGCGTAAAGAAAAGGCTTTGAAGAATGTGACCGTAGCGCTTGGTATAAAGCTCGCTTTTAGTTTGCCAAACCAGCGCGCTTTTAAGGGTGGAAAATGCCTTTTCTAAGCGGTAGTTGCCGGCAACGGAAAGCACTGCGGTAAGGAACAGGGCAAGGGACATTACAACGCCCAAAACCGCTTCAAACACAAGCCAGAAGAACTTTTTAACGGTTACCTTGAAAGAAAGGGAAGATGCACGGAACAGGAAGTATATTACGCAGAATACCGCCTGCCCTGCAAAAAAGAAATAGTTTATTCCTGCAGAGATACATACGGAAAGCGCAAAAAGTCCGCGTCTGTCGTTTTGTATAAGCTCTTCTATCCCCAAAAGCATTAAGGGGAAGAAAGCTACGGAATCGTGAAAATGGTTGAAGAAAATGTTGTATATCTGCGCGCCGCAGAAGGCATACATCAACGCACCTGCAACGGCAAGTAAGGGCTTTTTAACGAAACGCTTAAGATATGCAAAAGCGCAAATCGCAGCAACCGCAAACTTAAGACAAAGCACGGGCGCAATCAGATAAGGTGTCCAGGTTGAAGGGAACAGGCACATTATCCAGAAAAATGGGCTTGTGGACATATAAAAAGAATAGTCGCCAACAAGGTTTGCACCAAGGTCAGTTGTCCAGTCCCAATTAAAATTACCGCTGCGTACCATATCCACAACATGCATATGGAAAGGTATCTGTTGGGCATTAAAGTCACCGTAATAGATAAAATAACCGTTGTTTTCCGATACAAACGGTAAAAAGATAAAAGTCGAAAGCAACAACGCCAACCCTGCGGTCAACCAATAATAAAAGGATTTGGAATGTCCTTTTATTCCGCCTACTGTGTCGTAGTTGCGTAAAACTTCAGTTGTCATAGGCTAAACCGACCTGCCTTTCTGTTATGTGTCTTCTAATGGGTGATAACTACTATCCTTGTCCTTGTGCAAAAGCGCACACAAAGCAAGGCATACTATACCCAATACACCATACACAATATTACTACAAAATTTCTTAAAAAGCAAGTGATATCTAAATAAATATAAAAAATATTAAACTAAGTAAAGTTTTGCGCCCAAAGGGCAAAAAATAAAAAGGCGTACTTTTAAGCGCTGTACCGCCAACCTAAAAGCCGCCTTTATCTTTGTTTAGTTAGTTGTTCTTGTCAGACCTTTTGCAAATCTTGTAAACCACAACAGCGGTTATTGCAATAATCGCGCCGATAACAAGGGCGGTAATAATGCATTTTCTTCTGTTGCATTTTTCTTCGGAGGCGCATATATCGAATTCATCTTCGTCCGCCTCGTCCCAAAGTTTGTCCAAGTCCTCTTCGGTAGCTTCGTCAAGAGAAAGCTTCATGCATTCATCATCACAGCAATCACAAGAATACTCTTCAAACAAATCTTTCTTTTCTTCCATTGGTATACACACCCCTTTCATATGTTAGTTAAATTATATAATGATTTTTTCCGTTTGTCAAGTAAAACTTAATTATTATTCTTCAGCGTTATTCTTGTCAGAGGGCGTTTCTATGCTAAGCTCCATAATTTTTAGCTCGCCGCCTGTTTCTATACATAACACCTTATATATGCCGGAGGAATAATCCAACCTTCCGGGGTAACTTATGCGCTCGCCAACCACGTCAAAATGTATGTCGCAGGTAAAGGCGTTATCTGCATAACTTATGTAATTATCCGTGTACAGTTTGTTGTATGTAAGGGTGTGGTTCATTTGCCAATACATACCCCAATATGCGCCGTTTATCACATTATATGCATTGGATTCAAATCCTGTGAAAGCAAGTGCTTCCGCCAAATTGCCTGCCACGTAGTCCTGCCCTTCCATACTGTATTCCACCATGGCAATTGCAAACTCTGCCGTAAAACGGTCATATTCTTCAATAAGCTCCGGTGACGGTGCGGCGTTACAACGGTATTCGGTTGCAGATGTTCTGGTCAGCTCACAAACAGAACCAAAGGAATCCCTTACCTCTATTTCCGGCTTAAACAGCAAACCGTCTATCTTGTATCGATACAAGGTTTTTGCATTAACCAGCAATTGGGAATATTCTGCCACCTCACTGTAAAGCATATCCGTTTCCACCAAATATTCGCTGCTAAGCGCAATACCGTTTATCGTAACCGTGGCATCGTTAGGCACCATTATTTCATAGGAAGAAAGCTTATAGGGGAGGTAGAAGGAGTAAAAGCCGTTAAGATCGTCAAGGTTCATTTCCTCACCGTTATATAAGGCTTTTAACTCAGGCTCTTCGTAAAGCCCCGTTATTTCATATACTGTCGCTTTCGGGGCGTTTTCCAAATGAGCCTCCAATGGACTTATTTCGGTATACGGTGCATTGCTTTCTTTGATGTAGTCAGTTGATATTCTTTCACCGTTAACATAAAGCTCTGACCCTGCGGGCACCGTGATTCTACAGCTTGTACGCCATGGAATATCGTATACATAGTCGAAGCCTTCCAATTGTTCAAGTTTAAGCTGCTGCTTTTTGCTTTCACCGTCCTTTTGGTAATAAGCTTCCAACATACAATCGCCCCAAGGCTTTTTAAAGGAAAACAGGGCATAATCCGGCTCTCCGTCACCGGGTGCGTTGTATGGACATTCAGTTTTTTGCGCTAAGCTCAAATCGGCAACTGTGCCGTTAATTAAAAGCTCACTTTCTGCAGGCAATAAAACCAAAAGTTCTTTGTTTACATCTTCAAGCTTTCTGTCAGGTGCTTCAAGACGGTCAAAGCTCCATCTGTCAAATCCAAAAGCACCCTTGCCGCTTTTTTTAAGCAAAAGCTTGCAAATGCTTCGGTCGCCGTTGCTTATATTAAAAACCTCTGTGTTTTCGTTGCATTCTGCGGCTTTACGAGAGCAAAAAAGTTCTTTTTCTTCTAAAAAATATTTGTAGGCAAGGCGTGTGGCGTCTTCGCTGTTTTCAAATTCGCTTATATAAATGTTGCTTTCAAAATAGTTAAGCCATTGTTCTTCGCCAAGCCTTTCCAATTCAAGCTCTGCTGTAGTTTGGCTGTCACTTTTTTGATAAGAGTCCAATAGTATCCATAATACGGTAAGTGCAGCCACCGCCAAAACCGCCAAAACGGAGGAGTATATTATCAGCGAAATTTTAAAAGCCTTGCTTTTTTTTGCAGGTGTGTCGGCTTTTTTTACGTGTTCATTCTCCATTATAAGCTTACCCCTCCTTCTTCTTTATGAGTATTGCGTTGGGCAATCCTCTTTGTCCAAGCATAGAGGCGCATTGGTTCATTCTTTCTCCTTTGTAATGCATACGGGTGGAGGAGCCGCCGTCCAAATTTGCCGCGTTAACCGCACCAAACTCCAGCATTATATCCACTAAATCATCGTATGTTGCACCAAGGCTGTGGGTCTGTCTGCCGTCTACAACAAGCAAAAGTATGGCACCGTCTGCTCGTTGACCTATAGCGGTGCGTGGGTTAAGCCCACCGCCAAGCTCTCCTGTTTCGTTCATTGCTTTTCCGTTTACAACAAGTAGGGGACCTGGGGCAAAGCTAACCGCGCTTACAAGCTTCCTGTAAAGTGCCATTTTGCCGGAAAAATTACCAACGTGCAGTATATTATCCTCATCAAACCCTATAACGCAATAATGCACCTTGTCCTCACCGCCCCACAGTATCTTGGAGTTACCAATAACAAGCCCGTCGGGGGTGCCGCCGTTACCCTCACCGTTGGGGTCGTAAAATCCGCCCGCGTTCGTGCCGCCTATAGCGTCGTACTTGTATATAAATTGGTCAAGGGTAAGCCCGTGGGCTTCAGGACCGTAAGCATCAAGCGTGGCAACAAAAACCCGCGCAGGGTCGTCAATTATCATCATCTCGCCACTGTAGGTACTGCCTTTTATTTCTACAATGGTAACACCGTCATCAGCAACTATTACGTTGTCATATTCGGGGGTTTCTTCAAATACGTCGCTTTCATCGGGTATAAAAAGATTATCGCCGGAATCATAGGTAGGCGTATTTTCCTCTATTTCTTCGTCCTTGTCGTTATTTTTGTCGGGCTTAATCAAAGAAGTATCAATAACCACGTCTCCTTGGTCTGCGGCTGTAACGCGGTTATCGGTAATGCCCTTGATTTCGTCTTTACTTAAAAACAATGCAGGCACCCATTTCGCTGCGCTGGTTTCGTTCATGCTTAGCACAAAAAGCTTTTTTGCGTTTACGGAAGGCCCGCGGGTTATAATAAGCCCCGCGCCGTAAACCGTTATAAGCAATGCCAACAGGGTTATTCCAATAACCTCAAGGCTTCTAAGTGTGTATTTCAATATCTTTTTCCAAACAGGTGTAGTCATTTTGTCAGTCCTTGCTATTCCTTTTAACAATTATGTGTATTCCCAAGCAAACAGCCGCCGCCCCAAGTAAAAGCAATGGGAACATATCACGCTTGTTCTCTGTGTTTTGCTCGCTTTTTTCCACAACAATTTGCATGTTGCTTGCTTCTGTTTCCTCTTCACTTGTAAGTTCGTTTGTCGTTTCCTCAACGATAATGCTTGTTTCTTCGCTTTCTTCGTAATCGCTTTCGCTTAAGCTGTCGCTTTCTTCAGATTCAAAGGATTCTTCTGTACTGCTTTCCACAGAGGATTCTTCTTTGAAATATTCATCAAGATTCTCAAAAATACCGTTACTAACGGTGTCCATACCTACGGTGCTGCGGTACAATCCAAATCGGCATGGGCTTAAACTGCGTATTTGGCTTGCCAAGCTTATAGGCGCGTAATCCGTGCCGAATATCCAGCTTGTAAGACCTGTAAACCTGTGCTGAGACAGGTGGAAGCCAAAACCTTCTTGTGATACATTGAATGCACTTCTACCGTTAAAGTATTCAAGTGGTTCATCCCAGTCAAATACTACGCTGTTTTCCGCCCACAGGTGAATATAAGTTTTGGGTACATCCCAAAGACCGCTTTCTGCAGAAAACTTCACTGCGTCGGTAAGCGCGTTAAAACTTAATATATGCATTCCGTGTCCGTATTCGCCGTTGGCATCGTGTCCTGCCACAACCAAGGGCTTGTACTTCTGCAAAAGGGTTGCATAGTAATCAACAAATTTTTCATATTCGTACCCACGGGTCTCATATAGCTGCTTTGCTTGTTCAAAACTTTCGGAATATATATCGGGAAACGGAGAAACGTGGGGATAATACTTCAAACCGCAATGCCAAAGTCCGTCCAACAGCTCATGAGGGCGGTCGTGTGTGTCCAGATGATTGGTAAGATATACAACCTGCACCTTGTATCCGTTGGCAACACACCAAGGAATCATCCCTGCAAAATAAAGCTGGTCGTCGTCGCTGTGAGTAGGGCATACCATAATATCGGCATTTTCGGCTTTTTCCCATACCTGCACAAAGTCAGGCAATTCGCCTTGCCCAAAAACGAAAATATCAGCCACCAAGGTGTCCTCTGCAAAGCTTATGCTAATATTTTTTGCACCGTCTATGCCAACGTATTGATGCAAAAAGCCATCCAGCCCTTTTGCGCTCACCTTGCCGTTGGCTTTAAGCACCCAAGGTGAACATTCTTTGTCAAATTTAATGTATATCCCGTAAATATCTTTGTCGCTGCTTATCTCAAGCTCTTTTACTTCTGCGTATGTATAAACGCTGTTGTCTGTAAGTCTGCCGTTTTCAACCCCGTCTGCAATTACTGTGCAAGCCGCGGTAATATCCTCCGCAAGCTCTGCCCCTGCCGCCGTAATACCAAGGGGCGCAAGCATACAAAACAGCACAAAAAGTCCCGCCAGCCTTTTCATAAAGCCTCAGCTTCTTTCTAATTATAGTATCGCTATTATAACGCCAAAGGGTCAAAATTTCAATATGTTTTGCAAAATTATTGCTTTTTATTGAATGTATGGTAAAATAGAACAAAGAGGTGATAGTGTTTTGGACTTAATTACCCGTTTGTCAAATACAAAAGCCCCCATTGTGCTTTACGGAATGGGCAATGGGGCTGATAAAATAATGGATTTGCTGGAGCAATACGGCATACAGGTTTCGGGCGTGTTTGCCAGTGATGGTTTTGTGCGTGCAAAAAAATTTCACGGTATGCCAATAATGTCCTACAGTCAGGCAAAGGAACAGTTTGGGCAAATGACGGTGCTTATGTCTTTTGGAAGTAGTTTGCCCGATGTGCTTGAAAACGTAAAACGTATAGCAAACGAGCAAACCTTATACGTGCCGGATGTTCCGGTTGTGGGAAACGGTGTTTTTAACCGTGAGTACGCCGCTTTGCACGGTGAGGAGCTTATGCAGGTTTACAATGCTCTTGCCACCGAAAAAGATAAACGCGTGTTTAAAAGCCTTGTAAACTATAAGCTCGGCGGCGACCCGACTTTGCTGTATGAAAGCGCGGGAACAGAGGAAGAGCTGTACTCTTTGTTAAAGCCTTCGTCGGATATGGTGTATATGGATTGCGGGGCGTTCAGCGGAGATACGGTTTCGGCTTTTTTGCGGCACAGCGGAGGATATAAGCGGATAATAGCTGTGGAACCGGATGTACGAAGCTTTAAAAAGCTTGTTGCAAACACAGCGAATATGGAAAACATTGCGTGTGTTAACTCTCCGCTTGGTGCCCGCTGCGAAAAAGCGCGCTTTGCTGCTATGGGCAGCCGCGGCAGTAAGCTTGATGTTCAAGGTGCCGAGGTAGAGCTTAAAAGTATTGACGGTATCCTGGGCGAAGAGGGTGCGGATTACATAAAAATAGATGTGGAAGGTGCAGAAAGCGAAGTTATAAAAGGGGCAGAGCGCACTATAATAAACCATCGCCCAAAGCTTCTTGTGTCCTGCTACCACCGTTTGGAGGATATTTTTGCACTGCCCTTGCAGGTGCTTGCCCTAAGATCGGATTATAAATTGCACTTGTGGCACCCTATGTATTTGCCTCCTTGGGATGCAGCCTATATTTTTGTTTGATTTTTAGTGAGAGTTTTTTTCTTTATAGTCGTTTAAATTAACAGAAGGGTATAAAAGATACCGAAAGGAGCCCAATATGAACGGTGAGAGTAGCTACGGCCGTTTTTTAGAAGGCGATGATGGCGCCTTGGCTCAGATAGTAGAAAAATACAACAAAAGCTTGGTGTTCTATCTTGCCGGAATACTAAAAAGCGTAAGCTTGGCAGAAGATGCGGCGGCGGATGCCTTTGTTGATATATTTGTAAAGAAACCACGTTTAAAAACGGAGGAGGCTTTTTGCGCCTATCTTTACCGCACTGCCCGTAACAAGGCTATTGATGAGCTTAGAAGACAAAGGCGCAGAAGTGAACAGCCCTTAGATGACATAGACCTTGCCGACAGCCGAATACTGGAGAACGAGGTGCTGAAAAAAGAGAGGGATGCGAGTTTACATAATGCCATTAAAAAACTTAACTCTGATTACCGTGAGGCTTTGCATCTTGTGTATTTTGAAAATATGAGCTATAAGGATGCCGGAAAAATTATGGGTAAAAGCCTTAAACAAATAACAAATTTGGTGTACAGAGGCAAAGAAGCTTTAAGGAAAGTTTTGGAAAAGGAGGGTGGCATATATGAGGAGCAATAAAGAACAACTTGACATAATTCTGCAAAGAAAACAGAAGGCAGAGGCCATTCGCTCTCAACGCCGCAAGCTTATGTATACAAGCTTTTCTATAGTAATTTGCTTGTGTGCACTGTGTGCCGCGGTATATGCAAGTCGCGGTACAAAATTATTTGGCAACAAAGAAGAAACTGCAACTAACAATTACAGTGATGTAGAAAATGTGCTTGCAGGTGACTCGATTGAAGAAGGCGACAGTGAATTTATAGGTAGTTTGGATAATCAAGTGAACCCCGATGCGTCCGACAGATATCCCTCAGAATCTCAGGGCTTTCAAGGGGATGCGGAGCTTGACGACGGATCCTTTGAGGAATGGGTTGAAGGCGAATCTGCTGAAGAGAATTCGTTTTATAATGAGACACAGGATGATGAAATTGAAGAAGATTTCTCCGAGGAGTGTGAGGAAGGCGACAATGCTGCCGATGTTTCAATGCCCGAAAGCTATCGTGAGGTTTATACCATAGCTTGCTCCGGAGAGACATCCGTACTGCAAAAACAGCTTGAGGGCTACGAGGATAACATTTCTTATCTTCCCGGCAGGGAAAATATGGGCTTGGCTATGGCGTGGATGTTACACATAGGTGGCAAGGAAATGTATTATCATACTGTAATACAGCTATCCGAAGGTCAAACGATAGGCGATGAACTAAACGGTCGTTTTGTTGCGGATGATATGTACTACTGCATAATGAGCTATTGGCAAGTAATACAATACGCCACTAATGGTTATAAATGCCTATTTGTGGGTCGCGGCATCGGCAACAACGAAAATCTTATCCTTTCAGATAAAGAGGGGATAGAGATTTACTGCCAGCTGTACGGTGATATGCTGGTGGCAGAAATTGCAACGCCTTATTAAAATTGTAAAAAATTTGAGGTGCTTGTGCGTTATGCACACAAGCACCTCGTTTTTAGTTTTTTTCTTCTATTAGCTCTTCCATAAGCTTTGCGGCTGTTTCCACAAAGCGTAAGCAAGGACGCGTTTTATAAAACTCCGCATCCCTTTTGGTGGGAACAGGGGAGGGAATCTCGTTTGCAAGCTTAAGCAAATCTCTGCAAATAATAGTGCCGTGCTCTGCAGTAAATTTTTCTGCCAGCTTTTGTATCAACGCATAATGCTCTTTCTTTTTAGCATTATCGTTATAATCATAGCCGTAAATAGCACCTGCAACCATAAACATTCCGCTTACGGCACCGCAAACCTCACGCAATCTGCCCATCCCGCCGCCAAAAGAGGAGGCAAGCTTTAAGGCATAAACCTCGTCAAGCCCCAGCTTGTCTGCAAAAGCGGCAAATACCGCCTGTGCACAGTTTGCATCGTTGATAAAGAGTTCACAGGCTTTATCGGTATATTTCCCCATAATTATTCTTTACCTTTTTCTTCTATAAGGTCGGTAAGAGCATCAAGCCAATCACCTTCAAACAGCTCTATCATTCCCTTGTCGCAGGCAGCGGCAAGCTTAGAGTCTATGGGAATTTCGGCAACATCGTAAATACCGTGGTCAGCGGCAACCTGCTTAATGTGGCTGTCGCCGTATATTCTGTGCTTGCTCTGACAGTCCGGACACTGGAAATAAGACATATTCTCAACCACGCCCAAGATCGGTATATTCATAAGCTCTGCCATCTTAACAGCCTTTTCCACAATTACGGAAACCAGCTCTTGAGGGGAAGCAACAATCACAATGCCCTTTACAGGCAAGGACTGGAATACGGTAAGAGGAACGTCACCTGTACCGGGAGGCATATCAACAAACATAAAGTCAACATCGCCCCAAACAACGTCCGTCCAAAACTGGGTAACTGTACCCGCAATAACGGGACCTCTCCAAACAACGGGGTCGCTTTCGTTTTCAAGCAAATAGTTTAGTGACATAAGCTTTATGCCGGTTTTGCTTACAACGGGAAAAATGCCCGCATCGCTACCCTCTGCGCGTTCTTTAGAGGTGCCGAAAGCGCGGGGTATAGAGGGACCTGTGATGTCTGCATCAAGCACAGCGGTTTCGTATCCGCGGCGACGCATATTAACGGAGAGCAGTGCGGTAACCAAGGATTTACCAACGCCGCCCTTGCCGCTTACTACCGCAATAACGTTTTTAACGGCAGAAAGCGGATTTTCTTTTGCCAGCAAGCTTTCCTTGCTGCGTGAAGAACAGTTTGCACTGCAGGTTTCGCAGTTATGTGTGCATTCACTCATTTTAACAATCAAGCCTCGCTTTTGTATATTCAGCGCAAAATTGCACTGTGTTTATTTTATACCCCTTTTTCTCTTATGTCAATAGCTTTTGCTTTTTATTTATTACGACATTGCTGTGCTTGTGGCTATTTGGTGTTTCTTGCTTTTCCATTGTTAAACTGTTTATACCGTTTTGCTGCTTCTTTTTCGAATATTATCTAAATCTTTCTATAAGTTTTACCGATTCTTTTCGTAGACTTTGCTACACCTTAATCAGATTTACAATTTAGACATAATTTAATTGTTGCAAAAATACTAAAACGTGTTATACTACAATGGGCGTGGATGTGGCATATATAATAAATATGTAAATTTTCGCTCAAATTTATTACCGCTTCCGTTCGGGTTTTGCAAGCGCGAAATTTGACTGAGCCATATACAAATTATATTTTTTTAAGAAAGAGGTATTGTATGGAACTACTACTTATTGTTGTAATATTTGCAGCGGTTCTTGCACTGTCTTACGCCGCTTTCAGTTTCTTTAAAGTTAAGAAGATGGAAGAAGGCACTGACAGAATGAAGGAGATAGCAAGCGCTATACGTATCGGTGCAAATGCATTCTTAAGTTATGAAATCAAGGTTATAGTTGTTGTGGCTTTGATAGTTGCCGCTTTAATGGCACTTCTTATTTCCTGGCAGGCAGGCGTTGCTTTCTTAATCGGTGCGATAATGAGCGAATCTGCAGGTTACATCGGTATGAAAGTTGCTACATACGCAAACGTTCGTGTTGCTAATAAAGCACGCGAAACAAAAAATCTTGGTGAAACTCTTAAGGTTGCTTTCCGCGGCGGTTCTGTAATGGGTCTTTCCGTTGGCGGCTTTGCACTCCTTGGCGTATTCATCGTTTATATTCTCTTTGGTCTTGTTGGCGGTCAGATTGGCAATATCACCGCCAGCGCACATGGTGAGCAGAACAGTATTCTTAATATGTTTGTTCCCGGCTACAATATGCCCACCTCCTTTACTATGACCCTTTCCGGTTACGCCCTCGGTTGTTCTGTTATTGCAATATTCAACCGTATCGGCGGCGGTATCTATACCAAAGCGGCTGATATGGGCGCAGACCTTGTTGGGAAGACCGAAGCTCATATTCCCGAAGATGATCCTCGCAACCCCGCAACTATCGCAGATAACGTAGGCGATAATGTTGGTGACGTTGCAGGTCTCGGCTCCGACCTTCTCGAAAGCTATGTAAGCTCTATCCTTGCTTCCGTTATTTTGGCAATAGAATTGTTCTCTAAGAAGATTTTTGCAGACACCGCAATTCTTGAAAAGATGATATACTTTCCCATAGTATTTGCAGGTATTGGTCTTATTGCTTGCGTTCTAGGTGTTGCTTCTTTGCTTATCAAAGCAAAGCTTTCCGACAGTCCTCATAAAGAACTTAACCTTGCTACTTGGATTTCTGCGGGTATAGCTATTCTAGGCGTTTTCGGCTTCAGCTATTTTGCATTTAATAGCGTTGCAGAAGATGTGTTTAAGACTGTGGAATTTAATTTGGGTTGGGTTTCCCCCGCAATTGCCGCAGTTTGCGGTATCGTTGCAGGTATAGTTGTTGGTATTATTGCAGAGCGTTATACCAGCGCAGATTATAAGCACACTCAGCGCGTTTCCTCTGCTTCTGTTGAAGGCCCCGCCCTCAACATTACTCAGGGTCTTGCACTTGGTATGCGTTCTTGTATGCTTCCTTGCATAGTTCTTGGTATTGCTATTTTCGCTTCCTTTATAGTTTGCGGTATGTATGGTGTTGCTCTTGCGGCACTGGGTATGCTTTCCTTTGTTGCTACCACTGTTTCTGTTGACACCTACGGTCCCATCTCAGATAACGCTGGCGGCATTGCTGAAATGAGCAGCCTTGACAAAGAAGTAAGAAACATCACCGATCACCTTGACTCTGTTGGTAACACCACCGCTGCTATCGGTAAGGGCTTTGCAATAGGCTCCGCCGCTCTCGCAGCGCTCTCTATGATGTCCTCTTACCTTTTCGCTTCCACTACTGATGTTGTGGAATCTGTAGAAAAGGGCGCAATGGATCTTATAAGCCTTAATATAATTCAGCCCCTTACTCTTGCAGGCGCAATTGTGGGTGCGGCACTTCCGTTCCTTTTCTCCGGTATGCTTATTGACGCAGTTGCAAAGGCAGCAAGAAAGATGGTTGAAGAAGTTCGCCGTCAGTTTAGAGAAATCAAGGGCCTTCTTCAGGGTGAGGTTCTCCCTGACTATAAAACTTGTATAGAAATCTCATCCAAGGGCGCAATTAAGGAAATGCGCGTTCCTGCAGTATTGGCTATTGCAGTTCCCGTTGCATGCGGTTTCCTCTTTGGTGTTGAATTTGTTGCAGGTATACTTATCGGTTCTACACTTTCCGCTATAATGCTTGCTATCTTTACCGGCAATGCAGGCGGCGCGTGGGATAATGCTAAGAAGTATATCGAAACAGGCGCAATTGCAGGTCACGGCAAGGGTTCTCCTGCACACGATGCCGCCGTTGTCGGTGACACCGTAGGCGACCCTCTTAAGGATACCGTTGGTCCTTGCCTCGATATCTTTATAAAGATTATGTCCACTATAGCACTTGTAACAGTTGTTGTATTCCGTGATAATAACTTGCTTAGTTGGATAGAAAGCATTATCAAATAATAGCTTAAAAAATACCCTATAATAAAGCCGTTCCGCTTTTGAAAGAGGAACGGCTTTTTCTTGACAAAAAGATTGCATTTGTGTATACTTTAATCAATAAGTGTATGAGGTGATTTTTATGTTGAATATAGGTTTAAAGGCGGAATATACCGTAAAGGTGGAAGAAAGCAATACTGCCGCCGCGGTAGGCAGCGGCAGCTTGCCCGTATTTGCAACCCCTGCATTGGCGGCATTGGCAGAGAAAACCGCCTGCCTTTGCTTGGAGGGGCATCTTGACGAGGGCTGTACCTCCGTGGGTACCGTGCTCAACATAAAGCATACGGCACCTACCCCCGTGGGGATGGAGGTAAGCTGTAGCTGTACGCTTACAGAGGTGGATGGCCGCCGTCTTGTGTTTTCTGCTACTGTTTTTGATGCCGTCGGCACGATTGGTGAGGTGTATCACGAAAGATTTGTAGTAAAGTCAAAATCCTTTACGGAAAAGGCGAATGCAAGGGGTGAAAACCTTGGGTAAGAAAAGAACAAAGAATCACCAACCCACCAATAACGAAGTGAAACAGATATCTCAGGGCGCAACCATAGAAATGCCCGCGCTGTCGGCAGAGCCTCTTGTTACGCAGGAAGTGCCTGTTCAATCACCGTCCACGCAAGAGTTTAATGCGGTGTCGGAAAAGAAAGAAGCACCTGTTTATGAGCTTGTGCGTACAAGTTCCGGTGCCTATGCCAAAGCCTGCAAAAAATTCAGCTGGTTTGGTCTTCATAATACCCATTTAATCGTTTATACAACCTTTTTTCTGGCGCTTTCGGTTTTTGCGGTCTATTACGGCTTCTTCCA
This sequence comes from Clostridia bacterium, assembly GCA_017397955.1. GTDB lineage: Bacteria > Bacillota > Clostridia > Oscillospirales > CAG-382 > SIG636. Next base: position 32,470 of record JAFQHL010000017.1, read on the forward strand.
AAAGGATAAAATGCTATGCATTTTTGCCTCGCTTGCCGCGGTGTTTATGTTGTATGTAGTAGCTTGCGGTCCGCGTTTGTTTGCAAGTGGTATGGCTTTCGACGAAGAACGGGCGGAAGGCACGCTTAATTGCCTATTCTATACCGATAAATTAGTAATAGAATGTGGAAGTAACTCCTATACCGCACCTTATACAGCTGTCACAAAGCTTGCTTTCTTTAAGCATTTTATATACATACGTATAAAAAACAGCAAGGATTTTCCAAACGGCATAATAATGGAAAAACCCGTTAATAAAGAAACGACAATAGGTATTATAAACCTCTTGAAACAGGAAGGTAATATTTCCGAACCTAAGAAAAATTAAAGTATTGTTATTATAAGCGTTTGTTGTATAACAGAAATGAGGAAACATAAATAATTAACCAAAGCGGCAGGCGAAAGCCCGCCGCTTTGGTTAATTAAGGTTCTTGAAGGGGTTATTATGCTGTAATTGCATTGAACTGTGCTGCAAAGTCGGCGTAATCTATGTTGGGGTTGGCATTCCAAGCTTTAACTGCCATAGCCGCCATAGCTCTGGAGCTACCTTCCAAAATTTCTTCCGCTGTTTGGGTATCGGGTCTGTCACACCAAATACAGAAATATGCGCCCTTTAGCTGTTTTCCCACTTCCTCAGGCGTTTTATAATCGCAGTTAGAATCGGGTAAGATACCGGCGTTCCATTCCTTAAATATCTTTGTCGCCCTGGGCTGCTCATATTCATCCTTCAGTACATAGTACATATAAGGCTCATTAACATTGTATACATTATGTCCTGCATCTAGAAAGCTTTGTACGCCTGCGGCGCGCAGAGCATAGCTGTTAGACCAATAACATATCTCTATCTTGGGGTCGGGCTTAACTACCGCCGCTTGTCCCGTTGTACGCATCAAACCGTCGTTCCAAGCCCTTACGGTAAAGCCCTTGTCCATAATATACGCGGCTATGTCGTTAAGGTATCCAACGTAACTGTCATGGGCGTTGGCTGCATCGCCGTAAGTTGCTTTTGCGTGGTTTTCCAGCACCTTCCATGCACCAAATTGCATTCTGTCTATGTTGGACCAACCGAAGCTTTCATCGCCGCCTATATTAAAGCTCTTGCAGTCCGAAAAAAGCTCTGCATACTCATCAAGCAGCGATTTTATATATGCAACCGCATCGGGATTGGTTATATCAAGCGTTTTGGGGGAGTTGTAGCCGTCTACATCGGTCAGGGAAAATTCGGGGTGTACCTTAAGTACCTGCAACAGATGACCGGGGGAGTCAAAGGATGGGATAATCTCAACGTAATGCTCCTTTGCGGCGGCAAGTATCTCACGCACCTCTGCCTTTGTCAAGTATTTGTCGGATACAATTGCGGGGTCCGTTTCACACTCTATTCTAAAACCTTCGTTTTCGCTGAAATGAAGTTGCACCGCATTCATTTTATAGGTCGCGGCGTGTTCTATCATATCTATGATAAAGTCTTTGGAAAAGTGCTTGCGAGCAACATCAAAATGCAAGCAACGCTCTGCTACATCGGGCCAATCCAAATATATTCCCTTTTCAATACAACCCTGTAGCTTGTTATAATCGCTTAAGGTGCGAACACCGTAGTAAAGACCGGCTTCCGTTGCGGCGGTTACGGTTATGTCGTTGTCCGCCTTTATCATATATCCCTGCGCGCTAAGCTCAGGATTTGCATTTTCAATACAAAAGCTTTCGTCAAGTATAAGGTTTATCTTAGTGTCACCTTTTTCAAAAAGCTTTTCCGCACGCAATTTTAAATCTTCTTTATTGCAATCCAAGCTTACGCCTTTAAGATTAACGGTACCTTCGGCTTTTTCAAAAGATTTGAGCCCCAAGGCGTAGCTGTAAGCGGCGTAAATCTGCTCTTCTTCCTGTTTTGATGCTTCCTCTTGGCTTTCTTTCAAGCCCAAATCACTTGTGCTTTCGCTTTCTTCGGAGCTACTACTTAAAAGATTGTCATTGCCGTTTTTTGATTCATCGTCCTTGTTGCAGGCTGAAAAGCTTAGCATCAATGTCAACGCCAGTATGCACAGCACAAATTTTTTTACCATAAAAGCCCTCCGTTTTTTAAAAAAATATTGAAACCGCTTTTGAAATTTGTTATACTTAACAGGTTAAGTAACATTATAATACAGGAGGTTAAAAATTACAAGATGATAAAGCGATTTATTTCGTATTACAAACCCCACAAAAAGCTTTTTGCAGCGGATTTGCTTTGCGCTTTTCTTTTGGCGGCATGCGATTTGTTTTATCCCGAAATAACAAAGCGTATGCTTTCCCAGTACATCCCCAACAGGCAAATAAAACTGCTTGTAATTTTGGCAATGGTGCTTCTGGTAATATACCTTATAAAAATGTTTTTAAACTATTTTGTTCAGTACTACGGTCACGTTATGGGTGTGCGTATGCAAGCACATATGCGTAAGGACGTATTTGACCATTTGCAAAAACTGCCCCTTACATATTTTGACGGAAACAAAACAGGCACCATAATGTCCCGTATAATAAATGATCTTATGGACGTTTCGGAGCTGGCACATCACGGCCCGGAGGACTTGTTTATTTCCGTAGTAATGCTGGTGGGTGCATTTATAATGATGGGTAGTATGTGTATGCCGCTTACCCTTATTATATTTGCTTTTTTGCCTATACTTGTCTTTTTTGCGGCAAGACAGAGAAGGCGTATGTCACAAGCCTTTGCCGATGCCCGCGTAGAGGTGGGTGAGGTTAATGCCTCCCTTGAAAACAGCGTTTCCGGTATACGGGTTTCCAAGGCATATAACAGCCGCAGAGAGGAAAACCGCCGATTTGATTTGGGGAATCATCGACTTGTTGAAGCTCGTCGTAAAATGTATAAGGCAATGGGGACCTTCCACAGCGGAACAACCTTTATAACCGACTTTCTTATGATGGTGATGTATCTTGCGGGCGGTTTATATTGCTACTACGATTATATTGACGTTGCAGAATTTACTGCATTCGTGCTTTACATAAACATTTTCACTTCACCCATTCGCCGTCTTATAGGGTTTATAGAGCAGTACCAAAACGGCATGACGGGCTTTTCCCGTTTTTGTGAGATACTTGACCAAAAGCCGGAGGAGGACAAACCCAACGCTGTTGCTCTGGAGGATGTAAAGGGTAGGGTAGAGTTCAAAAATGTTTCCTTCTCTTATGGCGAGGGGGACAGCGTGCTTGATAATTTAAGCTTCACTTTGGAAGCAGGCAAGACCTTAGCGTTGGTCGGACCTTCCGGCGGGGGCAAAACTACAATCTGTCACCTTATACCGCGTTTTTACAAAGTTAAAGCCGGTGAGGTTATGCTTGACGGCGTAAATGTGGAGGATATTGCGCTTGATTCTCTGCGTGATAAGATAGGAATTGTCGCACAGGACGTGTTCTTGTTTAACTCTACCGTCTACGAAAACATTGCTTACGGCAGGCCTGATGCTAGCCGTGAAGAAGTAGAGGAAGCGGCACGTAACGCTAATATTCACGACTATATTATGGGGCTTCAAAATGGATATGACACCGTTGTCGGCGAACGGGGTGTTAAGCTTTCAGGTGGTCAAAAACAGCGTATATCCATCGCACGCGCTTTCCTCAAAAACCCGCCTGTTATGATTTTGGATGAGGCCACAAGTGCTCTTGACAACGTAACGGAGCAGCTTATACAGCAAAGCCTTGACAAGCTGTGTAAGGGCAGAACAACCCTTGTGGTTGCTCACCGACTAACAACTGTAAAAAATGCAGACGAGATACTTGTTATTACCGACGAAGGAATAGCTGAACGCGGTAAGCACGACAGCCTTGTTGCCTCCGGTGGCATTTACGCTTCCCTTTGGGAAGGAAACAAAGAATAGAATATAAAAACTGCAGAGAAATACTCTCTGCAGTCAAGCTGATGACAAGGTTTGTCATCAGCTTGGCAGACTGCTGAGAAAGAGTGCAGACGAAACGAACCGAGGCGAGAACTGTACTGAGTACTGTGAGCCGAGGTTCGTTTCGAACGAAAAAATATGAAAATATACAAAAATTTCGGGGAAATTTTCCCCAAAATTTTCACTTTATAGTAACCGTATTTTCTTTTTTTCGCGTTCTGTGCCTTTGTCAGCGGTCTGAACTGCAGAGAAATACTCTCTGCAGTTTTTGTATCTCTATTTTGTTTTACCGCTTTTTACGAAACCAAAGCACAGCAGTACTACAATCTGGGCGGGGATGCCTATTACAAACAGCAACCATAGATTTTTGTCCGCAAACACCAAAAGTGATAAATATACGGTTGTCAAAAGCGACCACACAAGTCCGGATATTACGTACATATTGTTGTGTCTGTTAAACCATAATGTGTTAAACACTAACAGCAACACACAAATAATTGGTATAGCTATGATATAGCTTATCCATAAGAATTCACCAATAGTTGCCCAAATGGAGGTAAAAGCTACCGTTACCAAAAGCAGTACGCCCAAAATAGATATAAGGGTTATTACCTTGTGGTTTTTGTTTCGTATTTCATCTTTGGTTATAATCTTTTCCTCGGGCTTGTGCTCCTGTAAAAAATAATCCACAGTAACCCCAAACATCTCTGCCATTGTGTTAAGCACATAGATATCGGGTACCGATTCAGCCCTTTCCCATTTAGAAACAGACTTGTCGGAGTAAGAAAGTTTTTCAGCCAGCTCTGCCTGCGTAAGCTTTGCGTTGGTTCTTAGCTTTACAATGTTGGCTGCTATATTTTTGCGTACTGTGTCCATAAAACTCCTTTCTACTGACGGTAGAAGCCGAAAACCCGCTTGAAACCTAAATATTCTACTCTCGGTAGAGCTGATACAAACCGCTCTATTTTGCCTGCGTGCGTTAGTATAGTTTGAAAAATAAGCAGTAGGTTTACTTTCCCTTGCCGCGTGGTATAATAAAACCGTGGCAAACAAATATATATGGAGGCAAAAATGAGCAAGTTTATTATTCTCGGCGATTCAATTCTTAAAGGCGTAACCTATGCAGAGGGCATAGGAAAATATAAACTGTGCAAGCCCGATTATTCCAAATTGGAAGAACAAGGCTATGAAGTGATAAATCTTTCAAAAATGGGTGCTACCATAAGCTACGGCGAAAAGGTTTTAAAAGAAGAACTTAAGGAGTGCGACGAAAACACCGTTGTGCTTATTGAGTATGGAGGCAACGATTGCGACCATCGTTGGAGCGAGATTTCCGATTCTCCAAACACACCTCACAGCGCTGCAATTCCTCACGAAAAATTTGAGGAAGCGTATAAAGGTTGTGTGGAATACGCTAAATCTATGGGTGCAAAGGTCTTTGTTTCAAACCTTGTTCCTTTACAAAGTGATAGGTATATGAATTGGATAAGCCGTGGGCTTAATTATGATGTAATACTTAATTGGCTGGGCGATAAAGATATGTTGTACCGTTGGCACGAAAGCTACAGCCGTCTGGTAGAACGAATAGCGGAAAAGCTTGATGCAAAGCTTGTGGATTTAAGAAGCGCGTTTTTAACCACTCATAGCTTTTGCGACCTTATTTGTAAGGACGGCATACACCCAACCGAGGACGGACATCGCCTTATTTGCAATACCGTAACCAATGCTGTATTAAGCAACATATAATTTAAGAAATTATAGCACAATCAATTTGTTTTTTCAAGAATAAAACGGCATTTTATCAAAAAAACTGCGGATTTCCATTTTGGAATATCAGCAGTTTTTTGTGTTATTTAGTTGATGCTGCCGTATAAAGCTTTTAGTTCTTCTGCCGCTTCTTCAAGTCCTGCGGGGTCACCGTTCATATTGTTGGCATCAATTTTTCTGCCGTCGGGAAAAAGCGCTTCAACATTTAATACGCCCACGTTCAAATCCAAAACAAAGCGTTTGCAAAGCTTTGGGGCCTTCCACTCAAACATATCGTGCTTCTCCGCAATTTCAACAAGCTTCTCCCAAAAATCTTCAGGCATTTCTTTGTTGGAATAGCTGTGTCTTGTACCGTCACAATCCGTGTAGTCCGCGTGGCATTTTCCTTCCGCAGTGTAAAAAGCATAGCACTTTTCCGCAACGGTGCTTCCATAACCAAAAGCAAAGCTGGGCGTTTTTTTTCTACTCATCTTTTATCACCTCGTAATAAGGCATATACAGTTCAGTGCTATCCTGTATAATCACTTTGCATTGACCGTTGCCGTATTTGCCACCTGCGCTGCCGTAGTACTTTATTGTAAGGGCGGTAAATCCATCGTCCGTTTTGTATATAAAGCTGTAGGGCGTGCCCGAATAATATTCGTCTTCAATCACAGATTTAACACGGGCAGCGGAAGTTATCCCCACAATTTTTCCGTCTTCTCCCACAACGGGGGCAAAAAGTATATATCCGCAATCTTCAATCGCTTTTTCAATATCTGCTGCGTAGGCGTTAATCTCAGTATATCCGCAACCTTTAAAGCTTAACTCTACTTTGTTTATGTTCGCTTCCTTAACTTTCAGTTCTTTGCACTCTTTGGGAACAAAAAACCAATCAAGCGACAGCTTTTCTATTGCGTGGGAGTTGGTTAATACCGTAGAATCTTCAGTTGCGGGAGTATCGTTCTTGTTGGATTCTTTTTTCTTATTGCTGCAAGAAAACAGTCCCAAAATCATCACTAGTGCAAATACTGTAAGTATAGCCTTCTTTATCATAGTTGCCTCCGAATGTAATTCGCTACAATAGTAATATAGCAGTAATTCTTGTTTAAATCAATATTATTTTAAAACTAATGAAAATTTTTTGTTTTAAAACAATTTTAACCTTTGTGCACAACACACTGCAAAATGCAGGCGGAGTTTGCTTTCAATGTGCAGTTTGCACATTGAAAAGACCAATGTTTAGTGTATTATTGCCATTGATTTCAGTTGGCTAAAAGTTTATAATGACTTTGTATCCTGGATAATTTTTGAAAGAGGTATAAACTGATGAAAAATATGTCAATCCGTTTTCTTTCCGTTTTAGTAGCGGCACTTATGCTCGTTCCCCTTGTTGTTATACAAGCAAGTGCGGCAACCACCTTCGAGCGTAAGCTTGGTGTTCCCGTAGATTATCAGTATAATTACAAAACCGTTCGTTATACCACAAGCAGCGGTGTAGGTAAGACGACCTCCTCTTCCGGCTGCGGTGCCGCAAGTGCTTCTATGGTTATAGAGTACTTTACGGGCAACACCAGCCAAACTCCCGATACGCAGTTTAAGTGGGCGTGTGATAACGGCTATTATACAGGCAGCGGTCTTTCCTATTCAGCGGTTAAAAAGCTTTGCTCCAATTACGGTGTTACCCTCACTTGGGTTGGCACAAAGGATGCAATAATCAACGGCCTTAAGGCGGGCAATCCTATTATTGCTCTTATGGGACCCGGTACCTTCACCTCCGGTGGGCATTACATAGTACTTTCCGGTATAAAAATTGAAGACGGCGTTACTTATGTTAGAGTTAATGACCCTAACAGTTCTTCTCGTACAAACAGCTACTATAAGCTTGATCTTGTTTGGTCCGAAAAAAGAACTACTTCCAGCACTCCCTTTGGCCTTTGTACTTATAGTACTGCTCCCAAGGGTGCAGTAAGCGATTACTATGTAGAAGTTGGTAAGTACAGCAAAGTAAGAAGCTCTGACGGATTCCTTAACATTCGTGCTTCTGCTTCCTCTTCCGGCACTGTAAAGGGTACTGTAAACAGCGGTACCTTTGTAAAGATAGAAAGTGTTACCGGCAATTGGGCTTATATTACGCATAACGGTATAAGCGGCTATGTATATATCCCTTATTTGATTGATGGCGGCGATGCTACTGTTGCCGCACCTAGTCTTTCTGCGGCAAGCACCCTTGCATACGGTGCATCTATGACAGTTTCTTGGGGTGCTGTTGCTAACGCTAAGAGCTATACATATACCGCCAAACTGTATAATGGTGAAATGAGTGCGACTTCCGCAACAACCATCGCATCCGGTACAACCGGCAGTACTTCCTTTACCATTCCTGCACAAAGCAGCGGCAAATATATCAGCATTTCTGTTACCGCAACCGATGGCAACACTTCTGCAAGCTCTACCGCAACAGTTATGGTTGGTCCTTGGGTGGGCAATCCTACAGGGGTTGAGTATGTTCCCGTTGCCAGCATCAACGGCTCTGCCTCCGAAAGCTCCAGCACTGTTTGGACATCTGCTAATACCTCTACTTTCAGTGGTGTATATTGGCGCGGCTTCCTTTGTACTCCTAATGCAGACGGTAGTTATACAGTTAGTACCGTGTATGAGTACGGTGCTTCTAAGAGCGTGACCGTAAGCGGAAAGAATGTCCTTTGGATTGTACATTCTTCTTTCGAAAATTATAAATATTGCGAAAAAATTGTTGTAGGCGACAAGCTTACCTTCTGCGGCGTATATTTTGACAGCAACACAATCCGCGGCGCAGGTCATGTACTTGTAAATGGCGGCGTACCCCTTTATCCCACTTCCTTGACCTTGAAGGATAAAGACGTTTCCTATGACGGTGACTGTTTTGTGGGCGCAGGTGCCGGCGTTACCGGCACACAGATTCTTTCCAAGTTTAATGAGGATGCAGAATACGTAAAGGTGCGCGATCTTTCCGGCAAGGATGTAACCGGCGGTGTTGTAGGCACAGGCTTTACGGTTAACTTGGTTATTGAAGGCTCTGTGGCTGAAAGCTATACAATAGTAATAAAGGGTGACGTTACCTGTGACGGTGTTATAAGTACGGCGGATCTTATGGCTGTGCGTGCTTCCATTTCCGGTTCTAATGTGTTTAGCGGATTCTACGAAAAAGCAGGTGACTTTGATGGATCCGGCGCTGTTTCTACTACCGACTATGCGGCAGTAAGAAAATTTCTTGGATAATAACTAAATGTAAAAATACGGTTCGCAACATTTTGCGAACCGTATTTTTTATGAAGCTATTAGCGCTTTTGGTTTTCAGTGCCAAACAACAGGCGTTTTTTCTTTGTATTTTTGGAAAAGAATGACATTACTTTTAAGATAAAAGCGGTTGACTTATTCGCACTTATATGCTAAAATATCCTAAATAATTATAATGGCTTTTAATAGTCATTTGTGTTAAATGCTGTTGTTAGTATAGGAGGATGTTTAAGTATGTTTTTTGAAGAGCTTAAAAAGTACGATTCGGAGATTTATGCCGCTTGTAACGATGAGTTTAACAGACAGCGTCATAATATAGAGCTTATTGCTTCCGAAAATATTGTTTCTCCCGCAGTTTTGCTTGCGGCAGGCACTGTTCTTACCAACAAGTATGCGGAAGGTTATCCCGGCAAGAGATATTACGGTGGTTGCGGTTATGTAGACGTTGTGGAAGAAATAGCAAGAGAACGCGCTAAGAAGCTTTTCGGTGCAGAACACGCAAATGTTCAGCCCCACAGCGGTGCCAACGCTAACCTTGCTGTTTTCTTTGCCCTGCTTAACCCCGGTGATATCGTTCTTTCTATGAGTCTTGCCCACGGTGGTCACCTTTCTCATGGTTCTCCTGTTAACATTTCCGGTAAATACTTTAACATTATCCCTTACGGACTTAATAAAGAAACACAGCGTATAGATTATGAAGCTATGCACGCCTTGGCTTTGGAACATAAGCCCAAGCTTATTCTCGCTGGCGCAAGTGCATATCCTCGTACCATAGATTTTAAGAGATGCAGAGAGATTGCGGATGAGGTTGGTGCATACCTTATGGTAGATATGGCGCACATCGCGGGTCTTGTTGCAGCAGGAGAGCATCCTTCTCCCGTGCCCTATGCAGATGTTGTTACAACCACTACACACAAGACGCTCAGAGGGCCTCGTGGCGGCCTTATCCTTTGCAAGGAAAGTCTTGCAAAGCAGATAGATAAGGCTGTATTCCCCGGTACACAGGGCGGTCCTCTTATGCACATAATCGCTGCAAAGGGCGTTGCTTTCGGTGAAGCTTTGAAGGATGATTTTAAAGTTTACCAAAAGCAGATAGTTAAAAATGCAAGCACACTTGCAGGTGCGTTGCTTGATAAGGGCTTTAAGCTTGTAAGCGGCGGTACCGATAACCACCTTATGTTGCTTGACCTTAGAGACAGCGGCATTACAGGTAAAGAGCTTGAGGCAAGACTTGACGAAGTGCATATAACCGCAAATAAAAACTCTGTTCCCGACGACCCTCAAAAGCCTACTGTTACCAGCGGTCTCCGTGTAGGTACTCCTGCAGTTACAGCAAGAGGCTTTGTTGAAGAAGATATGCTTAAAATTGCAGGCTTCTTCTACGATGTTGTTAATGATTTTGAAGGCAGTAAGGACAGAGTAACCAAAGAGGTTATAGCCCTTTGCGAAAAACATCCCATTTATCGCGGATAACCTGTCAAAGAACAGGACCGAAAGGAGAGTAATTATGGCGTATTATTATAGTGAGCCTTCCCGTACATTCAGCGAATATCTGCTTGTTCCCGGATATACTTCCGAGGATTGTATTCCTGCTAACGTTTCACTCCGTACTCCTCTTGTTAAATATAAGAAGGGTGAAGAATCCGACATATATTTGAATATTCCCATGGTTTCCGCAATAATGCAAAGTGTTTCTAACGATACTATGGCAATTGCACTTGCAAAAGAGGGTGGCATTTCCTTTATCTACGGTTCTCAGTCTATTGAGGATGAAGCGGCAATGGTGGCACGTGTTAAAGCGCACAAGGCCGGCTTTGTTGTAAGCGACAGCAATCTTGCACCCGATGCGACCCTTGCAGACGTACTTGCAGAAGTACAGCGCACAGGTCACAACACCATAGCTATTACCGATAACGGTCAATCGAACGGTAAGCTTGTAGGTATTGTTACAAGCCGTGATTATCGTGTAAGCCGCATGGCTCTTGACGTTAAGGTTACCGAGTTTATGACCCCCTTTGAACAGCTCATAACCGCACCCGAAAACACCACGCTTAAGGAAGCAAACGACATTATTTGGGAAAATAAGATCAACCAGCTTCCCATAATATCTGCCGACGGTAAGCTTCTTTACCTTGTTTTCCGTAAGGATTACAGCCAGCACAAAGAAAACCCTTACGAATTGCTAGACAGCCAAAAGCGTTATGTGGTAGGCGCAGGTATAAATACCAAGGATTATGAAGAACGCGTTCCTGCCCTTGTGGAAGCAGGCGCTGACGTACTTTGTATCGACTCTTCCGAAGGTTACAGCTGCTGGCAGAAGAAGACTCTTGAGTTTATTCGTGCTAAGTACGGTGATAGTGTAAAGGTTGGCGCGGGTAACGTTGTTGACCGTGACGGCTTTATGTTCCTTGCAGAAGCAGGCGCAGACTTTGTTAAGGTAGGCATCGGTGGCGGCTCTATTTGTATAACAAGAGAGCAAAAGGGTATAGGCAGAGGTCAGGCAACCGCACTTCAGGAAGTTGCGGCGGCAAGAGATGAATACTTTGAAAAAACAGGTATATACGTTCCCGTATGTTCCGACGGCGGCATAGTTCACGATTATCATATGACTATGGCTTTGGCTATGGGCGCAGATTTCCTTATGCTTGGCAGATATTTTGCACGCTTTGACGAAAGTCCTACAGAAAAGCTTTTTGTTAACGGTAGTTACGTTAAGGAATATTGGGGCGAGGGTAGTAACCGTGCTCGCAATTGGCAGCGCTACGATTTGGGCGGTAAGACAGGTCTTTCCTTTGAAGAAGGTGTAGATTCTTATGTTACCTACGCGGGTAGCCTTAAGGATAATGTTAACAAGAGTCTTTATAAGGTTAAGTCCACAATGTGTAACTGCGGTGTTACCAACATTCCCGACTTGCAAAAGAACGCACGTATTACCGTGGTTTCCGCTACAAGTATAGTAGAAGGCGGCTATCACGACGTTACACTTAAAAACAGTAACGGAAAATAAGATTAAATAGAGCTGTGGTAAAGACACAGCTCAGACCGCTGACAAAGGCACAGATCACGAAAAAAGAAAATGCGGTTACAATAAAGTGGAAATTTCGGGGAACTTTTCCCCGAAATTTTGTATATTTTCATATTTTTTCGTTCAAAACGAACCTCGGCTTGCAGTACTCAGTACAGCTATCGCCTCGGTTCGTTTTGTCTGCACTCTTTCTCAGCAGTCTGCCAAGCTGATGACAAGGTTTGTCATCAGCTTGAGAGCTGTGGTAAAGACACAGCTCTATTATTTTTAGAAGAATAACGACAAAGGGTGCGTAGAAAATCTACACACCCTTTATCGAATTTGAGGAGAATTATAATACGAAAACAATCAGCACTGCATATGCAATATTGTCTCGCTTCATGTGTATATGATAATATAAAAGCCTTAAACGAATCTTAATCTAAGATGAATTCAATATAAACTAAAAGGCAAAGTTTCCGTTTTTAAATATTTCAATTTCTGTACCATTACCGGTAACGCCGACAATGGAAAGGTCAGCTGTACCCACCATAAAGTCCTCGTGTGTCATAGAGCTGTTAAGACCTGCTGCTTTAAGCTCTTCAGCGCTCATTTCGTTTCCGCCTTCGATGGTGGGGTAGGAATCACCAAAAGCAAAGTGACAAGATGCGTTTTCATCAAACAGGGTGTTATAAAACAGTATGCCGGTATTAGAGATAGGGGAATCGTAAGGTACAAGCGCAACCTCACCCAAATATGCCGCACCCTCGTCAACTGCTATGGCATTACGCAAAACGTCCACGGCGGTGTCGGCATAAGCTTCGGTGATTTTTCCGTCCTTAAGTACAAAACGGATGTTTTCTATAACATTTCCGTCTAGCACCAATGGTTTGGAAGCGCAAATCACTCCGTTAACACCGTCAAATTTCGGCGCAGTAAAAATTTCTTCGGTGGGCAGGTTGGGTACGAATATTTGCCCCGTACCTGCCTTTTCACTTGCCGCTTCCCAATAATGTCCTTCGGGCAACTCCACGGTAAGGTCTGTGCCCAGACTGTTTTTGTATTTCAGATACTTAAATTTGTAGCTGTTAAGCTTGTTCTTGCGTTCTGTAAGCAAAGCAATGTGCTCTTTCCAAAGCTGTACGGGGTCATTTTCTTCGTCAATGCGTACTGTTTTCAATATGGCATTCCAAAGGGCTTCTACGGCTTCATTTTCTTCCTTGTCGGCAAAAACCTTTTTAGCCCAAGAATCAATTGGCACAGAAACAACACACCAAGGAAAGGCGTTTTTCATCTGTAGCATCCTAAAGTTTTCCAGAGCTTTGCCGGAAGCTTTTTGATAACTGCTTATACGCTTAGGGTCAACTCCCTTAAGATTTTCGGGATCCGAGGCATATATGGAAAGCCTTGCCGCACCCTCCGCCGCCAAATCATCAAAAAACTGCTTACGCCAGGTGGGGAAGGATTCAAAAACTTCGGCATCTGCTTTAAGATAGGTTTCTCTGCCGCAGTAGTCGTCGCTCCAATTCATTATAACTTCGCCACAGCCGGCATCATAAGCGGCACTAAGGCAAAGTCTGCCGAATTCGGCACAATCAACGGGGCAGGAGATAACCAATTTTTGACCTTTGTTAGGGTTAATACCCACATTTATTATGAGTTTTGCGTATTTTTCAAGTAATTGCTTTTTCATTTTGTTTCCCCTTGTATTTAATATATATAGAATATAGCCAAAATTTATAAAAATGTCAAGTTTTTATTGACCGAACCTACTCTTTGTGGTATCCTGTGTTTAAGTGTATACTATTTATGACAGACCAGATTCATCATTTGTTGGTAAGCAGTCCTATTGCTAGTGGAAGCAGATATTGAAATAATTATTTAAAATGGTTTAGAAGGAAAAATTATGAAAATTACGGAAGTTGACATTAAAACTTTACCCGACGAGGTTTTGGAACATCTGATTTTTGAATATGGTGGGGAGCCGACACCACCTTTTTGCCAAGCGGCACTGGTCTTGGGTACTTCTAACCCCAACGTGGACAGAACGCCGGAGGCAGTAAAATGCTACAAGGCGGGGCTTTGCGGTAAGCTGGTTTTCAGCGGCGGTGTTTATTGGGACACAGAATACGGCAGGGTTACTGAGGCGGAGTATATGCGTCGTTATGCCTTGGAGCAGGGTGTGCCCGATGAAGATATAATCCTTGATGAGCTTGCAAGAACCACTATTGAGAATATGATTGGCGGCACCCTTGCCATGCACCGCGCTTTCGATTATATTTCCGAGGTAAAGGATATGCTTCTTATAACCTCCCTTTACCATATGCGTCGCAGTTTGCTTATAGCCGAATCTGTTTTGCCACGTACAATTAAGATACATCCCCACGCCGCTCACGGAATCGTAAGCCGAGAGGATTGGCGTACAACGGAGCTTGGCAGAAGACGCGTAGCGGCAGAAGCAGGATATATCAAAGCTATGGCGGCACATGGGTTGTGCCCTGATATTGAATTAAAAATGTAACTTCTCCAAATGGAAAACCTACAATAAGAATCCGCCCGCAACATTTGCGGGCGGATTCTTATTGTTGTTTTGTATATTTACTGTCCGCTAATCATTTTTCTAATGATAACAAGGTCGGTGGTGTTAAGGATTCCGTTTCCGTCAATATCTGCGCGGGCAACGTAATCAGAGGACATTGTAGAGCCGGAAATGTGCTTTCTCACCATAAGGAAGTCTGTGGTAGAAATCTGCATATCGCCATCAATGTCACCGGGAATAGCAATTGTTTCAAATGTGAAGTACATACCAACACTTGTGGAAGGGCTTTTGGGGTTAGTGCCGTAGAATGTAAGTTTGTCGCCCTTTTTAGCCTTGGTTATAGCTCTGTAATTTTCGTCACTATGGGTTGCTGTGGCTGTACCTTCAACGTGTATTGCTATAAGAATTTCGTCAGAAGCCAAGGTAATATCTTTAATGTTTTCACCCTGGGGAGATGTAATAGAGGCTATAAGGTACGCATTTTCTTTGGTATCCCACTTTGCAATAACGTTATAAGTCCACTTGTGGTTTGCTGCGGTTGCAGTTATTGTACCGAAAGAAGGCGTAAAAATATTGCAGTTTTCTGTTTTTATCTTGGTGTTGTAGGCAGTAATATAAACGCCTTCAGGTGCAAGTGTACCCTCACCTTTGCGAGCAACAAGTGCCTTAAGCGCATCTGCACAAGCCTTTTTTTGTGCGTAGGTTGCAGAAGAAGATGCGGAAAGTGTCTTTGCTTCAGCGTACTTGCTACGGATTTGTGTAAGTATACTTTCGCTGTAATCGCCGTAGTAAATGGCTTCTGCTGCCGCAATAGCATCGCTAAGACCGTCAATCTGCGTGGTGGATATCTGCACAACTCTGTCGGAGTTATTCTTCACATAGCCTGTAACGGTAGAGCCGCTGATTGTAGCCTTAACCTTGAGCATACCGTTGGAAGCAACATCTGTAACCTCAAACATAGAATACTTTGGAATAGTGTGAGTATAGGATGTAGAGGTTGCAGTGGGATAAACGTACTTACTGCTGCTGGTTGCCATATAAAGACCGGGGGTGGGGTTAGCGCCGCTATAGTCAATATCGGGAACGGAAGAAACAGTCTTGTAAGGAAGTACGCCGTAGCCCGTAATATAGCCGTAGCTGAGAGAGTAGGACTTAAAGTATGCACCGCCGCCGTTGTCTTCAAGACCTGCGGAGTCGCTGGTGTTGCCTTCGATGGTATAAACCTTACTGCTGTCGGAATACACAACTATACCTATGTGGTCTTCGCCCGAAGAACCGCCTGCCCAGTCAAAGAAAATAAGGTCGCCGGGCTGAGGCTTGTATGTACCGCCGTTCTGTGCGGAATACTTAAAATAACCGTATCTTCTGAGCTGGTTTGCCCACTGGGAGCAGCTAACTTCACACCAGATATAAGAACTGCTACCCGTGTGATTACGGCACCAATCGGAATAGCCCATTTGATCGGTACATCTGGATTGATACAAAGCCCAGGAAACAAAGGTAGCACACCAAGCATAACTGCTGCCACCGTAACCGGAACCCCAGTCACCCATATTATAACAGTATTCTGTGTAGTTACCGCTACCGCCGGAAGTGCCGCCAAGACCGGACAAAGAGTTTGCTTCTTCATAACCGACTTGCGAAAGCGCAACGGCAACAACATCGGTTCGTCCGTCACCCGTAAGGGGCACCTTCATTAGGTTCTTGTAAAAATTACTTGATTTGTAATTAGCGTGTGCAGCGTTAGCACCTGTTCTGTATGTAACGTAAGTTTCTGCACTGCCGGTCATTACCGCGCAGGAGAAAAGGGTGCAAACTGCTAAAAAGGCAGCCAAAATCTTTGTAAGCGTTCTGCTCATTATGTAATACCTCCGTATAAACAAATACAAAATAATTATAGCACAAATCAAATGATAAGTAAACATTAAAAAGCATTGCCGATTCAATTTGTCGGATTTTACAAAAATGCAGATAAATTTTCAACACTTTCAACAATAAAATCAGGTTTGTTTTCGCCGTTTATGTCTTCTGCCTTGGTTTCGCCGCTAAGTACAAGTATAGAGGTCATTCCTGCATTTTTTGCCATGGCAATATCAGTATACAGCCTGTCACCTATGGAAATACATTCCTCGGGCTTAACCCCCTTCATAGCACAAATAGCTTCTGCTGTTTCTTTGTAGGGCTTACCCAAATATTTGGGCATCCTGCCTGTAGAAGCTGTTATTAACGCGGCAATCGCGCCGCTGTCGGGTATAAAGCCACCGTCAATAGGACAGTTGTAATCCGGATGTGTGGACAGATATACAGCACCGTTTCTTACTCCGTCGCAAGCAATACATAGCTTTTTATAAGTAAGCTCAGTGTCAAAGCTGGAGACAACTATATCGGCTGAAGCATCCTCAACAAGCCTTATTCCCGCCGCAAGCATACTGCTTTTCAGCGCTTCGGTGCCCAAAACATAGACAGTTTTGTCTCTATAATTCTTTAACAGATAGCTTATGGTAACATCGCCCGACGTCATCAGCTCACATTCTTCAAATCCCAAGCGGTCAAGCTTTGCCAAATAGTCCTCCTTGCGGCGGGATGCATTGTTTGTAAAAAACAAAAATTCTTTTCCGCTTTTCTTGGCGCGCTTTACAAAATCTATAGCGCCGTTAAGCACACGCTCTCCCAGATAAACCGTGCCGTCCATATCACAAACAAAAAGCTTTGCGTTTTTTATCGTGTCTTTCATACTATTTATACCTCTTTGTTTTTATCGTTTTAATTATACATCTCAAAGCATATAATTTCAAGGTTAATGTTAATAAACTATTGCAATTTAAAAGCGAAAAGTGTATACTTAGTTTTATAAGGAGGTGCATTTGTGGTACGCACCGAAGGAATAAAACTAAGCAAAAAAGAAAAACAACTAATGCGGGATGATTTAATAAGACCGCTGAGGGTCATTGAGTATTTGGATTTTAGCCGGATTTATGATAATTCTCCCGTAGAGGTATTAGAAGGTTACACCGTAACGGATACCGAAACGGGTGAAGTGTTTGGTATTTTTAAAATACAAAATACCTCCAACAAAGATATAAAGGCTTTAACTGTGCGCCTGTATTTGTACGAAGGGACCTCGAATATAGCTACCCGCCGTATAGATTGGGTTTACTCTGCTGTTAACAAAAGTTTTGGTATAAGAAAAATGCCGGATGAGCCAAAGGAAAGCTTTTGGGAACGCTACGGTTTTAAGGACCGCGTCGTTCCTCCTTACATACGTCAGGGTGAAAGCTTTGGTGAATCGGTACTTATCCGCTTGCCCTATTCTTATTGCAGAAAGCTGGAGTTTGAAATAAGGCAGGTTGTGTATACCGATGGTACTGTTGAGGATGTTAAGATAATCAGCGGTAAAAAATACACCGCGTTTAAAGAGCTGGATGAGGATTTGCGCTATGCCTACAGCAAGCTTAACATATATATGCGTAGGGAAGAGGCACATCCCATTAAGCTTATTCCTCAAACCTCCAACAGGGTATGGCTTTGCTGTTGCGGCACAAAGAACCTTATAGACAGCAAAACCTGTGCTTCCTGCGGCAGAGATAAGGAATGGCAGCTTAATAATTTGACAAAGCAGAATCTGGATAACGAGCTTGACCGCATAAAGAATTCTTATGACCCCAATTATGTTCACCGTCATCGTATAGAGGTGGGCAAACAGCTTGAAATAGTAAACGAAGAGGAACAGATAAAGAAAGCAGAAGCGGTAGAGAGGGCTTTGGCAAACGTGGCAAAGCAGGAGCAAAACCGCAAAGACGGCAGAACAGCCGTAGTTTTGCTTTTGATATTGTTGGTTGTATTGTATGCAATAGGCACGGTGATTGTTTGGATGGTAAGAGAGTTCTCGTCTGATGAAAAGCAAGATGGTGAAGCTTCTCAAACCGTAAGCGAAAACGCAGGAGATGCAGACGATTACGGCGACAAGCCTTATGAAAAGGAGTAATTACAGCTTATGAGTCAGAAAAAAGAAAATAAAATAGGGCATATTGTGCTAACAATACTGGTAGGGGCGTTTATCGGTATAGGCGCAATACTCCCCGGTCTTTCCGGCGGCGTTATGTGCGTTATCTTCGGTATATACAGACCCCTTATGGAAACCATATCCCATCCCTTTGTGGGCGTAAAGAAGCATTGGCGATTGCTATTGCCTACCTGTATAGGTATAGTAATAGGTTTTGTGGGCTTTGCAGGTGTTTTGGATTGGCTTTTGTCCAAGGATGCATTGCTTATGCAAAGCATATTCTTGGGTCTTTTGCTGGGTACGCTCCCTTCTCTTTGGAAAGAAGCAGGGGAAACAAAACGCACCGGCGCATCTTGGCTTACTCTTGTCGTAATGTTTGTTGTTATGGTGCTTGTGCTTTCCTTCCTTGCAGATGAAGAAAGCACGCAGATGGCAAAGCTCATAAACGGAATCCTGCCGCAGGCAAACTTTGCGGTAAGCGCAAACTTCGGCGGCTTTGTTATTGTCGGCGTTTGCTTCGCTTTAAGTATAGTAATGCCGGGCATGAGCTTTTCTTCTCCACTTATGTGTCTGGGTTTGTTCAAGCCTATGACAGAAAACTTTTCAGCCCTTGCAAAGCTTGACCTTTCCGTTATCCCAAGCTTTGTTATACCTGTAGGTCTTGGCGCTTTGGCAACAGTGATAATCTTTGCAAAGCCAATGAACTACCTTTTTGAAAAGAAGACTTCCATCGGCTACCATTTGGTTATGGGTGCGGTATTTGCTTCCACACTGTTACTTGTTCCCATAAAATTTGACGGCGCAATGCACGCTGTATGGTGTTTGGCAGGACTTGTGGGCGGTGCCGCCGCAGGCTATGTACTGGAGCTGGTACAGGGCAAAATTAAGGCAGAAAAAGCGTAAATAACAAAAATAACGCCTGTGCGAAAGATAATCGCACAGGCGTCAAGCTGATGACAAACCTTGTCATCAGCTTGGCAGACTGCTGAGAAAGAGTACAGATGGGACGAACCGAGGCGATAAAACACCCCATTGCTCACTTCGTTCGCAACGGGGACCCCGAGAACTGTATTCCCACCCCGCAAAAATACATTTTTGTGGGGACCCCGGTGAGTACTGTGAGCTGAGGTTCGTTCCAAACGAAAAAATATAAAAATATACAAAAATTTCGGGGAAATTTTCCCCGAAATTTTTACTTTATAGTAACCGTATTTTCTTTTTTTGTGGTCTGTGCCTTTGTCAGCGGTCTGACGCCTGTGCGAAAGATAATCGCACAGGCGTTATATATAAGAAATTAACGGGCGTAGGAATAAATAATCAATCCTACAACAGCAGCAAGTGCAATTCCTGCTATAACATAAGTAATAATGTCATTCAGCTTTTGTTTTTTTGCTGCATTTTTGCGGCGGTCTTCTGCTTTAAGCTTTAAATTTGCTTTCTTTGCCATTGCCATCACCTCAAGTTTATAACAATAAACGGCGCGAAACGCGCCGTTTATCTTATGCAAAAAACTAATTAGTTAAGTTCTGCAAAATACTTAATTGTTCTAACCATCTGGCTGGTGTAGCTGTTTTCATTGTCGTACCAAGAAACAACCTGTACCTGATAGGTATCGTCATCGATCTTAGCAACCATAGTCTGAGTAGCATCGAAGATGGAACCGTAGGTAGAGCCAACGATATCGGAAGAAACGATTTCGTCTTCATTGTAACCGAAGGAAGCGGTAGCAGCAGCCTTCATAGCAGCGTTGATGCCTTCCTTGGTAACATCCTTACCCTTAACAACAGCGATAAGGATAGTGGTGGAACCGGTGCAGGTAGGAACTCTCTGTGCGGAGCCGATGAGCTTGCCGTTGAGTTCGGGAATAACAAGACCGATAGCCTTTGCAGCGCCGGTAGAGTTGGGAACGATGTTTTCTGCGCCTGCTCTTGCTCTTCTGAGGTCGCCCTTTCTGTGAGGACCGTCAAGAATCATCTGGTCGCCGGTATAAGCGTGAACGGTGGTCATGATACCGGAGGAGATGGGAGCGTAGTCGTTAAGAGCCTTAGCCATGGGAGCGAGGCAGTTGGTGGTGCAGGATGCAGCGGAAATGATAGCGTCGTCAGCCTTAAGGATGCCTTCGTTAACGCCGAAAACAACGGTAGGAAGGTCGTTGCCTGCGGGAGCAGAGATAACAACTTTCTTAGCGCCTGCGTCTATGTGAGCCTGGCTCTTAGCCTTAGAGGTGTAGAAGCCGGTGCATTCAAGAACAACGTCAACACCGATTTCGCCCCAAGGAAGTTCTGCAGCGTTAGCCTTAGCGTAGATGGTGATTTCCTTGCCGTCAACGGTGATGGAACCGCCAACAACTTTGCCGTTTTCGTCAACGTTTTCAGTGTAAGAAACGGTGTCTGCCAAAGCGTATTTGCCTTGAGCTGTGTCATACTTGAGAAGGTGAGCGAGCATCTTGGGGCTGGTGAGGTCGTTGATAGCAACAACTTCATAACCCTCAGCACCGAACATCTGTCTGAAAGCGAGACGGCCTATACGGCCAAAACCGTTAATAGCAACTTTTACTGCCATGATAAAAATACCTCCAAAAAATTTTTCATTGTTTGTATTTTATAACAAATAAAGGAAAAATACAAGAGTTTTTTTAAAATTATAATCTCAAACATTGCATTTTCGGTAAAATGATGATATAATGGCTTAACAAACTGGGGAATGTTAGATATATGGACGATAAATTTTATATGAAAGCGGCAATAAAACGCGCCAAAACCGCATATAAGGATTGGGAAACCCCAATTGGAGCGGTGGTTGTGAAGGACGGCAGGATTATTGCAACGGGCAGAAACTTAAGGGAAAAACGAAAAAACGCCCTTTGTCATGCAGAAATCATAGCTATAAACCGCGCCTGCAAAAAGCTGGGCTGCTGGCGGCTTAACGACTGCGATTTGTACGTTACGCTTGAACCTTGTGCTATGTGTGCGGGTGCCATAATCAATGCCAGAATAAGAAAAGTTGTTTACGGCGCGTCGGATGCTAAAGCAGGCTCCTTCGGCAGTCTTGTGGATTTGGCAGAACTGCCCTATAACCATAAACCGCAGATAATTGCAGGTGTTATGGAGGAAGAATGCGCGGCACTGCTTTCTGACTTTTTTAAAGAGCTCAGAGTTATTAAAAAGAAAAACAAAATATCCGAAGAGGAGAATGTATAGATGAAAGAAAAGTATTACATTACTACGGCGATAGTTTACACCTCTCAAAAGCCTCATATAGGCAATGTTTACGAGATAGTACTTACTGACTGTCTTGCCCGTTATAAGCGTCAAAGAGGTTATGACGTGTATTTCCTTACGGGCACTGACGAGCACGGTCAAAAAATACAAAATCACGCTGAAAAAGCAGGTATCAGCCCCAAGCAGTATGTTGACGGCATAGCCGGCGGCATAAAGGATATGTGGAAGATGTTCGGTATAAGTAACGACGGCTTTATAAGAACCACCGACGAGCATCATGTTAAAACCGTACAAAAGATATTTAAAAAACTGTATGACCAAGGCGACATATACAAGGGCGCTTACGAGGGTATGTATTGCACCCCCTGTGAATCCTTTTGGACCTCTGCTCAGCTGAAGGACGGTTGCTGTCCCGATTGCGGCGGCCCTGTTTCTCCTGCTAAGGAGGAGGCTTATTTCCTCAGACTTTCAAAGTATCAGGACAGGCTTATTGAATATATTGAATCCCATGACGACTTCATTACTCCCGCCGCAAGAAAGAACGAGATGCTTAACAACTTCCTGCGTCCCGGGCTTCAGGATTTGTGCGTTTCTCGCAGTACCTTCAATTGGGGTATCCCCGTAACCTTTGACGATAAGCACGTTATTTATGTATGGGTAGATGCGCTCTCCAATTATATAACCGCCATCGGGTATGACACCGAAAATCCCTCTGAACAGTATAAAAAGCTGTGGCCTGCAGACCTTCACGTTATAGGTAAGGATATTGTGCGTTTCCACACAATTTATTGGCCCATTATACTTATGGCATTGGGTGAGCCTTTGCCTAAGAAGGTAGTAGGTCATCCTTGGCTTTTGGTTGGCGAGGATAAGATGAGCAAGTCCAAGGGCAACGCTCTTTACGGCGATAAGCTTATAGAGCAGTTCGGGCTTGACAGAGTAAGATATTATCTGCTTTCCGAGCTTCCTTTGCTTAACGACGGCAGTATAACTTATGAGAATATGATTACCCGTTGTAATACCGATCTTGCCAATATCTACGGCAATCTTGTAAGTCGTACCGCTTCTATGATAAGCAAGTATTTTGACGGCGTTATTCCTGCACCTGATGCAGTAACAGATAAAGACGAAGGGCTTTATGCCGCCGCTTTGGAATGTAAAGAGACCTTTATACAAAAAATGGACGAGCTTAAAGTTGCTGAGGCTGTTTCTGCGGTTATCGCCTTCCTTAAGTCCTGTAATAAATATATTGACGATACCGCTCCTTGGGTGCTTGCAAAGAACCCCGATGACAAGGGCAAGCTTGCAACCGTGCTTGCTAACTTGGTTGAAGGCATTCGTCAGGCGCATGTGCTCTTGTATCCTTATATTCCCGACAGCTCCGATAAAGTGGCGGCTGTATACGGTTTTGAAGGAGAGGGCAGAGAGTTTGACTCTACAGGTAGCTTTAAATACAGCGCAACAGGTAATACCGTCAACGCAGAGGGCGTGCTTTTTGCCCGCATAGACGAAAAAGAGTTTTTTGAAAAGCTTGCCGCTGAGCAGGCGGCTGAAGAAGCAAAAAAACAGCCCGCAAAGGAAGAAAAGAAGGAAGAAGTTCCGCAAATCTGTATAGATGATTTTGCAAAAGTACAGCTTATCGCCTGCAAGGTGTTGGAGTGCGAGCCTGTACCCAAATCCGACAAATTGCTTCGCCTTATAGTAGATGACGGCGCAGGTAAGCGTCAGGTTGTTTCCGGTATCGCAAAATTCTATAAGCCCGAAGAGCTTATAGGCAAGACTCTTGCCCTTGTTGCAAACCTTGCGCCCGTAAAGCTAAGAGGTGTTGAAAGTTGCGGTATGATACTTGCTTCCGGTGAAGAAACCGTGCGTGTTATAGAACTCAGCGCTGAGGTTGCCCCCGGCACCCGTATAAGATAGTATGGCATACGGTAGTTTATTAGAAAGCGGTATTTTTGATACCCACGCCCACTATGATGACCGCCGCTTTGACGAGGACAGATACGAAGTACTTGATGAGCTTTTCGGCAGCGGCAAACTTTACGCCGCCGTTAATTGCGGTTGCGATGTTCGCTCTTCGGAAAGCAGTCTCGCTCTCGCCCAAAGATACGAGCGTATGTATTGCGCCGTGGGTATCCACCCCCACGATGCAAAAAACGCAGATGACAAAGCTTTTGATGCCATAGAGGCTATGCTTGCAGAGCCTAAAGCGGTGGCGCTTGGTGAGATAGGGCTTGACTATCATTACGATTTCTCTCCCAGAGAAGTGCAAAAAGAGGTGTTTGAACGCCAGCTTTGTATGGCGGAGCGTTTGGATGTGCCTGTAGTTATTCACGATAGGGAAGCTCACGCCGACTGTGTAGATGCTGTTCTTCGTCATCCAAAGGTGCGCGGTGTTTTCCATAGCTTTTCCGGCAGTGCGGAAACAGCAAAGATACTGCAAAAGGCAGGATGGTACCTTTCTTTTTCCGGCCCGATAACCTTTAAAGGCAATGTTAAAACGGTGGATGCGGCACTTTCCGCCTATAACGACAGAATAATGGTGGAGACCGACTGTCCTTATCTCACCCCGGTGCCTCACAGAGGAAAACGGAATCACAGCGGATATATCAGCCACATAATAGAGAAAATTGCCGAAATACGCGGTGAAAGCTATGAGTTTATTGAAACCTTAACCCGCGAGAATGCAAAACGCTTTTTCGGCATAAAGGAGTAAGTAAATTGACTATAAGTTATGTTGTAAAAAACGGTATTTATATAAATCTCACAAACCGTTGCTCCAATTCCTGTAAGTTTTGCATAAGGCAAAACGGCGCAGGCGTTTACGGTAGCGACAGTTTATGGCTTGAGCGGGAGCCTACGGCGGAAGAGGTTATAGAAGACCTTGAAAAATATGACTTCAACAAATACGACGAGCTTGTTTTTTGCGGCTACGGCGAGCCTACGGAGTGTATCGACACCCTTGTTGCAGTGGCAAAGTGGGCAAAATCCGTATCGGATATCAGCATCCGCATAAACACTAACGGTCACGGAAATATGATAAACGGCAAGGATATAACTCCTATGCTGGAAGGCACGGTTGACATAATTTCTGTCAGCTTGAACTGTGCCGATGCCGAATCTTATGCAGAGCTTTGCATACCTGAATTTGGTATAAAGGCTTATGATGGTCTAATTGAGTTTGCGCGACTTTGTGTTCCAAAAGTAAAAAAAGTGGTGCTTTCCGTTGTGGAAACCACCTTGCCCGATGAGGATATTAAAAAATGCGCCGAGCTTGCACAAAGCATCGGTGCAGAGCTACGGGTCAGACCTTTTGAATAAAAGTTTACAGTAAAAGCGGAGGATGCATTGGCATCCTCCGCTTTGCATTATCTGTTAAGTATGAGTTTTGTAAGCTCTACAGGCTCAACAATAGTGTTACCCTTGTATACACGCATATTGCCGGAAGCAATTTCGTCAATAAGAATAACCTCGCCGTTGTTATAACCGAACTCAAACTTGATATCCCAAAGGTCAAGACCGATGGTTTTAAGGTCGTCGGCAACAATCTTGGTTATCTTCAAAGTCTGTTCCTTCATGCTTGCAAACATCTCTTCGCTCATAACACCGAGCGCCGCAAGACCTTCGGAGGTAACAAGGGGGTCACCTTTTTCGTCATTCTTAAAGGTGCATTCAACATAGCCGCCTTCAAGGGGAGTGCCGTCTTTCATATATTCGCCGTATCTGCGGATAAAGCTGCCTGTTGCAACAAGTCTGCAAATAACCTCAAGACCGTGACCGAAAACGGTTGCGGGGAGTACTTCCATAGTAGCATCGTCTACATTGGCGTTAACATAATGGGTCTTGATGCCTGCTTCCTTAAGCTTTTCAAAATAATAAACGGAAGTCTGCAAGTTAGCCTTGCCAATACCGTCAATTGTCAAACCAACGCTGTTTTCACCGGGGTCAAACACGCCGTCTTTGCCTGTGCAGTCATCCTTGAATTTAAGCAATACATTGCCGTTTTCAAGCTTGTAAACATCCTTGGTTTTGCCTTTGTAAATCAGTTCCATGGTTAAACACTCCTTTATAATGGTGAGTCAAAGACTTTTAATACTTATGTAGAGTATCACTTAAATGTTTTTTTGTCAATACAAAATTTCAGCGGATGCCGTATTTTTCTATTATGTAGTCCATATCTTTGTCGCCCCTGCCGGAAAGACAAATCAATACAGAGCCTCTGCCCATCTTCTGAGCAAGCTTTATGCCGTAAGCTACTGCATGTGAACTTTCGATTGCGGGTATGATACCTTCAAGTCTGGAAAGCTTGTAGAACGCGTCAACGGTTTCTTCGTCGTCTACAACATCGTATTTAACTCTGCCTAAATCGTGTAGGAACGCATGCTCAGGGCCGGAGGAGGGATAGTCAAGCCCGCTGGCTACGGAATATACGGGAGCAGGCTCGCCGTTTTCGTCTTTAAGCATAATGCTGTTAAATCCGTGCATAACGCCCTCTGTGCCGTACATAAGGCTTGCGGCATGGTCACCGAGCGCGGGACCTCTGCCAAGGGGCTCAACGCCGTAAATATCAACAGGGTCGTTAAGGAAGCCGGAGAACATACCCATAGCGTTAGAGCCGCCGCCCACACAGGCAACAACCGCATCGGGAAGTTCACCCGTCATGTCAAGAAACTGCTCTCTCGCTTCAATGCCCACAACGCTCTGAAAATCACGCACCATAAGAGGGAAGGGATGAGGACCGAGCACGGAGCCTATGCAGTATATGGCGTCCTTGTATTCGTTGCAGTAAGCCGCAAAGGCAGCGTCAACCGCTTCTTTAAGTGTTTGCAGACCGTCGGTAACCTCTACTACATTGGCACCGAGAATTTTCATCCTTGCAACATTGGGCGCCTGCTTTTTAATATCAACAGAGCCCATATAAATATCACATTCAAGCCCGAAATATGCCGCGGCTGTAGCAAGCGCAACACCGTGCTGACCTGCGCCCGTTTCAGCTATAACCTTCTTTTTGCCCATGTATTTGGCAAGCAAAGCCTCGCCCATACAGTGGTTGAGCTTGTGTGCACCCGTGTGATTCAAATCTTCACGCTTTACATACAGCTGAACATTGCCTATGGAGTTGGAAAGCCTTTCCAGATGAGAGATAGGTGTAGGCCTGCCCTGAAACTCCTTGCGTATTCTGCGCAGCTCGCTTATAAACTTTGCGGATTTACAGATGGTGTGGTAGGCTTCGGAAATATCCTTCATTGCATTTTTAAGCTCAGGGGATACAAATGCACCGCCGTACTTGCCGAAAAATCCGTCTTCAGAGGGGTAATGTTTAAAATATGTACTGAAATCAACGCCGTTATAATTCATTTCTATATCTCCGTTTCATTTTATTTCGTTGCTTTTTTAGTTATAGGCTTGTACCATCGCTTAGCTAAAATAAACATATCTTTTTCCTCCCGTAAAAAAACGCCCTTGACAGAATTATGCCATTCTGTCAAGGACGAACAATACTTCCAACAAAGGAACACTATCCGCGGTGCCACCTTGAATTCATAGGAAAAACCTATGCACTTGCAGGATACCCACATATCCTCGGCAACTGACGCATGCCAACGCGTTGCAGAATACTTTGTGGAAACTCCACATTTCCTTGCACCCTCAGCGGTCCATTTGACAAACTGTTTCTCACCCGACTCTCAGCACCACGGGCTCTCTGTAAAGGCGTGTTTTGCCGTTATCTCCGCTTCAACGGTTTATTTTTACTTTGTATGCATTATAGCACCGCAAAGTACTTTTGTCAATAAGCAATTTTCGTTTATTTGCCGTGGATTCCGTTTGACTGAATTTTATACTGTATCTGTTCCATTTTATTGTCAAGCACAGCGGCGGCTTCTGCACAAATCTTTAGTTCAGCAGCGATTTCGGAAGTAATTACATAATCTTTTTTGTAGCGGATTTTATGTTCAAGGCTTGCCCACCAATCCATAGAGATGGTACGGAATTGTACTTCCACGCGCATAGGTTTCTTTTCGTTGTGCAAAAAGATGGGTATTTCTACAATAAGATGTAGGCTTCGGTATCCGTTGGGCTTAGGGTTCTTCATATAGTCCTTTTTTGCTATAAGTGTGATGTCGTCCTGCTTTAAAAAGGCTTCGGAAAGCGAATAAATATCAGAAGGGAAACCGCAAATAACTCTAACACCTGCCACATCGTTAAGATTTTCTTCTATGCTTTTGACTGTTAAGGGAAAACTGCGGTCCACAAGTTTGTCAAATATACTTTCAATGGATTTAAGCCTTGTTTTGATTGTTTCAATGGGATTGCGGTCGTACTCCAGTGAAAACTCTTGGTTTAACACCTTAAACTTAGTTTCAACCTCCATCATAGCGCACTTATAATATGTCATGAGCTCTTTCAATGGAGTGGCTTTGGAATTTATAAAATCCTTTATATTTTGACCTTCAATAAGGATGTGTTCAAAATCTGTTATGTTGCTCATACTTTTTACAAAGATTCCCCCTTTGATTTATAGAATAATATATCATTATAAACTCATCTTCAACAAAAAAAGCGGCGTTAACCGCCGCCTTTTGGTGCTATATTTTAATTACACCGAGAATCCCCAGTATTGAAGACACAAGTATCAGCACAATGCAAATGGGCGCAATGTACTTGATAACAATTTCAAAGACTTTTTTGCGTTTGAAATTGTCGCTTAATTCTATCTCTTCGATTAAGGCTTTGGGCTTGATAATGTAGCCGACGAAAATACTGGTAAGAAGTGCAACTATGGGCATGAGAATGCTATTTGTTAAGGTATCGAAAATGTCAAGTATTGTGTTGCCTGCCAAGTTAACACCTGACCATACATTGTAACCTAGACAACAGGGAAGCCCTATGGCAATACACAGTGCGAACACAAAAAGACAGGTAAATCTTCTACTCCAACTGAATTTATCGCGGAAAATGGAAACAACCGTTTCCATCAAGGATATAGATGAGGTAAGTGCGGCAAAAAGCACCATTGCAAAGAACAGCGAACCAACGATTGTGCCTCCGACTTCACCAAGATTTGCAAACACTCTGGGCAGAGCTTCAAACATAAGACCGGGTCCGCTTTTTCCCAAGGAGCCTTTATCAAAAGCGTAAACTGCAGGAACAACCATAAGCCCTGCCAAAAAAGCAACGCCTGTATCAAACAGCTCGATTTGCTTAACCGAGGATTCAATACTTACCTCCTTTTTCATATAAGACCCATAGGTTATCATAATACCCATCGCAAGAGATGTAGAGTAAAATAACTGACCCATAGCGCCGAGCACGGTATTAACGGAAAAATCGGAAAAATCGGGTTTAAGGTAATAAATTACGCCATCCCACGCGCCGGGTAAAGTCATTGTGTAAATTGCTATACCGACAGTAAGGGTGATGAGTATGGGCATCATAACCTTGCTTACTTTTTCAACCCCCTTTTCTACGCCGAAAAGGACGACAACCGCAGTCAGTGCAAGAAACACAAAGAACCACCCCATGGGCTCGAAAGTTTCTGCGCGGAATGCTTTATAAAAACCGTCGCTTGATGCTTCTTTAATTCCGCCTGTAAGAAACACTGCGCTGTACTTGCTCACCCAACCACCGATAACACAGTAATATGGAAGGATAAGCATAGGCACTATTGATGCTAGGATGCCAATAAACTTATACTTTTTGCTAAGCTCTCCAAATGCGCTTATGGCACTCTTCCCCGTTTTTCTGCCTATGGCTATTTCCGCGCACATAAGCGCGAAGCCGAAAGTAACCGCAAGCACAATGTAAACAAGCAAGAATATACCGCCGCCGTATTTAGCTGCGAGGTAAGGGAAACGCCATATATTACCAAGCCCTACGGCAGAGCCTGCCGCTGCAAGCACAAAGCCGATTTTTCCTGTAAAACTGCTTCTTTTGTTTTCCATAAAATACTCCTGAATTCAAAGGGGGTTGCGGAGAAACCGCAGGTGTATCTAACACCGGCGAAGAGTATAGCATATTTTGTTAAATCCGTCAAGGCTTTCATAAAGTATCCGCACAGGCAAGGAATTTTGCAAAAAACTCAAGGCTGTTTCGATGATAGACTCTACCACGTATTCCGAATGGAGATAAAATTGACTTCTACATTAAAAATTAGAGATATTTAATAAAAAATTTAAAAAATAAACGAAAATCATACAATATCAGGTGTTGACTAAATCGATTTATTAAGCTAAAATATACACTATAGCACACGCAAAAAGCGATATTAAAAATATGGAGATATTATAGTATGAACCCCGCTTTTGAATGTCCTTCCTATATGCCTGCAGAGGAAATGGCGAAGTATATTGAAAACAGTGATGTACCTTCATTTATAACCGATGAAAGATTTAGGGTTATAGCAAAAAACAAGCAAGCCAAAGCAGTGCTTAAGGTGGAGGATAAGGAGCTTGTCTTACGGCTTATTTTTCCCGAGGATTATCTGAGGTTTGTTGATATGAGTGTTGGACAGATAATAAGAGCAAGCTTTAACAGTGTAAGCAAAAATACTGTTACCGTATCGCGGTTTCGTGATTATTATCTTTTCAGGCTTGAAAAAGATATGACAAACTTTGCCCAGTCTGCCATACGTATTAAGTTGGAGGCTGAGAAGCGTGTATCAGAGGTGGAAGAGCTTTATACACGAATGGGACGGGATATAACAAAAGACGACAACAGCCTTGTGGAAATAAGAGAAAAACAGCTTGCCAGAAGGCTTAATGCCCAGCAAATGCTGGAGATGGTTTCGGATTCCGGGCTTAGAGTGCGTGAAAGCTTTGAGCCTGCGCTTAATGCAAATAAGGTTTGTATGGTGGCCAACGACTATTTGGATGAATTTGGTGTTTACGTCAGTTGTCGCGTTACTCCTTCGCCTTATTGCTGTAACGGGGTAATAAACGATTATCAATCTGCAGTAGCCGCAATGATAGCCGTTGCCGCTGAGAATTGCGATAACGGACTTGTAAGACTTAAGAATGTGTATAATGACCGCAAATATGTTTTGTGTGTTAATTTTGACCTTGCAACAAAGAACAATCTCGGCTCTGAAAAAATAAAAGAAAAGCTGGAGTTTATACAATGCGTAGCGGAAAGCAACGGATGGTATGCCCGCTTTTCTCAAACAGAACGCTGTTACGATTTGTTTTTAATATTGCCTTGTAATGATAAACGGGTACTTAATCTGCGCGCTCCCTCTTTTGGCAACTGGCTTAGATATCTGGTGCGTATGCAACTTGTCGATGTGGAGGTACCTAAGGGGAAAAGAGGAAATTGATAAAGTCGACTTATATGTGCCCACACGTATAAAACCAATTCAAATCCTCAATAAATATAAAAAATGCGGGGGGCGTCTGTTTGCCCTCCGCATTGATTGTTGTGCCCCCATAAATCCGATGGGTTTTACAAGGTAATTTAGATTTCTTCCGCGTTGTGGTCTTTAAAGCCTTCTCCAAATATTTCCGTAGCCTTTGTTACTATCATAAAGGCTTTAGGGTCCTCCTCGGTAACAATGTTTTTCACCTTGCCAAACATCTGCTTTTTAATCACGCATAAAAGCACGTTTTTGTTTTTGCCGGTGTATGCCCCCTCTGCTTTCATTAGAGTTACACCTGCTTCAAGCTCTTTTAAAATACGCTCACTTATGGCAATTTCATTATCGCTCATTATATAAACCATAGTGGCACTATCAGAGCCGTAAAGAACCAAATCCAAAACAAACGTATCCACCGTAAGGGTTATAACCGCGTATAAGAGTATATCAATGTCGCCAAATACTGCAACCGTTATCAGTATTACAATGCCGTCAATTATCCAAAAGAACTCGCCTGTTTTTATGTGCCTGAACTTGGTACGCAAGGTTCTGACGATAATGTCGCTGCCGCCGGTTGTGGCACCTGCCTTGAATACAAGCCCCATACCAAGCGACAAGCTGGCACCGCCCAGTATGCTTGCAAGCAGAGGGTCAGTAGTAAGCGGGTCAATATTAGCCGCCAAAAGGTCAATAAACCAGGAAGAAATCATTGTGGCAATAATGGTGCTAAAGAAAAATTTAAAACCGAATTTCCATACACCGATAATCATAATGGGTATATTCACAAGTGCAATTATTGCGCCTGTACCCAAGTTACTTATTCCGAAGTAAGTGTCAAGTAAGTGGTTGACAACAATAGCCAAGCCTGCAATCCCCGCGGGAGTAAGCCCGTTGGGGTCAAGAAATAGCCCTATGCCAATGGCATAAAAAATGCAACCAACAAGGATAAATACCGCATCTTTGCATATTTTTTTGTACATCAGCTTTGTCATAAATGCCTCCGATTTTATGTTCCAACAATATTATATACAAGTTTTTAGTTTTGTCAACAGCCTGCTTTTTCTGGTGGCTTTTGTAAAAATCTGCAAAAAGCCCTTGAAAAAGGGGAGGGAAAGTGATACACTAACAAATAGAGTGTGTAAAAACGGGAGGCGTTACTTATGTTTTGCAAAGGCTTTAATAACGAAATGTATATAAAAAAGCAGTCGGAGCATATAACAAAGCGTATACATGAGTTTGGCGGCAAGCTTTATCTGGAGTTTGGTGGCAAACTTTTTGACGATTACCACGCTTCCAGAGTTTTGCCGGGCTTTGTTCCCGATGCAAAAATTCAAATGCTTCGCAATATCGCCTCCGATGTTGAGGTGGTTATTGTTATAAGCGCCGACGACATTGAAAAGAGCAAAATCCGTTCCGACATAGGCATAAGCTATGATGCGGATGTACTTCGCCTTATAGACACTTTCAGAGATATGGATTTATATGTGGGTAGCGTTGTTATATCCAAATATGCCCGTCAGCCCGCGGCGGATGCTTTTAAAAAGCGTATGGAGCAGTTGGGCGTTAAAGTATATCTCCATTATCCCATAGAAGGTTATCCGGTTGCCGTTTCTCATGTTGTAAGTGAGGATGGATTGGGTAAAAACGATTACATAGAAACTAAACGTCCTCTGGTGGTTGTTACTGCCCCCGGTCCCGGTAGCGGTAAGATGGCAACCTGTCTTTCTCAGCTTTACCATGAGTATAAGCGCGGCGTTAAGGCGGGATACGCAAAATTTGAGACTTTTCCTATATGGAATCTTCCTTTAAAGCACCCCGTTAATCTGGCGTACGAGGCGGCAACGGCTGATCTTGATGACGTTAATATGATAGACCCTTTTCACTTGGAAGCTTACGGTGTTACGGCTGTTAACTATAATCGTGACGTTGAGGTTTTCCCTGTGCTTAACGCCATCTTTGAGGATATAGAGGGAGTAAGTCCCTACAAGTCTCCAACGGATATGGGTGTGAATATGACGGGCTATTGCATAGAAGACGATGAAACCGTGCGTGCCGCTGCCAAGGAAGAGATAGTGCGTCGTTACTTTGCCGCCCTTTGCGATAAGAAAAAGGGTAGGGATAACGGTAATTCCATACAGAAGATAGAGCTTATTATGCGTCAAGCCGGAATTACGGTTAACGATAGGGAGGTTGTGCCCATTGCGTTGCAACGCTCTGCAGAAACAGGCGGACAGCCCGCTGTAGCCATAAGACTTGCTAACGGTAAAATCGTAACCGGCAAAACGTCAGAGCTTCTCGGCGCCGCTTCCGCAGCATTGCTTAACGCTGTTAAGCTGGCAGGCGGTATAGACAGGGAACAGCTTTTGATTAAGCCTGAGGTTATAGAGCCTATCCAAAGCCTTAAAGTGGAATTTTTGGGTAATAAGAATCCTCGCCTTCATACGGATGAACTGCTTATCGCGCTTACAATAAGTGCAACCCGTGACGAGGTTTCAAAGCAAGCATCACGCAGTTTGCACCTTCTTAAGGGTGCAGAGGCGCACTCTACGGTTATTCTTTCACAGGTGGATGAAGACATATATAGAAAATTAGGCATAAATCTAACCTGCGAACCCACATATCAAACAAACCGTCTGTTCCATAAATAAAACACAGCTTTTTGAAAAAAAGTGTAGACAAAGGGCATATATTGTGTTATTATGGAAAAAACGCATCTTAAATTCGGTACAGAGAGATCGGCAAGACGGCGTGCTAAAGTTGTTTATATCAAGGTCTTGTCGTTTTTTGACGGGACCTTTTTTTGTTGGGGTCCCCATAAAACCGCGAGGTTTTATGGGGGGACTATGTTTTTTAATTGAGGGAGTTTTATGGAATTTAAAGCACAGGTTATGAATGACGAAGCAATGGGCCGTACACTCAAGCGTATCGCTCATGAGATCCTTGAGCGCAATAAGGGCGGAGAAGAGCTTTGCTTTGTTGGCATTCATAGCCGCGGTGTACCTATTTCCAAACGCCTTGCACGGAATATCAAGGAAATAGAGGGAGTGGATATCCCTTGCGGCACTCTCAATATCACTCTGTACAGGGACGATGTGGATGGACTTACGGATGCGCCCGTGCTTATGGATTCTTATATACCATTTGATGTAAAAAACAAAAACATAGTTCTGATAGACGATGTGATATTTACGGGTAGGACTGCGCGCGCTGCTATGGATGCTCTTGTATCAAGAGGGCGTCCCGCAAGTATACAGCTAGTTGCTTTTGTAGACAGAGGACACAGAGAGTTGCCCATCAAGCCCGATTACGTCGGAAAGAATATCCCTACATCAAAAAGCGAAACCGTTGCCGTACGTATCGCGGAAATTGACGGTGCGGATTGTGTTGATATATATACAAAATAGGCCATAACCGTTTTAAAACGGAGTATATAAAATAACGGAGGTAAAAGTTATGAAAATGATTTATGGCGTAAAAGACAAACCAAAGCTCCCGGCACTTTTAATTTTCTCCCTTCAGCAATTGTTGGCTATTATGACAGCGACCTTGGTTGTTCCCGTAATAATCAACAACGATGCAGGGTTGATAGGTTCTAACATCAATGCGGGGATGAGCCCTGCTGCTGCACTTTTCGGTGCCGGTGTAGGTACCTTTGTGTACTTGTTGTTCACAAAGTTTAAAAGCCCTGTTTTCCTCGGTTCTTCCTTCGCATTTATTGGTTCCATGGTTTCTGCATTTGCAGGTGCTGTATCTGTTGCTGTCGGTTATTTAGGTCTTGTAATCGGTGCAATAATGGCAGGCCTTGTATATGTTATAATTGCCGCTGTGGTTAAATTCGCAGGCGTTAATTGGATAAACAAGCTTATGCCTGCTGTTGTAATAGGCCCCACCGTTGCAATAATCGGTCTTTCCCTCGCAGGCAACGCTGTTGGTGATTTGCAAAGTGGCTTTAAAGCAGACGGCGTAACTTCTGTTTGCTCTCCCTATGTTGCCATCGCAGTCGGTCTTTTCACTTTAGCGGTTGTTATGCTCTGCTCCGTATACGGCAAAAAGATGCCTAAGCTTATCCCCTTTATAATCGGCATTGTTTCCGGCTATGCGTTGGCTTCCGTACTTACCATTATCGGTAATGCAACCGATTGTGATGCTATAAAGGTTATAAATTTTGATGGATTTAAGGCTATTTTTGATCCCATAACTCTTGAAAGCTTTTTTGCTGTGCCCGACTTTACTTTTATAACTGCTAAAGACGGGTTTGACGGTATTACCGGTGCATACTTAGGCACTGTTGCCGTTGCTTACGTTCCCGTTGCTTTTGTTGTATTTGCGGAACATATAGCAGACCACAAAAACCTTTCCTCCATTATAGAAACCGATCTTCTTGAAGACCCCGGCCTTCACAGAACCCTTCTTGGTGACGGCGTAGGCTCTATGGCAGGTGCTATTTTCGGCGGTTGTCCCAACACCACCTACGGCGAAAGCGTTGGTTGCGTTGCTATTACCAAAAACGCATCTGTATACAGTATTATCGGTGCTGCTACAATGGCAATAATCATCTCCTTCTTTACGCCTTTCGTAACTTTCGTTAACTCTATTCCTCCTTGTGTAATGGGCGGCGTTTGTATGGCTCTTTACGGCTTCATAGCAGTAAGCGGCCTTAAGATGATAAAGAACGTAAACCTTGATGAAAACAGAAACTTGTTTGTTGTAAGCGTTATACTTATTTCCGGTATCGGTGGTCTTTCCATTTCGTTCGGTGAAGTAACGATTACCAAAACCGCAGTTTCCCTTATCCTCGGTATTCTTGCAAACCTTATGCTTTCCAAAGGCAAGAGCGAACACTAAATAATACAAAACAGACTGCTGAGAAAGAGTGCAGACAAAACGAACCGAGGCGAGAACTGTACTGAGTACTGTGAGCTGAGGTTCGTTTTGAACGGAAAAATATGAAAATATACAAAAATTTCGGGGAAATTTTCCCCGAAATTTTCACTTTATAGTAACCGTATTTTCTTTTTTCGTGTTCTGTGCCTTTGTCAGCGGTCTGGCGCCCCTACGGTAAACCGTAGGGGCGTTACAACTATTTGTTTCTTTTTTGAACAATGTCAAGTATCTTTACCATAGCAGGGCTTATTGCGATATTTGCGATAAGCTCAAACACGAAGTTAAGCCCCACAAAGAACACAATAAGATACCCGCCGACGGAAACACCTTCCGCTGTAGCACCGGCGCTTACAGCATCCATAAAGAAAATAAGGGAGCCCAGCAAAAAGATGCCTGTATTTACCACGGGGCAAACTATGGCACTGACAACAACCGCAATATAACGGTTGTAGCTTTCAAGCAGCTTGTAAACGGCACCTGCACACCAACCTGCCGCAGCGCCTTTAACCATAACGGTTATAATTGTTCCCGGCACGCTGAGCCCTAACCAAAATGCAGCATCAGGCGTTAAAAAGAATATGGCGCCTGCCACACTGCCAAGCCAAGCACCTGCCATGGGACCGCACAAAGTCGAACCGATTACTACGGGGATAAGGGTCAATGAAATTGATGCCAAGCCACCGATTTTGATAAACCCGCCGTAATAAGCAAGCACCGCCACGATTGCCGAAAGTATCGCCAGCAGTACAAGCTTTTTTGTGTGTACGCTTTGCTTCCTTGTTTGTTTCATAAAATTTTCCTCCTTGCTGTCGTCCGCCTGCGGCGGTACAACGCATAAAAATTTATATCAACCCTCTGCGTAAGAGAGCAATACACAAACCGTATTTAATTGTTTTTATCGTAAATAATTTTCAGCCCTTTTAATACAAGATGCGTGTCCATCTTAATACTGTGCTTGCAATGAGGGATGATAAGATGAGCAACACCGCCCGTTGCATAGATGGGTAAATCCATCCCCAACTCGTCCTTAATCCGGTCAAGTATCCCATCAATAAGCGCCGCGTTGCCGAAAACAACACCGGAGCGCATACTGTCTGAGGTGTTTTTGCCCAAAACGCTTTTGGGTGCCTCCAGCTCTACCTTTGGAAGCTGTGCAGTTCCCTCGGAAAGAGAGTTTAAACCCATCTGAACGCCCGGGATGATAGATACGCCTATAAAGGTACCCTTTTCGTTAACCACCATTATCTTTGTGGCTGTCCCCATATCGACAATAAGAGAAGGACTGCCGTAAATGCCATGGGCGGCAACACAGGCGCAAATCAAATCCGCACCCACTGAGGAGGGCGTATCACAATGAATATTAAGTCCCGTCTTTATGCCGGGTCCCACCAAAAGGGAATCTATCCCCCATATAAGCTTTACTGCACTTTTTATTACAGCGTTAAGGGGCGGCACAACCGATGATATAATTGCGCCCTTTATGGTTTTACCTACCATATTATGCACCGCCAAAACACCCAGTATTTTATCCGCATACTCGTCGGGCGTTCTGTTAATTTTGGTAGAAATGCGAACCACAAAAGACAGCTTATCACCTTCAAATCCGCCGAGGATTATATTGGAATTACCGATATCAATTGTCAGTACCACGCATTTCACCTTCTTCCCATTATTAACAACAGAAAGCATATCACAAAAAAGCCCTAAAAGCAATAGTTTTATAAAAATTCAAAGGACTATTATAAGGCATATACCGATTGACAAACAGAAAAAACGTAGTATACTGTAAATGTAAATATTCTGTTAAAGGAGTGTTGTTATGAAAAAACTTATAAGTATAGCCTTGCTTTTGGCAATGATTTTTTCCACGTTTACCGCTTGCCGCGGTGAGGAGCCTGCGGATGAGCAAAGCAGTAAGCCCGAAGCAGAAAGCCAACAAACAGAAAGCGAAGAGAGCTCCAAGCTCGAAAACAGCGAAGACATAAGCTCTGCAGAAGAAAGCAGCGAGGACGAAAGCGAAGACAATGTCCCCCTTAACGCAGAAGGCTTTTTTGAGCTTTGCGGTCAGCCTTACATAAACGTCGGCACCGAAATGCCCGAGTGTTTCAACCCTACCGACAAAGCACACCTTTACTCCCTCTCCCTACCCTTACCGGATGTAGAGGGTATGAGCACCCACATAAGCGGCGACAATCTGCTTATAAACTACTGGGACGAAGAGGACAAAGGCGTTATATACAGTCTTAAAACATTAGAGGTGTTGGCGGAAATCGATATGCCCTATTGGTTTTCTGTGGGGGCAATCGATGACAGCGGCTTTTGGGTTGTAGACAAAAGCACCGCTTCCGTAAAGCTCTACGACAAAGACGGCAAGGAAAGCACCGCCTATGAGGGCAGAGAAGGCGACCCGCAATCTATGGCAATATCCACAGCCTACGTTAGCCCCGACGGCAAATTTATGTTTTACTGCACCGAGGATAACAATGCGACTGTTATAGACCTTGAAGACGGAAGCGAAAAGAAGATAGAGCTTGGCGTTGACATGAGCGTTTGGAACATAGGCTATAGCAATAACTGCTTTGTGTTATCTTTTTTTGACGACCACTTCCTTTTATACAACCCTTACAACGACAGTGTTGAAAGTTATGTATCCGACAACGTATGCACCGTAAACGACGGTGTTTTGGACTGTTCTGATATGGGTTTCTTGCTGCTTAGTTCTTTTAAGGACGAAAGAAAAATGTTTATGGAGCTTGAAAAAAACGAGTATATGCAAGGGATATACGGCGGTTACCTTGCTGTAGGGAACAGCTACAACACGGGCACCGTTAAGTTTTACGACCTTGTACAGGGCAAGCACATTTCCACCATTAACTTTGGTGACGAGATTTACGGAATCGGCATTTTTTTCAGAGACAACGGCACCGTGTTCATAACTGTCTCCTCGGAAGGAAGCAACGAGTTTTACGTTTATGATATGGTATCAGCGGCAAAAAACGCCGACGAGGATATAAGCCTTCTTATTTGTACCGATGAAGATATTGAAAGGATAACGGCAGAAACCGCCGAGGAGATATATAAAAGCACAAGTGTAGAGCTTATTTACGGTTCAAAGGGAAACGATTTTATTGTAAGCGACTACGTAGCACAGCCCAAAACAAATCCATACGCTGTGTATACTGCCGTTAATACCGTAAAGGACACATTGGCGCTTTACCCCGAAGGAATGATTAAAGAAGCGTGGGAGGGCGGCTATAACGGCTTGCTTATGTATCTGTGCGGCACCATTTACGGCACGGGCGGTGACAGCCTTGGTGAAGCAGGTGCCTTTGTTTCGGCAGAAGGCGGCTATTTAGTAATGGTAATGGATATCACCGAGGACCTTGCCACCAACATCCCTCACGAGCTTTCCCATGTTTTTGACCGCCGTATAGAGGATGCATCTATAGAAAACGCGCTGGATTGGCTATGGCAATGGGAGAATATCGCCCCCGCGGAGGATGCCTACACCTTTATGTACGCCGATTACGAAAGCAATATGCGCTACACTATATACGGCGAGGATAACCCCGACAGAGTGTGGTTTATCGACGGCTACTCCAGAGTAGCACCCACCGAGGACAGAGCGCGTATTATGGAGTATCTGTTCATAAGGGAAAACGGTGAGCTTGACGAAGTGTTTGAATACGAAAACATTAAAAACAAAGCTATTCTTTACAGCTATATCCTGCGTGAGTGTTTCCCTTCCTGTAATACGGACGCTCCTCTTTATTGGGAGAAAGGCTTGGGTACAATTGACGAATCGGTGCTTGAACGGCTGAGTAAATAGCGTAGCGGATAGCGCGCTATTCACAAAGCAAAACAATAACAATCCGCCCGCATAGCGGGCGGTCAAGCTGATGACAAACCTTGTCATCAGCTTGGCAGACTGCTGAGAAAGAGTACAGATGGGACGAACCGAGGCGAGAGCTGTATTCCCACCCCACAAAAATACATTTTTGTGTGGACCCCGGTGAGTACTGCAAGCCGAGGTTCGTTCCAAACGAAAAAATATAAAAATATACAAAAATTTCGGGGAAATTTTCCCCGAAATTTTTCACTTTATAGTAACCGTATTTTCTTTTTTTGTGGTCTGTGCCTTTGTCAGCGGTCTGTCCGCCCGCATAGCGGGCGGTTTTTCATCTTCGGGCATAGCCCTAAAAACTACTGGCTAC
>JAFQHL010000018.1 GCA_017397955.1 Clostridia bacterium
AAATAATAACACTGCAAATGTAAAAACAAGGAGAAATTTATATATGAAAGCAACAGGAATTGTAAGAAGAATAGACGACCTCGGCAGAGTGGTTATTCCCAAAGAGATTAGGCGTACTATGCGTATACGCGAAGGTGAGCCGCTGGAAATATTTACCGAAAAGGACGGAGAGGTTATCTTCAAGAAGTACTCTCCCATCGGCGAGGTGGGCACATTTACGGGTCAGTTTGCGGAGGCGATAAACAAGGCCTGCGGTATCCCCGTAGCGATATGTGACAACGACACCGTTGTGGCGGTAGCGGGCGTGCCCAAGAAGGAGCTTTTGGAAAAGCCCATATCCCGCACCCTTTACGAGACCATGGGCAAGCGTCAGAGCTACAGCGCCGCTGCAGACGGCAGCTTTGCGCTGGAGGTGTCGGAAAACAGCCCATCAAAGGTGTCCTTTATGTCACCTATTGTGGCAGAGGGTAACGTTATCGGTGCGGTGATGTCCTTGCAGAAGCAGGACGGAGCAAAGCCCGACGAAGCGGAAAAGAAGCTCATCTCCACCGGTGCTATGTTCCTTTCCAGCCAGATGGAAGTGTAAGGGATTTATTAACACGAACCAATACAACAAAAACGGGGCGTAATTTTCGCCCCGTTTTTTGCGTTTGTTAAATTAGTTAAGAACCAGAATTTCATCAAACTGCATCAGTTCTTCGGTTGCGGGGAAGCTAATCTTTATATATCTGCCGCTTACCGCAGAGCTGAAATTGTAGCTGAAATTGTAGTTCTGCAAAGAGCCTTCCGCATCCTCGGTGCCGCCTATAAGCGGTGCGCCGTTAATGGGCTGAGAGCCAAAGCTTGTAACCGGTGCGTTGCCCCAGCTTTCGCCGTCGGCGCTTGTGTAAAGCTTAGTGCCGAAGATATCAAAGCCAAAGTCGCCGCCGTTTCTTACACCAAGAAATGCAAGGCTTGCTATATCCTCGCGGTTTTCTCCAAGGTCAAGCACAAGTTCAAGGCTTTTGCCGCCTCTTAGATAAATAACGCTTACTGTTGCCTGCGCGCCGTTTTCGTCAAGCTTGTTTGCGTAAACAGTGCGGTTGTCGGTAAGCTTGTTAAGCTCGGTATCGCCCCAAAGATAGGTGTTTTCGGGGTGAAGAGCGGCGGTTGCGCTTTCGCCGTCCACCTTAAGGGTGTAGGTGGCACCTTCTGCGTAATTTTCTTTGTCAGCGGGAACAGTTACTGCAGAACCGTCGCTTATCTCGTGGAA
This sequence comes from Clostridia bacterium, assembly GCA_017397955.1. Taxonomy (GTDB): domain Bacteria; phylum Bacillota; class Clostridia; order Oscillospirales; family CAG-382; genus SIG636. The sequence continues at coordinate 1,253 of JAFQHL010000018.1, forward strand.
ATCAAACACCAACAGTTGCTTGTCCCACAGTATGCTAAGCTTGGAATCTTCTATTTTATACCAACCGTAAAGCAGACCGTCTATCAAAATCTGCTTGCCGTCAACATAAAAGTCGGCTTTAATTAAACCGTTATGGAGATAATAAACATAGGCGTCTTCAACAGTAATGCTTTTAATGGCGTTGTCGCTGTCAACATTTGTCCAGTAACCGATAAGTCTGTCATCATCTTCGCCAATCAGCTCGTTATCTTTGATGAACATAAGGAGTTTGTCTTCTATCGTCACAAACAATTTGTCGTTGATAACGAGGTAGGCGGTGTTAACGTTAAGACCGTCTATTACCAAGTTTTCGCCGTCCGCGCTCCAATCGGCTTCTACAGAGCCTTCGGGATAATCCGCAAGTACTTTGCCTTCAGCATCAAAGGTAAAGCGGATAAAGCCGCCGTCGGGTGCTCTGTTTAGCCAAGCGCCTATAAGGTCGGTGCTTTCATTGCCTTCTTTGTCTTTGATGTAAACGCAGTTTTCGCCTTCCTCAGCGGTTAAAACAAGGGCATCGCCTAAGACGGTGTAAACTGCCTGCTCGCTGTACACGGCAATGTCGGCGCTTTGCTTAACAATGCTTATTTCGTTTTGGTTTACGGTCCACTCAACGTCATAAATCACGTCGCCGATTTTAACGTTGCCCACGCCGCCTGCATAAAACTCGTAGGTCTTGGGGTTGCCGTCGGCGGCTATACCCGTCCAAGAGCCTATAAGCTCCTCGCCGATTTCGCCGCTGTCTTCGGGGGAATCTTCGCTAAGCTCGTCACTTTCGTTGCCTGCGTCGCTGTTTTCCTCGTCTGCATCGTTATAGGGATAACGTCCGTAGTGGTCCAAGCAAAGCTCCTTGTATTTATCATAGGAGAAAAGCGCATCCGCAAACCGGGCAATAAGGCTTGCATCCAGTTTTAATATCTGTGCCGCATCAAGGCTGTTTACGTCACTGTCGCCCGTTGTGTCCCCAAGCATAAGCTGAAGGGGGATAAGGTCGCTTGCAAGCTGAGCATCGTATCTTAATATAAGTGCGGCATCAAGGCTGTTTACGTTACCGTCGCTGTTAACGTCGCCGTACATAATCTCAAAATCTTCTGCATGGCCGCAGCTTGCACAGATGTGCTGTGCGGTGCCGTTTTCGCTTCCGGTAGGAGCAACGGCAACCTTGGGTAAATCTATGTTGTGGGCCTTTTCAAAGGAAACAATAAGCTCTTCGCCGGATTGCTGGGTGTCATCAACAGCCCAAAGCTTTATAACGTGCTCAGTGCCGCAAACCAGCTCTTCCACGGATATGGAGTAAACCGCACTGCCCCCTGTCATATCCAAGCCCTCTGCCACCTGCTCTTCGCCGTTGTTTATGCTGTAGTGCAAATCAACCGTGCCGCGGTTGGGGTCTGTAACGGTAACCTCAAAGCTGTCGCCTGTTATTACCTCGCCGCTGTTTGCAGAAACGGAGGGGATGGCATCAACGCTAAAGCCAACAAGCATATAAAAGCTTAAGGTTTCGCCTGCGGCAATGGTACGGTTGGTCCAGCTCCAGCATATTGCGCCGTCACCGTCTTCAAACACGGTACCGTCAGGGCTGTTGTTAAACATATTCAAAAAGTAGTTTTCTGCCCATTCGCCAATCCAAAGGCTGTCTGCACCGCCATCGGCACTGTCAAAGCTGAAAATACAACTGCCGTCGGCAGAGTTAAGGGTTGCACCAACGCTGCCCGTAAGTTTTCGTATCTCCGAGTTTTCCTCGTCGCCTAATTGCAAATCTGCGGTGGTGGCAAGGGAAAACACCTTTTCCTCCATAGAGGGGTTGTTAACCGTGTAGCTTATCCTTACGGTGTTACCGTTGGCTTCAAAACTGTTTTCTACCTTAAGGTTAAGCCCGCCGATGTTCTGCACCGGGGAGATGGCACAGTCGTAGGACATTGCACTTATAGCTTCCGCCAAATCAAAGGCAAGCTCCGTTTCGCTGTCAAGCATACCTTGCATTGCGCCGCCCGCACCGTTAACATTTATAAAGGTGTGATAGCCGTAACCGTCATAGGTACTGCCTACAAGCTGTGCGCCGTTACCAAGGTCGGCATACCCGTTTATATCAAAACCGTATTTTGTTTTGTCCCCGTAAAACTCTGCAAACGCCTGTGCCTTGTTAGCGGGGCCAAATACGCGTATAAGCTCGTTATCGGCATCGCTTACGGCAGAAACAGGGATAAGGCTCGTAAACATTAACAAAGCCAATACTGTTGCAAGTATCCTTTTCATTGTAATTTTCCCTCCAAAATTTATTAGGATAATTACTTTATATCATAATACCGCTTTTTTGTCAAGAAATGCCCTTCGCCCTTTTTCTACAAAAGAAGAAGGCGCGGTTTTACCGCGCCTCAAGCTGATGACAAACCTTGTCATCAGCTTGGCAGACTGCTGAGAAAGAGTGCTCACACCACCCCATTGCTCACTTCGTTCGCAACGGGGACCCCGCGAAACGAACTGAGGCGAGAACTGTATTCCCACCCCACAAAAATACATTTTTGTGGGGACCCCGGTGAGTACTGTGAGCCGAGGTTCGTTTCGAACGAAAAAATATGAAAATATACAAAAATTTCGGGGAAATTTTCCCCGAAATTTTCACT
>JAFQHL010000019.1 GCA_017397955.1 Clostridia bacterium
CCAAAGAAACAGCAGGTGTTTTCTTTCATGCCTTCCCACCTTTGAAGTAAATAATTTATCAATTATTATAAACAATCATTCACTTAAAGTAAAGAATTTTGCAATTCAATCTTATAATAAAATCGCCTGTTTTTCGGTAGAATATATGCATAAAGAAAAAGGGGCGACACGATGAAAACAGAATTTCCCGATAAATACATCACTCTAGGCTTGAAAATTGCATATTACAGAAGAAAAGCAGGATATACTCAAGAATATTTTGCTGAGCTTATCGGTAAAAGTGTAAGTTTTGTCGGTCAGGTTGAAGGCACGGGTACTGTCCGCGGCATTTCGCTTGAGACATTATTCAAAATCGCACAAGTGTTAAACATATCTCCCTCTAAATTGTTGGAAGAAGATTAAACTTTATAAACGAAACTCTCTGTCACATCAGACAGAGAGTTTTTTGTGGGGAGTAATTTACTTGCCAAATGGAATCTCCTTTTTCATTCTTCGGGTACGCACTTGCGGAATAGCGGACTTGCCGTTTTTCATATAGTGTAGTACCAAGTTTGAAAGGAGTAGATTATGGCAGAAAACGAAAAATCTACGACCGTAAAAAGTGTTTTCAAAAGCGGCGAAAGCACTACCACAGAGCGAGAATTCACCGAAGCGTGGACCTCGCTTATCAACACTTTAGAAAGAAGCAAAAGCGGAAACTTTTGCGAAAAAACGTGACTGTAGGCGAAAACTATGGTACAAAGGATGTGGAAACAGCTTGTTCTATCTCAAAAGGAGATGGAAAATTGAAAGTAGCTATTTATTGCCGCTTATCCGAAGAAGATAGAAACAAGCAACTTGTTACCGATGACAGCAACAGCATACAGAATCAGAAAGCAATGCTGGTGCAATACTCTCTTGAACAGGGGTGGGAGATCTACTGTATTTACAGCGACGATGACTACGCCGGTGCGGACAGACGCCGACCGGAGTTTAACCGTTTGCTGCAGGATGCGGAAGCAAGAAAATTCGATATTATCCTCTGCAAGACACAATCCCGCTTCACCCGTGAGTTGGAGCTGGTGGAAAAGTACATCCACGGTTTGTTCCCCATTTGGGGCATTCGCTTTGTCAGCATCGTGGACAATGCCGACACCGACAACAAGGGTAACAAAAAGTCCCGACAGATCAACGGACTTGTAAACGAGTGGTACTTGGAGGATATGTCCGACAACATCCGCAGCGTTCTGAAAAACAGACGGGAAAACGGATTCCATATCGGTGCTTTTGCCCTTTACGGGTACAAAAAAGATCCCGACCAAAAGGGGCATTTGATCATCGATGAAGAAGCAGCCGCTGTTGTCCGTGAGGTGTTCACCCTCTTTTCCCGGGGCTACGGCAAAACCGCAATCGCCCGTATGCTCAACGACAGAGGCATCCCAAATCCAACCGAGTACAAACGTCTGAAAGGTCTGCGTTACAAACAGCCCACCGCCAAGAACAGCACACTTTGGAAATACTTTGCGATTTCCGATATGCTGGTAAACGAGATCTACATCGGCAATATGGTGCAGGGCAAATACGGCAGTGTTTCCTACAAGACCAAGCAGAACAAGCCACGCCCCAAAAGTCAATGGTACATCGTTGAGGGAACACACGAACCCATCATCGACCGTGAGCTGTGGGACAGGGTGCAAAAGATGATCAAAGAACGGGCGAAGCCTTTTGACGTTGGCACCATCGGTCTGTTCGCAAGGAAGGCTCGTTGTGCCAACTGCGGATATGTGATGCGCTCATCCAAGAACCGTGGCAAGCATTATTTACAATGCTCCAACCGTCACGTGGCAAAGGATGCTTGCATCGGTTCGTTCATTTCTGTTGACAAATTGGAGCAGATGGTCATTGACGAACTGAACCGACTTTCCGAGGAGTATCTGAACAAGGACGATTTGGAACGGAAGATCGAATTCTGTAATGATCTGCAAGCACAGAAGGATGGCATTCTTAAAAACATTGCCACCTACGAAAAGCGTGCCCAGGAACTGTCTAAAGGTATTCGGGAACTGTACATGGATAAGGTCAAAGGACTGATCAGCGGTGCAGATTACACAGAGATGTCTAAGGACTTTATCGCTGACCGTGACCGCCTTGAAAAACTCATTTCGGACGGGCGTAAGCAGATCGAAGAAATCGACGTAAAAATCGAAGTCGGCGACAACCGCAGAGAGATCATCGAGCGTTACACAAACCTCAAACACCTCACAAGAGAGATGGTTGAGATCCTTATTGACTATATTTCCGTAGGCAAGAGAATTCCAAAAACTAAGGATGTTCCCATCGAAATTCACTGGAATTTTTGAAGGTTGTCTTTGCAAAGGCGTACCTACAAAAACCTTGCGCCAACGAAAAACCCAGTGTTTATGGGGGTTTTTCGCACCGTGTTCTTCTTATGAGTTCGCAGCAGAGCAGAAAGCACGTAAAACCTACGACAACATCCTGCGTTTTGCGGACGACCCCGATGTGCGTGAGCCCATCAAGTTCCTGCGCCAGCGCGAGCTTGTACACTTCCAGCGTTTTGGCGAGAGCCTGCGCGTAATTCAGGACAACCTGAACAGCAAAAACTTTTACGCTTACAATCCTGAGTTTGACAAGTAATTACGGTATAGCAAAAAGAGAGCAGATGGGGTTGTCCATCTGCTCTTCTCTGTTCGACATATTGGAATTGGTGATTTACATTTGCTTTTTGAAAACAAACATTCCGTCACCACCATCACCAATAAAATCGTCATCTGGTTCTAATCGGTGATTGTACTTGCATTGATATTCCACAATATGAAAACCACATTTATTGACATAAAAATGAATGTTTCGTTTTTCAAAATATGGTGTGCAGGTTTCCCACACCTTCGTTTTAGGGTGTAATTTTTCAATTTGATTCCAAATTGAAAAACCAATACCTTTGGTTTGTGTGCCGTATTTCACATAGAGTAAATGAAGATGATTATGTTGTGTTGCTTTATCTATTACAACAACGGCACCACCCACCATACTACCGTCAACAACTGCCTTATAAGCAATCGCACCTTTTTCGTTTAAGGAACGGTCTATATCTTGCTCTGGTAATATGATGCCGTTTGTTTTGCCGTACACATCTTCAAAACCTTTTTGAAATGCTTCTTGCATATCCTTTTTGAATTGCAAAACATCTTCATCTTTAATTTTTGCGAGAGAAAAATTCATAAATAACACTCCTTAAAAATAAAAACACTCGGTCAATTACCTTTAAGTAATAAACCGAGCTCACTCGACATCTTATCTGACAGGCGGCCTGCAAGCATATTGCTTACTATCCCCTACACTACGGTGTACTGTCCTCCGATGACCTATATTCATTTAATGTTAGTATATCCTTTATTGGCGATAATGTCAAGCAGTTTGACGTATTCTTATTTATCGAACAGTATTATATCATAAAACAGAAAAGAATTAAAGGAGATATTCGTGACTTTATTTAAAATCTATCAGTGTTGATAGGATGGTTGGACGGCATCTATTGCTTTTCTCGATAATACGTGTATACTACTTGCATAAAAGATTTTTGCGTTAAAAAGCGCAAAAATTGAAAAATCAGTGAAATTATAAAACGCGCGGGGGGGACTCTTCCTGTTTTTCATATTACTTTTGCAATTTTGCCATATCGTTTTTGCGGATTTCTACACGTCTTACCTTACCGCTGATAGTCTTGGGAAGCTTGCTTACGGATTCCACGATTCCAGGATGCTTATAGGGTGCAGTAGGATGGTGACCTAAAGCTTCACATTCCTACCGTTTTCATAATAGTCGTTTTTTGTGATATTAAAATTTTTGGGGCGATTGCAGCACTTAAAAACCGATTTGTCAATAGCTTTTTCGATTTTTCGGAAAAGCTGATCTTTCCTATAAATAACCGAGTAACATTAAGAGCTGACAGAATAATCTTGTTTAAATCCGTGGGCACCGAAAATCTGCCATTTTCCAACGCCAAGACGTCCTACGATTGCTTTTCTTTCTTCTGCACAAAGTTTGGGATCGGTATCAACAGAGGTCATCAAAATCGGCGCATATTGATTATATTTAGCTTGCTCCGGAGTTAATCCATGTATGTTAATATAAATGTCGCCCGTAATAGCGATGTGTTTTGCATAATCGATCAGAACAATCTCACCGGGCAAATGACCGCCTTTTCCCTCGTATACTTCAAAATGCAGTTCCTCAAAATCAAAGAATCCGATTTGTGTCAGAGGCTCTTTCAAGTTCTCAACATTGTTTCCCAACACCTTTATCTTTTCGGGATCGGCAGCCTTATAGGAGGTTAGAATCTTGCAGATATTGATATACGGCTTATGCAACGGATTCTTTTCTCTAAAACCGTCATTTCCGAGATATTCGTTCTTCAAGCAAAGAGCCGTCTTAGGACTTGCAATGATTTCATCGAACAGGGGGAGCAAGCCGCAATGGTCAACGTCTGCGTGGGTTACAAGGATGGTTTTCTTAATCTCATCAAAGTTCGGAATAACCTTGCGTATCGTTTCAAGCATTTCATCACTATAGCAGGCATATCCACTATCTATAAACAGAACCTTTTCATTGCTTTTTATAATGAGCGTATTACTTCCGCAGGGTGGTTCGATTAGTATAAACTCAGTGTTGTCGGACATTTTATGCGTGCTGACTCTTGGCATAAAGGCTTTCCCTTTGGATGCACCGAGCAACTCTGCAAACTTACTGATGCTGTCAAATGTTCTGTATGGGGACAGACCTTGTTCATCCAGCGTTTGCATCGCGAGGTTGACATGTACCAAAAGCTCGCGGCTGACTTTCTCGGAAAGTCCCATTGTTTGGGCCAGTCCCATAACGTAGGAGTTATAGAAAATGCTGTTGTCGTAGACCTTTTCCGAACTGTTGTAATTTATCACACGAACCTTACAAAGCTTTTCTGCTTCAGCAAGAAACTCTGATATTTTATCAACATTCTCAACGTACAGCCCCATCTTGAAGTGCTGATAATCCGTACCGTTTTCCTGGGAGCTAATGTAGGAGATATTGAAATTAAAATCGCTGATCAAAGTCAATACGTTGGTAACACTACCGGGGACATCCTCAAGGCAGAATTCTATCAACACAATACTTGTTTTAGCTGCGCTGCCTTGCAGATATCCGATCTTCTTAAGCTCAATATCTGCTTTTCGTAACTGTTCTTCTGTGCCTTCTGCATCAATGAACAACGTATGGGAGTCAACTGCTTTATTGTAACTTACACGGGTAATATTAACACCCAAAGCAGAAAAACACTTACTCGCCTTCAGAAAAGCACCGATATCATCGGGCATTGACGTTACGTAAGTTTTCTTCAAAGTATATCACCTCTATTAACGATGCCGTCTTATTACGGCGTTTTGCATTTTACGATAGCTTCGGTAACATCCGTCAAAACAAGTTCTCCGTTCTGATTATACGCTTCTATTGTAACCTCGACCAGTCCGTTTTTGGCATTCCTCTTCACAAGGTTTGTAATAGTTGCTTTTCCCGACAACACATCATCCGCAAACACGGGCTTCAACCACTCTATCTTGGTAGATTTCCCTGCGAGAAGTTCATCGCCGAAGAAATCTACCTCAAGATACTTTGCCCATACAGACATAAAAGACATTACACCGGGAGCAATCAATTTGCCGAAATGAGTTTTCCCAGCATACTCCTCATCGGTGTGAAGCGGTATGTTATCATAATCACGGGCAAAAGCCATCATTTTTCCTTTTTCAATAACAGCAGGTTCGGTTTGTACCGTCATTCCCACTTGCAATTCATCAAAAAACATAATACTCCATCCTTTGCTGCTTTTCTCATCCGACATGATATCCCGTCATTGTAGCTGTGGCGGTCAGATTACCCAAATCGTCCGTCACGTCCACACGATAGCACGACGTGGATTTGCCGTCTTTTATACAAACTGCTTTCGCTGTCAGTTTTTTGCCTTTTGCAGATCCTAAGAAAGAGATGTCAGAATGTAGTGAAACACAGCCCATCTTTTCCCAATTGGCTGCAACGGCAAAAGCAAAATCAGCCAACATAAAGTAGGTACCACCCATAACAGCACCCATCGCATTACGATGTGAAGCTGTAATTACCAAACTACAGGTAGCACTATGGTTACCAATTTCTTCTATCACGGCTCCGTTTTCGGTTGCAAATCGGTCACCTTCAAATATTTTTCTTACTTCTTCTAAACTTTTCATTTTTTATCCGCCATTCCAAGTTTAATTTTTATGAACTTCATTGCAAATAACTTCGCTAGCAGCAATTATTTAATAGGATAATAGAAATAATAAACTTCTTAATTTTATCACTTTTATTGTCCCACCAAATTAACAAAAGAGGAAAGAGCCTTTGCCTTTAGAACAAAGGCTCTTTCCCTGTTTATGAATAATACTAAAGCTTATCTACATCCGCTTCGGTTACAATCTTAAAGCCGGCATTTGCAAGAGCGGTTTCTGCTGCAGCATTGTTCTCAACACGGATAACCACGTAAGCGTGTTTCTCGGTACGAGCCATAAACGCATAGAGGTATTCTATATTGATTTTGTTCTCATCAAGCACTTTGAGAGCTTCGGAGAGCTTTCCGGGTTCATCGCTGATTTTCACACCGACAACATCGGTAATCTTAATAAGATACCCTTCCTTTTTCAAAATCTTTTCTGCGGTGGCTTCGTCATTCACGATCAGACGAAGGATGCCAAAATCCTGTGTTTCAGCAATAGAAAGTGCCCTGAGGTTAATGTTGTGTTTGGAAAGTGTATCTGTTATAGACACGACAGTTCCTTGTTTATTTTCAACAAATACTGTTAATTGTTTAATAGCCATTTGTTTATCTCCCTTCTGTTGTTATACGAGTTTTCTCTTATCAATTACCCGAACAGCCTTGCCTTCGCTTCTTGCGATGGTCTTGGGGGCAACAAGGTGAATGGCAGGGTTGATTCCCAACATAGCCTTCATCGCATTGGCAAGTGCCTTTTCCATTGCAATAATATTGGACACCTTATCGGTGAACTTTTCGGGAGTCATTTCTACATTGATTTCAAAGGTATCAGTGTTCTTAACACGGTCAACAATGATCTGATAGTTAGGCTGATAACCCTCGTTCAAAAGCACGGTCTCGATCTGGCTGGGGAATACGTTTACGCCACGGATGATAAGCATATCGTCTGTTCTGCCCATTGGCTTTGCCATCTTAACGAGAGTACGACCGCAAGAGCACTTTTTACGGGAAAGGACGCAAATATCACGGGTGCGGTAACGAAGAAGCGGAAATGCTTCTTTATCAAGCGATGTAAATACAAGCTCACCCTTAGAGCCTTCGGGAAGAACCTCACCGGTATCGGGATCAATAATCTCTGCATAGAAATGGTCTTCGTTTACGTGCATACCGGTTTGTTCGCTACACTCGAAAGAAACACCGGGGCCGGTGGTTTCAGTAAGACCGTAAATGTCGTATGCTTTAATGCCGAGAACTTCTTCAATGCCACGGCGCATTTCTTCGGTCCAAGGCTCTGCGCCGAAGATGCCTGCTTTCAACGGAATATCTTCCGGTTTGTAGCCTTGTTCTTTTAAGGTTTCGCCGATATATGCTGCATAAGAAGGAGTACAGCAAAGAATTGTAGCGTTAAGATCTGTCATAAACTGAATCTGTCTTTCGGTATTACCCGAGGACATAGGAAGGGTTAAACATCCAACCTTATGAGAGCCGCCGTTAAGTCCGGGACCACCTGTGAACAAACCATAACCGTATGCAACTTGGCATACATCACTTTTGGTTCCGCCGGCTGCAACGATAGCACGAGCACAACAATCTTCCCATAAATCAACGTCGTTTTGTGTGTAGAATGCAACTACACGCCGACCTGTTGTGCCTGATGTAGATTGAATGCGAACACAGTCGTCAAGAGGTTTTGCCAAAAGACCGTAAGGATACGCATCGCGTAAATCCGCTTTTGAGAGAAATGGGAGTTTATGGAGGTCATCAATCCCTTTGATATCCTCCGGTTTTACGCCTTTCTCATCCATAAGTTTTTTGTAGTACGGCACATTTTCGTAAACGTGCTTCACCTGTTTGACGAGTTTTTCGGATTGAAGTTTTCTCATTTCTTCAATCGGCATGGTTTCAATTTCTTTCTGATAGTAATTCTGTGCCATTTTTGACCACCCTTTCTTTTGCTTAGGTTTACTAAGTCATAATATTTGTTAAGTACAAGACCTTCGGAGTGCAAAAGACAAACAAAAACGCCCCCTGCATTCCGATTAAGAATACAGAGGACGAGATAATCTTTAATCCCGTGGTACCACCTCAGTTCGCCACTACCTCACGATAGTGACCTTTTCAGGTACTAACATACCTTAGTTCTATGACGGGAACTCCCGTTGCCTCCTACTAAAGAGATATCTCTTATTCAGTGCACTGCTAACAGAATGAATTCAGAAGGACGTCCACTTTGCCTCGCACCTACCGGCAACTCTCTCCAGATTCTTTCCAACCTACTGGTTTCTGATCATCGCATTTAGTGTAACAACGTACCTATACGATACCACATAATTTCAAAAATGTCAATACCTAAAAGAATTAAAATTTTTTGTAATAAAAAAGCAGAAATAAAAAATCGCCGAAACCGTGAACCCCTCAAAATCCTTATGTATCAAGGGGTGGGGCGTTTGTTTGAATTGGGAAGAACGGTGAGTCTTTACGGGTAATACAGAACAACCTTGACAGCAAAAATTTTTATGCTTTTAATCCTGCATTTGATAAATAATTCTATTACTAACAATAAAAAGCAGATGAGCTTTTAGGCTCATCTGCTTTTGCTGTTTAACGTTGAGGGTTATTCTGCGTTGTCCTCGTCTTCGCTGATAATAGCATCAAGGGAGGGTGCAGAGGGTTCTGCGTTTTCGGCGTTATCAACGGGAAAGCTGTCAATAAGCTGAGCATCAAACTTAAGAATCTGTGCGGCATCAAGGCTGTTAACCGTGCCGTCGCCGTTTACGTCTGCTGCTGCAAGAGCCGTATCGTTAAGGGTTATAAGCTGAGCATCGTGCCTGAGCACCTGTGCGGCGTCAAGGCTGTTGATTTCGCCGTCGCTGTTTACGTCGCCGTAAACGGTGTCAACTGTTTCTTCGGAGGAACTGTCATCAACGCTGTCTTCGGAGGAGTCTGTTTCAGAAGAATCAAGCTCGGAATCTCCTTCGCCGTCAGAAGATTCATCCCCGTCAGCGGTGAATGCGGCGTTAAAGGTAAGTACGCCTTCGGGTGCGACCCATTCGTTTTCGGGGTCGTAGTTGTTAACCATTATGCGGATATCGTCGCCTGCGGTAACAGCTACGTCTGCAACGGAAACAACGGGGTCGCTGTCGCTCCACTGAGTATCGCCGTATATGCCTGTGGTAAGGTTGTTTATTACATAGGTCCAGTTGCCGTCGGGCATGGTTATTGTGAGTGTGCCGTTTTCGGTTGCAATCCATTTGTAATAATAGCCCTGACTGCCTCTCTCTATATCTGCGCTGTTATCGCCGATGATGAGGTCTACGGGGTTATCCATAGAGCCTGCGGGGAATGCAAAATCAATGCTTATGGTTATTGCTTCGTCTGCAGTGTTTGTGTAGGAGTAGGTTACAAACATATTGCTTACAACCTCTTCCATAACCGTTTCGCCGTTTGCGGTAACGGTCATAATCATGCCGGCTTTATAGTGCGTCATAAAGTAAACGGTGCTTCCGGCATCTACTTCTATTTCCATAGGTCCGTATACGGGGGAGGGGAAGTCCTGACTGCCTTCTACGGGTGCTTCGGAGGATTCTTCGGAGGATTCTTCGGAGGATTCTTCGGAGGAAGCAGGCTCAGATGTTTCTTCAGAAGATTCATCGGGCTCAATGGGGCCTTCTGCACCGTAAGCTTCAATTTCGTCAAGCTGTACTATATAGCCTCTGTTGCCGTCGGTTCTGAGGGTGTTAAGTATCACTCTCAAAGCTACAACGCCCTCTACGGGTGTGAAGGATGCGGTTATATCGTAGAACTGGTTATAATTGGTTACGCCGTTATCCTCGGAATAAGCGGGTGCGCCTTCTATGGCTTCTTCGGTTATGGTAAGCTCCATAGGTTGGAAGGAAAGCCCGTCGGTGGAAACGTAAACGGAAGCTATGTTAAGGTGTCTGTTAACGGAATTGGTCTCGTTAACCTTGCGGGCGCCCTTGATTACGATGGAAGCAATTTCTCTGCCGCCGTTAAGGGTAAAGTCAATGATATTCTCCTGATATGTGCCTGCAAGCTCAACAGAAGTGAAGGGCTTGCCGCCCAGTGCGGTAAAATCGTTTTCGCCGCGGTAAATACCGTCGGTAAGGAGAACAGCATCGGCATCCTTACAAGCGCCTTGGAAGCTGTTCATTGCGGTGTAGGTGTAGCTTTCGCCTGCAAGTCTGTTGCCGCCGTAAACAGGAGTGTAGTCGCCGGTAGAGCCGCCTTCGCTGCTTTCTTCTTCAATAACCTCGGTGTAGGTTGCGGTGGTTTCCACATCGCCGCTTACATTGCGGTAGTCAGCTGTCCAGCCTGCAAACTCAAAGCCTTCTTTTTCGGGAGCGGCGGGAGGAACAGCATCACAGCCCACGGATACGGTCTGGCTTTCGATAACGGTGCCGTCTTCTGCCTTGAATGTTACGGTATAGGTAGGAATGCTAACCGTAAAGCTACCTACCGCGGTGTCGCTGTTGCCGTTGTATACGGTAACGGTTGCGCCGTTGGGAACATTTTCCCAAGCCTTGAGCGCGTTGCCGTTTTCGTCGGTAACAACAACGGATGCGTTGATTATGCAATCGTCGATAGTTTTAACGCTTACGCCGTCGGGGAAGTTTGCAACGCCGCCAACTACGGCGATAGCACTGCCTTCTGCATAAACGATACCTTCGGGAACGGTTTCGCTGAAGTTTGCGGAAGCTATTGCAACGATTATATCGCTGTTAATTCTATCCAAAGTAAGGATATTACCGTTATTAAAGGTCTTGGAGCAAACGAGCACTGCCTTGCAGTTTTCACATGCTTCCCAATTATGATAATCGTTGTAAGACTTCATAACGGTATAGAAGTCATTACCGTCACTGTGCAAGGAGTAGAAATACATACCTTCAAATACAGGTGCGTTTTCTGCAATAAGGGATTGGAACTGTTCCTTGGTGTAGAAGGAGGCAGTGCTGTTGTAGCCATCAGGCTCGATTTCTACGGGCAGGTAGCCAACGCCGCCTTCACGGGCACCGCCGCAGATAAAGGTTGCATCGGAAAGGTCAACCCAAACAGCAACGCCTGCGCCAAGTACAAGACCGTAGTTCATATATGTATCGTATACATACATGGTGTAGTCAGTAAAATCAAGAGTGCCTTCGTCATATCCTGCGGCAGGAGAGGAGTAAATGGTGGTTTCTCCGCTGAACTTATAATAGCCTTCCTGTGCGGCGGGCGCTCTGTCGCGCTTGGGCACGGTAAAGCTGTCATAGCAGTAATAGGGGGTGGTGCCGAGCATTTCGTATACAAGGCAGTTGAAGGTGAGACCGTTTTCGTCTACATCTATTACAAGACCGCCAACGGTGGTGCCGGACATGGAATACTGCTTAACTGCATAGCCTGCAGGGTCCTTAGCGGTAAAGTTCTGAGGTCTGGAAAGACAGGGTGCCTGAATAATATAGGTGCCCTTGTTGGGGTCGCTGCTTACAGCACCGTCATAAATGGGGTTGGTGCGGAGGTATACGTGGTTGTCGCCTGCAAGGAACATATCAACGCCGTATTTATCAAAGAACTCGCCAAAGTATTCGTAGTCGGTTGCGCCGTAATCTCTGAAATCACCGCCGCCGCCGTTAATAAGGTTAACATGGTTTGCACATACGATGTAGTCGTATTTGCCGTAGTTTGCCTCTATAACGCTGCCTGCCCAGTCAAGAGCGTTCTTGGTGTCCGCACCGGACATCATGGAATAATACTCAAAGATAATGAAAAGAATGCCGTTGTAGTTGAACCAATACATTCTGCCGTCGGTGTTATCCATAGCACCTGTAATCTGCTTACCGCTGTGAACGCCGCTGTCAACGCCTATTATTTTGTTAGCGGATTCGTTCTGATAAGCGGTGTAGCCATCACCGGTAAGATAGCCGTTAACACGGTTGGAAAGTGCGGTGTAGCCGTTTCTGGGGTTGTTGTTTACAATCTCAAAATACTGACCGCTCTTCCAATACTGAGTGTAATAAACGGTGTCATCGTCCATTATGCTGTCGTAAACATCGTGGTTACCAACCAGGTTGGCAATCATATACTTTTGGGTAAAATCTTCGTTAGCGATGGTAAGCCAGTCACCGTATCTGTCGCCGCTGGTGGTGGAGTCGCCGGTGGAGAACTGGAAGCCGATATCGTACTTAGCCTGTGTCTCCGCAAACTTAAACATATTGCGCCATGCGTTAATTCTGCCTGTGTAGCCTTCGTTAACATGGGCATCGCTCATCCAGATTATGGAGTATTTTTCAGCGCCTGCGGTCTTAAAGCTGTAGGTCTTGGAGTAAGCGCCGTCGCCGTCACAAACTCTGTAGATATAGTCGGTATCGGGGGTAAGGTCGTAAAGCTCTACGCCCCAGTCAAGGAACTTGGTACCAAAGCGGTTGTCGGAAAGGGCGTTGGTGGTGAGCCTGTTGTAGAACCAAAGATACTTCTGGTCGTCATAAGTGCCTTCTACACGGGTGGGGTACAAAAAGCCCGTATCATCGGCGGTTGTGTACTCTACATAGCAGTCTGTGTAGAGATAGTCGGAATGGAAGCCGATACGCATTTCTGTGGTGCAGTCTTCACCGGGGTTTGTGAAAATCATATAAACGTGAGAGGAGGGGTCTGCTTCCTCAACGGCGTTTACAAGCCCTGCGGGAACCAAAGACAGGCAAAGCACCAAGCAAAGCACAAGGGATAGTGTTCTTTTAAGCTTTGTCATAAGTTTTATTCCTTTCTGCGTTTTATTTCTATAAATCTACGGCTTTAGCCGTGTTTATACTTTTTTCTAGCGGGAGAAGCGGTCTATAAGCTGTGCATCGAATTTAAGAATCTGCGCGGCATCAAGGCTGTTAACGTCACCGTCGTCGTTTACGTCTGCAGCAACAAGCGCATCGCCCTCTATAGCTTCAAGCTGCGCGTCGTGCTTTAGAACCTGTGCGGCATCAAGGCTGTTTATGGAGCCGTCACCGTTTACGTCACCGTAAACTACGTTGCCCGCCTCATCAGAGCTTTCTTCACTTTCGGAAGGTTCTGTTGTTTCGGTATCTTCTTCGCTTTCGGAAAGCTCAGTGCTTTCGGTGCTTTCCTCGGCTTCGGAGGACTCAATCACTTCGGAGGACTCGATCACTTCGGAGGACTCAATCACTTCAGAGGACTCAATTACTTCAGAGGACTCGATCACTTCGGAGGACTCAATCACTTCGGAGGATTCAGAACTTTCGTCGTCGGATTCTTCACCTTCCACATAGTAGGAGGCGTAGGCCTCTACCTCGTCAAACTGAGAAACATATTCGCCGTTGTTGCTCCATGACACTTTAAGAGATTTAACATCATTTGCGTTAACTATAATGCGGATGTCGTAATAAACCGCTTCGTTTGCGCCTTCAACAGCTACCTGCGCCGATTTTATGTTAGCTGCCGTAAAGTTTGTACCGTCGGTAGAATACTCTACCGATTCTGCTTTAAAGCCGCGGTTGCCGGTTATACGAACGTTTTTGAAGATAACAACTGCCACGTCGGTGGGGGTGTCAAAATCAAAGCTTAAGGTGTTAACAGCACCGGAGCCTGCAAATTCAACAGCTACGCGGAACAGCACGCCCCAAGGTGCGGTGCCGTCACCACGGTACTTACCGTCGGTAAGCAGGGTGCCTGTGTCGGCAGTGGAAGTGCCGAGATACTGATTAAACTCGGTGGTGTAAGGTCTGTTAAGTAAAATGTTGTTGCCTTCGGGTATGGGGATTATCTCTTTATCTTCTTCGCCCTGTTCAAGCTCGCTTTCGTGTATATAGGTGGCGGTGATAACCGTGTCGCCTGCTATAGCGTCATAGGGTTTATCCCAGCCTGTAAATACATATTCTTCTCTTGTGGGGTCGGCGGGCGGTGTTGCAGCTGTGCCAAAGGCTACGGTCTGGCGAGAAAGCTCTGTGCCGTCGTGGTCAAGAAATACAACTTCGTCTTCGCCGTCGGAATAAACGGCTGTAATAACGGTGTCTTCGGTGATGTTGTTGTGGTTCTTGTCCCAGCCTACAAAGTAATAACCTTCACGAGGGGAAAGAGCGGGGGGAACTGCCGCCTCGCCGCTATTGGCGGTTTGGGTGGAAAGTGTGGTGCCGTCGTAGTCCTTAAACTCTACGCTGTAGTCGCCTGCAAGGCTTTCTGTCCAATCACCCTTACCCATAACCTTAACTTCGCTTACTGCATAACGGGTAGCGCCGTTGGTGGGCTTTGTTAATTCTATCTGAATATACTTTGTTTCTACTGCTTCGGCAAACACAATGTTAAGGTCGCGGTTATCACCGTTTGCCACTTTGTCGTTAACGGTATAACCTGTAAGCTCTGTAAAGGTTTCGCCGTCATCGCTTACCTTAATTGCGGTAATATCCGCACCGCTGTAGGAGCCGCCGTTGTAACCGCGGTAGTTAAGGCTAAGCCCGTAAACCGTAGACTTTTCGTTGAGCTTAAAGCTTATTTCAGGCACGCCGCCGGAGGTGAAGAACACTGCCCAGTCGCTATTGGAGCTGCCGGGGTTGGAGTTTGCGGCAAAGGTGCCATCGTTAAGCTTACCGCTTATATAGCTGCCGCCCTGGTTTTCGTTGTCCCCGTAATGTGCTATATTGTAGTAAGAGGAGCCGCCGGGGTACAAATCGGGATACATATAGCTGCCCTTATACTTAGCGGAAAGAAGGTTTATAGCGCTTGCGGGGAAACCGTTAGCGTCGGTCTCTTCCTCGCCGCCGTCTACCGCACTGTGGTCAGAGGGGTAAACATAAGAGGTATCGCCGTAATAGAAGGAATTGTGACCGTTTACCGCGCCTTCTTTAAAGGAAGGATGGCTTGCAGTGGAATTTGTTTCGTAATATACAAATTGGGTTGTAATTCTGTCTTCCTTAACGGTTACAAGCATAGCCGTAATGTCTGCGGAAGACCCGGAGTATTCATATCTGTAATAATGGGAATCTACAAGGTCAGACCAGCTGCTTGTAACATCGGTAGAAGAGCCGCGGTCGCCGTCAGCAGAGTCTGCCGCTATATAAACCGTACCATCGGGGTTGCTTGCGCTGTAGTCAGAAACAACATTGCCGTCCTTAATGGGGTTAGAGCGCATATAAACGTGGTGGTCGCCTGCAAGTACAAGGTCTATCTTATTGGAATCGCAGAAATCTGCCCAATAGTTCCAGAAATAGCTGTAGGTGCCGCCGGTGTATTTGCTGGTTGCGGGGCGGTGGTTAACAAGCACGGAATACTTGTATTTCCCTGCCATGGATTTTACTACTTTGTTCGCCCATGCTTCTGCCTCGGCAGAGGTATCGAGATAGTTTATGTAGATAAACAGAACATCGTTATATAAATAATAGTAACAGGTGCCAACCTCGTCGCCGTAGCCGTTGGTGGGGTTGTTAAAGCAGATTGCGTTGTAGGCACTGCTGGAAACAACGTTTCTGTCCATATCGTCATGGTTACCTATGGCGTTGGCAAAGGAATACTTTTTAAAGTAGGGCTGTCTTACAAGCAGCTGCCACTGGTTATAAGAGATACCCCAAGCAACAATATCGCCTATGGAAACGATGTGCTCAACAGCGGGCAGGCTTTGCTGGTCCGCCAATGCTATTGCCGCGTTTATGGCTTTTGTAGCGTTATCAGCGCGGGTGGAGGTGTAGTAAACGTGAAAGTCGCCTGTTACAACAAAGCTCCATTCGTCAGCGCCTGCGGTTTTGAAATAATATGTATCACTGAACCTTGCGCCGTCACATACGCGATACTTATACTCGGTTGCGGGAGTAAGGTTTTTAAGTGTTACACTGTAATCAAGGAAAGTGTTTTTCTGATAATAGTTTTCGCCACTATAGTCCTTGCTGTAACCGTTGTAGAAGGGGTTGGTTTCCTCATCTGCGCCGTATACAACGTAGGTACCGGACTGATTCTTAACGTTTTGCCAATCCGTATCGCTCTTAAGGGTGTACTGCACATAGCAATTTGTATAGCCCAACAAGGCGTGGAAGCCCACGTTCATAGCGGTGGAAGCATCTTCTGCAGGGTTGGTAACAATCATATCCAAGGCGGGCGAAAACGCTGCCGCAGAAGCTTTGTTGCCGCCAAGGAATCCGCAAGGTGTAAAGCAAGTTATGCAAAGACTTGCCGCAATAATGGTAATCAACCACTTTTTAAAATTTTTCACAAAAACCCCTCCGATTTTTAGGTATAATAATATATATAAGTTTAACACATTCACCAATGCTTGTCAATGCTTTTTTGTGCATTTTGCGCTGAGTGCGGCGTGATGAAACTTAGCGTTTTTGCTGTTGAAAATCTTATACATATATGGTATAATAGGCTATAAATTTTTATAAGGAGATATTTTCTATGAAAAGGATATTAGCGTTTGTTTTTGCCCTTGGGCTTTGCGCTTGCTCCTTTGCGGGCTGTGGTGATAAACAGACAGACCCCAAGGACGAAAGCACCCTTAGCCAAACCGAGGGCAAGACCGATGAAAAGGAAAGCAAGCCCGATATTTCCGTACCTCAAAATGTGGACGAGATGCTTGTGGGCGTGTGGACAGGCTCTGACAATACCGCCACCGGCACCTATATTTTTGAAAAAGGCGGCACGGGCAACTTTGTTTCCTATACAGATGGCGGCAAGACGGTTACTACAATAAAATGGGGCGTGGAGGGTAGCAAACTTAGCGTTTCTTTCGACGGCTCTGATATAAAGGTGCAGTACACTTACAGCATTGGCGAGGGGCAAATAACTCTTACCGCCAATGACGTGGCAACCGTGTACAAGGCAGGTCCCAATCCCAATAGCGGTGACGATGTTAAGCGTGCTATTGACCCCGCCATTGTTGGTGTGTGGAGCTGTAATGTTGATGGCTATATTATGACCTATACGCTTAATGAGGATGGCAGCGGCATTATGCGCTCCGGTGCGGCAAACAAGGCAGATGAGATGGACATCCGTTGGTATGTAGACGGTCAAAAGCTGTTCTTTTCCATTCGCAAAATGGGCGTGGAACTGGCTGTTGAGGAATACACCTACAGGCTGGAGGACGGAGCGCTTGTTATAATCTATAAAGATAAGTACGCAAACAAATATGAAAAAGTAGAAGACGGTGACGAGGAAAGCAGTACTGAGGAAAGCAGTACCGAGGAGAGCAGTGCGGCAAACCTTGATTACCCCAAAAACGGCGGCGACGATAACCTTGCAGGTTATTGGCAGGGCACCGGCTTTGATATGGAGCTGGAAGCAGACGGCACAGGCAGACGTATTAACGGCGACGACATCTTTGATGCCTTTTGGGGAGTAAAGGAAGGTCAGTTTTACTTTACCTTTATAGCAGACGGTGCGGCGTATACCGAAGCTTATGATTATATTGCCGACGGCGGAAAGCTTTATATTACCGATGCGGACGGTATAGAGACCGTGTTAGAGGCAAAATAATATTACCAAATATTTATAACACACACCCCCCTTAACGGAAAAATCCGTTAAGGGGGTCAAGCTGATGACAAACCTTGTCATCAGCTTGGCAGACTGCTGAGAAAGAGTGCAGACAAAACGAACCGAGGCGAGAACTGTAC
>JAFQHL010000020.1 GCA_017397955.1 Clostridia bacterium
AGCAGAACCGTACAGGTAAGATGTAACGGTATCTATTCTTATGTTATAAGCAACCCCTTGCTTTTCTACACCAAGGTTTGCGGTAATGTAGAATATGAGTATACAAGGGATATGATAGATGAAACTCTTAAGACAGAGTTCATATCTGCCCTTCAGCCTGCACTTGGTGCACTTTCCGAGCTGGAGCTTAAGCCTTCTCAGTTGCCCGCAAAGGTTAACGAGCTTAAGGCGGCAATGAACGAAGCACTTAAGTTAGAGTGGGTAGACAGCCGCGGCATCACGGTAGAAAAGATAGCGCTTAATCCTATAACCCTCACCGACGAGGATATGAAGAAGATCAACCAAATGGAAGATGCGGCAACAATGGGCAGCAATCCTTTCATGATGGCGGGCAGAATGACCGATGCTACAGCAAACGCTATGGAAACAGCGGCAGGCAACAGCGCAGGCGCAATGACCGGCTTTATGGGTATGGGTATGGCAGGCGGCGCAATGGGCGGCGGCTTCAATGCGGCGCAAAACTTATACAATATGGGTCAGCAACAGCAGGTACAGCAGGGCGTTATCAACCCTCAGGTAGCGAGAGATATGGAAGACCCGAAAAACGCCATGGGCTGGAAATGTGCTTGCGGTGCAACCGCAACAGGCAAGTTCTGCCCCGAATGCGGTGCGAAGAAGCCCGAACCTAAGGTAGAAGGCGGCTGGAAATGTGCTTGCGGCGCAACACCTACGGGTAAATTCTGCCCCGAGTGCGGCGCAGCAAAGCCTGCAGAAGCAGAAGGCTGGACTTGTAGCTGCGGCGCAGTAAACAAGGGCAAATTCTGCTCTAACTGCGGCGGCAAGAAGCCTGCAGGCGTTCCTCAGTACAAGTGCGACAAGTGCGGCTGGGAACCCGAAAAGGGCACAACACCTCCCAAGTTCTGCCCCGAATGCGGCGACCCCTTTGATAACGGTGATGTAATTTAGTTTTTTATTATTATGATTCAGGTAAAGGAGTGAATTTCTTTGGCTGCATTACAAGAATATAAATGTCCATGCTGTAACGCTTCTATTGAGTTTGACAGCAGTATACAAAAAATGAAGTGTCCCTATTGCGATACGGAATATGAGATGGATGCCGTATTGGAATATGATAAGGATTTAAAAGCACAAACCGAGGATAATATGCAATGGGACAGCTCCGCAGGGAGTGAATGGTTTGAAGGTGAAACTGAAGGACTTCGGGTTTATGTTTGCGAATCCTGCGGCGGTGAGATTGTTGCAGACGATACTACGGCGGCATCTGCCTGTCCTTTCTGTGATAACCCCGTTGTAATGAAAGGTCAGTTTATGGGTGACCTTAAACCCGATTACGTTATACCTTTTAAGTTTGATAAAGAAGCGGCAAAAGCGGCACTTAAAAAGCATTACGAGGGTAAACGGCTTCTTCCAAAGGTGTTTAAGTCACAAAACCACATCGAAGAAATTAAGGGTGTCTATGTTCCTTTTTGGCTTTTCGATGCTGATGCCGATGCAAACATAAGATATAAAGCAACCCGTGTAAACGGTTGGAGTGATGCCAACTACAATTATACAAAAACCAGCTTTTATTCCGTAAGACGTGCAGGCAGTCTGGGCTTTGAGAGAGTGCCTGTTGACGGTTCCTCTAAAATGGCGGATGACCTTATGGAATCTATTGAGCCATTCAATTTTGACGGTGCTGTAGACTTCCAAACCGCATATCTTTCCGGCTACCTTGCGGATAAGTATGACGTAAGCTCCGAGCAAAGCATAGAACGTGCAAATGAGCGTATTAAGCGCAGTACGGAAGAAGCGTTTAAGTCTACGGTAGAGGGTTACACTACCGTTGTGCCTGAGCATACGGGCATACAGCTTCAAAACGGCAAGGCAAAATATGCCCTTTATCCCGTTTGGTTGCTTAATACGGATTGGAACGGCAAAAAGTATACCTTTGCAATGAACGGTCAAACAGGCAAGTTTGTGGGTGACCTTCCTCTGGATAAAGCCGCCTACAAAAAGTGGCTCTTTGGGCTTACAGGCGCAATAGGCGCGGCGGCTTATGCGCTTATGTACCTGTTTTGGTTGCTTTAAGGAGGTGCAGTAGTAATGAAGAAAGTATTATGCATTCTGTTTGCACTTCTTATGTGTACTGCTCTTGCCGTAAACGTTTCCGCGGCATCCCATAGACTTGTGGACGATGCCGACCTGCTTAGTACAGCAGAAGAAGCGGAGCTGGGCGCAATGCTTGACGAGGTTAGCAAAAAGCACGATGTTGATATTGTGGTGCTTACCGTTGACTCTATTGATATTGACCCCTTGGATTATGCGGGCAATTACTTTAATAGCAACGGATATGGCTTAGGCAAGGAAAAAAGCGGCGTTTTGTTACTTCGCGCATTAAACGATGCCGAAGGGGACAAGGTTTGCACCATATACACCTGTGCCGTTGGCTTTGATGCTATAACGGATAGTGACGTACAGGGTATATTTGACCTTATGGAAAGCGATATAAATGACGAAGAGTATTTTGATGCTTTTGAGACCTTTGTTGAAGAATGTGACGAGCGTATAGGTGACTACATATACGATACGACCCATTTTAAATTTGGCAAAAAGGCTGTTATTGCATTGATAATAGGCTTGGTTGTTGCATTTATTGCAACAAGTATAATGAAAGGCAAGCTTAAATCCGTGCATTTTCAGTCCGCGGCGGCAAACTACGTTAAGGCCGGCAGTCTTAAGCTAACCGAATCGAGGGATACCTTCCTTTACAGTACGGTAAGCCGTACCGCTAAACCCAAGAATACTTCTTCCGGCGGTGGTGGTTCTTCACGCTCCGGCGGCGGAAGCAGAAAAATGTAATTGATATTAGAATTGGCTGTAAGCAACGAGGCTTACAGCCAATTTTGAATTTATAGGCAGTTTTTTACAAACGTCTTGTTGACACAGGGCTGCTTGCCGTGTTAAACTTAGG
Source organism: Clostridia bacterium (assembly GCA_017397955.1). GTDB lineage: Bacteria > Bacillota > Clostridia > Oscillospirales > CAG-382 > SIG636. The sequence goes on from JAFQHL010000020.1 coordinate 2,975, forward strand.
TATAAAAGGTATACTAAAAATATACTAATATATCTTAGGAGGAAATTTTATGGCAAACAGATTTGTATCCAACCCCATATCCTATCACGGCAAAGGCGCAATAGCAGAGATCCCCGCTATTATCGCCGCAAAGGGCTTTAAAAAGGCTTTTGTTGCTACCGACCCTGACCTTGTAAAGTTCGGTGTTACCAAAAAGGTTACCGATATACTTGACGGCGCAGGCTTGGCTTATGAGATATATTCGGACATAAAGCCTAACCCCACAATAGAAAACGTCCAGAACGGCGTTGCCGCATATAAGGCTTCCGGTGCAGATTATATGATAGCTGTGGGTGGCGGTTCTTCCATGGATACCGCAAAGGCTATAGGCATAATAATAAACAACCCCGAATTTGCCGATGTGCGTAGCCTTGAAGGCGTAGCACCCACCAAAAACCGCACAGTTTATACAATCGCTGTGCCCACCACCGCAGGCACTGCCGCGGAAGCAACCATCAACTACGTTATTACCGACGTGGAACGCAAGCGCAAGTTTGTATGCGTTGATGTTAACGATATCCCCGATATCGCCGTTGTTGACCCTGATATGATGGAAACTATGCCTAAAGGCCTTACCGCCGCTACGGGTATGGATGCGCTTACTCACGCAATAGAAGGCTACACCACCAAGGCGGCTTGGGCACTTCCCGATTGTCTTAATTTAGAAGCTATACGTCTTATCTCCTCCAGCCTTCGCGGCGCCGTTGAAAACGACCCTAAGGGTAGGGAAGGTATGGCTCTCGGTCAGTTTGTAACGGGTATGGCGTTCTCCAATGTAGGCCTTGGTATAGCACACTCCGTTGCACACACTCTCGGTGCAGTATACGATACCGCCCACGGTGTTGCCTGCGCTATGATGTTGCCTATAGTTATGGAATACAATGCGGATTGCACAGGCGAAAAATACAAGGCAATAGCGGAGGCTATGGGCGTTAACACCGCTGGTATGTCTGTAGAGGAATACCGTAAAGCGGCAGTGGATGCAGTACGTCAGCTCAGCATTGATGTGGGCATCCCCACAAAGCTTGCCGCACTTAAGGAAGAAGATTTGGATTTCCTTGCAGAATCTGCTTATGCGGATGCTTGTGCTCCCGGTAACCCTAAAGCGGCATCTGTTGAGGATATTAAGGGTCTTATTAAAAAATTGATGTAATTTTAATGTAACAATAAATCATAGTGGAGTCGTCTCAGATGCGCTTTTACACATCTGAGACGACTCCACATTTTTTACTTAGGATTACATTGTTGTTTGATATATGGTGAACTGTAAAAAAGTTCTTGTAATAAGCAAATTGATGTGATAAAATACACCTATGGGTAATTATGAGCATATTTGATGATTTAAAAGGAGAAACGCTATGAAAAGAATTCTTGTTTTTTTAATGACAGTGATTATGCTTGTTCCTTGCGTTGTGTCTGGTGTTGTATACACTGCATCAAGTGCTAATGTTTCTGCAACGGAAAAAAATGCGTTGTCAAACCTATCTTACTCTTTCCCGCGGGAAGGTGTGGCAAGTATCACCAACGGTACGATGGTGGCACCCGACCCTTGGGTTGTAAAAAAGGATAATTATTATTACTTTTGCTATTCTGGTGGTGACGGTGTGTGCGTTGCATCTACCGACTCTCTTGATAAAGTAATACCCAACGGCAACAAGGTGTATACGGCTCCTGCAGGTACAATGTATTCTGCTGAGTATTGGGCACCTGAGCTTCATTACATAAACGGAGAATGGTATATATATGTTGCCGCCGATGACGGTAACAATAACAACCACCGTATGTATGTGCTTAAGGGAACAAGTCAGGACCCTACGCAACCCTTCGTTATGGTCGGCAAAATTGCGGATAGCACCGACAAATGGGCAATAGATGCAACTATCCTGCAAACCGATGACGGCAGGCTGTTCTTTGTGTGGTCCGGCTGGCCGGGCGACACCAACTATGTTCAAAACATATATATAGCTCAAATGAGTAGCCCTACTCAGATAAGCAGTAACAGAGTGCTTTTGTCCTCACCCTACTATTCTTGGGAAACCGTAGATTCTCCCGATGTTAACGAGGGGCCTGCTGTTATAACCCATAGCGGCAAATGGGGCAAGGTTAACTATAACGGTACGGTTGGTTGGATCAATCTGGATTATACCGACGCGGTAAGCGGAGTTACCGATAGAAACAACTATAAAGCCAACACTCAGTACCGCGTTACGCCGGACGGCCTTAATCTTAGGGCATCTCATGATGCAAGCAGTACGCTGTTAGCTACCTTGCCCAAGGATACCGTTGTTACTACTATCGAAATAAGCAAGACCTATCACATAGTATATTCCGCAAGCGGTAGCTGGACGGATGACTATTGTATGGGTGTGCTTACCTTGAGAGACGGCAACTTCCTAAACGCCTCCTCCTGGACAAAATCCTCTACACCTTTGGTTAGCAAATCAAGCGCGGCGTACGGTCCCGGTCATTGCAGCTTTACAAAGAGCTACGATGATACCGAGGATTGGATAGTGTACCATGCAACGGCTGTATCGGGCTCCGGCTGGGACAACAGAACCGTGCGTTTCCAAAAGGTTGGCTGGAACGGTGATTTCCCCGTGGTTTCTACCCCTCCGTCTGCAGGCAGTACTGTTCAGTTGCGCTATGACGGCTTGCGCCGCGTTGATGTAGGCACGGATTTTTATGCTAACATAGTACATAAAAGCGGACTGTGCGTTACTGCGGTAGGCTCTAACATTCAGGGCGAAACAGCAACCGGTGATAATAATCAGCTTTGGAGATTTACAAGAAATGCCGACGGCACATATCTTATAACATCCGCTGTTGACAGCCGCGCAATTGACGTATCCGGCGGCGGCGGTCACTACAACAACGGCAACAATATAGGGCTTTGGACTGCAACTGGCGACCATCCGCAAAAGTGGAGTCTTATGATAGACGACCAAGGCTATTTCCGTTTTAAATCCCATGGCGGTAAAACCGTATTTGACCTTTATAACAACGATTCTACCCCGGGTACAAACATACATCTTTGGGAGGAACACGATGGCGACGCACAGAGATTCGTGTTAAAGTTCAGCTCCCTTAATCTTGGCGAAGAGTTTGACGCAACCCTAAAAATGGAGACAGTTGACTTCTATGTTCAATCTAAAAATTCCGTTGTTAGCATAGGTACTCCCACGGGCGGCGCAGAACAGTCCTGGCATTTTACCCGCAACGGCGATGGTACATATAATATACGCAACAATGCCGACGGCAAAATGCTGGATGTTGTAAACGGTGCGGGAACGGTAAACGGCACGGCGATTATTACGGGCAACCAAGCCAACAGCCGAAACCAGCGTTGGACCATCCATTCCTCCACTAACGGCTCCTATACAATACAAACGATTTGCGGCGGCAGAGTGTTGGATGTTCCACAGGCAAACTTTACGGATGGTACAGCCTTGCAGATATACGACCGTAATAATACTGATGCACAGCGTATAGTCATTACTTTAGTCAGCAATTTTGCGCTGAAAGATGATGTAAAAGATGTGCTTACCGAAAAGTATGTGAAAATATATAGCGAAGGCATTACCGCCAAAAACACATCGGATAAGTTTAAGTGCGAAGTTACCGTACTTGACTTTAACGGTAATGCGGTAGCAGACGGTATTCATATTGGCACGGGCTATACTGTTGTTCGGTACGGGTATCAGGGCGAGGTGCTTAATTCCGTTAAAGTTATCATCCCCGGCGATGTTACCTGTGACGGTAGCGTGAGCACCACGGATATGGTAGCAGTGCGGAAAATGCTTTACGAAACCGTACCCTACGAGTTGTTGTCCCTAGCGGCGGATGTTTCCGGTGACGGAGTTGTCAGCACCACCGACTTGTTAACTCTAAGAAAACACTGCGACGGCTCTAATTTGCTTTATTAAACTATCTAACCCGCTATGTTTACGGAGAAAAAGGAAGACAGAAAAAAAGGAGCTTAATGCTCCTTTTTTGTCAATTGTTTCGCATTTATGCGCCTAATTCTTTTCTTAAAATCACAAGGTCGGTGGTATTAACTGCCAAGTCAAGACTTGGGTCAGCGGCTTTTCTCATCAGCTTCGAAAGCTCGTTACCGTCGGCGATGTGCTTTCTCAATATCGCATAGTCGGTGGTGGAAATAGCGGCATCTCCGTTTATATCGCAGTAAAGCACGGTGGTACGGCTTTCACCGTTGCAGTTGATAACCCAGCCCGTGCCTATAACAGCGGTGTCAGCTACAGCAGCTCCCTCCGCGTTGGTAATGCTTATATCGTATTTGAACAACAGCTTTAGGTCCGCCGCCGTATTTCCAACGCTAAAGCCCGTAAAATATTCATCGCCCAAGATATAGCCTTCGGAAACAGCGCTGTCTTTCAGCTCAAGCTTAGCGGGGGATATTACATTGAAGGTGGTATTAAGTATGGTGTGGGCCTTTGGGGAAGAACCGTTAACCGTTTGTATCTGTACCTTAAGGGTGTAAGTGCCTGTCGCAAGCGCTTCAAACTTTATGTCTTTTGCAGCCGACAGGGCGTAGCTGGTGGTGTAAGGATTAGCAGTATGGGTGGCAACCGCATTACCTTCAGAATTGTTAACCGTTGCGGTAACGCCGTACATCCCGGCATGGGAAACAACATTCCCCAGTGTAAAGGGCGTACCCTCAATCAGCTCCGTGGGCAACGCTCCATTCACTTTCGCCCAAGCAGCATAGAAGGTTACAATATCTCTGTCTACAGAGGTGGAAGCGGAAATAGAGCAACCGTCTGTATATGTCTTTAAAAAGTATCCCGTGGTGTCATTACCGGAAGCTATCCATTTGTCGCCTAGGGTGCTGTTATCTTTGTAGCACCAAGAGTTGTCAGAACGTCTGAAAGCTATCCAACCCACAAAGGTATAGCCCTCACGGGTGAAGGTGTTGGTGCTGATTTTAGTGGAGGTGCCGTATACTATTTTGGTGTCTGCCATAGTACCCGTACCGCCGTTGGCATCGTACTGTATGTAATAGGATTTTGTGCCTGTGCTGTTTGGGGTCCACTGAGCATAACAGGTAACCACATCGCCGTCGACAGTGGTGAGTGAGGAAACAGTACGCATATCTTCGTACAAAGCAAGTTTTGCTCCTGCGGGCTGGCTACCCTTGATGTACCAGTTGGTACTGCCGTCTGCGTTGAAGTACAGCCACTTGCTGTCGGATTGCCTTGTAAGATACCATCCTGCAAAGCTGTAGCCGCTTCTTGTAAAGTAATTGGGGCGTAGCTTGTTGGAAACACCCCTTATGTGTATGGTCTGGCTCATCTTGTAGTTGCCGGAACTGGAGTTAGTACCGCTGTCCGTACCGCCGTTGGCGTTGTATTTTACCGTATAAACTACAGAGTTTTCGTCAACTATGGGGGTGAAATCACCGCTGCCGCTGGTGTAGCTGAGGGAGTAAACACCCTCGTAACTTGCAACGGGAGAGGCGTTGGCGTTGATGTACATCTTCAAATCGCCCGTGGTCCCTTGACCTGTGCGGAAGCCTACGGACTCTATCTCCAAATCGTTACAGCCTGTATCGGCTGCGGTAAGATAAAAATTAGTTTTTGTGGGGTGCACAAGGGTGGTTTTGTTGGTGGAGAAGTCCATGCGAGCATCGGTGAGCACGTCGCCCACATAAAATGTTATAATAACATTGGTATTGATGGGGGAATTGGGCTTGAACATGGGCACATATATGGTCTTTTCGTTGGAATTGTAGAAAAAGCCTTGGTTTACCCAAGTTTCCATATTTGCGTAAGTGCCTGCGGAAGAACTGCTTTTTGCGAATATGGCGTTACGCTTATCAATGGTAAAGATTTTATAACAGGTAATCTTAGTAGGGCTTGCGGAGGAGCCGCCTGTCGCGGTATCCGCAATCTTGCAGTAATAAAAAGTCTCGCCGTTTTTGATAAGCAAATAGAAGTAACCGCCGGAGTGCTTGTATTGGCGCACGCTGGAAGCAGACATTGATGTGCCGTTTGTGTTTACCAAATCAAAGTAACCTGTAAAATAAAGGTTAGTGCCCGATATTTTAAGCCTTGTCAACGCCTTGCCGGATTTGCCCGTTGCCACAAACATATAATTAACGCTGTCTGCGGTTACAACCAAAAGGTCATTAGCGTGGCCGCAACTGTTGCAGGCGCTGGTGGAAGTGGCGGAGGTGCTTGAGTAATAGTTCATATAAGATACCGCACCTGTGTTTGCGTTGGTGCGGGCAATGGAAACATAGGTATCATCGCTGTTGCGCTTGGCGGTGTAGATATAGGTAGTGCCTACATTCATGCCTTGCATGGATGTACAGTTTGTACCGCCCACGGTCTGGTTGGCGTGTAAGGAAACAAGCTTTGCTTCCTTCATAGTCCATGTTGTATACCCGTTATAGGAGTATTTAGAGCTTGTTAAAGGGAGTTCAATTTTAGCCTTTGATTCTGTATTCACAGATATATTTGCCGCCGTAACCGCAAGGGCAGGGCAAAGCAAGCATAGGCATAGCAACACAGAGACGATACTCACAAACTTTTTCATTATAATGTCCTCCTTGTTTGATATCTGTATAAGCCACTGACTATAAGTGTAACACAGAATTTAAACAATGTCAAATATTTACTATAATGTTATAAATGAGCATAGCAAAAAACGTCAAATTGCACAAAAACACGTTGCCGTAATGGAGGGCAAAGGCGGATAATATGGATATGGCGGTATATACAAACAGCTGGGCTTTTTTTAAGAAGGTTTACACAAAAACAGCTTTTTGGCGTTTGAAATTTGAAAAGGAAGAAAAAACTATAATTTTAAAAAAGTTAGGTGTATTCTATTGATTTGCCGCATAAATCGTGATATAATATATAATGATAGGGTGTGATTGCCTTTGGGGCTTTGGCACCGCTTTATAAAGCGTTTTACAGCGCAAATTATCAGCACGCCTTTAGGCTTTGGTACAAACCAAAAGGACGATGCTGTATAAAGAGTAAGAGGGCGATAGTTCATGAATTTTGAAACGTTTGAAAATAAAATATGGCTCGCCACGCCGACTAAGCATGACGACGAAATGAAATACATTAAGGAAGCCTTTGACACTAATTGGATTACCACCGAAGGCTCTAACCTTGTAGAAATAGAACGCAAGGTATGCGAAAAGGTAGGCTGCAAATATGCCGTTTCCCTTACTACCGGAACAGCCGCACTTCACCTTGCATCAAGGGCTGCAGGTGTAAAAGAAGGTGACACCGTATTTTGCACGGATATGACCTTTGGTGCCACGGCAAATGCTATTGTATATGCGGGCGGTGTTCCTGTTTTTATCGACACGGAATACGATACGTGGAATATGGACCCCGTAGCCTTGGAGAAAGCATTTGAGCTTTATCCCAACACCAAAGTGGTTATGGTTGTAGACCTTTACGGAACACCTGCAAAGTATGACGAGATTTGTGCAATTGCCAAAAAGCACGGTGCCGTAATTATAGAAGATGCTGCGGAATCTTTTGGCGCTACATATAAGGGCAAACAGGCGGGTAGCTTTGGTGCCTATAACATCATTTCATTTAACGGCAATAAGATTATTACAGGTTCTTCCGGCGGTATGTTTTTAACCGACGATGCGGAAGCGGCCAACAAGGTACGTAAATGGTCAACCCAAAGCAAGGAGAACGCACCTTGGTATCAGCATACAGAGCTTGGCTATAATTACCGTATGAGCAATGTCGTAGCAGGTGTGGTGCGCGGCCAATTGCCGTATTTGGAGGAGCATATTGCACGCAAAAAAGAAATATATGCAAGGTATAAGGAAGGGTTTAAGGGACTGCCCTTAAGGATGAATCCTTATGACTCGACTGTAACAGAACCTAATTTTTGGCTTTCTTGCATTCTTATTGACGAGGATGCTATGTGTAAACAGTTAAGAGGGGATACAGACGGCAGCTACTGTAGCGAAGCAGGCAAAACCTGTCCGGATGAGATATTTGAAGTGCTTGAAAAGTACAATGTGCAATCCAGACCAATCTGGAAACCAATGCATATGCAGCCTGTGTATAAAAACAACGGTTTTGTAACCGCAAACGGTATAGACGTTGGGTCGGATATCTTCAGAAGAGGGTTGTGTTTGCCCAGCGATATAAAAATGACCGCCGAGGAGCAGGATATAATCATTGGCATTATCAAAAGCTGTTTTGAGTAATCATCCGAGGTGTTTACATAATGTACGCAAAGCTTTTTAAGAGGTTGATTGATTTTGTTTTGTCTGTTGCGGCACTGATTTTGCTTTCTCCTCTGTTTTTTATTTTAACTGTTGTTGGGGCAATTTTAATGAGAGGAAATCCTTTCTTTGTGCAACCCAGACCCGGAAAAAAAGGCAAGAACGGCGAGGAAAAAATATTTAAGCTGATAAAGTTCCGAACTATGAGTAATTTGCGTGACGATAAAGGGGTGTTGCTTCCTGATTCGGCGCGACTGAACAGATATGGAAAGTTCCTTCGCAATACTTCGCTTGATGAATTGCCCGAACTTATAAATATAGCGGCAGGTCATTTGGCTATTTGCGGCCCCAGACCGTTTTTGGTAAGAGATTGTGTGTTTATGACGGACGAACAGCGCAGACGTCATAATGTTCGCCCCGGTTTGACAGGGCTTGCACAGGTGAACGGGCGTAATAATATTACGTGGGAGCAAAAGATAGAATACGATTTGCAGTATATTGACAGAGGTATTACTTTTGTCGGAGATGTGAAGATAGCATTACAAACAATCGCCAAAGTTTTTAAGCAAAGCGACATTGTTCGTGAAGGTACTGCATCTGATATAGACTTTGGAGATTGGCTTATGTTGGAAGGCGTAATTGATAAGGAAACTTATGATGCAAAGCAAGCAGAAGCCAAGGAAATGCTGAGGGTTTAATAATGCAAATTGACGGATGGAAATATTACAATCACGCGGTTATACCCACAACAGCCCCTCATATCACTCCTGCCGTACTTCCAAGCAAAAACAGTGATATTTGGAAAATCGGCGGTGCGACCCCGTTGTTGGCACGGTGGACTACGGATTTTGATTGTGGGCATAAAACAAATTGGTGGTACGTGATAAAAGACACCCCGTTTGACATTGCAGAAGTTAAGGCTAAACGTCGCTATGAAATAAACAAGGGCATAAAGAATTTTTATGTTGTTGAAATAGATCCCTTGGATTACAAAGAAGAACTGTATAAGGTTCAAATAGATGCTTTTTCCGCGTACCCTGAAAAATACAGGCCCACCGTAGAACGACGGTCTTTTTACAAAAGCATTGACAAGTGGGGAGAATATTCTGTTATCGCTGCGTTTCATAGAGATACAGATGAATTGTGCGGATATGCTTTGTTATCTAAGGCGAACGAAGGATATATTGATTTTACTGTTCTTAAAACTAAGCCGCAGTATGAGAAATTTTCGGTAAACGCTGCTTTGGTAGAAGGGATTATGAGGCAATTTAATGACTTCTTGGAAAAAGGCGGCTATATATGCGACGGCGCAAGGAATATAAATCACGAAACAGGTTTTCAAGACTATTTGGAGAAATATTTCGGCTTCAGGAAAGCGTATTGTAAATTGCATATTGAATACAGACCTAAACTGAAGGGTGTAATTAAATTGTTATATCCTTTTCGCAAGATTTTTTTAACCCTTGATGGTGTAGGCAAAATTCATCAATTGAATTCGGTTTTAAAGATGGAAGAAATTTGTCGTAGCGGAGATGTGGAATGAAATATTTATATAAAAAATTCAAATCCGACATCCCAAGCAACAGTTTTGATGATATAAATATTCAAATCTTCACCCCCAAAATTTTTCGCGGTCTTACCCTTAAAGGAGAAAATAAAAGCCTTAAGCTTATTGGTGTACGGTTGTTGTTTTGGGCCATTACTTGCGGTCGGGCAAGAATTTATTACGCGACAAAAAATGAAGAGCTGGTTCATACCTCGTACGTTATTCCCAAGTGCCTAAAGTTTCCGTTTTTAAACAAACAGGATTATGAAATAGGCCCGTGTTTTACATATCCTAAATTTAGAGGCAAGGGGATATATCCCGCAATGCTTCAATATATATGCAGTTTCGAAGGTGATAACAGCACTGTTTTCTATATGATTGTGGATGAAGGCAATACTTCGTCGATTAGAGGAATAGAAAAATCAGGCTTTGAACGATGCGGAAACGTTAAAGTTAGTAGGATTTTGAAAAGGTATAAGATAGAGCAAGCCTTGTGATTGCACATAAAGTATTGATGATGAGAGAATTGGTATCAATAATAATGCCCTCGTATAACACCGGGCGATTTATAGCCGAAACAATAGAATCTGTATTGGCGCAGTCATATCCCTGTTGGGAGCTTATTGTTGTAGATGATTGCTCGACAGATGATACTGATGAGGTTGTTGCAAAATATCTTGCAGATAAAAGAATTCGATATATAAAAAATGACACCAACAGCGGGGCTGCGGTAACACGGAACCGAGCCCTGCGTGAGGCAAAAGGCAGATGGGTGGCGTTTCTTGACAGCGATGATTTGTGGGAACCGAAAAAATTGGAAAAGCAGCTTGCGTTTATGCAGGAGAACGGCTATTCCTTTTCATACACAAATTACATTGAAGTTGATGAGCAGGGCGTTTCAAACGGCAAAAGTGTAAGCGGTCCAAAGAGGATAAGTAAACGTGGAATGTATAACTATTGTTGGATGGGGTGTCTGACGGTAATGTATGACGCTGCTGTGGTGGGACTGATTCAAATTGCTGACATAAAAAAGAACAACGATTATGCCTTATGGTTGAAGGTGTGCAAAGCCGCAGATTGTTATTTGCTTGATGAGGTTCTTGCAAAGTACAGAAGGCGTGGCGGCTCCATAAGCAATCATGGCTATATTAAATTGATAAAATGGCATTATAGGTTGTTTAGGGTGGCTGAAGCAAAAAATCCCGTTTCTTCAGTTTGTTTGACAGTAAGGAACTTATTTTTTGGGCTGATTAAAAAGATAAAGTATGTTAAAGGGTGAAGCTTATGCGGGCAAAGGCAAGTGTGTTGGGTCATTTTGGAGAAGGCACACAGCTTCTTAACGGTCAAACTGTTAAAACAAAGATTATAACAGAAGAGTTGCAAAGCAGTATGGGTCAAGCTCAGGTGCTTAAGTTTGATACCCACGGTGGCAAAATAATGATTTTAAAAGCACCGTTTCAAGTGTTCAAAGCGTTAAAAAACAGTACTAATGTACTTATCTTTCCTGCCCAAAACGGACTTAGGGTATATGCCCCTTTAATATCATTTGCAAAGCTGTTTTATAAAAAAAGAAAAACGCACTATGTGGTAATCGGCGGTTGGCTTCCTCAATTTATATCAAAACGACAAGTCCTTACCAAAGCGTTAAAAAAATTCGATGGGATATACGTTGAAACAAACACAATGAAGTCCGCTTTGGAACAGCAAGGCTTTAGTAACGTTTTCGTTATGCCTAATTGTAAAAAATTAAGGGTTCTTTCTGCAGCGGAGCTTGTATACCCCTCAAAGACACCCTATAAGCTGTGTACTTTTTCCCGCGTTATGCAAGAAAAAGGTATAGAAACAGCTGTAAATGCAGTCAAACAGGTAAACGATAAGCTTGGTTATATGGCATATACCTTGGATATATACGGCCAAGTAGATTCATCACAAACAGAGTGGTTTGAAAGCTTAAAGAATCAATTTCCCGATTATATTTGTTATTGCGGCTGCGTTGATGCAGATAAAAGTGTGCAAATATTACAAAGGTATTTTGCGTTGCTTTTCCCCACCCATTTTTATACAGAGGGTATACCGGGTACGATTATTGATGCGTATGCTGCGGGAATTCCGGTGATTTCTGCAAAATGGGCAAGTTATACAGATGTGGTGGACGACGGGGTTACCGGCATAGGATATGATTTCGACAATACCCAACAATTTGTAAATATCTTGCTTGATTTAATCAAAAGCCCTGCGGCCTTTCTTGATATGAAAACAAATTGTATTCGCAAGGCAAAGGATTATACACCGGAAACGGCCATAAAAATTTTAACCGAAAAATTTGACGGGGAATAATTGAGTTCAAGCCGATAAAATAACCGAGGTTTTTAAGTAAAGAGTAAACAAAAAGGGGATAGCGTATGGAACGAGCACTATGTATTTTAAGCAGTATGAACGCAGGTGGCGCTGAAACCTTTTTGATGAAAGTGTATCGTAACCTCGATAAAAGCAAGTATCAACTTGATTTTTGCATTAACGTTAAAGAAAAATGCTATTATGAAGATGAGATTTTGGGAATGGGCGGTAAGATTTACAGGATTCCTCCAAAGTCGGAAGATTTAAAGGCGTTTAAAAAACAGTTAACAAAAACAATACAGGAAAACAAATACGATAAAGTTCTTAGGATAACCTCAAGCGCTATGGGGTTTATGGACCTTAAAATCGCAAAGAAGGCCGGTGCAAGCAGATGTTGCGTGCGTTCAAGCAATGCAAGCGACGGCAACAGCCTTAAGGCAAAAATTTGCCATAGATTGGGCAGAGTGCTGTATAGCAAGTATGCAGATATAAAAATCGCTCCCAGCGACTTGGCTGCAAAGTACACTTTCGGTCAAAAAGCGTATAACAGCGGAGAGGTTAACATCCTTCATAATGGGGTGGATTTGGATGTTTACAAGTATTATCCCCGTCATAGAGAAGTGTTGAGAAAAGAGTTCTCTGTTTCGCCTGAAACCAAACTTGTAGGTCATGTGGGTAGATTTGACGAACAAAAAAACCACATGTTTTTGTTGGAGGTTTTTCAAAAAATACATAAGCGAGATACAAACACTAAGCTGTTGTTGGTTGGAGAAGGTAAGCTTAAAGATGCTGCTTTAGACAAAGCATGCGCCCTTGGTATAAGCAAGGACGTAATATTCGCCGGTCTGCGTGCGGATGTTCCGCATTTGCTTTCCGCTATGGACGTTTTTGTTATGCCGTCATTTTATGAAGGAATGCCTAACACGGTAATCGAAGCGCAAGCTACAGGACTTCCTTGTGTAATTGCAGATACAATAACCAGAGAAGCCGATATAACCGGCCTTGTTGATTATATGCCGCTGGGTAATGCAGATAAGTGGGCAGAAACTGTTTTGAAGAAGGCTGAAAACGAAAGGGCAGATACTCATTCATCTTTTTTAAGGCAGGGGTATTCCATTCAAACAGTAGTTCAGGATTTTGTTAGAATTGTTTTTAATAAGGCTGGGTCTTTTGGAGAGGGACACCGTGAAAATTAGACTGTATTTTAATATGGATAAAATCATCAATGTTTTGATGGTTATATTGATTTGTTCGTTTACTATTCTAACCTCATATTCGTGGGGCAGATATGTTATGTTGGGATGCACAGGGTTGATTCTTTGTGTACAGGTTTTTAGAAATAACGGAAAATACAAGCTTTTTTCGGGCGTATTCCCCTTTGTTTTAGCTCTTTTTACTTTTTATTCTTTAATTAGCTCGCTGTGGGCAGAGCGTTCTACCGATAGTATTACAGTCGGCAAAACCTTGTTTGAAATAACGGTAATGGTGTACATACTGTATACTTGTTATTTTGAAAATCCTAAAAATACAAACGACCTGCTTAGGTGCATCAAATGGTCCGGTTATATTATTTCTCTATATTCCATTTTTTTCTATGGTTTGGATTTCTTGATTATAGCGGCGGCAAATGAAACAAGGCTTGAAAATACTTACGCCAATGTAAATACGATAGGGATGTTGTCATCCATTTGTATCGTTATCCAAGTGGATGAGTTTATTTGTGAAAAAAGATGGAAGTGGGAAGCTTTGCTGTGTCTGCCATCCATATTTATAGTTGCATTAACACACAGTCGCAAAGCATTGCTTCTTTTAATACTTGGTACGTTTCTTTGCTTTTTGCTTCACAATTTGGATTCAAAGAACATTTTGAAAACAATTGGGAAAATATCGGCTATTGTACTGGGTGCATTGGTTTTACTTAATGTTGTGGCGTTGATGCCGATTTTTGCAGGTACATTTGATAGAATGAATGCATTGTTTGGTAGCATCTTTGGCGACGGGGGTGGAGCTGACAGTTCTGTTTTAATCCGCGACAGAATGATAGAAGTAGGCTGGGAGCAGTTTTTAAAAACGCCGTTGTTAGGGATGGGGATGGCAAATCCTCATATCTTAAGTAATATGTATTTAGGTAAAGATGCATATTTGCACAATAATTTTATAGAGTTACTTGCCGGCGGCGGCATTGTCGGTCTTTCCATATATTATTCAATGTACGCATATCTTCTAACAATGTTTTGGAAATTGAGAAGATATAAAAATGAAGAGTATGTTATTTGTCTTGTTATGACAGTAGTGTTGCTTATATTGGATTATGGTATGGTGTCCTATTATCAAAAGATTCGTTATGTTTATTTGCTGGTGATGTTTTTGGAGATTGAAGCGTTGAAGAAAAAGCAGAACAAGGATAATTAAGGTTGGTGCAATGCAACGGTGATTATAACGAAAAAAATAAAAAAAGCGGCCAAGTACTTGTTTGATGCTGATTATAGGTTTTTGGTAGATGCGCGTTTATTGCATAAGTATGACGGTATGTCGGATGCAGATTATTTGCGCCGAATGGTTGAGTGTACTTTGGGCTATACCCCAAATTTTGATTCTCCCGTTCTGTTTAACGAAAAACTTCAGTGGTTAAAGCTGTATGACCGTAACCCATTGTATACTGTTATGGTGGACAAGTATCGCGTGCGTGAATATATTGCAAATATGATAGGAGAGCAGTATCTTATACCATTGCTCGGTGTTTGGGATTCACCTGAACATATTGATTTTTCAACGTTGCCCAACCAATTTGCAATAAAATGCAATCACAACTCCGGCTTGGGTATGTGTATATGTACCGATAAAACACAGCTTGATGTTGAAAAGGTAAAGTCGGATTTGGCACGTGGGCTAAAGCAGGATTATTATCTAACAGGGCGTGAATGGCCGTATAAGGATGTTCCCCGCAAAATTATTGCAGAGAAATTTTTGAAAAGCGACGCGGGTGGGTTGACTGACTACAAACTTCATTGCTTTAACGGTGTTCCGCGTTTTGTTTTGGTTTGCCGTGACCGCTTTGCCAAAAGCGGACTTACAGAGGATTTTTATACGCCAGAATGGAAACGTATGGAGCTTAAACGCCCCAAGATTCCTAATGCAGCAACTCCTACACAAAGACCTGAAAAATTAGATGAGATGCTTGCGTTAGCTGAAAAGCTATCCAAAGACATACCGTTTATTCGGATAGATTTCTACGTGGTAGAGGACAGAATATATTTTTCTGAGTTAACTTTGTTCCCCGCATCGGGGTTCGAAGGGTATGAGCCTTCCGAATGGGACAGAACCTTTGGTGAGTGGTTAAAGCTTCCGATAAAATAAAATACTTGTGACTATTTACAGCTTTAAGCTGTTTTGGTAAAAAATTTATTTTGAAAAGGAGACGAAAAAATGAAACGCAAATTTTCCTCAAAAGTGATTTCAATGCTTTGGGTTGCAGTTCTTGTTGTGGGTCTTATGTCCGCGGCAGTTTCTGCATCCGGAATTGAAGTTGCAACGGTTCAAGAAACTGAACAAATTACAACATATCAGTCTTTTGAATCTACTCTTGCTCCCGGTATTACCCAAACTATCAACAGCGGATACGCTGCAGATGGCAGGCTTATCAATTACTACATCGCCATTGCTGATATAAATCGTGGCGATGTAGGCGTGCAGGCTTCCTATAAGGATGCACAGTGCCAAACATTAGGTATGTCCAAAATGACCGAGCAGGCTGCTTCTATGAACGCTAAGCACACCAATGCTAACGACGCAGCTAACTACATTCAGTACTATGCCGTTGTAGCCGGCGTTAACGGCGACGGTTATAACACAGGTAACGCAATGCCTTCCGGCGCCCACGTTATGAACGGCGTAAGCGGTTTTGGTATTGTAAAAGCCGGTAATTCTTCTTGGTTTGCAATTTTTGAGGATGGCACGGCTCTCTGTGGTGCCAACAATGCTGACTGGGACGAGGCTGTTGCTGCCCATGGTCCCGCAAAAGAAGCAATCGGTGGCTTCCAGCTGGTTAGAAAAAACGGCGTAAATATGTCATATTCTGACAGCAGCTATCTTAACGATGGCCGTTATCCTCGTTCCTTTGTTGGTGTTACCGCTGATAATAAGGTTGTATTTATGGCAGTTGACGGTAACGGCTCCGGTGGCTCTGCAGGTTCTAACTGGAAAGAATCTGTTGAACTGATGGACGAAGTAGGCTGTACATATATTCTTTGTCTTGACGGCGGCGGCTCTGCAACCTATATTTCTCGCCCTGCAGGTAGTAACGATATTCAGGTTACCAGTAAGCCCTCTGACGGTTCTGAACGCGCAGTTTCTAACGGTCTTGTTATGTATACCTGCACTCCTCCCTCCGACACTTTTGAAAAGGCTAACATTACTGCAGAAAACTACTATGTAACCCCCGGCTCTTCTGTTAAGGTTTCTGCTATAGGCATCAGCCCTGCAGGTACCGCTGCAGATATTCCCGAAAACGCTGTATGGACAGCAACAAACGGTACTGTTGAAAACGGCGTATTTGTTTCCGATGGAACCGTCGGCGCAGCAAACATCGCATTAACAGTTGACGGCGTTGTTGTTGGCTCTACTGAAATTAACGTTGTTCTTCCCGATTATATAGCGTTCTCTCGCGATTTGATTACTGTTCCTTTCGGTGCCACAACAGAGCTTGAAGTTGTTGCAAAGTACGGTCTTTATAACGTAGCAATCAAGAATGATGACATAACATTCACAGTTGCGGATCAAAGCGTTGGTACTGTTTCCGGCAACAAATTCACCGCTGCTCAATCCGGTACAAGTACAATTGTTACCGTATCTGTAAACGGCACAAGTCCTGTTGTTTCCGACACAATTCAGATAAACCTTGGTAAAGGTTCTGAAGCGTTGTTCGACTTTGAAGAAGGCGATATCGGTGCTGATCTCAGCAATTGGAGAACAAGCCACCACGGCGGATTTGATGTTTCTGACCTTTCTATCGTAACAAAAGAAACCGGTAAGGTTCATAGCGGTAATCAGGCGCTTGCTTTCCATTATCCTATGGATCAAGCTTTGCACGGCACAGAATTCTGGGCAGGCAACTCTCTTGTGTGGACCGGTGACTCTGTTGAGATAAAGAACGCTACCAGCATTGGTTTCTGGGTTTATATGCCTGAAGATGCAGTACAGTTTTCTATTTATATGAGCGTTTCTTTGCACGATGAAAAAGGAGAGTTTGCAGGTAAAACCGGCTCCAGCATGGAAATATATAACGAAGAATACATCAATAACAGAGAGTATTCCGGTTGGACCTACTTTAAAATGCCTATAAAGAACAGCGAAGTATATCTTGAAGATAACGCTGACAAGATAGGCAACTATTACAACGGTTCTCAGTTCAAACTTAAAGCAAATTGCTTTATTGAGTTTTATGCCGTAAACATTGATTCTTGGAAGTATAATGAAACCAATTATGCAGGTGATTTCACCTTCTACATTGATGATATTACCATAGACTATTCCGATGCAGTTGATGACCGTGAATGCCCTATATTCTCCGGTATGACTTATGCAGTTGAAGGCATGAGCGATGCTGCGAATTTGAACGGTCAGACCGTAAAAGAAAACGTTGTTAGCTTTGCAGGCTTTGTTGCTGAAGACATTACAAATCCCAATAACGCCAGCGGTATTGATGCATCTACCGCAGTTGCATATATCGACGGTGTTCAGGTTGATTGCGAATTTGCCGATGGAATGATTACCGTTAACGATGCAGTTTTGACCAACGGTGTTCATACCATACGTATGGGTATCTGCGATAAGGTTGGAAACTATTCCGAAACCAAGCGTCAGATTAAAGTTGAAACCTCTGAAAGCGAAGCTTCTGTTCGTGTACAGCCTCAGGACAGTACTCTTAACTATATACTTAACGGTGCGGTTTATTGGATTGACGTAGAGGTTGATGCAATAGAAACTGTTAAGACAGTAGAGATGAGACTTGACCTTGACAGCATGAACGATTGGGAACTTGAGCAAATTGAAACTCTTTACGGTTTTGACTGTGAGTATAAATTTGCAACCGCTGCTGACAAGGCAGAGAATATTTTGACAATCAAGTTTACCCGCAATGATGACTACCTTTCCGAAACCGGTACAGTAGTTATAGCAAGCCTTCCCATTCGTGTATGGGATTATGTAAAGAGCGATGACCACGCTCACGCAAATGCAGTTGAAGCATGGAAGTGCAACTACGTTTGCGCTCCTGCGCTTTCTATAGACGTTGATACTGAGATGGGCGTTGTTACCTATCTTGATAACACAAGCCATACTTTCTCCAGTGCGGATATACACACACTTTGCGTGTCTTACACTTACGGTTTGAGAATTCGTGACTACGATAAGAGCTTCTACAATTCTCACAGCTACCACATACATAACGCAGTTGCGGTTGAAGACCTTGATGCAACTTGTACGGAAAACGGTTATACAGGCAGAACTTGGTGTGAAATTTGTGATTCTCCCGTTGTTTGGGGCACCACCGTTTCCGCAACAGGACACAATTTTGAACTTATCGATGGAGTGCTTAAGTGCTCTTGTGAATTGACTTATACCGGTGTATGGACCGATGGCAGAAACTATGTAGACGGCGTTGTATCCGAAGGCTGGGTTGATGACAGCTATTGGCAGGACGGCGAGAAGCTTACAGGCGTTCAGCTTGTTGACGGATACTATTATGACTTTGGCGAAGAAGGTGTTTGCGAAGGTCAAGTTAAGTACACAGGCTTGTTCTATGATGAATCTGTATCTGCTTGGCGTTACTCCTTGGTTGGTGAGCTTGCAGGTGGCTGGCAACAGCTTGCCGGTAACTGGCACTTCTTTAAGAACTACTCTAAGGTTGCTGTAAGCGGTGAATACACTGTAAACGGCATAACCTATCAGTTTGATGAACAGGGTATGACCAAGGGTGCTTGGCACACCACAGAAGAAGGTACCCGTTACTATTACAGCAACGCTTATCATCGTGCGGCAAATCCCGACTATGAAACTCTTGTAGAAATTGACGGTAAGACTTACAATTTCGACCATGACGGTTATATTACAATCGGTACTTATGCTCTCAGACCTGCTGCATTTATTATGAAGAAGAATGTATTTGAATTCGGTGCAGACGGTGCTTTGGTTCGTCAAATTACCGAACAGGGTCTTGTAGAATGCTCCGATGGCGGCACATACTATATCAACGAAGAAGGCTACGTGCCCACTAACGCAGGGCTCGTTCAGCACGGTGAAGATTATTACTACGTTCTTTACAGCGGTAAAGTTGTTTTAAATTCCACAAGGAACATAAGCGAAGCGCAAACTAACGGTTTGCTTCCCGCAGGCACCTACAATTTTGGCGCAGACGGAAAACTGGTTGCTCCTAAGAACGGTATCGTTGAAGAGGGCGGTGTGTACTACTATTACGTAAACAACGTAATGCAGAAGAATCTTGGCTTGATAAAGATTGGTGACGATTATTACTATGTATGCTACAGCGGTAAGCTTAAGCAGAACGGTAAGCAGACCGTTACCGCCGCACAAGTTGCAAACTATCCCGAACTCAGCGCAGGCGTTTACTTCTTCGGCGAAGATTGCAAGATGGAAATTCCTGAAGCTCCTAAGAACGGTATCGTTGAAGAAGACGGCGTTTACCATTACTATGTAAACAACGTAATGCAGAAGAATCTTGGTTTGATAAAGATTGGTGACGATTATTACTATGTATGCTACAGCGGTAAGCTTAAGCAGAACGGTAAGCAGACCGTTACCGCTGCACAAGTTGCAAATTATCCCGAACTCAGCGCAGGCGTTTACTTCTTCGGCGAAGATTGCAAGATGGAAAATCCCGTTGAATAAGTTATAACCTCAGCGGTTGTTCAATATTAAACAAAACTCCCCACCTAAGGGTGGGGAGAACCGCACAAAATCAAAGCCTCCACGCGGCGTGCGGTGGGCAACGATGCAAGTCGGCTAATTTGGTTGAAGTTTATAAATTGTGGTGTTTTTGAGCGTAGAATGCGAATGGCTATGGTTTCGTAAACAAGCGCGGTTGCAGGAAAGGCAAAGTATATGTTCAAAAAAATTGTCAAGCGAATAGAACTTTGGTACAGTAATAGAAATTGGGCAAGCAAAAGAAAATATCTGATAAAAAAAGGCGCGGTTATCGGGGAAGGGACCAGACTTAATTGTAAGGTACAGGCGTTTGGGACAGAACCGTATTTAATAACTTGCGGAAATGATTGCTTGTTCGCGGGTGGAGTGTCTTTCATCACTCATGATGGTGGCATTAAGGTTCTGAATACCTTGAACAAATTTAACGGAAGAAGAATGTCAAAGTTGGCGCAAATAAAAATAGGTAACAATGTATATATCGGTCAAAACGCAATGATTATGCCCGGTGTTGAAATTGGTGACAATGTTGTTATAGGTGCGGGCGCAATTGTAACGCATAACATCCCGGATAATGTGGTTGCTGTAGGAATTCCTGCAACTGTAAAAAAAAGCATTGATGAATATTATGAGGCAACCGTTAATAAAAAACTGTTTTGTTTCGAGGGCCATTCGGCGGAAGAAAAAGAAAGAATACTTACAGAGGCCAAGAAAAAGGGTGTTATCTAAATAACAGACCAAATGATTGGGTTGGAAAATTGAGATTATTTAGTTAGGAAATAATAATGAATCGAAAGACAAAACTGATGCTTAATTCAGCATCGTCGTTACTGTATCAGCTTATAACGATTGTATGCGGATTTATATTGCCCCGTTTCTTATTGACGTATTATGGCTCGGCGGTAAACGGTCTTGTGTCTTCAATAACTCAATTTTTGGGGTTTATTTCGCTGGCAGAATGCGGTGTGGGTGCGGTTGTTCAATCTACGCTGTATAAGCCATTGGCAGAAAACGATATAACAACTGTAAGCAAGGTGGTTATGTCGTCCGAACGTTTTTTTAAGCGTATAGCATATATTCTGTTGGCATATATCGGCGTTTTGATGGCGGTCTATCCCTTGCTTACGATGGACTCTTTTGATTATTTATTTACGCTGGTTTTGCTTTTGGTCATATCTGTCAGTACCTTTGCGCGGTATTATATAGGAATGACCTATAAGATTCTCTTGGATGCAGACCAACTGGGATTTGTTCAGTATATAATTCATACAGTCGCTTTGGTTTTTAATACCGTTTTTTGCATTTTGTTGATGCAATGGGGTGCCTCCATACATATAGTTAAGTTAACAACGTCTTTAATATTTGTGTTACAGCCGGTTTTGCTTTCCGTTATAGCAAAGAAGAAATATAAAATTGACCGCAGCATAAAGCTTACTGAGGAACCCATTAAACAAAAATGGAACGGATTGGCGCAGCACATTGCAGGTGTTGTGCTGATAAATACAGATACTGTAGTTTTAACATTGTTTTCAAGTCTTGAAAACGTTTCGGTTTATGCAGTATATAATATTGTGGTCAATGGTATCAGACAGTTGATACTTTCCTTGACAAACGGAATACGTTCAATGTTCGGCAATATGCTTGCCAAAAATGAAACGGATGAACTTAACCGTTCTTTCAACCGTGTAGAATGGTTTATGCATACATTGGTTATCTTTGTTTTCTCTGTAACGGCATTTTTAATTGTGCCTTTTGTCAAGGTTTATACCGCCAATATTACAGATGCCGATTATATTGTTCCTGTTTTTGCTTATATGATAACGCTTGCACAAGCAATTTACTGTTTGCGGTTGCCTTATTATGTTTTGGTGAATGCGGCCGGTCATTATAAGGAAACACAGACAAGTGCTATTATAGAGGCGGTTATAAATGTTTCGGTGTCGGTTGCTTTGGTCTTTCCTTTTGGTTTGACAGGTGTTGCAATTGGTACTTTTGCTGCAATGCTTTACAGAACGTTGTATTTGGTATGGTATTTAAAGAATAACATACTGTTCCGTAGAATCAGTTGTTTCGTAAAGCATTTAATAGCAGATATGTGTTCGGCGTTGCTTCTTTTGGCATTTATATCAGCTTTTCCTTCCTTGTATAGGCTGTCACAGCTTAGTTATTCTGCATGGGTTGTGCTTGCGTTAAAGGTCACTGCCGCTTCGGTAATAACTTTAATTATAGTAAACGGCATTTTTTACAGCAAGGAAATGAAAAAGCTTTTGTTTAGAAAAAACGCAAATAAATAAGATGTCTCTTTTGGTGCATCGTATATAAAGTATAAGGGTAAATTGTATATGTCGAAAAAAATGTTATCACTATCAAATAAATGCATACTTGTTACAGGTGCCGCCGGCTTTATAGGCTCTAACCTTGTTATGGAACTTCTGAAAACAGTCCCGAAAATAAAAGTTGTAGGTCTTGATAGTGTAAATGATTACTACGATGTCGCTATCAAAGAATATCGTTTAGAGCAGATAGAAAAGCTTTCCAAAGAACATACGGATTGCTCTTGGGAATTTGTAAGGGGCAATCTGGCTGACCGTGGTCTGGTTGACGGCTTGTTTGCTAAGCATCGTTTTTCTGTCGTTGTCAATTTAGCGGCACAGGCGGGGGTAAGATACTCTATTACTAATCCTGATGTGTATATAGAGTCCAATATAATAGGCTTTTATAATATTTTAGAAGCGTGTCGTTCTATGATGGCGACCGAGCATCCTGTAGAGCATTTGGTTTACGCATCATCTTCTTCGGTTTATGGCACAAACAAGAAAATTCCGTATAGCACTGACGACAAAGTGGATAACCCTGTTTCCCTTTACGCTGCTACCAAAAAGAGCAACGAGCTAATGGCACACGCTTATTCCAAACTTTACAACATTCCATCTACAGGTTTACGCTTTTTTACCGTGTACGGTCCGGCGGGCCGTCCTGATATGGCATATTTTGGATTTACCAATAAATTATTAAAAGGCGAAACTATCGAAATATTTAATTACGGTAATTGTAAGCGCGACTTTACTTATGTAGACGATATTGTAGAGGGTGTAAAGCGCGTTATGCAATATGCCCCCGCAAAAAAAACAGGCGAGGACGGACTTCCTCTGCCGCCCTATGCCGTTTATAACATAGGTAATAATAATCCGGAGAATTTGCTGGATTTTGTTACGATTTTGCAGGAAGAACTTATTCGTGCAAATGTTTTACCTGCTGACTATGATTTTGATGCACACAAAAAACTGGTGCCTATGCAGGCGGGCGATGTTCCGATTACTTATGCAGACACATCAGCGTTGGAACGTGACTTTGACTTTAAGCCGTCTACTCCGCTACGAGAAGGTTTGCGTAAGTTTGCGGAGTGGTATCACAGCTTTTATCAAAGCAGATAAAACGTATATCTGTGCTAAATCTGTAAACCTAAGAACATTAAGTAAAAAGGAGCGTAGGTGGAAATGAAAATAGCGGTGGCGGGAACCGGCTACGTAGGTTTATCTATATCTGTTTTGTTGGCACAGCACAATCAAGTAACTGCAGTTGACATAATTCCCGAAAAGGTGGAGCTTATCAATAAAAAAAAGTCACCAATTCAGGATGAATATATAGAAAAGTATTTTGCAGAGAAAGAACTGGATTTAACTGCTACGCTCGATTCGGAAACGGCGTATAAAGATGCGGACTTTGTAGTAATTGCCGCACCGACAAATTATGACAGCCAAAAGAACTTTTTTGATACTTCTGCAGTAGAAACGGTCATTCGGCTTGTTATAAAATGCAATCCAAATGCAGTTATGGTGATTAAATCCACCGTTCCCGTGGGCTTTACCGCTATGGTAAGGGAAAAATATAACTGCGATAATATCATCTTTAGTCCTGAATTCCTACGTGAATCCAAGGCGCTTTATGACAATTTGTATCCAAGCAGAATCATAGTCGGAACAGATATTGAAAACGAACGGCTTGTAAAGGCGGCAAACACTTTTGCGGCGCTTTTGCAACAAGGTGCAATAAAAGAGAACATTGATACGTTGATTATGGGATGTACAGAAGCAGAGGCGGTTAAGCTGTTTGCCAATACATATTTGGCCCTTCGCGTATCTTATTTTAATGAACTTGATACTTATGCGGAGATGAAAGGGCTTGATACACAGCAGATAATCAACGGGGTGTGTCTTGACCCAAGAATCGGGACACATTACAATAACCCTTCCTTTGGGTATGGTGGCTACTGTCTTCCCAAGGATGCAAAACAGCTTCTTGCCAATTATGAGGACGTGCCTCAAAATATGATGTCCGCTATTGTTGAATCTAATAAAACACGAAAAGATTTTATTGCGGACCGCGTTCTTCGTATGGCGGGATACTATGGTTATGAGGAAGATAATACATACAGCAAGGCTAAAGAAACGCCGCCTGTGATAGGAGTATATCGACTTACCATGAAGTCAGGCTCTGATAATTTCCGACAGTCTTCAATACAGGGGGTTATGAAGCGCATTAAAGCCAAAGGCGCAACTGTGGTTGTTTATGAACCTACGCTTACAGACGGAGAAACCTTTTTTGGCAGCGAAATTGTTAATAACCTGGATAGATTTAAGAAGATGTGCAACGCTATTATTGCAAACCGTTATGACCCCTGCCTTGATGATGTTACAGAAAAAGTTTATACAAGAGACATTTTTAGAAGGGATTAGGGCTGTCGTATTAGAGCAAAGCTTGCAAAAACAGAAGCTTTGCCAAACGGCAATAATACAAGGACGGTAATCGTAGCTATTGTTATGCCGTGTTGAAAATATAATTAAACCACCCGAAAAAGCAAAGCTTTGTTCTTTTACGGGTGGTTTTATTTTGCTTTATATCTTTTCAAAGAATGTGTCAGGCTTTGCGGGGTCGAATTGCTCGTTCGCCCACATAAGCGTAACAAGGTCTTCGGTATCACTAAGGTTGATAATGCTGTGGGTATAGCCGGGCAGTATGTGTACGGCCTCTAATTTGTTTCCGCTTACCTCAAAGTTAAGCACCTCATCCGTGCCTATCTTCCGTTGCTGTATCAGCCCTCTACCGGAAACAACTATAAACAACTCCCACTTGCTATGGTGCCAATGCTGTCCTTTTGTAATAGAGGGCTTGGAAATATTTACGGAAAACTGTCCGCATTTTGCGGTTTTGAAAAGCTCTGTAAAGCTACCCCTGTCATCACAGTTCATCTTCAGCGGTACGCAAACCTTTTCTTTTGGCAGATAGGACAGGTAAGTGGAGTACAGCTTTTTGGCAAAGCTGTTTTCCGCTATCTCCGGCATAAGCAGTGTAGCGGGTTGTGCTTTAAAGCTGTCAAGCAGGCTTACAATCTCCCCAAGGCTTACCTTGTGGCTTACGGGCGCGGCGCAGTATTTGCCCTTTTCCGTAGGTATCGCTTTCACACCCTCGTATTCGCAACGGTGCTCTTCGCCCTTTAAAGCAAGCACCATCTCATCTATCAGGTCGTCTATATACAAAAGCTCCAGCACTGTAGAATGGTCGTTTACGGTTACGGGCAGGTCGTTTGCGTAGTTGTTGCAGAATGTTGCAACTGCGCTGTTATAGTTGGGGCGGCACCATTTGCCAAACAGATTTGGAAAACGGTATACAAGCACCCTCGCACCTGTTTCCTCACCGTAGTTAAACACAAGTTCTTCCCCTGCTTTTTTACTTCTGCCGTAGTCGTCATCGTACCTGCCTATAAGGCTTGCCTGTATGGAAGAAGAAAACACAACAGGGCAGGGAACAGGCTTCTTTTTTAGTTTGTCAAGCAATTCCTTTGTAAAATCTCTGTTTCCCTTCATAAACATCTTTGCGTTCTCAGGGCGGTTAACACCTGCAAAATGGAACACAAAATCCGCCTCGTCACAGTGCTTTTCAAGCTGTGCTTCCGTACAGTCCGTATCATATTCAAAAACAGCATCAATATAAAGCTCGCTGCGGGTCCTGTCCTTGCCGTCCTTAATGTTCTTAAGTGCCTCTGCAAGGTTTTTGCCTACAAAGCCTTTAGCCCCTGTTATCAGTATTTTCATATACTTTTCAGCTCATCCTGTATATATTTCAATTGCAAAAGCTTTTTCTTTACAGCTTCTACATCAAGAAGCTGTGTGTTGGCGGAATTAAACTCCGTCAGTTGAGTGCGCTTGTTATCGCCGTCTTTAAAGAATTTGTCATAGTTAAGGTCGCGCTTGTCGCAGGGAACGCGGAAAAAGTCCCCCATATCCTCTGCACCCACACATTCTTCGCTGGTTAACAGGGTTTCGTACATCTTTTCACCGTGACGTATGCCTATAACCTTCATTTCCGTATCGGGTGCAAACAGCTCGCAAACAGCCTTAGCCAGCACATCTATGGTGCAGGCAGGAGCCTTTTGAACAAGTATATCGCCGTTTTTACCATTTTCAAAGGCGTTTATAACGAGGTTAATGGCCTCCTCAAGCGATATCATAAAACGCGTCATGGAAGGTTCGGTAACGGTAATGGGGTTACCCGCTTTAATCTGTTCTATCCACAAAGGAATAACAGAGCCTCTGCTGCACATTATGTTGCCGTGTCTGGTACAACAAACGGTTGTCTTGCTGGTAGATATCGTGCGGGATTTGGCTACGACTACCTTTTCCATCATCGCCTTAGAGGTGCCCATGGCGTTAACGGGGTATGCCGCCTTATCGGTGGAAAGACAAATAACCTTCTTCACCCCCGCTTCAATAGCGGCGGTAAGCACATTTTCTGTGCCCATTACATTGGTTTTTACCGCTTCAATGGGGAAAAATTCGCAGGAAGGCACTTGCTTCAACGCCGCGGCGTGGAATACATAGTCCACCCCGTGCATTGCGTTTTTAACTGATTGCAAATCCCTTACATCGCCTATATAAAACTTCAACTTGCCTGACATCTCAGGTTTCTTTGCCTGATATTCGTGGCGCATATCGTCCTGCTTTTTCTCGTCTCTGGAGAAAATGCGGATTTCACCTATATCGGTATCAATAAACCTTTCCAATACCGCACCGGCAAAAGAACCCGTCCCGCCGGTAATAAGAAGGGTTTTGTTTGTAAATGTAGAGGCTATGCTCATAACAGACCACTCTTTTCTGCATTGTTTTTTGAACAAACCATTCCTTGCTCTACACATTATAACATATTGCAACCTTCAAATCAATATCCGCTTTGCGCTTTTTTAAAGAGGGGGGAAGCCCTTGACAAGTTGTGCCGGTAGTGCTACAATTGCATTGTTAAACTACAAAAGGGGTTGCTTCAATGGATAAACAAAAGACTACAAAAACAGCAAGCGACCTGATATATACCATCGGCGCAACGGTGGTAATGCAATTGGTCCTTCAAATTATAATATATCCCCTTACCAATAAGCATTGCGGTGAAGGCGTAACGGGTAACATACTGTATTTCATTGGCATTATTTACATAGTGCCTCAAGCCTTGGGTACGTCTTTGCATAATGTTCGTCTTATGATGCGTAAGGATTATGACGCATCAAATTATGACTTTGCGCCGCATGTGGCGGCGTTCTCCGCAATTTCCGCTCTCATCTGCGGAGCGGTGGGCTTTGTTGACGGTAAAGACCCCGTTTTTGCCATAGCCTATGGTTTGTTCTCCGTAGTGTATATGCTTCGTGTCTACGCATCGGTAGAGTTCAGGCTTGATATGAAGTTTAAGGGCTACTTCCTTTACTTTCTTACTGTATCTGCGGGTTATCTTGTGGGCTTTGGTTTGTTTTTGTTTACAGATATATGGCTTCTTATCTTTGCTGTCGGCGAGATAATGGCAGTTGCCTATATCTTTGTAAAGGGTAAGCTTTTCAAAAATGACGGAAAAACAGGTATAAGCGCAAAGATATCCAAGACTGTAGCTATTGTTTTAGCTTCCACTATTGTAAGAGACTGTGTAAACCAGTTCGACAAGGTGGTTATTATGCAGAATATGGGTGAGGATGTTGTTACTCGTTATAACGCCGTTTCTCTTATAGCAAAAACAATACAAATGCTGGTGCAGCCTGTAAGCTCTCTTATCCTCACATACCTTACGATAAAAGATACCGCGCTCAGCAAAAAGCAGTTGCTTAAATTTACCGGTATAACATTAGGCTGCGGCGGTGCGTTTTACTGTGCAAGCATAGTTGGCACCCCCGTATTTTTGAAGCTGTTTTATCCTTCGTTTTATGATGAAGTTATCCAGTATAATCTTATCGTAAATTTAGGCCTTATTGTTGGCTTTATTTCCACAATGTTTATGTCTATTTTGCTCAGCCAGGGCAAGACAGCAGTGCAGATGACCATACAAACGGTATGGGGTGCTTGTTATATTGTGGCGTCATCCTTCTTTGTTAACAAGTATAAGATATGGGGCTTGGCGGCGGTAACGCTTGCGGCAAATCTACTTAAGCTTGCTGCAGCGGTTGCCTTTATGTTTTTTGATAAACCTAAAAAGAAAATATAACCCACGCGGCTTTGCAAACTGTGCAAAGCCGTTTTTATTGTTTTATGCATTTGCTATTGTTTTATTTTTACAATTTAAAGGTCAGAAAACTGTAAAAATTTATATATATATCAATTGACAACACTTGACTTTTATGATAAAACTATATATGCGAGGATTTTTGGGTTGCCTGTAAAATCGGTGCTCCCAAACCTACGGTATTACAGTAAAAAAGAAAAAATATAAAACAGAAAAGGGAAATGTATTATGAGCAAATTGGATCTCAGCAAGTACGGTATTACGGGAGTTAAAGAGGTTATCCATAACCCCTCCTACGAAGAATTGTTTGTAGCTGAAACCGACCCCTCTTTGGAAGGCTACGAAAAAGGTCAGTTGACAGAGCTTGGCGCTGTTAACGTTATGACAGGTATCTACACCGGTCGTTCCCCTAAAGATAAGTTCATCGTTATGGACGAAAACTCTAAGGACACCGTTTGGTGGACCTCTGATGAGTTCAAGAACGACAACCATCCCTGCAGCGAAGAAAGCTGGAAGGCTCTTAAGGAACTGGCAGTAAAGCAGCTTTGCGATAAGAAGCTTTATGTTGTAGACGTGTTCTGCGGCGCAAACGCTGACTCTCGTATGGCTATCCGCTTCATTATGGAAGTGGCTTGGCAGGCACATTTCGTTACCAATATGTTTATCACTCCTACCGCTGAAGAACTTGAAAACTTCGAGCCTGACTTTGTTTGCTACAACGCATCCAAGGCAAAGGTAGAAAACTATAAGGAACTCGGTCTCAATTCCGAAACCGCAGCAGTATTCAACATCACCTCCCGTGAACAGGTTATACTCAACACTTGGTACGGCGGCGAAATGAAGAAGGGTATGTTCTCTATGATGAACTACTACCTCCCCCTCAAGGGTATGGCTTCTATGCACTGCTCCGCTAACACCGATATGAACGGCGAAAACACCGCTCTCTTCTTCGGTCTCTCCGGCACAGGTAAGACCACCCTTTCCACCGACCCTAAGCGTCTCCTCATCGGTGACGACGAACACGGCTGGGATGACAAGGGCGTATTCAACTTCGAAGGCGGCTGCTACGCTAAGGTTATCAACCTTGATAAGGAATCTGAACCCGATATCTACAGAGCAATTAAGAGAAACGCTCTTCTTGAAAACGTAACTGTTGACGCTAACGGCGTTTGCGACTTTGCAGACGGTTCCGTTACCGAAAACACCCGCGTTTCTTACCCCATCGACCACATTGAAAAGATAGTTCGCCCCGTTTCTGCAGCTCCCGATGCAAAGAACGTTATCTTCCTTTCTGCAGATGCTTTCGGCGTACTTCCTCCCGTTTCCGTACTTACCCCCGAACAGGCTAAGTACTACTTCCTCTCCGGTTTCACCTCCAAGCTCGCAGGTACTGAACGCGGCATTACCGAACCCACACCTACCTTCTCCGCATGCTTTGGTCAGGCGTTCCTCGAACTCCATCCCACCAAGTACGCAGAAGAGCTTGTTAAGAAGATGGAAAAGAGCGGTGCAAAGGCTTACCTCGTAAACACCGGCTGGAACGGCACCGGCAAGCGTATCTCCATTAAGGATACCCGCGGTATCATCGACGCAATCCTTGACGGTTCTATACTCAAGGCAGAAACCAAGAACATTCCTTACTTCAATCTTGCAGTTCCCACAGAACTTCCCGGCGTAGACACAGGCATTCTCGATCCTCGTGACACCTATGCAAACGCTGAAGAATGGGAAACCAAGGCAAAAGACCTTGCAGGCAGATTTATAAAGAACTTTGTTAAGTACACCGGCAACGAAGCAGGTAAGGCACTTGTTGAAGCAGGTCCCAAGCTTTAATCGGCAGATAATTACATAAGTTACATCAGAAGCCCCGCCAATAAGGCGGGGCTTTTTGTATACGAACCCTGCCATAGTAGCTGGATTCAAAAAGGTTAACCGATAAGGAAAAGTAACAGTGATTTTTTAGAGCTATGTCCAAGGATGAAGAATCGCTATGAGAGCGGATTTTTATTATGAAAGATTTATTTTTTTAACAGTTTTTTAAACTAGATTTAAATATTATCTATTAACAATTGTATTTATCTAACAGGTGAATCTTTGTGGTATTAACTATTTTTCGTTGTTAAAGATGACGAAAAAATGGCTTGTAATCACTTTTGTGCCTATATACTTTTTGTGATTTTATACAAAAAACAAATCACAATCGTTTTTTTGTTGATATCCCCGCTGTGCTATGATATATTAAAGTTGTACAAAGCGTATGTATTTATTTGTATGCGCTTTTTTGAAAAAATGTTTTGTATCTTTTTGGTGAAGATACATTTCTGCAATAGATACACATATAAATAAAATGCTAACAGGAGGAAAAGATATGAAGAACTTACTTGCTTTATTAACGGTTGTAATGATTATTGTCACATCCGTGTTGCCTGTAAGCGCCGAGGGTGTTGCGGCAGAGGATGAAAAAGCTTGGGAGAATAAAATTTGCGACACTTGGAGTTGGGAGGCGATGAAGGCTGAAAACCCCAACGGAACCACAAAAGCTACCGTTCTTTTTGCTACCAGAGCGGAGCAAAAGGACGTTACTGCCCTTTATCATAAGAAAATGGAAGCACAAGGCTTTGTTTATGACGAGAAAAGCCAAAGCTTTGACCCCTGCTATTATTCCTTAATAGCTAAAGAATTGGGACTGTCTGTGGATACGCTGGATAAAGCTTCCATAGACGTAAGCCAAAGAATGATAAGCTATTACAATCAGGCGAATATCCTGCGCGCAAATTCTTTGTTTGAGCTTAATGAGCAGCTTGTGTTGCAGTATTTGGCAGATTACCCCGAAATAAACAGTATTGGCAAAATATTACATCACAATAAAGGTCTTTGCGGTTTGTATATGGAGCTTAGTGTAGCGGATATAGAGGCGCTAGCAAAGCTTGATTGCGTATACAGCATAGGCATAGAATACGGCGAGACTCTTGAAACTGCCAACTATGTAGACACTTCTTCGGAGGCAGAGGAACATCTTAGTCTTGCGGGGCGCGGTTTTTCCTACAGCGGGTATATTCCGCAGGATGATATATGGACTACAGGTGTTAACAGCAATGAGGGGCAGAGGGCGGTACCTGTAATTCATAGATTTGACAGCGTGGCAGAGCTTGAAGCCTTTGTTCAAAAGTACGGTCCCTTTAATTCCGATTATGATGAAGTTATCTCTGCCGCAGAAAAGCTTGCGGAATATGACAACGGATTCTTTTCAAGCTATGCGCTTTTGTTGGTTTATTTTACCTCCAGCGGTAGTTGCCGTTGGCAGATAAATGGTGTTACTTGGTACGAAAACAGCAAAACCTTGGATATTTCTTACCGTGCCACGCTTTATCCCGAATGGCAAAGCGATAATATTTCCGGTTGGTTTTTGACGGTGCCTGTGCTTAAATCTAAAATTGAGGGATGCCTTGAGTATACGGTTGATTTTTGGGAGTGGAACGGTGAGGAGATACTTCCCGAAGAACCCACCGAGGACCTTCCTTTAGAAGATTCATCCGAAGAACCTTCATCCGAAGAACCCTCGGAAGATGCTTCATCTGAAGAAGTATCTGAGGAATTAAGCTCCGAAGACCTTAGTTCGGAAGACTTTGTATCCGATGAGGGTTCGTTTGAGGATAGTTTAGACGATGAAAGCTCCGATGGTGCTGAAGCAGTGGCATACGGTGACGTGAACGGTGACGGAGATATTAACAGTCTTGATGCGGCGCAGACCCTTAAGCATGATGCACGGCTTACAACACTTGAAGGCGATGCTCTTGTTTTGGCTGATGTGAACAGAGACGGCTCGGTTGACAGCCTTGATGCCGCGCAGATACTAAAATATGATGCACAGCTTATAAGCAGTTTTATTGCAGAAGCGGCATAAAAAAGAAAAACAAACCACCCCAATAATTTATCAGAGACCCCGCCAATCATCCAATAAAGCCTATCGGCTTTTATATGTACTCCGACAATAAACGGCAGAAAAGCTTTACTTTGCTTTTCTGCCGTGCGTTTTTTCTAGCCCAAGGTCCTGTGTTTGCAACAGTTTGAGGGAATGTTATTTTCTTATTGTTATCTCCACATCGCCCGTATCAGTTGTTATCTCGCATCTTCCGCCGCTTATGGATTTCGGCACGTCAATATCGCCTGTATCGCTTACCACGATAAATACCTTTTCGCTGAGCAAGGTCCCCGTAACATCGCCCGTATCTGTCTCTACAAATATAGTGCCTGCATCAAATCCGTCAAAAACTATGTCACCGGTGTCTGTTTCTGCATCAAATGTGCCTGCAACGGTACAGTTATTCAAAATTGTTCTGCCTGTGTCGCTGTCAACATTAAGCCGTTGGCAGTTAACCGCGCTTATGTTTATATCTCCCGTGTTGGTTTCAATGCTGACATTACCTGTGCTGTTACCGAGCCTTACATCGCCGGTATCACTGCTTATATCAACATTGCCCGACAAAGCGGTACAGTTAATATCTCCCGTATCGCTGTCAAGCCTTACTGTATCAAAGCTTAGCTCCTTTGGCAGGCTTATATCGCCCGTACTGGTAGTTGCGGCAACAGCAGTATATTTGTTTTGGGGCAAATACAGCTTTATTTTGTAACGGTTAAAGTTAAAAAAGTTTATTCTTTTATACCACTTCGCGGGTATTACCTTGATTTTAAGGACTCCGCTTTCAACCCACACCTTATGCTTTACTGTTTCCGATTCTTCGCAAACTATCTTGTGCTGCCCGTCAGTGGCTGGTAAAAACTCTATATCTGTGGTATCAACATTTATCTGTATTCTGTCAAAAGCTTCCTCAGGCGTGTAGGTGTTACATAAAGATTTATCGGTACTTAGCTTTCTAAAATCAAATTCCAGCATTGCCAAGGCACTTGTAAATATAACAGAACCGACAATAATTAAAGCTATTGCGGCAATAATCCATATTTTAAGGGTTTTTGTCATAATTTCGCCCTCCTTTTTGCAAACTTTTCTCTAACGGAAACGGCGCATTTTTTGGTCAGTTGAATAATACTGTCTGTTACGTACTTATTTAAAATACACAGCAGTATGGACACCCCCGCGCATATCAAGGCACAGCCGAATATACACAGCCCTTGTATGCCGTTGCCTTTAACGGCAAAATGCACCGCGGATACAAGCCCGCCCAAAAAAGATGCCGCCGCGGCAAAAGCTGCCGCCCACAGCGAAACAACCACAGACCATATAACTGCGTAAAGCGCAAATGCTACGGAAACAACTGCCGCCGCCAGCGATACCCAAATAGGTGCGCCGAGCACCAAAAGCACAATTTCCCATGTGGCAAATTTACGCTTGGTTTTTTCGTCGGGGGCGGATTCTTCTTCAGGCACAAAGTGTTCCGCAATAATCTGTGCCGCAATATCTGCAGGGTTTCCTATTTCTCCAACCGCCTCTTCTTCGGTTAAACCTTCTTCCATGCGGTCGTCTATCATTTCACGGTAAAAGTTAACCCGCTCTTCCGTTTCAAGATAGGGTAGCCCCGTAAGCTCTGCACAAAGCTTTTCTATAAATTCACGCTTATCCATTTTGCGCCTCCTCTCTTGTTACAAAACTGTGTATCGCCATAATTTCTTTCCACTCCTCTTTAAACGCTTCAATGCGGTCAAGTCCGTTTTTTGTAATGTAGTAATATTTTCTCAGCCTACCGCCGTGCTCAGCGGTACGGACATCAAGCATCTGTGCCGCCTCCAAGCGTTTTAAAACGGTATACAGTGTGGATTCCGATAGCTCTATATAGGGCTTCATATCTTTAATTATCCGGTATCCGTAAGATGCTTCGCTTTTTATCGCCGCCAATACGCATACATCCAAAAGCCCGCGCTTCATTTGTATATCCATGCAATACCTCCCTTTGTACAATACATCATAACACGAAGTATTGTGCTTGTCAATACATCTGTGAAAATAAATATAAAAGGCGTTGCGGTTTCGCAACGCCCCAAGCTGATGACAAACCTTGTCATCAGCTTGGCAGACTGCTGAGAAAGAGTGCAGACAAGACGAACCGAGGCGAGAACTGTACTTAGTACTGTGAGCCGAGGTTCGTTTTGAACGAAAAATATAAAAATATACAAAAAATTTCGGAGAACTTTTCCCCGAAATTTTTACATTATAGTAACCGTATTTTCTTTTTTCGTGTTCTGTGCCTTTGTCAGCTGTCTGAGGCGTTGCGAAACCGCAACGCCCCGTAATTATTCAAATACAAGGGTCTCTCCGTTAACTGTGATGGTTGCCTTTGAGATGCTCACAGGACAGGATACAACCGAACTTTCTCTGTCAATCTTTCCCCGATACTCAAGTTTAACAATGTCTCCTTTTTCTATTATTCCTCCATTTATATAGCGGGATATGACTATGCTGTCAAGAGGGACTTTGTATGTCCTTCCGTTTTTAGGTTCGTTGTATAAAACCGAATCGTCCACCAAAATATATTCTTCGGTTATTTCAACAATCGCCCCTACAACGCTGTTCATAAAAGGCTCGTATGCCACCTTAACGGAGTTTTCCTTGGCATACTTTATTATTTTGCTCGCCGCATCTTTGCCTATATTGAATATATAGCCCCAATCAAAAGCGTTTGTCCACAAATAACCGTCGGCGGTAATATACATGGCGCGCTTGTAAATGCCTATGGCGTCACTGCTCAGGGAAAAACCAAGGTAATCACGCCCCACAGCGGACCATTCCTCGTCCTCTACAAAAACTGCGGAACCACAGTCTTTCAGCACCTGCCATATATATCCGTCGTCATTCAGCGCAAAATGTGCATTGTCCGGTCCGTCACCGTTTTCGGAAAAACGCTTGAGCTCAATATGCTTTTCCATCGGTATCGCCTCAAAAAGCTCGCCCAAGCTACGGGGCGGTGTGTACTTTCCGTTCTTGAACACGCAAAAGCTGCCGTCCAGCTTTACTGCTACAAGCTGACTTTTGTCTATGTCCTTCAGGCTGTATACCTCAAAGTCGGCGGTATGGCTTGTTTCGGTAAGCTCGTCAAAGCCTGTGGCGGTGTAAGTGCCCAGATATTTGTCGGTAAGACTTTCAGCTGCCACGCTTCCTCTGCTTTCATATTTTATGCCATCAACTTCTATTTGGCTGTATTTTTCGTATATGCTTAGGTCTTCCCACGGCCACAATATGGCAAGCTCTTCCGTTCTAACGGTAAAATCTTTGTATAGCCCGTCCTCGGTCTCAGCCTTGTTTTTTATCAGCAAGGGAACAGTTATGCTCCCTGCAACCAAAAGCAACGCCATACACGCCGCTATAGCCACCCACTTGAATTTAGGCTTGCCTGCGGTTTTTGTGTGAGTTTTTGTTGCCGCCGCAACAGTATCTTCGTCGATATGCTCTAAAGCCCGTGCTATTTTTGGGATTTTCATATTTCAACACCTTCCTTAATCAAATAGTCCTTAAGTTTTTTTCTGGTGAAAAACAATATGTTCTTTACTTTGCTTTCTGTAAAAGAATATCGTTGCGCTATTTCCGCCACAGTGTCAAAAAAGTAGTATCTGCGTACAAAAATATTTCGTACATATTCTTTCTGCTTACCAAGGAATTTGCTAATCAGCTTACCCACGGCTTTGTCGCTTGTATCGGGCGCATATCTTTCATCCGGTAAAACCTCCGCAAGCTCTTCCAAGGACACAGTCATATTTTGGGAACGTTTATCACGGCCTAAAAACTCTAAACGCTTTAAAGCCAAATTTCTGGCAATCCTGCAAACAAAGGCTGTAAAGTTGTTAGGTTTTGCAGGCGGAATGGCATTCCACGCACCAATATAGGTGTCATTTACACATTCCTCTGCATCTTCGCGGTTGTTAAGAATGTTGTAGCTTATGCTGTAGCAAAGCCTGCCGTATTTAAGCTCGGTTTCTTTTATCGCCTGTTCGTCCCGTTTAAAGTACAGCTCAATTATCCTTGTGTCGTCCATAGTGTTCACCTCCTGCTTAAAAGCGCTTTCACCTATTAAGTACGTTTTTTTCGGTGTTGGTCTTAAAAAACTAAAATATTCTACCACAAAAACATATTTTTTCTGTTTTATAATTGATTTTGTTGTCTTTAGGTAAAAATATGTTATAATGGGACAGCACTATAAATTGATTATTGAAAGGAGCCGCCAAATGGTCGTTTTGATTACAGGTGCATCCCATACGGGCAAAACTGCACTGGCGCAAAAACTGCTTGAAAAATATAAATATCCATATTTGTCGATAGACCATCTTAAAATGGGGCTTATTCGCAGCGGAAATACAAAGCTTACCCCTATAGATGATAATAAGCTGACAGAATATTTGTGGCCCATTGTTCGTGAAATGATAAAAACTGCTATTGAGAATGACCAGAACTTGATAGTGGAAGGCTGTTATATCCCTTTTGATTGGGAAAAGTCTTTTGATAAAGAATATCTTAAAGATATTAAATACTATTGTCTTGTGATGAGCGAGAAATATATACTTAATCACTTCACTGATATAAAAGCATACGCAAGTGTTATAGAAAACCGTCTAGATGACGAATGGTGCACTCAGGAAAGTGTGCTTGAAGACAATAGGGAAGTATTAAGCCTTGTCCAAAAGCATAAAGTGAACTATATACTTATTGATGATGACTATAAGATAGATATTGATTTATAGTTTAAATAAACAATTTGCTATGGCTATCTTCCTCGATATTCCGATTTCAGCACTTCTGCCATTTCTTCGGGAGTTTCCGAACAACCGCCCGCAAGCCATAGTTTAATAATAGCATTTAGCCCGTTTCTAAAAAATTCGATATGATACTTAAGGTTGTTGTCCAGGTGTTCTTTTTCGGCTCTTTTTGCATCATATATTGAGATTAGGAATTTATCGTCATAACACAGTTTGAAATAAGTTTTGTAAAAAATTTGGTTTTCTTTAATATGTTTGAACATCTTTAGCGCACCCGTGCGTTCGTTAAAATAATCGTAATCTGCAAACAAACTGCTGAATTCGTTTTCTAACTTTTCTCTTGTTTTATCGGCAAGATCAAATATATCAACATAATTTGCATAGAACGTACTACGGTTCAAATTCGTCATTTTAATAATATCTGATACTGTAATTTCCTTGATTTCACGGGTTTGCAGCAATTCTATAAACGCCCTTTCAATTTTCTCTTGTGACTCTCTGCGCCGCTTATTGTTCTTAACATTCATCATAATCCTCCATTGTTCCGACACTTGCGACCAAACTGATGGTCGCATTTTCTTTTATTCCAACACTTGTCGCTTAATTGTTGATTGCTTTGTTTTGGCAAAAAGATTATACTATAAATGCAATAAAAACACAAGTGTTGGTTTAATGAAAGGGGATTTTTAAATGAAAAAGAGTAGTTTTGTTGCATTGATATTAGGAACTGTTAGTGGGGTGCTTTTCGCACTCGGTATGTGTATGGCACTTCTGCCTGAATGGGATGCCTTCACGGAAGGTGTTGTTTTTGGTGCTGTCGGTATCGTGCTAAGTATTATCACGGCACTTATCTGGTGCAGAATGGAAAACAAAAAGCTGCCCAAGATGAATGGAAAAAATGTATTTCGTACCATATATGCCATTGTTGCCGCTTTGATACTTGGCGTAGGTATGTGTATGTGCCTTGTGTGGGAGCAAATCATTTGGGGTACACTTGTCGGTTTGCTTGGTATCATTATGTTGATAGCTATTATTCCGATGATTAAAGGTATCAAATGAAAATACTAAACATTGTAAGAAGCCCATATACAAGCCTTGCGTTTAATGTTGCTTATGCGCTTTGCAACTGTATTATAGGTTTTCTTACACATTCGTGGTGGTTTATTACGGTGGGTGCGTATTTCGCCGTGCTTGCAATAACCAGGTTTTCCGTATTGCAGATAAGACGAAAAGCAAGGGATAAATATGATATCGAGATTTTCGCTCGGCGCATTACAGGAATCTTGTTGGTGGTGCTTTCATTTTGCATAGTGGGTGTTAACATAATGTCCGCTGTTAAAGATAGAGGTACTGCCTTTCATGAAATCGTAATGATTACTATTGCCACATACACATTTACTAAAATCACAATTTCAATTATCGGTATGGTGAAAGCAAAGCGTTCTGCTCCGCCGGTATTAAAGATACTCCGTAATATATCACTGGCTGATGCGTGTGTTTCTGTTTACTCAATGCAAAGATCAATGCTGGTGTCTTTTTCGGGGATGGAAACGGCAGAAATCTTATTACTTAATATTTTGACCGGAACAGCAGTATGGATCATTGTCCTGATTCTCGGAATCAATCTAATAGGAGGAAGAAGAATAAATATGGCAAAATCAAAAATTGTTAAGACAAACGAAAAGATCGCTGAAGCAATAAGCGGCGGTTACAAGAAAATTGAAAAAGGTGTTGTTGCCGGCTATAAGAAAATTGAGGCAGGTGTTACCAAAGGCTACACAAAAATTGAGGATAAGTTCGTAGATGCTTACCTAACTAAAGACGGAGAAACTGTTGAAGAAGCAAAAGCAAGGTTAAAGAAAGAGAACCAAAAAAAACGGCGGTAGGGAACCAAAATCCTTACCGCCGTGACTTATCACCTATTTATTGTATGACAACATTAAATTGCGTAAATCATGCCTTGTGCTTTTTTTGCCATGCAATTTCGCCGCTCACAATTGTGTATTCTGCAGAAGAGGCAATTTCCAATGGATTACCGTCATAAATGACGATATCTGCGTCTTTCCCTTCTTTCAAACTGCCCAGCCGGTGGTCTACACGGCAAATTCGGGCGGCATCGATGGTTATCGCACGCAGTGCACCGAATTTACTCATCCCTTCCTTAACAGCCAATCCTGCACAAAGCGGCAGATACTGAATTCTGGACACCGGATGGTCAGTAGTAAGCGCCACCAAAACATTTGCTTTCTGCAGTACACCGGGGGTTTTAAAATCCGATGCACTCACTTCGTCCTTGCTTCTGGAGGCGAGAGAAGGACCCACTATTGCCGGATATCCGCTTTCTGCAATTGCATCGGCAATCAAATGGCCTTCGGTGCAATGATCCAGTGTGAGGCCCAGCCCAAACTCATCAGCTATGCGTATGGCTGTAAAAATATCGTCCGCACGGTGTACATGAGCTTTTAACGGGATTTTCCCCTCAAACAGTTCGCGGTAACACTCCGTTTCAAATGTTCCCCTATTGCCGTTGTTAAAATATTCCTTGGCAATAGACAGTTCTTCCCTTATCAATGATGCAATTCCCATGCGGGTGGAAGGAATGTTTCCGTTTGGACCGTAATTTGACATCGGGTTTTCACCAAAGGCAATCTTAATGGCTGCAGGCGCCATAACAATCATGTCATCAATTCTTCTGCCGTAAGTTTTTATAAAAGCAAACTGCCCGCCGATTGGATTAGAACTACCCGGCCCAACCATCACTCCCGTTATACCCGTTGCCAAGGCGTTGTGAAACGCGCTGTCCATTGGATTTACAGCATCAATTGCACGAACACATGGTGTGATCGGATTTGTGCCCTCGTTGCTCTCATCGCCTTGGCTTGTCTTTTTTTCTTCTATAATTCCTATGTGGCTATGTGCGTCAATAAAACCGGGAAAAACAAGTAGACCCGTAGCATCAATAATATGCATGCGTTCCGTGGGCGCTATTTCTTTTGCAATTTTAATAATTATCCCGTTGTCAATCAGCAAATCAGCATACCTTTCATTATTTGTTTCCATTGTGAAAAGCAATCCGTTTTTAATTAAAAGCACATTACAACCTCCAAAATGTTTTCATGCATAGTTTTTCTGAAAAAGGTCAAAACTATACTTGTAATCAAAGTAAGGAGAGAGTTTTATGAACAACCAGAACAACCGTAACAACCAGAACAACCGTAACAATCAGAACAACCAAAACAGCCAGAACAACCAGAACAACCAGAACAACCGGAACCGTAACAATCAAAACAACAACCAAAATCGATAAAACAATCAAATTGTTTAGCATTTCTTAATATTAGAAGTGTTTATTTTTTCATTGTGTGATGTCCAAAAACACCTTTCCGCTTGATGCGGAAGGTGTCAGCCTGTCGAAAAAGCCGTGTTTGGCGTTAAGCGAAACACGGCTTTTGAGTTGATATAGGTGCAATTTTGAAGAAAAGCGAGTGAAAGAAAGAAAAAACAGTGGTTTTGCGATGTGGATTTTCATCTTTGAACTTCCA